>QCWH01000049.1 GCA_003149565.1 Marivita sp. XM-24bin2 | reverse complement strand
CTGCGGCGCAAACGATTTGTGGCTGTACCGATCTCAGCCATGAAGACGTGCGGCGGCTGATCAAGTCTCAGGAACTCAAATCGCAAGCTGCGGTCTGGCAGGAACTTGGCTGGACCACACCCAACGGCTGTCACGTGTGTCGCCCGGCAGTGAACTTCTACCTGCTGGCAGATTGGCCGCTTGAATACCAGGACGATCCACAAAGCCGGTTCGTGAACGAACGCAAGCACGCCAACATCCAGAAAGACGGCACGTTCAGCGTCGTTCCCCGGATGTGGGGCGGGATCACCAACCCGACGGAACTGCGCGCCATCGCCGACGCGGCGGACAAGTACAACGTGCCGACGGTCAAGGTCACAGGTGGTCAGCGGATCGACCTGCTTGGCGTCAAAAGCGAAGACCTGCCGCATATCTGGGCCGACCTGAACAAGGCCGGGCTGGTTTCGGGGCACGCCTATTCCAAGGGCCTGCGCACTGTCAAAACATGCGTGGGCACAGATCACTGCCGGTTTGGAACCCAGGACAGCACAGGGTTGGGCATCAAGCTCGAAAAGATCCTGTGGGGGTCGTGGACCCCGCATAAGGTAAAGCTCGGGGTCTCGGGTTGCCCGCGCAACTGCGCCGAAGCCACCTGCAAGGACATCGGCGTCATCTGCGTCGACAGTGGCTACCAGATCGGGATCGCAGGCGCTGCGGGCATGGATGTCAAGGAAACCGAGCTTCTTTGCCAGGTGCCAACG
The DNA here is from genome assembly GCA_003149565.1 of Marivita sp. XM-24bin2. Lineage (GTDB taxonomy): Bacteria > Pseudomonadota > Alphaproteobacteria > Rhodobacterales > Rhodobacteraceae > Marivita. The sequence continues at coordinate 22,925 of QCWH01000049.1, read as the reverse complement.
GAAGAGGAATGCGTCGAGGTTATCGTGGCGGTGACTCAGGCCTATCGCGAGAACGCCAAGTATCTGGATCGTATCTATAAATGGGTCGGCAAGGTTGGACTAGACTGGGTCAAAAAGACGGTCGTCGATGATCTGGAGACCCGCAAGGCGCTGGTCGCGCGCTTTGAACTTTCCCAAAGCATCTACCGCAAAGACCCCTGGGCCCAGCACGCCAAAGAGAACGCGCAAAACTATGCGCCTTTGGCCGACCTCACCCCCCTGGCGGCAGAATGAAGGACATTGCCATGAGCTGGATCGACATAGGCCATATTGACGACATACCCGTTCGCGGAGCACGCCTTCTCAAAACACCGGTCGGGTGCGTCGCTGTCTTTCGCACGGCCGAAGCAGAAGTGTTCGCCGCATCCAACACATGCCCACACAAGCAAGGACCGTTGGTCGAGGGCATCGTGCACGGCCAGAACGTCACCTGTCCCCTGCACAACTGGGTGTTCGACCTCAACACAGGCGAAGCGCAGGGTGCCGATGACGGGCGCATCGACACCTATCCGGTGCGTCTTGATGGGCACCGCATCCTGATCGATGGCACCGCCGTCGGCCAAAGGAGCGCCGCCTGATGGACGGGTCCGGACTGCCAGAAATCCGCTCGACCTGCCCCTATTGCGGAGTTGGATGCGGGGTACTGCTGCGCCCGGACGGCGAAGGCGGGCTTGCGGTTCGGGGCGATCCGGAGCACCCGGCAAACCAAGGGCGGCTGTGCTCGAAAGGCTCCGCTTTGGGTGACACCGTCGGTCTCGGACACCGGCTTCTGGCCCCCCAGGTAAACGGCAAGGCAACGCCGTGGGACGACGCGCTCCAACTGGTCGCAGACCGGTTTTCAGAGTCGATTGCCAAACATGGTCCCGACAGTGTGGCCTTCTATGTCTCCGGGCAGCTTCTGACCGAGGACTACTACGTCGCCAACAAGCTGATGAAAGGGTTTATCGGCTCGGCCAATATCGACACCAACTCGCGACTGTGCATGGCATCGTCCGTCGCAGGACACAAACGCGCGTTCGGGACGGACACCGTACCCGGAACCTACGAAGACCTGGATGAAGCTGATTTGGTGGTTCTGGTTGGATCAAACCTGGCCTGGTGCCATCCGGTCTTGCATCAACGTGTGCTGGCCGCACGCAAGCGTCGCGGTACAAAAATTGTCGTCATCGACCCGCGCCGCACAGCAAGCTGCAACGATGCAGACCTGCATCTCGCGCTGCAACCGGGAAGCGATGTCGCTCTGTTCAATCACCTGCTGGCCGCACTCCACGAAAGCGGTGCGGTCGATCCAGAATTTGTCGCGCACACCAACGGGTTTGACACGGCTCTGGACGCCGCGCGAAACGATACCGTCTCCGTGACCGGGATCAGCGAAGACCTGATCGAAGAATTCTGCCGGCTCTGGATCGGCACCGAGAAAGTCGTGACGATCTACAGTCAGGGTGTGAACCAATCGACCTCAGGGTCCGACAAGGTCAATGCCATTCTCAACTGCCACCTAGCAACGGGTCGGATCGGAGCACCCGGCTGCGGCCCGTTTTCGGTGACAGGTCAGCCAAACGCGATGGGAGGACGCGAGGTCGGCGGCCTTGCGAACATGCTGGCCTGTCACCTCGATCTTGAAAACCCAGATCACCGGGCGGCCGTGCGCCAATTCTGGGAGGCACCTGCCCTGCCCGATGCGCCGGGTCTCAAAGCTGTCGACATGTTCGAGGCGGTTGGAGACGGACGGATCAAGGCGCTCTGGATCATCCATACCAACCCTGCCGTTTCGATGCCGGATGCGGATGCCGTACGCAAAGCCATTTCCGCCTGCCCGTTCACAGTCGTCAGTGACATCACAGGTGCCACCGATACAGCGCGGCTTGCCGACGTCCTGCTGCCCGCAACGGCCTGGGCCGAAAAGGATGGCACAGTCACGAATTCGGACCGCACCATCAGCCGCCAGCGCAAGGCCATCGACGCGCCGGGCCAGGCGCGCCCGGATTGGGACATTCTGGCCGAGGTCGGACGCCGCATGGGATTTGCAGCCGCATTCGACTTTACCTCACCTGCCGAGATTTTCCGCGAATACGCCGCGCTTTCTGGTGTTGCCGCGCAATTCGGGCGTGATTTCGATGTATCAGGGCTCTCGACAATGTCTGACGTGGCCTACGACGACTTGGAACCGCAACGCTGGCCAATCACCGCCAGCAGGCAGGGCGGTCGGTTCTTTGGCGACGGTCGGTTCTTTCACAGCGACGGCAAGGCACGCTTTGTTCCGATAAGGTTCAAACCGCCAGCCGCAAGAACCGAACCGCGATATCCGTTCCGCCTGAATACCGGCCGGTTGCGGGATCAGTGGCACACCATGACGCGCACCGCTCTCAGCCCGCGTCTCTCGGCCCACCTGCCTGAACCTTTTCTGGACATTCACCCAAGCGATGCCAACAGATTGGATGTCGACGCAGCCGATCTTGTCCGCGTCACAAGCCCGCTCGGATCAGCAATCCTGCGCGCGCGCATTACGGACTCCGTTCAGCCGGGTCAGGTTTTCGCACCCATCCATTGGACCGGCGAAACGGCCCCGTCAGCGCGGATCGACGCCGTCATCGCAGCCGCCACGGACCCTGTTTCCGGCCAACCCGAGAGCAAGGCCAGCGTTGTGTCAGTCGCACGCCTCGACGCCGCTTGGTACGGCTTTGCCGTGTCACGGGATGCACTGCTACCAAACTCAGATTATTGGGCCTTGAGCCGTACAGCCCAAGGATACCGGGCAGAGATGGCCGGGCTCGCTCGGGTGTCGGATTGGGAAGCAGAAGCCAAAAGACTTTTCTCCAACCCAACCGCGAAAGTCTCATCGGTGATCGACGAAAGCCGCGGTGTCGCCCGCATCGCATTGCACCAAGACGGTGTCCTGCTGGGCGCGCTTTTCGTGTCTCCCACGCCGGTTGCCGTCATGCGAGACTACCTTCAGACCCTGCCCGGTCAGAAAACAAAAGATGCCCTGTCGGGTCGCGCGCCCGCCGATTTGCCCGATAGCGGACCTGTTCTGTGTGCGTGTTTCGGCATCGGGATCAATACCATTCTGAATGCGATTGAGACACAAGGCTTGCTAAGCGTCGATGCCATTGGAGATGCCCTTGGCGCAGGGACGAATTGCGGCTCCTGCCGCCCGGAACTTGGCGATCTTCTGCAGTCCCTGAAGACACGCGAGGCGGCGGAATGAGCGTCGCTGAGTATGTCCGCATCCTGGGCCGCGGGCCTGGACGATCACGCGCCTTGACGAAGGACGAAGCCGCCGAAGCGATGCGTCTTATGCTTGCCGGAGATGCCGCGCCCGAAGCCATCGGCGCATTACTGATGTTGTTGCGCATGAAGGGCGAAACGGCAGACGAGATCGCAGGGTTTTCTCAGGCGGCGCAGGACGCCTCTCCAAAACTTCCACCTGTCGATCTGGACTGGCCAAGCTATGCCGCTGGGCGCACGCGCGGCCACCCGTGGTTTCTTCTCTCCGCAAAACTCGTCGCCGAGGCAGGCCACTCTGTGCTGCTGCATGGCTTTAATGGACCTGATGCAACTGTCCGAAAGGGTCTGGCCGATGCGGGGATCGGCATCGCCGAGACGCCCGACGCAGCTGCACTCCTCCTGACGCGGGATCGCATTGCCTATCTGCCGCTGGAAATATGGCATCCCGCACTTTTCGGTCTGCTGAAGCTGCGGGATGTGCTCGGATTGCGGTCTTGCATCAACACAGTCTGCAGGATGCTCAACCCGGCGCGCGCGCAGAGCAGCGTTCAGGGCGTATTCCATCCGTCCTATCGCCTGCTTCAGGCCGATGCGGCAGCCCTGCTCGGATGGCAAAATCTGACCGTGATCAAAGGCGGTGGCGGTGAATTCGAGCGCCACCCCGCAAAGGACATCACCGGTTTCGGTCTCCGGAATGGAACCCCCTGGGAAACAACGGTCCCGCCACTGATCAACGAGACCCGACGCCTTTCAACCGTTGTGGAATCACCCTCCACCGACGCGCCTTTCCCGATCCCGCAGGAAGCCTTCGAAACCGCAATTATCACTGGCACTGCAGCTCTGGCCTTGGACACATTGGGTGTGCAGGACAGTCAGACCCGTGCCGAAGACCTCTGGGCCCAGCGTCTCACAGCGCAGGCGGCATGACAGGAGCCTCCAAATGACAGCCTTTCCGATCTTTCCAAAAGCAGAGCGCTTTGAAAAAGCGCCGCTCGGCCATATTTCCCTTGTGGGCGCAGGCCCCGGAGCGCGTGATCTCTTGACGTTAAGGGCCGTTGACCGATTGCAACGTGCTGATGTCGTTTTCTATGACCGTCTTGTGGATCCGGAGGTACTCGACCTCACGCGCCCGGGCGCAGAACGCATTTTCGTCGGAAAACATGTCGGCGCGCACAGCTGGCCCCAGGACCGCATAAATCAGGTGATCGTCGCCGAAGCACTGAAAGGGCGGCGGGTGGTGCGCCTCAAATCCGGCGATCCCGGCATTTTTGGCCGCGCATCCGAAGAGCTGGACGCCGCCCGGTCGGCCGGCATTCCCATCGAACTTGTCCCCGGTGTGACAGCCGCCTCAGCTGCAGGTGCATCGCTCGGCAAAAGTCTGACCGAACGCGGTTTATCCAACACACTTGTTTTGGCCACCGGAACCGGGTGTTCAGACGATCCACTGCCCGACTGCACACGGCTGTCCACACCGGGCACAACCACTGCCTTCTACATGTCGGTGCGGCAAGCCGACCGCCTGTCCAGAGAATTGATTGATCGCGGAATGCCTGGCGAAAGCCACGTGGACATCTGTGTGGACGTGTCCAAAGAGACGGAACGGCATGTTGCTGCCACCGTTGACACGCTCGCCCAAGTGATCCGGCGCGACCGGATAACGGGCTGCGCAATTTTGCTGGTCACCTGGGCCGAGAGTGAAGATGCAAACGCACGCAGCATCCGGATGCCCGAGTGTGCCCACGGTACGGTTGTGCAGGACATGCTCGTCACGTAATCGGAAAGAGAGCTGTTCATAGTCCAGAAAAAGGAGACGGCTTCGACACGGTAAGGCCGCAGGAATGTGGTGTCGTCCCAACATTTTTGCGTACACACGACTTATGTCAACGGTCCAGCATTCCACACGAAGATCGTGAAATCTCGCACCCTACAAAACTGAAATTCTTAATCTTAACAAAACCTTAATAGGTCCAGATCGGACCAAATGTTTCGCACGCGAAACAAAAGGGCCAGAACGGACCTATCCGCCCGGAGCCAGATCCCGCGCCACGCGGAAGCCGACATTGGCCTGGCGGCGGGTCTTGGGGATGCCTACGCGGTAGCTCACCCGGAGGTTCTCCGGCGGATCGTCCCATGACCCGCCCCGCAACACCCGGCTGCTGCACGTGCCCGTGGTTCTCGCCGCGCCATCCGCCGTCGCCCCACGATGCGATCCGTTCCAGCAATCCGCGGTCCACTCCCAGAGGTTTCCGATCATGTGAGACAGCCCGTACGGGTTGACCGGAAACACTCCCGCTGGAACCGGCGCTTCGGTTCCATCGTCACAGGCTGTGTTACGGTGCCGGAACCGGCTCTCCGCTCCCGCCCCGTTCACCCTCTGGCAGATGGCCGATGCCCCTCCCGGCCAAGGGTACTCCAAATCCAGCGACCCTCTCGCGGCGTATTCGAACTCCGCCTCCGATGGCAGCCGCCAACCGCCGCTTGCGTCTTCGGTGTTGAGCCAATCCACATAAGCCATCGCATCGTCCCAGCTGATGCAGGCCGCTGGATGATCATCCGTCACATCATACCCCGGAGCGCCCCAATAGGCCCCGTCCCGGGACCTAAGCCGACCCTGCTCGGTCCAAACGAAACACGATCGCCTCGTTCGCGTGCCTGTCGCCTCTTCAAAGGCCCGCATGTCGCCCACAGTGATTTCGGTCGCCGCAATCTCGAAGGACGCAATGGTTTGGACGGTCCGCGGTCCCTCGGCCCCACCCTGCTCGGACCCCAAAACAGTCTCGCCGCCCGGGATACGGATCACACGCGGACAAACGGTGCAGTCCCCGTGGGGGGGCACGATCACCAGCGAGGTGCGCGGCGGCTCGGGTTGTGGCTCGGGCGCAAGATCGGGTCGCAATGCAAAGAGCTGCGCCTCGGCTTCGTCGCGAAACAATCCGTCCGGAAACGACTCCAGATAGGCCTGAAACGCGTCGGCCGTGTTCAGTTCCTGCGCAAACTCCCACGCCGCTCGGTCCACACCAGAGCGGTCGATCTGCCGCGTACCCTGAGCTGCCGCGATCCCGGCGCTTGCCATCAGCGCAACAGCAGAGGCCAATATAAGGTAACGCATCGTGTCGACCCGGTTTGTTGCCACGATCCTTGAGATAGCTCCTTAAGACGCCTGCTCCACCTCATCCTCAAGATAAGCCACGCGGCTCCCCGCTTTGGAACTGGTCACCACGCCCAACGACTTCAGCTTGCGGTGCAGCGCGCTGCGCTCCATTCCGACAAAGCTCGCGGTGCGGCTGATGTTTCCGCCAAAACGGTTAATCTGGGTGAGCAGGTATTCCCGTTCGAACGCCTCACGCGCCTCGCGCAGCGGCATGGTCGCGAGCGTACCCGACAGCACCACGCGGCCTTCCTCGTCCTCGGCCGGGCCAGCGTCCTGCGGCAATTCCCGCGCCGCGATGTCGCCGGTGCCGTCGCCCAGGATCAGAACCCGCTCGATCAGGTTCTTGAGCTGACGCACGTTGCCGGGCCAGACCATCGTCTGCAACAGCGCCACCGCGTCGGGGCTAAGGCGGCGCTTGGGCAGGCCCTGTGTCTGGTTGAAAAGATCAATGAAGTGCTCTGCCAGCGTCGGAATGTCCTCGCGCCGGTCTTCGAGGCTTGGCACCGAAATCGGCACCACGTTGAGCCGGTGGTAAAGTTCCTCGCGGAACGTGCCCGCCGCAATCTCGGTCTGCAGGTCGCGGTTGGTGGACGAGATCACGCGCAGGTCGACCCGCACCTTGTCCTGCCCGCCGACGCGCTGGAACTGCTGGTCCACCAGAACGCGAAGGATCTTGGACTGGGTGCCCAGCGGCATGTCAGCGACCTCGTCGAAATAGATCACCCCACCGTGCGCCTGTTCCAGCAAACCTGGCTCGATCCCGCGTTCCGGGGTTTCGCGACCAAAAAGCACCTCTTCCATCGTCTCTGGCGCAACGCCCGCACAGTTTACGGTGATGAAAGGTGCGCTGGCGCGGTTGGAATTGGCATGGATATAGCGCGCGGCCACTTCCTTGCCGCTGCCAGCCGGACCAGACAGCAAGACGCGGCCGTTCGATTTTGTCACCTTGTCGAGGTTTGACACCAGACCCCTGTAGGCCGCGCAATCGCCCACCATCTGCGCCACATCGCTTTCGCGGCGCTTGAGCTTGTTGTTCTCGCGGCGCAAGCGGCTGGTTTCCATCGCGCGACGAATAACAACCAGCAACTGGTCGATATTGAACGGTTTTTCGATGAAGTCATACGCGCCCTGTTTGATCGCAGCGACAGCAATCTCGATGTTGCCGTGCCCAGAAATGATCACCACAGGCACATCCGGGTTATCGCGTTTGACAGTCTTGAGAATGTCGATCCCGTCCATCTTGCTGTCTTTCAGCCAGATATCGAGGATCAACAGCGACGGCTCCTCGGCGTTGATTTCAGCCATCGCTTCGGAAGAATTGCCCGCAAGTCGGGTCGTGTATCCTTCATCTTCAAGGATGTCCCCGATCAATTCACGAATGTCACGTTCGTCGTCTACAATCAGAATATCGCTCATAACCTCACCCTCGTTTTTGTTCGCATCACGTCTCAAATTCCGCAGCAGCAGAGGGTGCATCATCCCCTAAACCGCTGATTGCACTCTCATTCTGCCCCTCAAGAAGAACAGGAAGCCGAATCACGGCCATCGCCCCTCGCCGCTCTGTCCCGTCAAAAGGATCAGCCTGTTCAAGCAAGAGCGTGCCACCATGTTCTTCGATGATCTTCTTGACGATCGGCAACCCCAACCCAGTGCCTTTCTCGCGTGTCGTCACATAAGGCTCGAAGAGGCGCGACGGATCTTCGGGAAGGCCGATTCCGTTATCCGCGATCCTGATTTCCGCCATATCTTCGGCAAGTGTGCAGGACACACGAATCTCGGGAGAGATCGGATCGTCTGGATTATTTTCCATATATGTTTCAATTGCTTCTCCGGCGTTCTTCACAAGGTTTGTGAACGCCTGACCTATCATGGTCGCGTCGATTTCAGCGGGGATTCCCCTGTCCGGCATATCCACGATAAATGACACGTTGGGTTGACCGGCCTCTTGCAGAAGAACCACGCTGCGCAGGATATCAACGATGTCCTCGGGCTTGCGTTCAGGCTCAGGCATCCGGGCGAACTTGGAAAACTCATCAACAATGCGCCGCAAGTCGTTGGTTTGACGCACAATCACTTCAGTTAGCTGTTCAAGGCTTTCGGCATCACTTTCACCAAGGTGGCGGCGGAATTTGCGTCGGATGCGCTCTGCAGACAGCTGAATGGGCGTCAGTGGGTTCTTGATTTCGTGCGCGATGCGCCGGGCAACGTCGCCCCACGCGGCCATGCGCTGTGCGCTCACCAGATCGGTCACGTCATCAAAGGCAATCACGTAACCTTCCAGACCACCATCCTCGCGCCGGCGGGTCGACAGGCGCACAAGCAGGTTTTCCAATCGCCCCTCGCGGCTGACCTTGATTTCCTCCTGAGCGGTCTCAATGCCCTGCTCGCGCAGACGATCAAACAACGGGCCGAACTCGGGAACGGCCACGGTGATCTGAACGCTGCGTTGATTTTCGTGCCAGGCGAGCAAGCGCTCGGCCGACCGGTTGACAAAGGTCACGCGGCCTTCGGCATCCAAACCCACCACGCCCGAGGTGACCGAGGTCAGCACGGAATCGAACAGGCGCTGGCGCCGCTCAATCTGTCGCGTATTGTCCAGAAGCGTATCGCGCTGGCCTTTGAGCTGTCGCGTCATCTGGTTGAAGTAGCGGCCCAACATCGCGATTTCGTCGTCGCCGTCTTCTTCGAGAACCTTTACATCAAGATCGCCTGAACCAACGCGTTGTGCCGCGCCTGTCAGGCGACCCACAGGGCGGCTGAGCCGTTCGGCGAACCACAGTCCCAGCCAGATCGCAGCAAGGATGAGCAGGACCGCAAATCCTAGGTAAAGCAAGGCAAAGTCAAACAGGACCCGGCCACGATCATTTTCCTGCTGCTGGTAAAAGCGCGCGGTTTCCTGCGTGTCGTCAAGCAGATTGAGGATCTGCCCATCAACCTCGCGGGTGATGTAGAGATAGCGATCTGTAAAGGCCTGCAGCGGGATCATCGCCCGCAATTCATTGTTGTCCCAATCCTGTACCAGAGCGATGCCGATCTCGCTGGCCTCCGAGAAGACATCCGGCGATGGGCGCTCATAGTCAAACAGATAGGACCCCTCGCCCCTAGCCCGAATTTCCCCGGCGCCATCAATGACATAAGCCTCACGCAGGCCACGTTGAATCTGGGCTTGCCCCTGACTGAGCGCCTGTCGCAATTCGCCATCATCCATGATGAAGGTTGCACGACGGTTGGCGTCAAGAAACGCCGCCAGAGCGCGGGCATCCTGTGACAGGCCTTCGCGATGTTCCTGCTCATAGGCTTCTGCCGCCGAAAGCGATGCGCCCACCACGTTGCGTACGCGCTCAGAGAACCACGTCTCCAGCCCGATATTGATTGTGAGCACGGCAAAGACGGCCACTGTGATGGTCGGCAACAGCGCCATAAGCGCAAATGCGCCGGTCAGGCGCAGGTGCAATCTTGATCCGGCTGATTTGGCGCGGCGGGCGGCGACCAGATTGACCACACGGCTGAGCACCAAAGCTGCCAGCAAAAGCACGTAAATCAGATCGGCCAGCAGAACGAGCCGCAGGTTGAACTGCGCGCCCGCGCCCGTGTCGAACGGGCCAAGAACAAGAATGGTGGCAATCGCCAGAACGGGGCCCAGCACCACCAGACCAAGCGTCATGGCGTTCTGATAGCGCCGTTGCCGGCGCATCCGGCTGAGCCGGGTCCAATTCCACGAGCGTGCCCAGGTGGCCACAGCCAACCCCCGCCTTGATGTGCCGCGCAGTCCGGCTACCGCCATATATTGTGTTTCTGACCAACTGCGTCACCGTCAGAACACTATTATGTGGCAGTTTTACATCAATTTGCGGCGGCGTGTCACCTGAATATCGAGATCGGTGATCTTCTTTCTGAGCGTATTTCGGTTAATTCCCAACAAATCTGCACATTTTGCCTGATTTCCGCCGGTCGCTTCGAGCGCAATCTCGATCAGCGGGGCTTCGATCTCGCGCAGGATTCGCGGGTACAGGCCCGGCGGCGGCAGCATCGTCCCGTGCAGGTCGAAATAGCGACGCAGATGGCGGGCCACCGACGTGCTGAGCTTTTCGCTGTCACCGCCGCGCAGAACCGGGCCTGTTTCCGGTTGGTTGCCCAGCACGTTTTCAACTTCAGCGCGGCTGATTTCATCGGCGCGCGATGTCAGGCTGAGGCGGCGCACCACGTTTTCAAGCTGGCGCACATTGCCCGGCCAACTATAGGCGCGGAAGAGATCCGCGGCGTCTTCAGAAAGCCAGCGCTTTGAGCCGCCGTCGCGTTCTGCGCGGAGCAGAAAGTGCTCGCTTAGCAATGCGATGTCATCTACCCGCTCGCGCAGAGAGGGCACAGAAATCGTGGCGCCGCTGATCCGGTAGTACAGATCTTCCCGCACACCGCTGTCACCAATGCCCTGCCCCGGATCAGTCTGACTGGTGGCGATAAAGCGCGGAACATGTTCGCCCGGGCCATCCATCATACGCACGATCCGGGCCTGCACCTCGTCGGGGACATCGGCCAGTTCATCGATCAAAAGCGTGCCGCCGCGCACGCGGGCCAGAATGCGCGCAGGGCCTTCGATATCAGACAGATCACTGCCTGTGACCGTGACGAACGGCAAGGATCGGCGGTCGGAGAAATCATGCAGCGCACGGGCGATAAGGGATTTACCAGTTCCGGATTCGCCGCAGATCAAAACAGGCAGATCGGTGTTCATCACCTTGGCGACAAGGCGGTACAGCGCCTGCATCGCCGGGGTCTTGCCGATCAGAGGCAGATCATCGGGCGCATCATCGACCACCTTGTCGGGAGTCGGACGCACCACGCGGCTGCGAGAGTCGAGCGCCTTTGCGGTACGCTTCATCAGGTCCGGCAGGTCGAACGGCTTGGGCAGGTAATCATATGCCTCGGCTTCGGCCGCCTGAATGGCGGTCATGATCGTGTTCTGCGCCGAGATGACGATCACCGGCAGGTCAGGCCTGTCCTGACTGATCTTGGGCAGCATTTCGAGCCCGTTCCCATCGGGCATGACCACATCCGAGATCACGACATCGCCTTTGCCCTCGGCCACCCAGCGCATCAGCGTTGTCAGCGATGAGGTTGCATGCACTTTGCAGCCAGCCCGCGTCAGCGCCTGTGTCAGAACCGTGCGGATCGTGCGATCATCATCCGCGACAAGTACCGTACCATCCATCAGCTTGACTCCTTTTGTTTGCGGGGCGCTTGCGGCAATGAAATGCGGAAGCGGGTTTTGCCGGGCACGCTGTCCACAGCAACCCAACCATCGTGATCGGAAATGATTTTGCTCACCAGAGCGAGGCCAAGGCCGGTCCCGTTCTCACGCCCTGACACGAACGGGTCGAACACATCGCCGCGGATCTCGGGCGGCAAGCCGGGTCCATCGTCGATCACCTCGACCTGAAGCGGCAAGGACTGGCCTGAGCCATCAGCGCGGCGCAGACTGTAGCTGTGTTCGTAATAAGTGTGCAGGCGAACGGTGCCACCGGTCTTGGCATCTGCCGCCTCTGACGCGTTCTTGATCAGATTCAACACCACCTGAAGGAGTTGATCTGCATCCCCCAGCGCGAGGGGCAACGACGGGTCGTAATCCTCGATAATTTTCATATGTGCGCCAAAACCGAGCAGCGCAGAGCGCCGCGCGCGGTCCAGCACATCATGAAGATTCACCGGCTTGCGTTCGGGTGCAGACAGGTTGCCGAACTGTTCGACCTGTTCCAGCAACTTCACGATGCGGCGGGTTTCTGCGACGATAAGGTCGGTCAGCTCCAGATCCCCGTTGTGTAAATTCATGCTCAGAAGCTGAGCCGCGCCGGTGATCCCCGCCAACGGGTTTTTGATTTCATGCGCCAGCATTTCGGCCATGCCGATGGCAGATTTTGCGGCCGACTTGACCGACTGGCTTTGATTGACGCGACCGGCCAATTCGCGCGGGCTGATAAGAAGGATCATGCACCCGTCCTGGCCCTGCACCGGTGCCAGTTGGAGATTGCACACCAGAGGCGGACGATTGCCGGTGCCCACATCCACATCGTTGACGAAAAGCGGCGTGCCATTGGCCCGCGCACGCGCAAGGCTTTTTTCCATCGGCGCGTCGACCGTGAGACGGTCCCAGATCGGCTGGCCCCGCAGCCATTTAGCCGAATTGTTCATAAAGCCTTCGGCAGCCGGGTTCATGTCATAGATGTTTTCGTCTGCGTCGATGATGATCGCCGGTACCGGCAGCGACGACCAGATCAGCCGCTCGTCAACCATTTCGGGCTCGCCGGATGCGGGATCGGTCATGCGGCTTGCCTCACATCTGAAAGTAGGGCGTCAGGCAGCGCCTTGAGCACTGCTTTAGGATCTTTGGCCGTCAGGATGGATTTGCGCATAATGGGTCCGGTTCCGGCCTCATCCATGTACCAGCCCAGATGTTTGCGGGCGACGCGGTTGCCCAATTCGGCGCCGTAGAAATCCAGCATCGCTTCATAGTGTTCCGCGACCATCTCGACCAGCGCTTGCCCACTGGGAACAACCGGCTGCGGCGTGCCGTAGATATCGGCGGCGATCTGCGCCAACGCCCAGGGTCGACCTTGCGCACCGCGACCGACCATCACACCGTCAGCGCCGCTCTGCGCAAGAGCGTGCCGCGCCGACGCGGTGTCGATGATGTCGCCATTTGCAATCACGGGGATCGACACGGCCTCTTTTATCGGCCGGATCGCAGCCCAATCCGCGCGGCCCTTGTAGAATTGGCAGCGGGTGCGCCCGTGAATAACAATCATCGCTATGCCAAGCGTTTCAGCACGCTGCGCAAGCTCGGCAGCGTTATGCGAGGCGTCGTCCCAGCCAAGGCGCGTCTTGAGTGTCACCGGGACGCTCACCGCTCCGACAACGGCTTCGATGAGATGGCAAGCGTGATCGAGATCGCGCAGCAGTGCCGAACCGGAATAGCCGCCAACGACCTTTTTCGCGGGGCATCCCATATTGATGTCGATGACCTGCGCGCCCATGCCTTCGACCATGCGTGCCGCCTCGGCCATGGCCTCGGGTGTGCGGCCTGCCAATTGAACCGAGGTGTTGGCAACGCCTGCTCCAAGCTCGGCTTTCTCTCGGGTTCCCGGCCGCGCGGTCAGGAATTCACCGCTTGCGATCATCTCGGACACCACCCGGCCCGCGCCGAAGCCCGACACAAGCGTGCGGAACGGCAGGTCAGTGATCCCGGCCAGCGGGGCCAGCAGCACAGGAGGCGAAATCAAATTGTGTGGAGCGGACGGAGTCACCGGTGCAATCCTTGATTAATGAATTTGAGCTACGCGTTGGTTGCACGCCGTTCAATGATATTAGCCTGAAAAACAGACCAACAAAACGCATCTGCCTAATTATTAAGCAAGCGGACGGGAGCGATTGCACAGCCCACGGACAAAACGTAGATAAGCCGTAACAGTTCGAGGGATTTGCATATGAAAGTGCGGCTTGGCAATGGCTATGACGTTCACAAGTTCGGGCCGGGCGACCACGTCGTGATTTGCGGCATAAAAGTTCCGCATGATCAGTCCCTTATGGGCCATTCTGACGCCGATGTCGGCATGCATGCCGTGACAGACGCCATCTATGGAGCGTTGGCCGCCGGAGATATTGGCCGTCACTTCCCGCCCTCAGACCCGCAGTGGAAAGGCGCGGCCAGCGATATCTTTCTCAGACATGCCGTACAGATGGCGCGGGATGCCGGGTTTGTCATCAGCAATGTGGATTGCACCCTTGTCTGCGAGTTCCCCAAGATCGGGCCGCATGCCGAAGCGATGCGCGCCGAGATGGCGGGCATCATGGATCTGCCTATCGAGGACATTTCGGTCAAGGCGACAACGTCGGAAAAGCTTGGGTTCACCGGGCGCGGCGAAGGAATTGCGGCGATTGCTACCGCTGCGCTGGTGTCGGCATGAACAAATTGATCGCAACGTTTTTCGGTGTCGGATACCTCAAACCTGCGCCGGGCACCTGGGGGTCATTGGCCGCCCTGCCCGTGGCCTATGCCGTACTGTCGATTGGCGGGTTCTGGCTGTTGGTGAACCTGACCTTCTTTATCTTCATGTCCGGCTGGATTGCCGCGCGCGAGTTGACCAAAGGACAGGACGATCAGGACCCATCCTACATCGTGGTTGACGAGGTTGTTGGCCAGTGGATTGCCCTGTTCCCGGTGGCGTACGGAGCTACACGCATGTCGGCGGACCCGCTGGCGCTCTATCCCGGATGGATCGCGGCTTTTGTGCTGTTCCGGCTGTTCGACATCTGGAAGCCGTGGCTGGTCGGCAAGGCGGATGCGCGGGGCGACGCCTTGGGTGTGATGCTGGATGACGTGATCGCAGGCGTATTTGCAGCGATTGGCGTTGCAGCACTGGCGGCGCTGTTCCATTTGGTGCTGATGTGACCCTGTCTTTGGCTGAAGACCTTCTGCGCCTTGCTGTTGAGGCCGGCGCAATTTTGACAACGGCCGAAAGCTGTACAGGCGGCATGGTCGCGGCAGCGATCACAGATGTGGCGGGATCATCTGCGGTGTTTGAGCGCGGCTTCGTCACCTACTCCAACCAAGCCAAGGTGGACATGCTGGGCGTTCTGCCACCCACGCTGGACGCGCATGGCGCGGTGTCCGAAGAGGTTGCACATGAGATGGCGGCCGGTGCTTTGACGGCGGCAGGCGCGACGATTGCGGTGTCGATCAGCGGCATCGCCGGACCGGGCGGATCGGACTTCAAACCTGAGGGCCGTGTATGTTTCGGTCTGGCCACCACCAAAGGGGTCGAGACCAAAACCATCGAATTCGGCGCGCTGGGACGGGCACAGGTGCGCGCGGCAGCACGGGACGAAGCGTTGTCATTACTGGTGGCGGCGCTGCGCAACCCGTGACGCATTATTACGCACAGGCTGGCGTTTTCGCACAATAATTAAACAAAACCATGTCTGCACGATTTTACGGCAGCCACTTTGCCATTTTGCCTCTTTTTTCCGCGTTCCCGATCCGCTTTGACCGCGCACAACAACGACAAATCAAAGGATGGGACAGATGAACGGAGCCGACACGGCCTGGATAATTGTGGCAACAGCGCTTGTGCTGTTCATGACGCTACCAGGGCTTGCGCTGTTTTACGGTGGCTTGGTGCGGGCGCGGAATGTGCTCAGCGTGTTTATGCATTGTTACGCAATTGCCTGTTTGATGAGCGTTCTGTGGCTCGCCTTTGGCTACACGATCGCATTTGGCGATGGCGGCGCGTATTGGGGCGGGCTTGAGAAAATGTTCCTTCTGGGGGTCGGCTCCGACGATCTGTCCGACACCCTGCCCGAGGTTCTGTTCTTCGCCTTCCAGATGACATTCGCCATCATCACCCCTGCTCTGATCGTCGGCGCCTATGTCGAACGCGTGGGCTTTGGCTTTGTGCTGCTCTTCTCGGGCCTGTGGATGATCTTGTGCTACGCGCCGGTGGTGCATTGGGTCTGGGGCGGCGGCTTCCTTGCCGATGGCGGTATCTTCGGCGACACCGGTGTGCGCGATTTTGCTGGTGGCATCGTGGTACATGAAACCGCGGGTCTGGCGGCGTTGATCATCGCGGTGTTCCTTGGGCCGCGCAAAAAAGACACCACGCCGCCGCACAATCCCGGCTACGTGATGATAGGGGCTGCGATGCTCTGGGTCGGCTGGTTCGGCTTCAATGGCGGCTCGCAACTGGCGGCTGATGGCGGTGCGGCGATGGCGCTGACTGTCACACATATCTCGGCGGCGACCGCATCACTGACATGGGCGCTGTGGGAAAAGGTAAAGTTCGGCAAGGCATCGCTGGTTGGCATGGTCACCGGCACAATTGCGGGGCTTGCGTCGATCACACCGGCCTCGGGCTTTGTCGGGCCGATTGAAGCGCTGATCATCGGGGCAATCGCGGGCATCCTGTGTCAGGAAGCGGTGAACGTGATCCGCAACATGCTCAAGATCGACGACACGCTGGATGTGTTCGCGGTGCACGGCGTGGGCGGCATCTTTGGCACCATCATGATCGCGGTCTTCGGTGCGGGCAGCTTTGCAGCGCAGCTGGGCTCGTTGGCGATTGTCGGCGTGTTTACCGTGGTCGTGACCGTGGTACTGGTCTTCGTCGTCAAGGCAATCACACCGCTGCGGGTTGATGCAGAGACCGAAGATTCCGGGCTCGACATCATCGTGCACGGTGAACGGGCATATGACCACGCGTCGTGAGGCGACCCAGTATTGTGAATATCAGGGCGGGCCAAAAGGTCCGCCTTTTTCATTGGACTTAATGCTTATCCGTAAAGCTCGGCCGCGCGACGTTCAAAAGCGCGCACGATCCGCTGCATCGCTTCGTAAAAGAACATACCCGCAGCCCCCTGCAGAATGCGGTTCTTGAACTCGAAATCGACAAAAAAGGTCACTTCGACCCCATCCTCGACATCCTTGAAACCCCAATTGGAGTGCATATGGCGGAACGGGCCATCGAGATATTCGGTGTCGATCTTCCTTTGCTCGGGCCACAGCACAACCCGGCTGCCGAACCGCTCACGGAACACTTTGAAGCTGATCACAAGATCGGCCAGCATCTCTACGTGATCGCCCCGATCCTCGCGCGAGCGGATGCGCGCGGCGGCCGTCCACGGCAGGAACTTTGGATAATTCGCCACGTCCGCAACCAGATCATACATCTGTTGCGCCGTGTACGGCAGGGTACGGGTTTCAGAATGTGTCGGCATCTGCTCTTGTGTTTTGACCGTGACAGTGGCGGGGGATGTCGTATTGTGCGCGCGAAAAATCAAGGGAAGCCTATGTCAGAGCGTCCATATGTCATCGACGAAATGATCTCGGCCAAGGCGATTGCCGCCCGGATCGAGGAACTGTCCCACGCCATCAAGGAAGAATTCAGCGACACCAACAAGCTTGTCGTGGTGGGTCTGCTGCGCGGCAGTTTCGTGTTCATCGCCGATCTGGTGCGCGAACTGGACCTACCAGTTGAGGTCGATTTTTTAGAAGCTTCGTCTTACGGCGACAGCATGGAGTCGAGCCGCGAGGTGCGGATTCTCAAAGACCTGCGCGGCCAGATCGAAGGGCGGGATGTGCTGGTTGTCGAGGATATCGTCGACACCGGTCATACGCTCAAGCATGTGGTTGGCCTTCTCGAATCGCGTGATCCGGGACGGCTGCGCACTATTGCCCTGCTCGACAAGCCGTCACGGCGGGAAACCGATGTGACGGCGGATTGGATCGGATTTTCAATCCCGGATGAATTTGTCGTCGGCTATGGCATCGACTACGCACAACGCAACCGTAACCTGCCCTTCATCGGCAAGGTGCGGTTCCCCGAGGCGTGAACTGGTTCTGGCTTCTGCGAATGTCTCAATGGGCGCGAAACCCGCCCAGCCCGGCGCGCGTAAAACTGGTTTTGGCCGTCATTGCTATTTGTGGTGTCATCTACTCAATAGAAACATGGGTTGGCTGGCCTGCCTGGATGTCGCTGGACGCCGAGCGGGTTCCGAACCGCGTGCTGCGCTAACCCGAGCGGTCGCCGCCCAAAGCCCCGAGATGCGGCTGCATAAGTTTCTCCAAAGCATCCATCAGGTGGTTCAGGCGGTCGCTGCCAGCAAGATCTCGATGACAGGCGAGCCAAACCGGAACGTCCATCTTTGGAACGTCGCACTCGACACGCAAAAGCTCGGGCCTTGTATCCCCAAGAATACAGGGAAGGATGGTCTTTGCGTTGGTTTTGAGCAGCATTTCAGCAAGCACGCAAAAACTGTCAGCACCCGCCGAGACATCATCCGGTTGCAGCGTGCGCGCCATCCATTTTGCGGGTCCCGAGCGCTCCAAGGCACCGGTTAGGCCCAGCCATGTCGCCGCGTCTTTGGATGAAGCCCCCTGGTAGACTGCAAACTCCATCACCGCGACCTGACGCCCGACCAGGTCATCGGGCAAACTCATTGCCGGTCGCAAAGCGATATCGGCATGCAGACGCGCCATATCGAGATGTCCGTTTGAGCTCAGATAGGTCACCCTGTCCGGCAAAACGCGCCGCGCCAATGCGGGATGGATCCAGCTCAACACCGTCTGGCAAAACGTATCGGTCGATGTGATGCGCAGCGATTGGCCTGTGATGCTCTGTCTGTCCTGCATCAAGGCTTCGGCGGATTGCACATGCTGCGCTGCAAGCCGCGCCGCCTCAATCACCGGGGCCCGGTTGGGTCGCAGCCGATATCCGCTGCGATCCCGTTCGAAAACCGGCCCGCCACACGCCTCTTCGAACGATGCGATGCGACGCAGCACGGTGGCATGATTGACCGCCAACAGCCTTGCTGCGGCATTCACCGACCCGGTATCCGCAACCGCGAGCACAAATCGCAAATCATCCCAGTTCAACTTGTGCATGTATGCAGACCCTTTTTGCATTTTCTAACAATTAATTTGTGCAATGCGCGAGGCATACTAGATCGGAGGACATACAATTTTTCAGGGAGTCAAAAGTCATGAAAAAACATCTTAGATTTGCGATTGCGTTCGCGGCGTTGGGGTGCGGGACGGCGGCTTATGCGCAGGACGATTTCTCAGCTCAGCTGAAGGCGCGTCAGGGCCAGTTCCGCATCATGGCAATCAACCTCGGCATTTTGGGCGGCATGGCGCAAGGCAAAATGGATTACGACGCAGAGGCCGCGCAAGCCGCCGCAGACACGCTGGTGGCGGTCTCAAACATTCAGCAAGGCCCGATGTGGCCGGAAGGATCCGACAATATGTCGATCGACGGCACACGTGCTCAGCCGACGATCTGGGACCAGAATGAAGATTTCCTGTCAAAGTGGTCTGATTTCGGCACCGCTGCGCAAGCGATGCAGGCCGCGGCTTCTGGCGGTGTCGATGCGCTTGGTCCGGTGATGGGGCAAATCGGTGGCACCTGCAAAGCCTGCCACGACACACACCGCGCCCCGGCAAACTGATCCGTCACAATGCGTCGTGGTCTGATTGTAGGTGGATTGTGTCTGGCAGCCATTGTGGCTGCCGGGCTTTTTGTGACGCGTGCTGTCCCGGTTGACGCGTCGGCATTCGACGGCCTCGAAGGCGACGCGGCGAACGGGGAAAAAGTGTTCACCGCAGCAGGCTGCGCGTCCTGCCACGCGGCACCTGATGCCACCGGTGAGGCCAAGGTCATCCTCGCCGGGGGCCAAAGATTCGATTCGGATTTCGGAACGTTTATCGCACCGAATATTTCCCCCCATCCTGAGGCTGGTATTGGATCATGGTCATTGGGTGAGTTTGCGAGTGCTGTGCAAAAAGGCGTGTCTCCAGACGGTCAGCACTACTACCCGGCCTTCCCCTACGCGTCCTATATCCACATGACGGATCAAGATGTGGTTGATCTGTGGGCCTTTTGGCAAACCTTGCCCGAAGATGCGACGCCCAGCCAGCCGCAGGAAGTAAATTTTCCCTTTAGCATTCGGCGATCCGTCGGAGTTTGGAAATACCTGTATCTGACCGACGACTGGGTGATGCAGGATGTCCCCAAACCCGAGTTGGAGCGCGGACGGTATCTTGTCGAAGCGCTGGCGCATTGTGGTGAATGCCATACGCCAAGAGACGCTTTGGGCGGACTTGACCGGTCGCAGTGGCTTGCCGGAGCAGCCAACCCGACAGGTCCCGGTCAAATCCCCTCTTTGACCCCGGACGATCTGGGTTGGGGGCCAACCGACATCGTTTATTATCTTGAGACCGGTTTTACACCCGATTTTGACAGTGCCGGAGGTCACATGGTTTCGGTGATCGAGAATTTCGCCAAGCTGCCTGCGAGCGACCGTGAGGCGGTGGCGGCCTATCTTAAAGCACTGCCGTAGGCCAAAGCCTTCGACGGCTTTGGCGTAAAGCTGTTGGCTCAGACCCGAGCTAGTTTTGCTTCACGATTGGCGCGCAGGCGGGCAAAATCATCGCCCGCGTGATAAGACGACCGGGTCAGCGGCGTCGCAGAGACCATCAGGAAGCCTTTCCCATATGCCGCCTTCTCATAGCCTGAGAACTCCTCTGGAGTCACAAAACGGTCAACCGCATGGTGTTTTGGCGTCGGCTGCAGGTATTGGCCAATCGTCAAGAAATCAACATCCGCCGCGCGCATGTCATCCATGACCTGCATCACGGCCTGACGGTCTTCGCCCAGACCGACCATGATGCCAGACTTGGTAAAGATCGACGGGTCGATCTCCTTTACCCGCTGCAGCAGACGCAGTGAGTGGAAGTAACGCGCACCGGGGCGCACCTCGGGGTAGAGGCCGGGCACTGTCTCAAGGTTGTGATTGAACACGTCCGGGCGCGCAGCCACCACCGTTTCCAAAGCGTCGGGTCCGCATTTCAGGAAGTCCGGCGTCAGAATCTCGATTGTGGTGTCAGGCGAACGATGACGGATGGCGCGGATGGTCTGTGCGAAATGCTCGGCACCACCATCCTCCAGATCGTCGCGGTCCACCGAGGTGATAACCACGTGGTTGAGACCCAGCTTCTGCACCGCATCCGCCACGCGGCCCGGCTCGAACGCGTCCAGCGTGTCGGGCCGACCCGTTGCAATGTTGCAGAAGGTGCAGCCACGCGTGCAAATCTCGCCCATGATCATCATGGTCGCGTGGCCCTGGCTCCAGCATTCGCCCGCGTTCGGGCAGCCAGCCTCTTCGCAGACGGTCACCAGCTTGTGCTCGCGCATGATGCGGCGGGTTTCGTTGTAGCCTTCGCCCCCGGGTGCCTTCACCCGAATCCAGCTGGGCTTCTTCGGCTGAGCATTGTCCGGTCGATGCGCCTTTTCAGGATGACGCTGTTCTGGGATCTTGAGGTCACGCAACAGTTTTTCCCCGCACTTTTGGGTTTCGACTGCTCTAACATATTGAGTAGCAGGAGGTAGTACCAGTGTTGCATAGCTGCATTGCAGCTTCAAATTCCCGAATGTACCGAGTACCTCCTGCACCTTGTAACAAGGGCGTTTGACGCCAATGCTTTACCGTCTTGCGTCATTCTGTCTCGACGCGGCGATGCGTCAACCGACCAAAACTGGCTCTTTGGCGCGTGCTTTTGCGTAAAACAGGCTGAGCCGCTGCAGAGCGATGCGCAGTACCACCTTGCCAGACCGCGCAGACCAGCCAAGACGTTTTTCTGTCGCCTCAAGCCCTTCCCGCAGACAGCAGCAACGCAAAACGACCTCGCTCAGCCCAGGTCCGAGATCCCGGACCGCATCGAGTGTCCGGCACATCGCCTTTGAACGCCCACGGTCCGACAGAGTTTCCGCTCGCTCATATAATGGGCGCAACGCGTCCGGGCTATCCCAGCCCAAAAGGTCGTCGTCAGAAAAGCCCGCAATTGCGAAGTCTTCGTGCAAGCGTTCGCCCGCTTTTACAAACCGTGCCGGCAGAAACGGCGTGCCATCCGCTCCGCGTCGACGCGCCAATGCGGCCAAGGGATTGTCACTGCCCGGCCCATTGGAGCCTGAACGGTATCGCGGTGTCCGGGCAGTGTTTTCTAAGAAATACACGGAAGCCGACCCGTGATCCATCTGCGCAGCTTGCGCGTCTCGTTGCGCCACGAGTTTGACAATAGCGCCTCGCCCGTCCTCTGTGATCCGGTAGCGCTTGACCGACGTCCCGCCATCAGGAGCGATCCAGGCCCGCAAGGCAAGTGCCGCCGCAATGTCCAGATCAACCACGCTTATCACACGGGTGTCGCCTTCGCCTGCGGTTTGCACGATAGCCGCCTGATCGACGCCGTCCCGATATACCAGCAACGCGCCGGTCTGGCACAATCCACGCAATGCATCCGCCAAGGCACCAATGCCGCGTACCGGGCTCTCGGGCGCTGCCTTCGTCATCGAACTTTCGCTCAGTACCCGGTCAACCAAAGGATCGTCCCTTTGAGATTCAAGCTTCCGGACCTGTCTCAGGATCGTAGACGGGTGACATCCGGCTTCGCGCGCAATGTCGCGAAGCGGTCGGCCATCGGCAATATGTGCAAGATAATGCCGCGCGGCATCAGGCAACAAAGCCCGCAGACCGGATGAGGTTGTCGAACGGTGCAGATGTGACATGACTTTCCCCCTGTTGAGTGCTCGTTGTGAAATTTATCCCCAGATTTATCCACAAACAGAACGCAACTTATGAGTGTATTTGTTTCTGATTTGTTAACTTTTGAGAGACCTAAAATCTTTTGTTTCCAAAACGTAAACAAATTTTTCACCCACCGTTCGGCACCTTCCCCACAAGCGCAACACCCTCATAGGTTGTGTCATTGTCCCGACATTCGCTGACATCTGACAGCTTTGAAAGGACACGGCATGCAAGATCTCCTGACCCAAATTTCCGCCCTGCGCCGCCCCCGGATTCTGATCCGCGCCGCACGCATTGGTGCCGAAAGCTATCATCGCGAAGCGCGGCTTCCGCGTTTGCTGGGTTATGGGAATGTACCGCGTCTTGGGCCAAGCCTCGTGGC
>QCWH01000083.1:10329-25221 GCA_003149565.1 Marivita sp. XM-24bin2 | reverse complement strand
AAGCGGATGTCCGGTAATGATGTTTATGTTAACCAACTGGCGCCCTGAGCCGCTAAAACATTACGATTTGATAATGCCCCGGCAAGGGCAGTGCCACCGTACCAAAGTTACTCCTTTGCGAAAGGAGCGACCATGTTCAGAACTTTCGGATTGCTCTTGGGTCTCGCAACTGCTGTAGTTCTTTTGTTTATGGTTTCGAACAGATGCTGTCTTCTGCGAAGGCATCTGATTGAAAGCTACTCTACCTTTCACTTGCCCAGGCGATTGCCGCCTTCATTTCCGCCGGGTCGAACTAACGGAGTTCTGCCGTGGTCAGCACGTCGGCGAACCTGGTTCCCCACTCCAACAAAGCCCCTTCGCCCACCACAGCGACGCGGCGGAAGTCATTCCTATGGGCTGTGTCGATTTTCAGATCTTCGAGCAGAGCGGACGGCCCATCGTAGCCTTCGAACCTCGTGAGATCGAGAACCAGGCCGGGCTTACTTGTCTCTTGCAGGCGCTCATGAAGCAGGGCGTGCATCCGTTTCAGGTCGCTTTCGCTGAGCTTGCCCTCGCAGGCGAGGCCAATCGTGTCGTCATGAGCTGTCAGTGTCTCGGTGAACATGGTTTTCCTCCTCTTTTTCCGGTTTGCCGTGACCGTAAAGGTCAGCGTTTTCGTGTGCGCGGTCTTCGTGCTCAAATTCCAGACTCGAATGACCGATGCTGAAATCGTCCTTCAGCCGGTCCTTGATCGCGGCCTTGATCTTTTCGATTTGACCCCAGCCGTCCGCTGTCAGCACGACGTGGCAGTCCAGAGCCGCCTCGTGCTCCTGCATCTGCCACAGATGCACGTGATGAACGTCCGCGACACCATCCACACCCCGCATCGCCTGAACGACGGTTTCATTATCGATGTCCGGTGGACTGCCGAGCATCAGCGTCCGAATCGGACCGCCGATCTCGGTAAATGCGAGGTAGAGGATGTAGAGAGCGATGCCGATGGTGATCGCCGGGTCGACCCACCGCATGTTGTAGAGGAGGATGAGCGAGCCGCCGATGATGACCGCCACGGAGGCCAAAGCGTCCGATAGGTTGTGCAGGAAGAGCGCACGGATGTTCACGCTGCCTTTCTGCATCGAATAGGTGAGCAGCGCCGTCAACGTGTCGACGACCAGTGCCACACCGCCCAGGATCACCACCGTCCAGCCCTGTACCTCTGGTGGGTCGATCATGCGCATGCCACCCTCGTAGATCAGGTAGAAGCCGATCAGGATAAGTGTCGTGTAGTTGATGAGCGCTGCGACGATTTCTACCCGCCCATAGCCGAAGGTCATGCGCTTGTCCGCCGGGCGGCGAGCGATCTTACGCGCGAAGAAGGCGATCACCAGCGACGCCATGTCCGAGAAATTGTGGAGGGCATCCGCGATCAGCGCGAGGCTGCCGGAAAGGATCCCGCCGACGATCTGCGCGACCGTCAGGAGGCCGTTGGCCCAGATGGCGATGGAGACGCGACGATCACCGGATTGAGGATCGATGTGGGCGTGGCCGTGATCATGCGGCACGGTTCGTCTCCTCATGGCGGCGGTTCGGCCGATCGAATCCGGGGACCGGCGGCAAGATTCCGCGGCGGATGCGGCGAACCCTGGCATTCATCCAGTGACGGATGACGTGGCGATAGAGCAAGTCGCGCACAAATCCGAAGTTCTGGCGGTGATTGACCCATCCGTCGCCCAAGTCCACCTCTACCCAGGAGTGGAGGATTTCGGACGGCGCGAGGGGATAGACGAGTTCCGGAACGACGCCTCTCTGAAGCGCCTTGTGGATTGTGAACCCGTGCAGTCGGCAGCGAACTCCCACGCCACGCAGCAGGGCCATGAGGAGCGTGCCCTTGGTGTTGCACTGCCCGTGGCCATCTGCGAGGACCTCGGACGCCGGAATGTCGTCGGCGCGGTTGTAGCCGAAGGTAATCTCGTTCCTGACGAAATCGTAGATGGCCCCAATTCGGTCGTCGCTGGGAAGGTCTGCCCAGCCGCGCTCCTCGATCAGTTTTGCAATTGAGGTCGCGTCAAAATCCAGCAGCCGGGTTTTGGCCAAATGAGGGTCGGCGGGGTTCACGGGATACCTCCTCGAATCGTTCACGAGAATATGTAGTTGCTACAGTCACTGTAGCTTCAAGCCCCGATTTCAGGCCGAGTCCTTGGTTACCTGATCGTCATTGTGCACCGCCTTGTGGTGTTCACCATGCGCGTCTCTCAGGATTCCGACGCCACCCCAGGCCGCGATGCCGGCGACAATCACGCCCACGACAAGGTCCGGCCAATTCGTTCCGAGCCAGGCTACGAGCCCGCCTGCGACGACGATTCCGAGATTGGCCGCGAAGTCGTTCCAGCTGAACGTATTCGCCGCTCGGATGTTTACGTCTGGATCGCGAAGCCGTGCCAGCAGCCAGACGCAAAGTGCGTTGATGGCCGCCGCTACCAGCGCCATGACAATCATGATCGTGCCAAGAGGATCCGATCCGCCGACGTAGCGGCGCCACGCGTCATACAGGATTCCAAGGGCGAAGAGGATCAGCAGGCCGCCCGAAACGTTCGCCGCTCCGCGCTTCCACTTGGCGGAGCGGGACAGCGCGAAGAGGCTGATCGCGTAGACGAAACTGTCCGACAGATTGTCGAGGCCATTGGCGATAAGCGCGCTTGACTCGCCGAATGCGCCCGAGGCGAAGAAAGCGACTGCCAGCCCGATGTTGAGACCCAGCACGATCCAGAGTGTGCGTCTTTCCGTTGCGTTTCTCTGCTCCGCCATGCCGGGTATCCAAATTAGTGAATTGCCAATGAGTAACTAACACCGGGCTTTTTGCGTTCCGATCAAAGGTCGTCGAAATTGCTCAGGCGCCGATCTCTTCATGGTCGGTCAGGCATTCGGAATGGTCGCGCAGTACCTCGAGCACACGGCAATCAGAAGTCTGTCCGCCGCTGCACTCATGCACCATCCGCTTCAATTCCGTCCGCAGCGCCTCGAGCCGCGCCAATCGTTGCTCGACCTGTTTGAGTTGCCGACGGGCTATTGCATCCGCCTCAGCGCAGGACTTTCCCGGATGATCGCTGAGATCGAGGAGCTCACGGATCGCGTCCAACGAGAACCCCAGTTGCCGTGCGTGCCGGACGAATGACAAGCGGTCGAGTTCGGCGTCGCCATAGCGTCGTTGGCCCCCCTCGGTCCTGCCGGGCTCAGGCATAAGTCCGATCTGCTCGTAATACCGGATGGTCTGCACCTTTGTTCCGGTCTTCTTCGCCAGCGTCCCAATCGTCAGCATTTCCGCTCCCCACATTACCTACAGTGGGTGTAGCTTTATGCGGTGCGCATCACAAGCTTCACCCGAGTTTCACAGATCGGTGATTGTTGGCCGATCGATGACAATCACGCTTGAACCTACAGTAGCTAGAGGATGTAAACGCACACAAAATATAGAATCAGGTTCGGGCGGAGCGGCGTGAGGCTTTCAGGTCTTCAGAAGGTATTGTGGGTGTTGGCGGGCGCGGCGGCGTTCGTTTTCATCTGGCTGTTGCTATGGTCCGACTACCGTGCCGATCTTGCCCGCACCGAGAGTGAACCACCGTTTCTTGCTGATTTCGAACTGACCGATCATCGCGGCATGGTCCAAACGGACGAAGATTTCGCAGGGCGCTGGATGCTGGTCTTCTTTGGCTTCACCAATTGCCCCGACGTCTGTCCGACAACACTGTCCGAAGTCGCGGCCGTGATGGAGGGCCTGGGCGATGAGGCAGCAATGGTTCAGCCGATTTTCATAACGATTGATCCGGAGCGGGATACGCCGACTGCACTTGCCGAGTATGTGCCCCTGTTCGACGCAGGGATCATCGGGCTGACCGGTACACCGGAGCAGATCGCCGCGACATCCGAAACCTTTCCGATATTCTTTGAGCGGATCGAGCAGGCGACTGCGCCGGGCGGATACACGATGGGTCACACGTCGCATCTTTTCCTTTTCGACACGCAAGCAGGCTTCGCGGACTCCTGGCCCTACGGCACGCCCGCCGAAGAGATCCTCGCCGATCTGAGACAGAGGATCTGATCGTCATGACCCGACTTTCCGGAGAGACGGCCCTTGGCCTGGCCTGGATCATCGCGCTCACCGCGTCGCTTGCCGTGCTCTTCATCGGCGAGGTTCTGGGGCAGACACCTTGCGTGCTCTGCTGGTTCCAGCGTGCCTTCATGTTCCCCTTGGCCATCATCCTCGGGCTTGGGCTGTGGTGGCAGGATCGGCGCGTGGGTCGCTACGGGATCGCGCTGGCTTTGGGCGGTGCCGCCGTCGCGCTTTGGCACTTGGGCCTCTATGTCGGCGTTATCCCCGAGCGTATCCAGCCCTGCACGGCGACCGGCCCATCCTGTACCGACGACAATCAACTGGTCTTCGGCATTCCGATTCCTTTGATGGCGCTCGTCGCCTTCGCGATGATCGGTCTGCTGTCGGCTCTCTCACTGAAGGAAACACAAAAATGAAACGACGCGGCCTCATCCTGTCCGTTCTCGCGCTCGGGGTCGCCGGTTTCGGCGGTGCCGCCTGGTATGCCACCCGCCCCGACCCGATTGCCGCGTCCGATCCCATCGACCCTGAAATGGCCGACGCGCTGATCCGACCCTATTCCCCGATCCTCGGGCCCGAGGATGCGCCCGTAACCATCGTTGAATTCTTCGACCCGGCCTGCGAGGCATGCCGCGCTTTCTATCCGGTCGTCGAGGATATCATGGCGGAGCACGGAGACGCGGTGCGCGTTGTAATCCGCTATACGCCTTTTCACGGCGAGGCGTCGGTAGAAGCGATCCGTGTGCTCGAGGCGGCGCGCATGCAGGACGTGTTTGAACCTGTGCTCGAGGCAGTCTTGCGAGAGCAGCCCAGATGGGCGTCTCACGGGACCCCGGCACCCGGATTGATCCTTGAGATTGCAGCAAGCGGAGGTCTGGATGTCGAAGCTGCCCGGACACAGATGCTGGCCCCCGGTGTTGTGGCGGTGCTCAACCAGGACCGCGCCGATGTCGAGACAGTCGGGGTCCGCCAAACGCCCACGTTCTTCGTGAACGGCAAGCCTCTCGATCCGTTCGGTGAGGCCGAATTGCAGAGGCTGGTGGCAGTGGAAGTTGCGGCAAGCCAAAGCTGATTTGCGGAGGCAGGAGAAACGAGTGGTGAAGAAGTTGAGATATACCAATGCATTGGCCGTGCTTTTGACGGTTGCAGGGCTGTCGGCCCCCGCACTGGCCGGTTCGGAGGATGTCGTGGTCGAGAATGCGTGGTCCCGCGCCTCGATCAGCGTCAACAGGCCAGGTGCCGCCTATATGACCGTGCGCAACACGGGTGAAGACGCCGTTACGCTGACCGGACTTGCGACACCGCTGGCAATGATGCCCGAGATCCATGAGTCGAAAACCAACTCCGATGGCGTCAGTTCCATGGCGCCTGCAGGCGAGATCACGATTGAGCCCGGCCAAAGCGTGGCATTGGAGCCGGGCGGGTTGCACGCCATGCTCATGAAGCTGCAAGAGCCGATGACCGAAGGCGAGAATTTCCCGCTGACACTGACCTTCTCGGATGGCGGCAAGGTGACGGTCGAGGTCCCAATCCTCGGAATCGCCGCGCGTGGACCGGAGGGCTGATGCAACGTCGGCAGCTCCTTCTATACGGCGCAGCCGGTGCCGGCGTTCTTGGCCTGACGCTCTTCGTGGGCTGGTGGCGGGTGGACGGGCCCGGTGCGCCTGAACCAAAAGGGCAGCGGCCCCTGCCCCTATCGGCGATGGAGTTCCGGCTGACCGACCACGAGGAAAATGAGGTAGGGCCTGGCAACCTGATCGGTCGTCCCACAATGGTGTTTTTCGGGTTCACCTACTGCCCGGACGTCTGCCCGACGACCCTATCGGATATTTCCGGCTGGCTTGAGGAACTGGGCGACGAAGCATCAGAGATGAACGTGGTCTTCATCACGGTCGACCCGGAGCGGGACACGGTCGAGGCCATGGCCGAATATGTCGGCTATTTTCATCCGGTCATTCGTGGCTGGACGGGGCCGGAAGACCAAATTGCCCGCGCTGCAGAAGGGTTTCGTGCCTCATTTGAGCGCGTCCCGACTGAGGGCGGCGGCTATACGATGAACCATACGGCAAGCGTATTCCTGTTCGATGCCGAGGGTGAGCTCGTCACCATGATCGACTATCACGAGCAAAGAGAATTCGCGGTGCCGAAGATCCAGCGCGCACTGACAGAAGACGTAGAGGGGGCAACATGAAGATAAGAACTGTCTTGGCGGCCGTTGCGGTCGCAGGCGCATTTTCGGTGACCGCCATCGCCATCTCTGGCGTTCTGTCCAAAGAACCGGTGCCCCCTGCGATTGCTGAAGCGACCCTCTGGACTCCCAATCCGCTTGCGCCGCCTCGGATTACCGAAACCAATTCGGTCCGCCCTACACTCGCCCAGGCGGATATCGCATTCGAGTTCAGACCCCGGCCGCTCCTGACCGTTTCCCCCGCTGATACCTCCTTGCCATCTATCGAGCCCCCGCTGGTCACCTGGTCGCGGGAGATTGCGTCCGGCGAGACGCTTGATGCGGTCCTTTCCGATGCGGGGCTGGATGCTTCGGATCGCGCCGAAATCGCCTTGGCGATTGGCACGGAATACGATCTGCGCCGTCTGCGTCCGGGTCACATCATTACGGTGGTTTCCACAACGGACGACAACCCGCGTCGTGTAGAGCTCGCCGTCGAAGACGGTGTCCGGATAGAGGCGGTCTTCGGCGAACAGCTTGCCGCCCGCGTGTTGGACCCGGATCCCGAATTGGTGACTTTCGCCGGCGAGGCGGTGATCGAGAGCTCGATTTTCGCCGCCCTGAACACGGCAGACATCCCCGCCCGTTTTGCGGTGGACCTGGCGCAGATGCTGGGCGGCACCGTGGATTTCCGTCGTGATCTTGCGGGTGGCGAGACGATGCGCCTCCTTTGGCGCGAGGCCCGAGACGGGAACAAGAGGATTGGTCAGCCCGAGCTTGCCTTTGCCGCACTGGATATCGATGGCTCGGTCTATGAAATCGTCTGGCCGAACGACGGCAGCGGCCAAGCGACGATCTATGTCGACGGAGAAGTCCTGCGCGTGTTTGCGCAACCGGTCGAAGGTGCACGGCTGAGTTCTGTGTTCGGGCGCCGCACCCATCCGGTCTACGGCAATGTACGGATGCACACAGGAGTCGACTTCGCGGCGGCGCGCGGCACGCCGGTACAGGCGCCGGCGCCGGGCCGCGTTAGCTTCATCGGCCGACGCGGTGGGTATGGCCGGGTCGTCGAGATCGCTCATGGCTCCGACACCCTGACGCGCTATGCGCATCTGAGCGCCGTACCGGACGGGCTCACACAAGGGCAACGCGTGATGGCCGGAGATATGATCGGGCGGGTCGGTGCGACGGGTACCGCGACAGGCCCCAACCTACATTACGAAGTGCTGGTGGACGGTCGCCCAACCGACCCTCTCTCTGACGACCGATTGGCAGAGGCGGCCGAGCGTGAAGCGGACGACACGGCCGCGCTTGAGCGACTGCGTGAGGCGCGTTCACTTCTTGCTGAGAGGCTCGCCAGCGAATTTGCACAGACGACAACCGAAAGGCTTTGATCCATGAAACGATTTACTCCCGCTCTTGCCATCGCATTTGCCTTGCTTCCTGCGGCGCAGGCCGTCGCAGAGGCGATTCAGATCGACGTCCGGAAGACAAACGGCTGCGGCTGTTGCCTGTCCTGGATGAAGCACCTCGAGGAGAATGGCTTCGCGCCGATGGGCGAGGACATGTTCGGAGGATCTCTTGTGCGCTTCAAACTCGACAATGGCGTGCCGCAGCGCATGGTCTCCTGCCATACGGCTTTGGTCGACGGCTATGTGATCGAGGGCCACGTGCCGGCGGCTGACATCCAACGCCTGCTGGAGGACCGGCCAGACGCGGTAGGCCTGGCGGTGCCGGGAATGCCCTACGGGTCGCCCGGCATGGGACCGGAGGACGACCGGGAGGCTTACGATGTCTTCCTGATCCACGAAGACGGATCGACCGAGGTCTACACCAGCTACTCGGCTCCTGACTGAACTCGCGGCAGAACCTTAACAATTGGAACCCCTCTCCCCCATAGCGCTTGGCTTTCTTGGAAGCCTGGCCGCCGGATCGCTGACCGCGGTCGGGGCGGTCCCCGTTCTTTTTGGGCGTATCCCGTCCCGGGCCACGCGCGATCTGCTGCTTGGCTTCGCGGCGGGTGTCATGCTCGCGGCTTCGTTCTTCTCGCTGATCATCCCGGCTCTCGACGCAGCTGAAGGACAGTTCGACAACGGTGCTCTCCCGGCGGCCATCGTATGTGTTGCGATCCTGCTTGGCATGGGCGCGATCGCTCTGATGAACGAACGGCTACCGCATGAACATTTCAAGACGGGGCGGGAAGGTCCCGACGCCGCATCGCTGCGGCGCGTCTGGCTTTTCATCATCGCGATCACTATCCACAATTTTCCCGAAGGGCTTGCCGTCGGCGTCGGGTTCGGGGCTGACGGTTTGTCGGGCGGGTTGCCACTTGCGATCGGTATTGGATTACAGAATGCCCCCGAAGGTCTGGCGGTGGCGGTTTCGTTGCTCGGCGAGGGCTATTCCAGGCTTCGCGCCTGGGGCATCGCCGCTCTGACCGGTCTCGTCGAGCCCGTCGGTGGACTTCTCGGCGCAGGGATTATCAGTCTTTCGCAACCGCTGCTGCCCTGGGGTCTCGCCTTCGCAGCAGGTGCGATGCTCTACGTCATCAGCCACGAGATCATTCCGGAAACCCACCGATCCGGCCATCAGAACAGGGCGACGCTCGGCCTCGCCGTTGGTCTTGTGATCATGTTGTTCCTCGACGTCTGGCTGGGATAAGCTGATGAGAACTTGCCTCTTCGTCGGTCTGCTTGCTGCGCTGATCGCCTTTCTTGTCGATCAGGCAACGAAGGCAATCGTTGTGTCCAATGCGACTGTTCTTAGTTCCGGCGTATCGGTCTTTCCCGGCTTCAATCTCATCTACCTGCGCAATGACGGAGTGACCTTCGGGCTTCTCGGCGGCGCGCCGTGGTGGAGCCTTGTCTTACTGGCGCTTGGCATCTGCGTCTGGCTGGCGTTCATGCTGGTCCGTACCAGCAGCCGGGTCGAGGCCATTGCCTATGGTGCGATCATCGGCGGTGCACTCGGCAATATTCTGGACCGCCTGCGCTATCGTGCGGTGACGGATTTCCTCGATTTCTACATCGGGACGGCGCACTGGCCTGCCTTCAACATGGCCGATGTTTTTGTGGTTGGCGGCGTGATGCTGCTGCTCATTGCGCCGTGGGTTGGCGCTCGACTTCAGACCGATTCATGAAGCCGGGATTGCCGCAGTTCGTTAGTGAGGACCTGAACCTGTTCCAGCGCATGGGTCTTGCCCTTGCTGCCGGCGGATTGACGGTTTTGACTCTTCCGCCGTTTTCTTGGCTCATCGCGGTCCCTGTCGCCTTCTCCGTGCTCTTTATCGTTCTCCGGAACATCTCAACCTCGCGCGCTTTCCTTGTCGGTTGGGCTTTCGGACTGGGCCAATTCGGGATTGGAATTTCCTGGATCGCCGAGAGCTTTTACGTCGATGCCGAACGTTTCGGCGCACTGGCGATTCCGGCGGTCGCGGGTCTGTCCGCCGGACTTGCCATCTTCCCGGGCATGACGGCGATGCTTTTTGCCGCCATCATGCAGCGCCGAGCTGTCGGCGGCATTGCGGCGGGCCTGCTGTTTGCAACCTGCTGGGTGGCCACGGAATGGCTGCGGGGTCATGTCCTGACAGGGTTTCCCTGGAACCTTGCCGCTTATGCCCTTGTCGACTATGCCGCCCTGCGCCAACCCGCCGCCTGGGTCGGAAGCTACGGTTTGGGCTTTCTCACGGTCTTCATCGGCATATTGCCAGGTGTGTTGACTGTGGCGGCGCCAAAGAGACGCGCGCCTGTTCTCGTGCTCTTCGCCGTTGCTGTGGCGGGTTTCTGGGTTGGCGGTGCGCTTCGGTCAGGGCAGGACGTGCCGCCGACAGACGTTGCTTTGCGCATCGTCCAAGGCAATGTGCCACAAGTCGAGAAGTGGGTACCGGGCAGCCGCCAGCGAACCTTGGAAAAATACCTGGGCTTGTCCGCGCAACCCGGACGTTTCGATTTGCTGCTTTGGCCGGAAACGGCCTTCCCCGGCTTTCTGGACGAAGATGCTGCGGCACGCGCGCGGATATCTGCAGCTTTGCCAGACGGCAGGATCCTACTGACAGGTGCGCCTGACCGAGTGGAGGGCGATGGGGGAACCAGATATTTCAACACGGTTCAGGCCTATGACGGCAGCGGCGAGGTTCTGACGGGGTATGCAAAACATCATCTTGTTCCGTTCGGGGAATATGTGCCCCTGAAAGGCTGGCTGCCCATCGAGCGGCTGACCGAAGGGTTGGGCGATTTCACGCCGGGACCAGGGCCGCGCACGCTGGCGATCCCTGGCGCGCCTCTGGTCGCGGTGGCGATCTGTTACGAGATCATCTTTCCGGGCCACGTGGTCGATGACCTTTTCCGCCCCGACTGGATATTCAACGCCACAAATGATGCCTGGTTCGGAACCAGCATCGGACCCGAGCAGCACCTCGCCTCCGCGCGGATGCGCGCGGTCGAGGAGGGACTTCCCGTGGTCCGGGCGGCCAACACTGGGATATCCGCGATCATCGACGCCAATGGAAATGTCGTCGCGCGTCTTGATACCGGGGAAACAGGCACCATTGATGCCGGCCTGCCGGGCGCGCGTACTCCAACGCCCTATGCGCGGTTCGGCGACTGGACCTTGTTGGTTCTTGTTTTCGGGTGCTGGGTCTTCGGCTGGCTGGCCAGTTTGCTCGGACGAGATCCCGATGCGCGGCATTTTGGAACGGAGGTATCCTGATGCTTGTGATCGTGAGCGCTATCGGAGGCGCGATCTGGGGTGGCTATCTGGCACGACGGAGGAGGGGGAATCACCTGGATATCCTCCAATATGCGGTAGCGTCTGCGATCGCCTTCGGACTTGTCGCCCTGTTTGCAACCATCGTGCTGTCGCGGGTTCTCGGCTAGCGAGCTTCGAAATTGCGCAAACGTGTCAGCGGCTTGAAGACCTGATAGCTCGAGGTCCCGATAGAGAATCGCGCGAATGTGCATCTAGGCGAGCTCATTTCTGATTGAGCCGTCGCTCGAACGCCTCCAATGTCGTCCCGCTGACGTGATGCTCGATCCCTTCCGCATCGCGTTCCGCGGTCTCTTCGTCGATTCCCAGGCTCAGAAGAAAGGCGACGACGACCCTGTGGCGGCGTCGACAGATCTCCGCGAGGTCCTGCCCGGCATCGGTGAGGAATATCGCGCGGTATGGCTCCCGCCGGACCAGACCAGCAGCCTTGAGCCGCGAGATGTTCTTGGTCACGGTCGGCGGCTTCACGCCAAGCCGCTCGGCGATCTCGACCGGTCTGGCCTCCCCGCGCGTCTCGATCAGTTCCGCGATCAGTTCGACGTAATCCTCCGCCATCTCGCTTTCATGTGCCTGACGCACGGTCGCAAAGCCATCGGCCTGCGCCTCGGGAGCCCGGTCGACCGCTTCGAATGGCTCACGCCCTTGTGATTGTAGCTTTGTCATACTCGGGACTTTGCAGCGAAACAGCGGGATTGACAACTTGTTTGCTTCGGGTAGATAAGTTAGCCATGTCTAACTTTTTACTTTGGAGGCCGTGGTGATGCGAAATATTATGAGAGTGCTGCTCGCCACACTCGCAAGTGCGCTCCTCCTGTCCGGACCTGTCGCCGCGACGCCGGCCAAGGAGGCGCCTTGGCTTCCCGAGGCAGCGGCCTACCGTCTGACGCTCTTTCTTGGAAATCTCGAGCCTCTGCCCTGGGACGACATCGAGACCGCCTGGACGGAACCCTACCGGGGTTCGGAATTCTCTGTCGGGGCGCTGGCGTGGCTGGACCGCAAAAGCGATATCGAGCTACCGAAACCGCCGGATCAATGACCGTGCGCCAGTGCTCCTTTCGCCATCTGCTCGCCCACCGGTTCTCCGCCTGAAGGCCCGGCCTCAACCTGATGGCCGTTCAGGAGCCGAAGTGCGTTGGCGACCACCAGCAGAGACACGCCTACATCCGCAGCAATGGCGCCCCACATTGAGGCCATACCGAACGCGGTCAGCCCGACGAACAGCGCCTTGGTCGCCAGCGATATGCCGATATTCTGGTGGATGATCGTCATGGCACGGCGCGAATGGCCGATAAGCCAGGGTACCTTGCCGATGTCGTCGGTCATCAGCGCGATGTCGGCCGTCTCGATCGCGGCATCCGATCCGACAGCGCCCATGGCGATGGCATAATGCGCCCGCGCCATGGCCGGTGCGTCATTCACACCGTCGCCGATCATCGCCACCATGTCGTGGCTTTCGACGAGTTCCTCAATGGCCGTCACCTTGTCTTCTGGCAAAAGTTCGGCGCGCACCTCGTCGATGCCGACTTCGGCTGCCACCGCGCGCGCGGTGCGTTCGTTGTCGCCCGTCAACATCACGATGGTCTTCACACCCTGCGCATGCAGACGCGCAACGATCCCCTTTGCATCTGGGCGGATGCGGTCGCGAAGCTCCAGTACGCCGGTCACGCCGGTCTCGTCACCCACGGCAACGAGGGTGCTCCCTGCCCCTTCGATCCGATCCCGCAGATCCGCCGGAATGGCATTGCCGAACCCCTTCTCTTCGGCGAAGCGATCCGAGCCGAGCCAGATAGCGCGCCCGTCGGCGCGTCCTTCCAGACCGCGCCCGGGCACGGTACGGGTGTCCTCTGCGGCAGACACGGAAACACCATCGGCTTCGGCGCGCGAGAGGATGGCGCGTGCCAGCGGGTGTGAAGACCGCGCCTCCAGGCTTGCTGCCAGCGCCATGAGATCGCGTGCGGAAACGCCGACCAGTGGGTGAACCGCCGCCACCTCAGGCTCGCCCATGGTGATCGTCCCGGTCTTGTCCATCGCCAGTGCCGTGGTCCGCCCCGGCGCCTCGACATAGGCGCCGCCCTTGATGAGCACCCCCGCCCGTGCCGACGCGGTCAGCGCTGCCACGATGGAGACCGGCGTAGAAATGACCAGCGCGCAAGGACATGCGATGACCAGAAGGACCAGAGCATTGTAGAACCAGTAGTCCCAGGCGCCGCCGAGCAGCAGTGGCGGCACCAGCGCGATGGCGATCGCCAAAGCCATCACGATGGGTGTGTAGATGCGCGCGAACTTGGCCACCCACTGTTCGACCGGCGCGCGGCGGGCATGGGCATCGCCCACCATGCGAATGATTTTCGCGAGCACCGTGTCCGAGGCGGCCTTCGTCGCCCGCACCGTCAGTGTGCCCTCGCCGTTGATCGTGCCGGCATAGACCTCGTCGCCTGGTTCCTTGGGCACTAGCGCGCTTTCCCCAGTAATTGGGGCCTGATCGACGGCCCCTGCCCCGTCCACGACCTCACCGTCGAGGGGGATCCGGTCGCCGCCGCGCACGATAAACCTTGCATTGACTGCCACGGCCGCGGCCGGAACGTCGGATTCAGATCCGTCGTCGTAAAGAACCCGCGCCGTTGGCGGCGCCAGATCGAGGAGCGCGGAAACCGCATTACGCGCCCGCCCCACGCTCCAGCTCTCAAGATAAAGCGAAAGCGAGAAGAAGAAGGCGACCGTCGCGGCCTCAAAAAACTCGCCGAGGCCGATGGCGCCCGCGACGGCCACCACCATGAGCAGGTTCATGTCGGGGCTAAGCCTCCGCGCCGAAGACCAGGCCTTGGGCGCGACAAGCCAGACGCCAAAAAGAATCGCGACGGCGAAGATCCCTGCTTCCACCATAGGCATAGGCACCTCGCCATGGCCCGCAAAGAGCCCGAGCGCGCCGCCCATGCCGGTCTCGACAATGTGAAAAAGGAATCCCGCCGCCCAGAAGCCGCCGCTCAACGAGGTAAAGCGCTTCTGACGTGCCAGATGCGCCGCCTGGTCCTCTGCTGCGTTGTCGGCATCCCATGGCTTGGCGCTCATGCCGGTCGTTGCGACCAACTGCGTGACTTCGTCGTCTGGTATCCTCTCGGCGCTATCGAGGATGGTCATTCGCCCGTTGATCACGTCGAATGCCAGGTGTTCGGTTCCGCCCACTTTCGGCCCGACAACCCGGTTCAGGATCGCCACCTCTTCGGCGCAATCGAGCCCGGAGACCTGAAAGCTCCTTCCGCCAGACGGCGCTGGCGCCGTGGACGCGACGTCCTTGCTGGCGTCGCAACAGGAGTTGCCTCTTGGGTCAGAATGCTCTTGATCACCCGGATGGCCGTGATCGTTGCGGTTGCCGTCGGAAGACATGGATTGACCTCAGGATTCATTGATTCCACATTGACATAGCCCCTACAGTAACTAGAGCTTCAAGGGCAACAAGTGGATATTCGTCCAGCAAGAAAGGCGCCCTGCGGAGGCTTGAAGCTAGCCGCCCCCTTGAAACGACGCGGTTGGAGCAACGCTTGCCGGTACGAAGCGATCAGAATGAGTGAGGTAGACATGCAGAAACGAAACGCGCCGATTATCGCAGCGACATTGGTGCTTGCTGGCTGCGCGGTGCCAACGCTGGACGACGGCGGCGCTCGCAACGAAGTGGGAAGTGTTCCCGAGGCCGTCATTGCCCTTGCTGCGCCTGGTCAGGATCTCACCACGGCGCGGCTTCGTCCCGAGGATGGCTGTTATTGGTATGAACACAGCGGTCCGGTGGAAAACACCTTGGTTCCGCTACGCTCGGCAGGTGGCAACCCCATCTGCACTTCGCGCCAGTCCTGATCAGCCCATAGATGCGTCAAGCCCA
>QCWH01000083.1:3921-9333 GCA_003149565.1 Marivita sp. XM-24bin2 | reverse complement strand
GACGTTGGGATAGAGATCATTGATGTGTGCCATGACCATTCGGACGCAGCCGGAACTCGCACGGCCGCCAATGCTTCTTGGATACGGTGTCCCGTGAATCCTTAGATAGGTGTCTCGGTCGCCGACGAAGAGATAGAGGGCTCGCGATCCGAGCGCGTTTTCAGGTCCGGGTTCCATACCGTCAGCGATATCGGCGTAGAGCTCTGGGTCGCGGTCGATCATGTTTTGTGTCGGCTGCCAATGCGGCCACCTGACCTTGCGCTTGATCGTATAGGTGCCCGGTTCGTAAAGTTTACCGCGCGCGATCGCCACGCCATAGCGCATCGCCGTGCCGCCTTCTTCGATGTGGTAGAGATAGCGCGCAACAGCATCGACATGGATATCACCGGGTACAAGTCCGTCCTTCGCGAGGACCCGCTGTGGCAGGAAGCGAGGGTGAAGGCCCCAAGGGTTGGACGTGGCCGGGTCGTAGCCGGGAGGTGTAACCTGTGCGTCCCAAGCTGCCTTCTGCGCATCGGTAGGCCACGTGTCTGCAAGGAGCGGGCTGGATATCGATGCCGAAAACAGCGCGGTGGTCGTCTGGATGAAATGTCGTCTTGTCAGCATATAGATTGCTCCGTTCACGCATTGGACGGCAAACCGAACCTTACCCCGAACGCAGTGTTGTTCGCCCGGGAAGGAGTGAGGCGTTATTGGCAACTTGCTCCATGGTGCCGTTCTTTGTCGGTGGCTTAACTCCTAAAGCTACTAGAGGTTCAAGAAAATTTTCTGTTATCAATAGACGCTGCTACTAATGGAGCTATCCGATCCGTCCCAGAACCGGAAATACGTCGAGCATCCAGTATGACAGCGCGCTCAACTGCCCTGTCATCATCGCCAGCCCCATCAAGATCATCACTATGCCCGCAAGCTGGTGGAGGCGGCGGCCAACCCGGCCGATGGCCCGCAACCGTCCCGCGATCTGGTCGGTGAATCCGGCCACGATCAGAAACGGTATTCCAAGGCCGGCGGAATAGACGGCAAGCAGCATGATACCTTCGCCCATCGTGGCACTCGCCGCACTGGCTGTCAGGATCGCGCCGAGGATCGGGCCGATGCACGGAGTCCAGCCGAAACCGAAGGCAAGACCGAGGACATAGGACGCAGCGGGTTGGCCCCCGGGGATGTTGAGATTGAATCGGAAGTCGCGTTCCATGACCGAAACACGCGCGGCTCCTATCATGAAGAGCCCGAAGAAAATGATGATGCCGCCCCCAACGAGGTTGAGTTCATACCGCCACCGAAGCAGGGCCTGACCCATTGCAGTCGCGGATGCGCCAAGTCCCATGAAGATGGTGGAGAAGCCGAGGACAAAACACAGGCTCAGCCAGACCGCGCGCGACGGCGAAGCGCCGACCACCCCGCCCTCAGCGGCTGTGCGCCCGGTTACGTAGGAGACATAACCTGGCACAAGAGGTAGCACGCAGGGGGACAGAAATGATATCGTGCCGGCTAGGAGGGCGGCGGTGAGGGCGCGCGCCAAGTGATGTCTTCGTCGACCCAGATCAGCAGGGACCCCCGCTTGCGCAGCGATGCGTTGTAGCTGGACCAGTTGGTCGTACGATAGCGGGCGGGAGATGGGTTGCTCATGGAATGCGGCTAACAGCATGGGTTCGCGAAGGGAATCCTGAGGCGTCAGACTTGTGCAACAACGCCCCGTATCATCGACCTAGTGGTGCCCACATGGCAGGCTATTTCAATGGATAGATTTTTCTCTATCAGTATGCCCGCGGCTCAGTTTGTTAGAAATGTCCTGCTGTTCAGCTTCGCTGCATTACTGCCGGTCCTGTTGTTCTACGTCTTACTGGCTCCGGGCTTTGCTCCGGCTCTTGCTGCCGGCGGACCGGCACTCATGCGCTTACTAAGGCAGGTTGCGACCAACGGTTTGCCCGTGGTTTTTGCCGTCAACTATGTCAGTTTTTTCCTTTTCGCTATGACAAAGCAACCAAAGGCGGGCTCAAGAGACACGGCGTTTTTCGTGCTGGTCGATGTCTTGCTCAGAGCCCTTCTCTTTCCAGGTCTCCACGTGCTGATATACGTTCTATCTGCCGACTGGTTCGGGTCATTCGGCGGCAATCGTTCAACCGCTTTGGCGGTTGTATCCCCGACTCTTGCGCGTTCGGCGTTTTTC
Source organism: Marivita sp. XM-24bin2 (assembly GCA_003149565.1). Classification (GTDB taxonomy): domain Bacteria; phylum Pseudomonadota; class Alphaproteobacteria; order Rhodobacterales; family Rhodobacteraceae; genus Marivita. The sequence goes on along the minus strand of QCWH01000083.1, from coordinate 7,163 downwards.
GAGAACATCTCCGGCGTTTACCTCTATGCGACTATGATAAGCGCGTTGCCGCTCTACGTCTCGGCTTTCGGGCGGTCGGAATTTCTTGGACCGGTTGTACGTCGCTTGCCCATGAACACGGGCGTGATGCTGCTTGCCCTGGCTGCGTTTGCCTTGTCGGTCGGGCTGATCACGATCGGCGCACAAGGCATCGCATCTCTTCAGGCCAGGTGATGGTAGGCTAATCACCGTGGGCGTGGGCGGGGGCGGGGGCGACTTGCGGTGCCACCCATTGCGACAAGTAAACGCGCTCGAAGGCGAACACAGCGATCATCCCGACAGCGGCGTAGAGAACGATCATCGGGTCGCTTTGAAGCTTCATCACGGTGAAAGCTGCCAGTACTATCGCATCGAGCGCCAGGGCAGTCAAAAGCACGATACCGAAGGCGCCGACGTCTGCTCGACGATAGCGGAACACGCCCCAATGTATGATCATGTCCATGACGAGGTAAAAGAAAGCACCGAGGGATGCGATCCGGCCTAAATCAAAGAGCACGGCCAACGTCGCGGCGATGACGACAGTATAGACCAGGGTGTGGCGTTGGATGGGACCTGGCATACCGAAGTGGCTGTGCGGGATCATTTCCATGTCGGTCAGCATCGCCAGCATACGCGACACCGCGAAGACGCTGGCCAGAACGCCGGACGCCGTTGCGACAGCGGCCAGGATCACCGTGAGTATGAAGCCGGTTTGTCCAAGGGCGGGCTGCGCCGCTTGTGCCAGCGAATAGTCACGCGCTGAGATGATCTCCTCGATCGTGAGACTCGAACCGACCCCGTAGGCGACCAACAGGTAGACGACGACGCAGATTCCGATAGAGAACATGATCGCTCGGCCAACATTGCGATTTGGTTCAGTGATCTCGGCTCCGCTGTTGGTGATCGTGGTGAATCCCTTGAACGCAAGGATGGCCAGCGCCGTAGAGGCGATGAACCCCGTGAGCCCGTAGGATTGTGAGGTCTCGGACGCCGCGGCGAACGCAAAACCACTGGACCACAGGGCCGCGATGCCAAACAGAGCTATGCCTCCGATCTTGATCGCGGCCATGATCAACGAGAACAGCCCGACCGAGCGGTTTCCGGCCATGTTCACCAAAAAGGCGAAAACGATCACGGCCACAGCCAGAGCGGGGACCAATGGGCCACCTTCGATATCGAAAGGGCGCAGGACATAGGTGGCGAAGGTTCGCGCGACGAGGCTTTCCGCGATCACCATGCTGAGCGCCATCAGCAGTGCGGCCCCGCCCGCGATGGCTCCGGGGCCATAGCATTTCTGCAGGATCATGGCGATGCCACCCGAGGACGGCCATTTGTTCGACATCCTGATGTAGCTGTAGGCGCTGAAGCTTGTGACGACCGCGCCGGCGATGAATGCAAGCGGGAAAAGCGGGCCGGCGAGCTGCGCGATTTGCCCCGTCAACGCAAAGATTCCAGCGCCGATCATCACGCCTGTCCCCATCGCAACGGCTCCGCCCAGACTGATGGAATTTTCGCGGTACGTTTCTTTTTCGCTCTGCATAAATGGCCCCCTTTTAATTTTGGTTCATCCGAACGCTGTTGCGCGCTTCTAGATACGAACGCCGCGAAGGCGCAGCGAATTGAGCACCACCGAGATTGACGACGCGCTCATGGCGAAGGCAGCAAACATCGGACTGATGAGGATGCCAAAGAAGGGAAACAGAACTCCCGCCGCGACCGGCACGCCGGAGGCGTTGTAGATCAGCGCGAAGAACAGGTTCTGGCGGATGTTGCGCATCGTGGCCCGGGCGAGCCGCCGCGCACGCACGATACCATCAAGGTTGCCCTTGACCAGCGTGACGCCCGCGCTTTCGATGGCCACATCGGCGCCGGTGCCCATGGCGATGCCGACATCGGCCTGCGCGAGCGCGGGGGCGTCGTTGACGCCATCCCCGGCCATGGCGACCTTGTGGCCCGCCTCTTGCAACTCAAGGATGATCCGCGCCTTGTCCTCCGGCAGCACGTCGGCCCGGATCTCATCGATTCCGAGCCGCGTGCCGATGGCCTTGGCCGTGCGTTCGTTGTCGCCGGTCGCCATGATGACGCGGAACCCCAGTTCATGCAGATCCTCGATGGCTTCTGGCGTGGTCTCCTTCACTGGGTCGGCGACAGCAACTAGACCGGCGATCTCGCCATCCAGCACAACGAACATGACCGTCTCGCCTTCGTCGCGGCGGGCATTGGCCTTGGCGGTCAACGCGCCCGCCTCGAGCCCCAATTCGCGGATCATCGCCAAATTGCCGAGCGCGACCGCTTTGCCGTCAACGACCCCCTTGACGCCCTTGCCAGTGACCGCCTCGAAGTCCCGTGCCTCGTCCATTTTGACATCTCGCTCCTCCGCACCCCTGACGATCGCTTCGGCCAAGGGGTGCTCCGATCCGCGCTCAAGCGATGCGGCGAGACGCAAGACCTCGGCTTCGTCGTGGCCGGGTTGCGGGAGTACGTCGACAAGCCGCGGCTTGCCTTCGGTCAACGTGCCGGTCTTGTCGACGATCAGGGTATCGACTTTCTCGAACCGCTCCAGCGCCTCGGCGTTCTTGATCAGCACCCCTGCCTGAGCGCCCCGTCCTGTCGCTGTCATGATCGACATCGGTGTCGCCAGGCCAAGCGCACAAGGACAGGCGATGATCAGAACCGCCACCGCCGAAATCAATGCGTAGGAAAGCGCAGGCGCGGGCCCCCAGATCGCCCAGGCGATGAAGGACAGGACCGCGATACCGATGACGGCCGGAACGAAATATCCCGCCACCTTGTCGGCGTATTTCTGGATCGGGGCGCGCGAGCGCTGCGCGTTCGACACCATCTCGACAATTTGAGCCAGCATCGTGTCGGACCCGACACGCGTCGCCTCCATCACCAGACTGCCGGTGCCATTGATCGTCGCGCCGGTCAGCGGGTCGCCCTCGGTCTTCTCGACCGGCACGGGTTCACCGGAGATCATGCTTTCGTCGACCGAGGACCGGCCGTCCAGAACCACGCCATCGACCGGCACCTTGTCACCGGGCCGCACGCGCAGCCGGTCCCCGACTTGCACGTCCTCCAGCGGGATTTCCTCCTCGGATCCGTCGTCCCGGATGACCCGCGCGGTCTTTGCCGCCATGTCGAGAAGCGCGCGGATCGCCTTGCCGGTCCCCTCGCGGGCGCGTAGTTCCATCACCTGGCCGAGCAGCACCAGCGTCACGATC
>QCWH01000083.1:0-3635 GCA_003149565.1 Marivita sp. XM-24bin2 | reverse complement strand
CATGGCCTTCGGAGTCTCGGAACCCATCAGGGAATATGTCCGGTGCGAGAACGGCAACGACGCTGAAGAGCCAGGCGGCAAGAACGCCCATGCCGATCAGGGAGAACATGTTGAGGTTCAATGTGCGGAACGAAATCCATCCGCGTTCCAGAAACGGCCAGCCGCACCACAAGACCACTGGCGTTGCCAGGATCAATTCGATCCATTGTGTGGTGCTTTCGCCAAAAAAAGTCCGGACTGCGGGGAAACCGACGAATGGCCCCATCGTGAGGACAAGGAGCGGGATCGTCAGGACTGTGCCGACCCAGAACCGCCGTGTGAAATCCACCAGTTCGGGATTTGGACCTTCATCGCCCGGCACACCGGATTCCAGTTCCAATCCCATACCACAGATCGGACACGCGCCCGGATCAGGCTGCCGCACCTGAGGGTGCATCGGGCAGGTGAAAATGGGACCATCATGTCCTGTAGGAACCAGATCATATCGGCCATCGGCCGGCGTGGCACCCGCGTGGTGTTCGTGATGATCATGTGCTGAATGGACCTCGAGCTCCGATTCCGGCACGAGGTGCATCCCGCATTTCGGACAATTGCCGGGCTCGTCCTGCCGCACCTCAGGGTGCATGGGGCAAACGAATACCGAAGAAGCTGCTGTGGTTTCAGAACTGTCGGGAGTGCTCATTTTGCGGTCCTTTCCGAGAATGCTTCTCTTGCCTAGGGCTTCCATCCGCGGGAGGGTCAAGAGAGATCAGTACGGCGATTACATTGCGGCTCTGCGGGGTGGCGCTGTCCGGCCCCGTTCCCGCCGGGCGAACACGATCAACGCCAGCCCGACCAGCGCCATTGGCATGGAGAGCAACTGGCCCATGGTCAAACCCCACTCACCAAAATGAAGCGCATGGCCGATCGGGTTGTCCGCCGTCACAAATTGTTGGTCCGGTTGCCGGAACATCTCGACGAAACTTCGGGCAAGACCATAGCCGGTCAGAAACACGCCAGCCAAGGCACCGGGCATTTTCAGCCAGCCCCGGCCCCAAGCGAGATAAATGAGCAGTATTCCAAGAATGAGCCCCTCCAATACCGCCTCGTACAGCTGGGACGGGTGTCGGGCGCAGAGGCCGCTAACCCCTGGGCAGGCCTGCGCGACTTCGCCGGGAAAGATCACCGCCCAGGGAACGTCCGTTGGACGCCCCCACAACTCATTGTTGGTGAAGTTCGCCAGCCTTCCAAGAAACAAGCCTGGTGGTGTTGCCAAAGCCAGCAAGTCGCCAGTGCTGAGCAATGACGCGTTCTGTCTAAGGCAGAACAGCAAGGCCGCGATGACAACTCCCGCGAACCCCCCGTGGAAAGACATGCCGCCTTGCCAGACCATCAGAATTTCCAAGGGATTGGCGAGATAATATGCGGGCTGGTAGAACAGTACAAAGCCCAGGCGACCACCAGCAATCACGCCGATGATGATCCACGTCAGAAGATCTTCGATCTGCGTTCGGTCAAGCGGCGGTCCAGCTGACGTCCAGAGCGCGGGACGGCTTATGGCACTCGAACAAATGCGCCAGCCAATCAGGATACCGAAGATATAGGCTAGCGCGTACCAGCGGAGTGCGAATGTGACCCCCCCGATGTCGAAGGAGAAGAGGTCGGTTCCAATATCCGGAAATGGCAATCCCGCTGGCAGCACTGGGTGAGTTCCTCATCAGGAATTTACGTGGGGATTAGATGGCATTGATCGAGCACCGCTAAAGGCGCTCGATCTGCGACAGGGCATCCAACGCCCATCCCGCCATCACGCGGTGTCGAGGGCGTCCCGAAGGAGATCGCGGACTTCGCCGGCGACCGCGTCCAGGTCTTGGTTCTGCACCGCCTGCATCGAAGCGACAGGATCGACCGCGCTGACCTCGGTGTCGCCGTCCAGTTGCCGCAGGATAACATTGCAGGGAAGCATCGCACCGATGCGAGGCTCGATCTCGATGGCTTTGTGCGCCATGCCCGGATTACAGGCCCCCAAGATGCGGTAAGGCGGCATGTCCGCATCAAGTTTCTTTTTCATCGTCGCTTTGACGTCAATCTCAGTCAGAACGCCGAAGCCCTTGTCTGCCAAAGCATCCCGAACACGCATCTCTGCGTCATCGATTTTGGTGTCTTTCAGGACGCGATCATAGGTATAGGCCATGGGAATTTTCCTTTCCGTGTCTCTATTTGTTGGCATACCGAGGCTAAACGGTTCAGGTCGCGGTTCGGTTCAATGTCCCGACCGCGAATGGTTTTGGGGTTGTGAGGACGGGTGCCGGAAAAAAACCGGCACCCATTGGCTCAGTTGTCCTGCATCATGGAGCCGTTGCCCATGCCCTGACCGTTGCCAGGCCGCGCAGGCGCATCTGCCATATTCGACCGCATCATCTGCATCCGCTCCATCCTATCGGCAGGAGCGGCCATCTCTTCCGGCGTCACCGCGCCGTCGCCATCGGCATCGAGGTGTTGGAAGCGATCCACCATCATTTCGCGGATCATCGCGCTGTGGAGAGCTTCAAACTCGGTAATCGAGAGGCTTCCATCCCCGTCGCTGTCAAACTCGGAAAGCTTGGCCTGCAGCTGCGTGCGCATTTCTTCCGGCGTCGTTGTGCCGTCTCCATCAGTGTCGAACATTTGCATCATGCCGCCAGCCATGCCTGGGCTCATCATGCCACTGCCCATGCCTGCGCCCATCATGCCTGCGCCCATCATGTTTCCGTGCATGCGCTTCATCATGTCCATCATTCCGCCCATGTTCCCCATCATACCGGGACCACCGTTCTGCATCATGCCTGGTCCGCTCTGGGCGCCAAATTGTCCCCCACGCCCGTGGTTGGCGTCCGCGAATGCGGCACCGCCAAGGGCGGTTGCAGCCAGGGTCATTGCAGCGAGTAAAGTGTTGCGTTTCATTTCGATCACCTCGTGTCAGTGTTGCGATACCCAGCATATGGGGGGCACCTGCAGATGCGGAATGCCACGCGAGCCGGTGTTTTGTATCGCGAGGTCACAAAGGCGGGGTCTGTTACAAATTGCGACAAATCAATTCGGGGCGAACGCTCCTCTTCATCTGAAACATGCGATATCCAGAAAAAAAGGTGTCGAGGATCCGTATACCAACCGAAACCGAACCCATGTTTCGGTAGAGGTGAAATCCGGAAGAGTTGATGTCGAGATTGCTAGAGGCCCTGAATATCCCGAAAATTCAATCATTCAACCCATGGCAGGAGGCTGCAGGGTGCTCTTTTTGAACCGCATTTTCTCAGTTCTAACCTTGGTAATTTTGGCGGGGTGCGGTGCAGGAAACGACATGCGCCCGGATGCTTCAGCCGAAGTCATCAGTAGCGCATCCTACCGTCACGATGGACCGGCCGCGCTGACGTTGTACACCATGATCAACAACAGGTCCGGGGCGGGTGCGCATAGCAGCGTCATGATTAATGGGTCGCAGCGTGTTATCTTCGATCCGGCAGGAACGGTCCGGCTGAGCGCTGTACCGGAACGGGGAGATGTGCTTTATGGCATTACTCCACAAGTGGCCGATTTTTATGCGCGGGCTCATGCTCGCGAGACCTACCATGTCGTCATACAAGAGATCGATGTGTCTCCCGAAGTCGCGGAGCAGG
>QCWH01000048.1 GCA_003149565.1 Marivita sp. XM-24bin2 | reverse complement strand
CAATCCTTTTGAACCCGGCAAAAGACGGGCCTTCCATCAAGCGGGCCGCTTTTGCGGCGGCAGATGTTGCTCTTGCTGCGTCAGGCACTGTGTCGCTTGAATTGGCAGCGGCGCGCACGCCAATGGTGATTGCCTATGACATGAACTGGCTGTCACGACAGATCATTGGGCGCATGCTCCGCGTCGATACGGTGACCTTGGTCAATCTGGTCTCCGAGACGCGTGTCATTCCGGAATTTATAGGTGCAAACTGCATTCCGGGACCGATTGCACAGGCCGTTTCCGCGGTCTTGGACGCGCCAGATCAACAACGGGAAGCGATGGACTTGACGATGGAGCGATTGGGTAAAGGCGGAATGCCTCCCGGTGAACGCGCGGCGCTCGCGGTTCTTGACGGCCTTAAATAAAGCAGGGCCGGATCATTTGATCCGGCCCCGTTTTCGATTGACTGTTGCACAGATTATTGGCGCTGCTGTTCCAATTCGGTGATTTCATCATAGGCTGCGGTGAAGCCTGTCAAAGACATGCTCACCACCACGCGCTGGTCGGGGGCAAGTGCCGGGACGATGGTGACATTCGCGACATTGCCACGGCGAAACGCGGCCACGTCTTCGGCTGTAAAGCCAACGCGGGCATAGCAGCCGACCTGCGTGCAGAACGAGAAGTCGTAGCGCTTGGCCTGCCCGGAATCGACGCGCACATTCAGCTTTTCGGTCAGCAGCGTTTCAAGAGGCACGACAAATGTCCCGCCAGCAGCAACCTGACCGCCGTTGTTCAGACGGAAAATGCTGACTTCGGCAACGCTGCCGCCGTTCTCATCGCGCAGCAGCTGATACATCTGGCACGGCTCGGGTCCTTCCTGAACCCGCAGACATTGAACAGCCCAGTCACCGTGGGTGCTCTTCACGTATGTATCGTCATCTGCATTCTGCTCGACCACAGGCTCGCCCGTATCCAGTACCGAAAGGTCGGCATTCGGTGCTGGCGCTTCAGTGCTCTCGGACGCCTCCGTGTCCTGCGCCATCACAGCGCCGCCAAGGGCGAGGCTGGCAATCGTGGTGAGAAGCAAAAGGGGTTTGGTCATAAAGTCCTCTCCGAAGCATCGGTCATGTTTGTGGCTGCGTTATCATGGGTTGTGCAAAGTGTCAGGCCAAAACGCGAAATCGTGACTGGCAAGACGGCGGATTCTTGCGCCCTTGGAAAACAGTCGCACCTCAGACGTGAATTCACGTGATGCACGAGCTTTGACGTACACGCCGTTGAAAGTAAAAGGGAAGACGCTGTGGTGCGCCTTCCCTTTTTTGCTCCCTGTCGGACCGGCCGACTATTATTGACAGGACGCTACGAAATGAAATCCAAAGCGTCAACAGGCAAATTAAGGACAACAATTTACAAAAAAGGGCCACGCTCTGCAGCGTGGCCAGTCCAACAGGGAGGATTGCCCGAGTTGGTGCGAAACATCCAAACCTTCGGGCGAAAAACATACTGGCGGCAAAAGGTTAAGATTGTATGTTCGGTTTCTGAAGACAGGGTTGGGGGGAAGTGTATGGATAACGGTGTCTTTGTTGGCGGGGGTGGTGAAAACTACGAGGTCAAGCAGTGGCTGCGGTTGGACTACGCCAACAGGCATGGGCTCGTTGCGGGCGCCACCGGCACCGGGAAAACCGTCACGTTACAGATTTTAGCAGAGGGCTTTTCGGCTCAAGGTGTTCCGGTCTTTATGGCCGACGTGAAAGGCGATCTTTCCGGGCTGTCGAAAGCGGGTAGTGCGGATTTCAAGTTGCATCAGGCTTTTTCGGAGCGCGCGCAAACCATCGGGTTCGACGATTATGCCTACCGCGCCTTTCCGGTAACGTTCTGGGATCTGTTCGGAGATCAGGGCCATCCTATACGAACCACCGTCGCCGAGATGGGGCCGCTGCTGATCTCGCGCCTATTGGAGTTATCCGAAGCGCAGGAAGGCGTGATGAATATCGCGTTCCGCGTGGCCGATGAAGAGGGTCTACCGCTGCTGGATCTCAAGGATCTGCAGGCCATGCTGGTCTGGCTGGGTGAAAACCGCGACACCGTCGCCTTGCGATATGGCAATATCTCGGTCCAATCCGTAGGCGCGATCCAGCGGCGCTTGTTGGTTCTAGAAAATCAGGGCGCTGCCGATTTCTTTGGCGAGCCGGCCTTGGAGCTGCGCGACATCATGCGCACCGATGCAAACGGACAGGGCCAGGTCAACATTCTGGCAGCAGACAAGCTGATGGGCTCTCCGCGTCTTTATGCAACCTTTCTGCTATGGTTGCTGTCCGAGCTCTTCGAGGAGTTGCCCGAGGTCGGCGATCCGGAAAAGCCAAAGCTCGTATTTTTCTTCGACGAGGCACATTTGCTCTTCGACGACGCGCCGAAAGCGTTGGTGGACAAGGTCGAGCAGGTTGCGCGACTGATCCGGTCCAAGGGCGTTGGCGTCTATTTCATAACTCAAAATCCGGATGACATTCCTGAGGATATCCTCGGCCAGCTTGGCAACCGTGTGCAGCACGCGTTGCGCGCCTTCACCGCGCGAGACCGGAAAGCGCTGCGGATGGCGGCAGAGACCTACCGTGAGAACCCGGCCTTCGACACGGAACAAGCCATTCGCGAAGTGGGCGTGGGGGAGGCCGTGACCTCAATGCTTGAACGCAAGGGTATTCCGGGGATGGTCGAACGTACGTTGATCCGGCCGCCGTCTTCACAACTTGGGCCAATCACACCTGCCGAACGCGGTGGAGTCATGGGCGCCAGCGACCTGAACGACAAATATGCGGCAAGGCTAGACAGGCAATCTGCATATGAAATTCTGGCAAAACGCGCAGAAGAGGCGGCTGCTGCGGCCGAAGAGGCAGAAAAAAAGGAAGCCGACCTTGATGCGGCAATGCGTGAATACAACGCCGGTCGGCGCTATAGCGGCACGCGGGTCGGCCGATCAACCTCGCAACCGACGCGCAGGACCCGCTCTCGCCGGAAGGAAGAAAGCTTTGGAGAAGCGATTGCCAGTGTTGTTGTCAAAGAACTGAAAGGCACAACCGGGCGGCGCATCGTGCGTGGCATTCTTGGGGGGCTATTCAAAGCGCGCTGAGCACTGGTCCTTCGGGACTGGTCAGGGTAAGTCAAAGCGTCGAACGAGACGAAAGACATCCACATGCCCGCTGACGCCACATCCGACGCCGACTTGGCTGCCAATGAACGCCGTTCCGGCTTGCGGACCATCCGCAAGGTCGGGCCGTATCTCTGGCCTGATGATAAACCGTGGGTCAAGCGTCGCGTCGTGATCGCTCTGGTGTGTCTGGTGCTGGCGAAGATTATCAACATGCTGGCACCGCTGCTGTTTGGTAAAGCGGTCGATGCATTGTCTGGACAGGCGTCAGATCTCTTGCTTGGCGGTGTAGGTTTGACCCTGGCTTACGGGGTCGCCCGGTTGGGCAATGTTGGATTTCAGCAATTGCGAGATGGCGTTTTCGCCCGCGTGGGCCAGCGCGCTCTTCGCTCGCTGGCGCTGGAAACCTTTACGCATATTCATCGCTTGTCGATGCGCTATCACATCACCCGCAAGACCGGCGGGCTCAGCCGGATCATCGAACGTGGGGTGAAAGGCGTCGACTTCCTGCTCCGTTTCATGCTGTTCAGCGTTGGCCCGCTGATCCTTGAATTGCTGTTGGTGTCGCTGGTGCTGCTATGGCTTCTCGACATCCGTTACATGGCAGTCGTTCTGGTCACGATCGCCATATACGTCTGGTTTACCTTCAAGGTCACCGAATGGCGTGTGCGCCTGCGTCGCGAGATGAACGAGCAGGACACAGATGCGAACCAAAAGGCTATCGACAGCCTGCTTAACTTTGAGACCGTCAAGTATTTCGGTGCCGAGGCCCGTGAGGCAGAGCGCTACGACAGTTCTATGCAGGCCTATGAAGGGGCTGCGATCAAAACGGCCACCTCGCTTGCCTTCCTGAATTTCGGCCAAAGCTTGATTATCACCACAGGACTTGTCGTGGTCATGGTCATGGCCGCTCTTGGCGTGCAAAACGGCACGATCACTGTGGGTGATTTCGTGATGGTCAATGCGTACATGATCCAGATCACGATGCCACTGAATTTCCTCGGTACTGTATATCGCGAAATCAGGCAGTCGTTGGTCGATATGGGCGAAATGTTCGACCTTTTGGAGCAGCCTCAGGAGGTATCCGATAAACCCGGTGCGTCCGAGGTGCAGGTATCGCAGGGTGAGGTGCGCTTTGAGAACGTCAGGTTCGGCTATGATCCAGCGCGCCCGATCCTCAAGGGCGTCTCTCTCGATGTGAAATCCGGCGAGAATGTTGCGCTTGTTGGCCCGTCCGGTTCAGGTAAATCGACCATCGGTCGCTTGCTGTTCCGTTTTTACGATGTGCTGGATGGGTCCGTTCGCATCGACGGCCAAGACGTCCGGGACGTTACCCAAGACAGCCTGCATGAGGCGATCGGTGTCGTCCCCCAGGATACCGTGTTGTTCAACGACTCGATCCGCTACAACATTGCTTATGGCCGCGCCGATGCCTCGGAAGAAGATATCATCGCGGCAGCCCGGGCCGCCCAAATCCATGATTTCATCCTGTCGCTGCCCAAAGGCTATGACACGATGGTCGGTGAACGCGGCCTCAAGCTGTCCGGCGGCGAGAAGCAGCGCGTTGGAATTGCGCGGACGTTGCTCAAGAACCCACCAATCCTGATCCTGGATGAGGCCACATCGGCACTTGATTCAGAGACCGAGGCCTCAATCCAGGGCGCTCTCAAACGGGCGGGTGAAGGCCGTACCGTGATCACCATTGCGCATCGACTGTCCACCATCGCGGATGCGGATCGGATTGTTGTTCTCGAAAACGGCCAGGTTGTCGAAGAGGGGACCCATGACAGCTTGCTTGCAAAACATGGTCGCTACGCCACACTTTGGAACCGCCAAATGCAAGAAGATGCCGCCGCGTGACAAAGGTCTGCCGCGAATGGTCACATCTGGGTCATATTACTGCCAGTTGAATTGATCAGTGTTTGCGCGTTCTTTCGTTGACGAGCACAGTGTAACGATGTCGAGATTGATCCTGTCTCAAGTGCTTCTTTTGATTGAAGCGGTTTCTATTGTTGCGCTGTACCAGTTGTTCAGCGACTTTGAATGTCGTCAAACCGATCTTTTCCTTGTCTGTCGCGCGATCCGTCTGGGCATGGTTCTTGGGCTATGTCTAGCAGCGGGCCTCGCGCTTTTGCTGTTCTTCAAGCCAACGCTGCGGCAAAGTTTCGTTGAGAAATCAGAAACGCCCGGCCCAACTGCACGGCGTTGGGGTCTCTTGCATATTGCCGGAATTGGATTGATCGCGGCGCCGACGTTGCTTCTGTCTCAAAGTCAGCTGGTCGAGTTTGCAGCGTTTTTTCTATCAGATTTGGCCGTCGGTGGCGCACTGGCGCTCCTGGGAGCCGCACTATGGCTGATGCCGGGCTTCGCTTGGCGTGCACTTTTCAAAGATCACGCGCGGCTCTTGGGGCCAACCATCGCGATCTCTCTGCTTATTCCGTCAATGGCCTGGATCATCGGTTTGGCGTGGAATTGGTTCGAAAGCCTTCAACTTGCGACGTTCTTCAGCGTTGCTGTGGTCTTGGCGATCCTTGGCAACGATGTTTTCATCAACCTCGAAGTCCAAACCATTGGCATTCAGGACTTCTTTGTCGAGGTGGCTGAGTCCTGCTCTGGCATTGAAGGTCTGGCGCTGACCACATCCTTCATGGCGATCTATGCCCTGATGATGAAAGATGACCTGCGAATGGGGCGCTTCTGGTTGATCGTCTGGCCAGCAGCGCTTGTGCTCAGCTTCATTCTCAACGTGGTCCGGATTAGCGTTCTGATCCTGATTGGAGCCTACATTTCGCCGGAATTGGCGGTGAACGGGTTTCACAGCTTTGCAGGTTGGCTGTCTTTCACGCTCTTGGCGTTGCTGATCCTGACAATTGTCAACGTGCTGCCGGGGCTGAGTAAGACACCAAAGTCCGCCCGTGCGGGTGATCATCTGCCACTGACGCAAGATACGGCCGCAGCCTTTATCGTGCCGTTTTTGGCCTTCATGTTGTCCGGGCTGTTCGTGCACACATTTTCGCAAACGCCTGAGGTCTGGTACGGTGTCCAGGTTGCGGCGATGGCGGCTGCGGTTTGGATGTTCCGCAAACCGATCCTTGCGCTGACGCGGGACTTTGATCTGATCGCCATTGGGGCAGGCTTTGTAGTTGGGCTGGGGTGGATCGTTACGGCTGCACCGGCAGAGCCCTACGCGTCGTTGGCCGGGTTTGGAGCCTTCGGATTGGCGATTTGGGTTGTGTTGCGGGTGATCGGCACAGCCGTTCTGGTGCCTCTGGTCGAGGAATTGTTTTTCCGGGGCTACCTGTTCAGCCTTATCGACGATGGAAGCGCTGTGCGCCGTGCGCTTGCCATTCTTGTGACAACAGCCGGTTTTGCCGCACTGCATTCACGTCCAATCGCTGCTGCTTTGGCCGGGTTGATCTTTGCAGCAGTGTTGCTTCGGCGGGGCAGGGTCTTTGACGCGATTGTGGCGCATGCCGTTGCCAATGCGCTGATTGCGGCTGCGGCATTGGCAACCGGTCAATGGTCCCTGATCTGAAAATTCATCAGGCATAAAAAAACATCCGGCGCGAGCGCCGGATGTTCATCTGTACAGGAGTTCCATCACGCGCGCTTGCGACGACGGATTTCCCAGGCCAGCAGCATTGCTGCCGCAACCACAGCGAGCGCGAGTGCGCCACTGCTCGCATCAATCTCCGGAACGGATGACACGGACGCCGTAGTTGTCGTCGTAGTCGTTGTTCCGCCACCGAAAAAGATACGCCAGCTATCCCACCACATAATTACCTCCTACGTAGCAGCCCCATCCGAATACACAAAAAAGCCATAATTTCCAAGCTTGGGGCGTGATCTGTTCACATACGCGCAACAATCAGACGTTTCTTCTCACATGGGAGAGGGACGCAGAACGATTCTGCCACATTATTCGGCAGCACGCACAGGTGGAGTGCCTTCGTTCGCCTGCGGTCTCTGTAGAACCCGCTTGAGATCCTCCAGACCCGGTGCGCCTGAAGTGCCGTCTTCGTAGGTTGGATCAGTATATGATTCGCCATCATCCCATAGAATAGTGGGTGATTTCAGTTTGCGTGCGGCGCGTTGCAGAGCCCAATCCCGCCCTGCCTGACTTGTGCGGCCGCCTCCGAGACGGGCCATAAGCCGGAAAAGCCAGAGCGCATAGGTTGTAAACCAGACACGTGCGGCCAGCATGGACGGTGTGAAGACCAGCGTGAGTACGGTTGCAATTCCAAGACCGAAGACAACCGCCGTTGCCAATTGTTTCCACCAAAGCGCCGTTGGGCTGTCGATGGAATACCCGCCACCGAAGAAATCGAGGCTAAGCCCGAACATCATCGGCGCAAGACCGGCCATTGTGGTGATCGTCGTCAACAGGACCGGTCTGATCCGGTCTTCGGCCGTGCGCACGATGGCCTCTATGCGTGGCATATAACGCGAGTATTCCTGATAGGTGTCGATCAGAACAATGTTGTTGTTCACGACGATTCCGGCCAATGCGACGATCCCGGTGCCTGTCATAATGATGCTGAAGGTCTGATCCATGACCAGCATGCCGATCAGGACACCCGTCGTCGAAAGGACAACGGCCAAGAGCACGAGTACTGCATTGTAGAAGCTGTTGAACTGCGCCAGCAGGATGATGAACATCAGACCAAGCGCGGCACCGAATGCTTTTCCAAGAAAGGCCTGGCTTTCCGCTTGCTCCTCCTGATCGCCGGTCCATTCCCACTCGATTCCGGGTAGCGGGTTGGTCTCGAGCCACTTTGTCAATTCGGCGATCCGCTCATTCGGGTTCACTGGAACTATGCGCCCGCCGTCGTCCAGTGCAGCCGTGACCGAGGCAACTGTCGCCTGGCTGGTGCCGTAGAGGGCGTAACGTGTTCCGTTTGCCGCTTGGATCGGTCCGTCTTCGCGTTCTCGCAACATGGCGAGGACGTCGTCATCCGACCCCGACGGGACCAGTTTGAAGAGGCCCGGAACAACGTCCGCTTTAACGTCAAAATGGCGTTTTTGGTCCACACGATTGATCTCGGCCAGTTTGGCAACCGGCCTGCGGGTGATGAAGTTCGAGAGCGGCACCAAACCGTCTGGCGTTCGCACGCGCAGCGTATCCAGTGTAGAGAGAAAACGATCCTCTTCAGGCAGGCGCACCCGGATCTCGATCTCTTCGTCCGAGCTGTCGACGCGCATCGTATCAAGAAGGATACCGCGAGTGACAAGCTGAACCATCGCACCAACGACGGCGACATTTGCTCCGTAGCGTCCAGCCTTTTCGACATCGACATCGATCTGCCAATCGATGCCGGGCAGGGGCAGGGTGTCCTCGATCAGCGTCAGCCCCGGTGTCGCTTCAAATGTCTCGCGCGCGATCGCCGTCGATGTCAGCAGAGTGTCCCAGTCATCTCCCTTGAGACGCAGATGCACCGGTTTGCCGCTGGCCGGACCGCGGTTCTGCGACAGGATTTCAATTTCGACGCCCGGGATCGCCTGCAATTGTTCGGTTAATTCTTCGAGTACCAAATCTCCATCCAGATCGGGTCGATCCGCACGATCTTCCCACGGAATGGTCTCAAGCTGCACCTGACCGATCGTGTCCTTTGGCACGGCAGCGCCGCTTGCGTCGGTATTGAGACCTCCCTCACCTGCAAAGGAGAACGCGTTCTTTATGCCTGGATGCGCCAAAACAATGTCTTCGGCCCTCATGACAAGCGCGTCTTTTTCTTCAAGGCTCAGGTTACCCCGGGCCCGAACATACACGATGGCTTGTTCCGGTTCGGATTCGACAAAGAACTCCACGCCGTTGTTGTTCTCGCCAAAATACGTGAACACGCTGAACACAAAGGCCAGAACGGCAGCCCCAGCCACGATAGGCATGATTGGATTGCCCGCGATGAAGTTGATGAAATAGCCGAAGACCGTCCTGCGGCGGCGACCTTCAACACGTTTGCGTTTCCAATGGATCGACGCCGCATCAAGGACGATCGACGCTAGAACAGACCCGACAAGAAATAGCACAATCCCCGGAACATGCGCAGCAACGCCATCCGCAACGGGGGGGAACAGAAAGCCGGGATCGAGGAGCATCAGAGCGCCGAGAAACAGGACGCCCAGCACCACGGGCACCAATGCGGCGCGCAAGAGCCAAGGCGAGCGAGCGCGCAAGCCCTGCGCGGCGCGATCCAGCATGCGCGAAAACCGCCCGGTGACGCCACCCATGACAGGCAAATAGATCAATGCCACCACCAATGAGGCCGACAGAACAAAAATCAGTGTGACCGGCAGCATGCCCATGAACTCACCCGGAACACCGGGCCAGAAGAGCATGGGAAGAAAGGCACACAGTGTTGTCGCTGTGGAACTGACCACCGGCCAGAACATCCGCTTGGCGGCTTCGACATAGGCGTGCATCGGACCGGAGCCTTCGCTGATGCGCTTGTCAGCGTATTCGACAACCACGATGGCGCCGTCGACAAGCATCCCCACCGCGAGGATCAATCCGAACATGACGATGTTGGATATGCTGACCCCCATGATCGACAGGAACACAAAGCACAGCAGGAAGGACGTCGGGATAGCAAACCCCACGAGAAGGGCTGCGCGCAAGCCAAGCGCGGCCAGAACGACAATCATCACCAGCGCAATCGCTGTCAGGACTGATCCCTCCAGCTGTTTCACCATGCTGTCGACGATGCGCGATTGGTCATTCGACGTGCCGACCGTCACCGCGGCTTGCAGTTCCGCAGGCCATGTCGATTCTGCTTCCGCAACCGCCGCCTTAACAGCATCCGCAGTGTCGATAAGGTTGAAGCCCTTGCGTTTGACCACCTGCAGCGCAAGCGTCTTTTCCCCGTTGAACCGGGCGGTGCCTTCGCGATCCTCAAAGGTCAGGTTTATCGTCGCCAGATCACCCAAAGTCACGACACGGTCGCCGTTTACCTTGACCGGCAGGTCATACACGTCGCGCTGATCGTCAAAGCTCGAGGGGATCTTGACTGCGAAACTGCCTTGGTCACTGCGCAGTTCTCCGGCGGCGATGAGCTGGTTGTTGTTTTGCACAACGCTGATCAACTCACTTGCCGTCACGTTGTAGCTTTCCAGCTTGAGGGGGTCGATGATCACCTCAAGCATCTCTTCTCTATTGCCTGCGATGCCTGCTTCCAGCACCGAATCCAGTGTCTCAAGTCGGTCCTGAAGGTCTTTCGCAACCCGCGCCATCGTACGCTCGGGGACTGGCCCCGTCAGGTTGACGATAACAATGGGAAATTCTGAAAAGTTGATTTCGTTGATCGAGTATTGCTCGGCCCCGGACGGAAACTTCGATTGCGCCTTGTTCATCGCATCGCGCACATCGGCCAAAACCTGCGTTTTGTCCCATCCGAATTCGAATTCCAAAGCGACGCCAGCATAGCCCTCAGCCGCAGTGCCCGACATGGACTTCAGACCGTCGAGATCCGCAAGTTCGGTTTCCATAGGTTTGACCAACAGCGTTTCGCTGTCGGCCGCAGAAATTCCAGGGAAAACGGTCGACACGAAGAGAGCCGGGATTTCGATGTCTGGCTCACCCTCTTTGGGCAGGCCGACATAGGCATATGTTCCGATCGCCAGCGACAGCGCAATAAACGCCAGAACCATTCGGGCGCGTTCGGCTGCCCAGTCGACGATCCCGGTCATTGGATGACCTCTTCAAAGCTTGGGGCGACTTCTACGCCATCCGTCACAAATTCCTGACCGACAGTGATTACATCGACCTGTTCCGGTAGCCCCGTGATATAGACACCTTCGGGAGCATCCCGCAGCACAGTGACAGGCATGAACCGGGCAAGACTGTCGGCGTCAATGGTCCGGACGCCCAGCGTCCCTTCGTCATTGAGTGTCAGAGACGATGCGGCCAGCAAATGCGCCATGACGCCCTGCGATTGGATCAGAATTTCGGCCGTCTGACCGTCGCGGATACTCAGGTCTGGGTTCGGGACGGTCAACTCCACACGGAAGGTGCGGGTGGTTGGATCGGCTGAACGGGACAGAAATGTCACCTCCGCCTGCAAATCTGGACCCTGGTTCAATCGGACCCCGGCCAACGCTCCAACTTCAACGCGGCCCACTTCGGTTTCGGGAACAAAGCCAACCACCTTTATGGGGTCAAGTTGAATAACCGTTGCGCAAAGCCCGCCGGGTTGCAGCAGGCTGCCCAGCTCGGCCGTGTCAGTTTCCAGAACCCCCGAAAAAGGCGCTGTAATCTGCAGCCGGTCAATTTCAGTCTGAGCCCGCGTTACAGCAGCTTGCGCGCTTTCAATGCTGGCTTGCAGACTGTCCAACCCGGCTTCAGCGGCTTTCACTCCGGCTTCCGCCGTGCTGATTGCCGCCTGAGCGCTTTGTACGGCTGCTTCGGTGTTTGCGACACGTGTCTGGCTTGCGAACCCGTCCTGGCTCAGCCGTTCAGCAGCGGTGGCATTGATCCGGGCCTCTTTAAGACGGGCCTTGGCTTCGATCAACCGTGCCTGTGCTTCGGGAATGCGGGCCTCAACCTCCGGGCGGCGCGCTTCGGCCTCCGTCAATCGAGCACGCGCTTCGGCCAAGGCAGATTCGCGGGTACCTGGATCAACCGAGCAAAGCAGGTCGCCATCTTCGACAAATGCGCCCTTTCTCAACGGGGTCGAGATGATCTTTCCGCTGACTTCTGAGACAACTGAGACCTGCCGCGCGGCTTCTGTTTCTCCCCGCAGACGCACTTGCGTGCCGATTTCCTGCGCGACGGATCGTTTTGCCATGACCCGAATAACGCCATCTTCAACGGCCTCCGCCTCGGGAACGGCATCATCTGGCACAAGTTCGGGGTCGGGTGTGTCTACCGGGGCTGCCGCCTCTTCATAGGGGCTCAGATCCGACACCAGAGCAAAAAAACGCTCCCTCTCGATTACAAGTCCGAACAGGACAGCGGCCACCAGACATGCGGTGATAAGGGAAACTATACGCATCAGACGAACCTTTGGCCTGTACTTTTATCTTTTCGCGGGCGTTGACGACCCGGATCTCTCGTCACGTAACCGATTTCGCCAACTGACAATTTGATATACGGTGAACTAATCAGTTTAGATTAAAGTGACCCCCTGAATTTTTCAAGATGAACCAAACAGTTTAGAACGAAACTGCGGCTCTATTTGTGCGTCTGCATTGGTTCACCGCAGGCAGGGCAATAATTCTCAGTTCAGTAGGGCAAAAGCGCGGCTTGGCACCTGAGCAACATCACGATATGACGGGCAAAATTCACGCGCGTCCCAATCAGGGTGCACGTCACAGGGGGTCCAGAGTGAGCGACACAGACAGCTTTATCGACGAGGTGACCGAGGAAGTTCGCCGCGACCGGCTTTTCAGATTGATGCGCCGCTATGGCTGGATTGCTGTTGTTGTCGTCTTGCTGCTGGTCGGTGGAACGGCATACCGCGAATATACGCGAGCTGCTGAAACCGCAAAAGCACAGGCCTTCGGAGATGCAGTTCTGGCGGCGCTCGAGAACAACGACGCAGCGGATCGTGTGGCGGCACTTGATCAGATCGACGCGCCAACCGCCGAAGGCGCCGCAGTGCTTGACATGCTGATCGCAGCGGAAGAGGCGCTTGACGGAAATGGAACATCTGCTGCTGAACGCCTCAATGCAGCCGCAACAGATGGCGATTTGCCGGAAATCTACCGCCAGATTGCCAGCTTCAAGGCGCTCACTCGTCCAGAAAGTACGCTCAGCGCAGAGGAACGGCGTGTGGCCTTTGAAGCGATGGCAGCGCCGGGCGCGCCGCTGCGGCTCTTGGCCGAGGAACAATTGGCGTTGCTCGACATCGAAGCGGGCAACATTGATGCGGCTTTGACACGGCTGAATGCGCTGCTGACCGATTCAGAGGTGACTGCAGGCTTGCGCCGACGCGCGTCTCAGTTGATTGTGGCGCTGGGTGGCGAGATCGAAGCGTCCTGATCGCAAGACCAATCTGGTCCGACACGACAAGAAGACGGGGGCAGGGCAGTGCAAGCGAAATTCATTTTGGCAAGTGTGGTGTCAATCGGAGTCCTTGCGGGCTGTACAGATCGCGAGATCATCCTGCCGGGCGAACGGTTGGGCATTCGCGACGTGCTGCAAGACCCGGCCAATGCGCCGGAAGCGACTCCCGAGAACACGTCTGTCCCTGCCGCCGTGCCCGCTGCCACCAACAATGCCGCCTGGCCGCAGAGCCATGTCAGCCCGTCCGCGCGGACCACAAACGCTGCGCTGTCGAACACCCTGACCCCGATCTGGTCCACGTCCATCGGACAAGGCGACAAGCGCCGGGCTCGTATCATCACGGATCCGGTGGTCGCAGACGGGCGCGTCTTTACCATCGACAGCGCGGGCCGCGTTTCTGCAACATCCACTGCGGGTGAAGCGCTCTGGACCTACAGTCTGGTACCTTTGCGCGATGACGCCTCGCAGGCCTTGGCCGGTGGGTTGGCGGCAAGCGATGGGCGGCTTTATGTGACCTCTGGCTTTGGAACCCTGACAGCACTGGATGCCTCGACGGGCCAAGAGATCTGGACACAACGCCTTCAAGCCACGGCCACCGGCGCACCGACTGTGTTCGGCGATCTGGTCTATCTGGTGGCGGGTGACAGCACCGCGTGGGCCGTCGAAGCCGATGATGGCCGTGTTCGTTGGCAATCTGACGGTCTGGGCGATGTCGGCAACGTTGCCGGTGCCGCGCCGCCTGCGGTCAATAACAATCATGTGGTTTTTTCATTCGGCGGCGGTGCCGTACAAGGCGCGTTCCGGCAGGGTGGCCTGCGGCTTTGGAGCGCCGATATCGTTGGCGCGCGCAAAGGGTTTGCCATCGCCCTTGTCGATGACATTACCGGTTATCCGGTGATTGATGGCAACACGGTCTATGCGGGCAACCATTCAGGCCGCGTTGTGGCGCTGAACGTCAATTCGGGGGAACGGCTCTGGACGGTCCAGCATGGCGCGCTGGACCCGGTCTGGCCCGCGGGCAATTCGGTCTATTTTGTCTCGGATTTGAACGAGCTGGTGCGGGTGAGCGCCGAAGACGGAACCCAGATCTGGGCTGTGGACCTGCCCGGGTATGAACCTGTGCGTCGCCCGCAACGTCGTCGCGACTCGGCTTACGCCAATCACGGTCCGATCATGGCAGGCGGGCAGTTGATCGTGGCATCTTCTGATGGGTTCATCCGGGCCTTTGATCCAGACTCCGGCGATCTTGTCAGCCAGACCGAGATTCGCGGTGGCGCCACAACCCGTCCCGTGGTGGCCAATGGCACGCTCTACGTGGTGTCGACCAACGGTGTTCTGCACGCCTATCGCTGACCCCTTCCACAATCGCGGGAAATAGGCTAGGCGGGCGGCTTGATCTGAACCGGAGTCCTGAGCGCCCATGTCTTTCACCCTCGCCATCGTCGGTCGCCCCAATGTGGGTAAATCGACCCTGTTCAACCGGCTTGTCGGCAAACGGCTTGCGCTGGTTGACGATCAGCCCGGCGTAACCCGCGATCTGCGCGAAGGCGCGGCCAAGCTGGGTGACCTGCGCTTTACCGTGATCGACACCGCCGGTCTGGAAGATGCCACTGACGAAAGCCTGCCGGGCCGGATGCGCAAGCTGACCGAGCGCGCGGTCGACATGGCGGACATCTGCCTCTTTCTCATCGACGCGCGCGTGGGTGTCACACCCACCGACGAAGTGCTGGCCGAGATCCTCCGCAAACGCTCGGACCACGTGATCCTTGGCGCCAACAAGGCCGAAGGCAATGCGGCTGAGGCCGGTGTTCTGGAAGCCTATGCACTGGGACTGGGCGAACCGCTGCGGATTTCTGCGGAACACGGCGAAGGCATGCCGGACCTCTACGCAATGCTCCAACCGCTGGCCGATGAATTCGAAAAACGCGCCGAGGCGGACGCGCCCGAGACCGAAGTCGACGTGGGTGAGGAAGACCCGGATGCCCCTCGCGCCATCACCGCGAGCAAACCGCTGCAAATCGCCGTGGTGGGCCGCCCCAATGCGGGCAAATCCACGCTGATCAACAAGATTCTCGGCGAAGACCGTCTGCTTACCGGTCCTGAGGCGGGAATCACCCGCGATGCCATTTCCGTCCAGACCGAATGGGACGGGGTGCACATGCGCATCTTCGACACCGCGGGCATGCGCAAGAAAGCAAAGGTGCAGGAAAAGCTGGAGAAGCTCTCCGTGTCCGATGGCCTCCGCGCGGTCAAATTCGCCGAAGTCGTGGTTGTCCTGCTCGACGCCGCCATCCCGTTTGAATCGCAGGATCTGCGCATTGCCGATCTCGCCGAACGCGAAGGCCGCGCCGTCGTTATCGCCGTGAATAAATGGGACACGGAAGACGACAAGCAGGACAAGCTCAAGATGCTGAAAGAGGAGTTCGAACGCCTCCTTCCGCAACTGCGCGGCGCACCGCTGGTCACCGTCTCCGCCAAAACCGGACGCGGCCTCGACCGCCTGCAAGCCGCCATCGTCAAGGCTCACACGGTCTGGAACCGCCGCGTGACCACCGCCCAGCTCAACCGCTGGCTGGCTGCAATGCTCGAACAGCACCCGCCGCCCGCACCACAGGGCAAACGGATCAAGCTGCGCTACATGACCCAGGCCAAGACCCGCCCGCCGGGTTTTGTGGTCATGTGCTCGCACCCCGACAAGATGCCCGACAGCTACAAACGCTACCTCGTAAACGGCCTGCGCGAAGATTTCGACATGCCGGGAACTCCGATCCGCCTAACGCTGCGCGGGCAGGGCGACAAGAACCCCTACAAAGGCCGGCGGGAAAAGAACGCTGGGGCGTTGAAGAAGCACTTGGGGAAGGGTCGCGGGTAATAGACGGAAAGTCCGCTGTGCGGACGAGGACGAAGCAGACATTTCCGTCGAAGCGATAATCCTAGGGAGAATGCCTTAACTGTGCGACACTTCATGCTTGGAGCTTCAAAACGGAGCTCCTGAACAGGGAGGTCCTGCTAATGTCCTACTATTCAATCTCACACTGGGATACGACCGAGTGGAACGATGAAATGGAAGAACTCGCCCGCGAAAAATATGTGCCCATGGTGAAGGCACTGGGTGCAGAAAGCGTCGATATGGTCAGAACCGGTGAATTGAGCTTCATTGTGGTAACGAAGTATTCCGACGCGTCCGTCGCAGAAGCAGCCCAGGCCCGCATTGATGCCATCCGGGATCAAGCTGCCGACGAGCTTCCAATGAAGATGTCGGGCGTGGAGCGTGGCTCTACCTTCGCCAGCGGTTAATTGGCCCGACCAAATATGATCAGATGACTTCGCCCAAAGCGGAGCCATCTTTTAGTTTGAGATGCTTTTAAGTTTGTTAAGGATTTCTATTGTTGGCTCATGCCGCCTGCATCGGACCGGGTTGTTGACTGTCGTCGCCGCAGAAGCGCTGTGATCTCGGTTCCTGCGACCGTCGTTGACGGTTCAAAGCTGTCATTCGTCAGGGGCGCGCCTGTTTTGACGCAGCTTCACAGGGGGGCCGTGTCCCATCAGGCAAGATTTTCGATGGTTTGAACAAGGCTGTGTAGATGGGCTGACAGTTCAGATGAGACCTGACTGACCATTCCGCAAATTCTATTTTGGAATACGATATTCCAAAAAGACGAGGAAGGGCGCAAACTCGGGAGGATTGGCGTTTTCAGTATAGCGCGGAATATATTGGAAGCCGTATTTTTCATACATCGAGAGCATCGGGCGATTGCCTCTGGCAGTATCTGCATAAATTGCGCTGCAGCCCATATCCTTGGCTTCTGCGATGCGCATCTCGAACAGTTTTCGCCCAAGACCTTGACCTTGCGCCTCTGGCCTGACGAACATCCGTTTCATTTCTACGGCGTCCGGCCTAATTTTCCGCAAAGCGCCGCAGCCCATGAGCCGTCCGTTCTGACTGCGCGCCAAAGCCAATCTGCCCTCGGGCGGAAGCATTTCGTCGAGATGTTCGATTGAGCTGTCGACCATGTCTTGAGGTGCCAAAACCGGACCTCCGGCCGCCTCGAATACCTTGAGCACGTTACGATAGTAGTCCAGCAGCAGGTCTTCGAACTCTGCCACATCCGTTACTTTAGAGACAAATGAAACATCTAAATGCATGGCGTTCGACCCTTTCAAAATACCCGGTAAAGTTACAGTTCTACATTTAATGAGCAAGTTTTTTGGGTCGCTTTCGACCAGAGCTGACGATGGCTCTGGACCTTAAGTCGGGCAGTCGCCGCACCAATCCTTCAAACAAAAAACGGCGCACCCAAAGATGCGCCGCTCTTTTTTTACCAGTTGGTAAAAATCAATTCGCCGAAGCCAACTCTTTCGGCAGGCGGAAGGTCCAGAGCGTGCCACCCTGATTCAGATAGTTGACCTTCTTGGCCACTTCACCGCCCCAGAGCGGAACCGCGCCGCCCCAGCCAGAGATGACCGAGACGTACTGCTCGCCATCCTGTTCCCAGGTGATCGGCTGGCCGACGATGCCGGAGCCGGTCTGGAACGACCACAGCTCTTCGCCGGTCTCGTCATCCAGGGCGAGGAACTTGCCCTCGGGCGTGCCGAAGAACACGAGCCCACCGGCGGTGGTCATCACGCCACCCCAGAGCGGTGCGTCGTTCTTGTATTCCCAGACCCAGTCGCCGGTCTCGGGGTCAATCGCCTTGAGCGAGCCAATGTGGTCTTCGTAGTTCGGCTTGATCGTGAACCCGGACCCGAGGTAGGCCGCGCCTTTCTTGTAGGTGATCGGCTCGTTCCAGATGTCCATGCCCCACTCGTTGGACGGCACATAGAAATTGCCGGTCCGCTGAGAAAAGGCCATCGGCATCCAGTTCTTGCCACCCAGGAAGCCGGGGGACGAGAAGACCACATCGCCTTTCTTGCCATCCGCCGAAGCCGAGGGATCACCCGGACGGTTGTCCTCGATGTAGACGGGGCGGCCATTGTCGTCGATGTCGCTGGCCCAGGAGATGTCCTTCACGAACGGGTAGGCATCCACAAAGCCGCCATCTTCGGCGTTCAGCACGTAGAAGAAGCCGTTCCGGTCCGCCGTGGCAAGGCGCTGGTTGCCCTCGCGGTCGTCATAGGCCACGACTTCGTTCACACCGTCATAGTCCCAGCCTTCGCGCGGGGTGGTCTGGTAGTGCCACTTGATCTCGCCGGTTGCCGGGTCGATGCCAAGGCGCGATGCGGCGTAGAGGTTGTCGCCCATGCCGTCCTCGGACGGTGTGCCTGCGCCACGCAGGTGGCTGTTCCAAGGCGCCGGGTTGCCGGTGCCGAAGATCAGAGTGTCGGTGCGCTCGTCATAGGATCCACCCAGCCAGGTGGCACCGCCACCAGTCTTCCACATGTCGCCCGGCCATGTCGCATTCAGCGTGCCGGTCATGGTGCTTTCTTCGCCATTGAGCATGCCCATATGGCCTTCGATGACGGGGCGTTCCCAGACAAGGTCACCGTTTTCGACATTGCGCGCCTGAACGGCGCCAACGATGCCGAATTCACCACCCGAGTTGCCGGTGATGACGAGATCGCCCACAACCAGCGGTGCCGCCGTGTAGGAGTAACCCGCCTTGTAGTCATCGATCTTGTCGCGCCAAACGACGTCACCGGTTTTGGCGTCAAGCGCCACGATCCGTGCGTCCAGCGTGCCAAAGATCACCTTGTCACCCGCCAGAGCTGCGCCACGGTTGATCACGTCACAGCAGGGCAAAATGCCCTCGGGCAGACGTGCATCGTACTGCCAAAGCTCTTCACCGGTGTTCACGTTGATCGCATAGAGACGCGAGTATGAACCAGTAATGTACATCACGCCATCGTAAACCAGCGGCTGGGTCTCCTGACCGCGCTGCTTTTCACCGCCAAGGCTGAATGCCCATGCGGGAACAAGGTTTTTCACGTTGTCCTTGTTGAGCGTTTCAAGCGGCGAGTAGCGCTGCAGATGCCGTCCCATGCCGTTTGTGACGACCTGATTGGTCATCGTCTGGTCATTGGCCAGCATGTCTTCTGTCACACCCTGTGCAAACGCACCGGTCGCGGCGAGCATGCTGGCTGTAACGGCGGCAACAAATCTGTTCATTCGTATTCCTCCCATGAACTTCAGTTGCGAAAATCCAGATGCACGAGGGGGCGCACATGGATGGCTGCCTCGCAGTATAGGGATAACGAAAACGTGTTGTACGCGACTTGGGTCGTAAGACCTTTGGGAGGTTGACATACACGTCAGACGGGTTAGCCAGTGCACGAATCGATGAGGTCTTCAGGCTGATTGGTAGACCTTCGGATTTTGGAAATAAGAATGAAAATTCAATGTGTAAGCGGCGTAACGCTGCTATCCGCAATTCAGCAAAGCACCGCGAAAACGAACAGGATCTGCACTGTTGCCGGATCAACGGACGTAGTCTAAGCGTTGAGCCCTATGTCGGATCCCTGTCTTAAAACAAGGAGCCTCTCGTGGATGCACGACTGATCGCAGCATTGATCCTTTTACCCTTCGCCGCGGCCTTCATATATGCGGCCATCCAAGAATACATGCGATACAAGTCGCAGGGAAAAGCAAACTACGGTTTGGTCTATGATGAAGAGACCGGCACCACTCATGTCACCGGGCTCGGAGAGGGGCAGGACGAATACAACCCGGACGATTTTGACCCGAGCGATTCCAATCAATCATCCACAGAGAGCGACGAATCCAAAATCTGAGGATTGCCCCGCGTAGGGTGCGTGCTCGCACGCACCGCTCGACCCAAAAATACCACACCGCCCCACATGCCAACAAGGTGCGTGAGACCACGCACCCTACCTTCGGCATTCGAGTAGGGTCTGACTTCATCAAGCTTCGAATCTAGTCCACGTTCCAGCCAACGCTATTCAATGCGATAGGTATGGTCGAAACCCCGATCAGCGCGCGACACTGTACCCTTCCAATATTCGACCCATATATATTTAGTTTCCCCATCTTCTTCATACGGAAAAGAGTCCGCCTGTGGTGGAAGATGTAGCGCTTCAAACGGAATAAAGTTTGCTCCCAAAACTTCGACAACTTCTGAACGCGTCATGCCCGTGACCACCCCTGGAACTTTGGTTTTGAAACCGGGCTCACCAAAATTAGAAGTGCAGACATACTCCAAGCAATACGTATCAGATCGCTCTGCTGAACACGCGCTCAGGGACACAGCGATAGACGTGCTTATCAAGATATTTCTCACAATATCGTTCATGTTTACCGTGAAGATTGCAACTGTACCTCTGCATTGGAGTTAAACTCACCATTGCCAAATTTACGATGTTTTTGGTTCTGGACGTTTTCGATTTTTATAGCGCAACAAGCATAGTGTGCGCGGAATTACACATTCCATAGAGAAATTATCATAAAACGCGTTTCGCGCACTGCTATTTCTTTCACGAATTGACAAGCGACACCCGCACGGTGCCGCTCACCACCCTCAGGCCTCACTTTGAAATCGCCGAATTGTCCTGCGTTGTGATCGACACGAGATAGGACAGGATGAAGTCCTGCACGGTCCGGTCCTCAATGCCGACATGGCGCATCTTCGTGCCCGGCATGAAGCCGTCATTGTCCTCCATCCACGCGCGTAGCGCTGCCGGGGTCCAGACGATGCCCGAAGCCTCCAGCGCGATGGAGTAGTCGTAGTCGGGATAGGTTCCGGCACCGCGCCCGACAATATTCTCCAAAGGCGGGCCATAGGACGAATCCGTCGGTTTGACCGTGTGGCAGCGGCGGCACTCGGCTTCGAACAATGTCTTGCCCGCGTCGATCTTCACCTGCTCAAAAGTGGTCTCACTGGCAAGGACGGGCAGGGCGCAGAAACTTGCTGCAGCGATCAGGGCGAAACGTGTCATGGGATGGTCTCCTTCAAAAAGATGCCGCCAAGGTAAGAACCACCCCATGCCCCCAATATGATCCACATCAAGACCTACGACCTTGGCCCACATCCTTTGGTCGTATTTTCGCAGGAAAAGTGGCTGGTACTGTGTAAGCAATCATTCTGGGAGGACATGATGAGCTTTTTCTCAACACTCCGCGCGACCTCTGCCGCGCTTGTCTTTTGCGCCAGTGCGGCCTTTGCCGAAACCCCTGTGCTGCGGGCCGCCGTGCTTGAATTCGGGACTGTGAATTGGGAACTCGACAGCATCAAACATAACGGGTTCGATACTGCCAACGGGTTCGAACTGGAGGTTCAGGGCGTCGCCGGTGGTTCCGCCGCGCAAGTCGCCTTTCAGGGCGGCGAAGCGGATGTGATCGTGTCTGACTGGCTCTGGGTGGCGCGGCAACGGGCCGAGGGCAAGGACTACATCTTTGTGCCGTATTCAAAGGCCGTCGGCGCATTGCTGGTGCCCGAGGGCAGCGCCGTCACGTCGCTTGCCGACCTCAAAGGCGGAAAGATCGGCATCGCTGGCGGTCCGCTCGACAAAAGCTGGCTGATCCTGCGCGCCTATGCCGAAAAGATGCATGGGATGGATTTGGTGACCGAAACCGAGCAGGTGTTTGGCGCACCACCCCTGATCTTTAAAACTGCCCTTCAGGGCGAACTCGACGGCGCGATCAACTTCTGGCATTTTCTTGCCAAGATGGAAGCAGGCGGCATGACGCCCCTGATCACTGTCGAAGATGCCGCACGCGAGCTGGGCCTTGATCCCGAAACGCCGCTTCTGGGATATGTCATGCGCGGAGAGACGCTGCGCGATCATCCCGAACTGGTCGAAGGCATGGCGGCGGCAAGTCGTGCCGCGAAAGACCTGCTGGCAGGCTCTGATGCGGAATGGGACCGTTTGCGTCCACGGATGAATGCCAAGACAGACGCGCAATTCGACGCGCTCAAGGCTGGGTTCCGCGCTGGTATTCCTGCCGATGCGCCGGTCGATGAAGCTGCGGCAGCCCGCATGCTTGCTCTGATGGCGGAACTGGGGGGCGAAAAGCTGATCGGTTCCGCAACAACTCTGCCCGAAGGCGTGTTTGTCCAGCCCGGAAGCTAAGCGTGACGCAAAGTGCAAGTCTCAAACTTGTGAGCAGTCGCGAGCACATGGACTTGGCGGAGGTCGCTCCGCCGGTCCTGTCCGTTGCGCTACACGGGATGCGCTTTGGCGACAAACCTGTACTTGGCCCGATCGAGCTGCGCGTGGCGACCCGCGAAACCGTGGCCATCACCGGACCGTCCGGTGTCGGCAAGACCACACTGATGCGCATCATCGCGGGGTTGGAGACACGTTTTGACGGCCATCTACGCCGTCCGGAAAAACTCGCGATGGTGTTTCAGGAACCAACGCTGATGCGCTGGCGCAATGTGTCAGACAATCTCGCAATCCCGCTTGGGCTTTCACCGACCGAGATCGCGATTGCCCTCGAAGGGGTTGGTCTCGCCGGTCGCGGCGACGCCTTCCCGGACCAGCTCTCTCTTGGCCAGCAACGCCGCTTGTCCCTCGCCCGCGCTTTTGCCGGAAAACCCGATGTGCTGCTGATGGATGAACCCTTCGTCAGCCTGGATTCCCAGCTCTCGGACGAGATGATGTCCCTCTTCGAGCGCCTGCGCGACAGCCATCCCGTCGCCACGCTGCTCGTCACCCACGCGATCCCCGAGGCCGAACGACTTGCGACGCGTATACTGGAACTCTCAGGACAACCCGCGCAGCTCAAATCGCGCCAAACCTAGAACAGCGGCGCGTATTTCCAGTTATCCGCATCCGGCGTGACCTCATCAAGGTCATAGCCCGCGCCCTGCAAGCGCTGCGCAATCTCCAGACCGTCCGACGCCGCCTCATCGACATAGCGCCGCCCCTGGGCCTCGTCCTTGGCGATCCCATGCCCCCGCATCAGGTTGATGCCGTGGTTGAACTTGCCCACCGGATCACCCAACTCCGCCGCCTGCTGGTCCCAGGCCGCGCTGGCCTCGGGGTCGTATTCCGCACCAAGCCCATTGTTGTCGAGATGGCTCATCCACGTCATCGCCCCTGTATACCCAGCCTCCGCGCAATTGCGGAACAGGGTGCGCGCAGCCTCGTGATCGCCGGACTTGGTCAACATGTAGCCGGTGGCACAAAGCACCATTCCGGTCTCCCCGCGATCTGCACGATCGAGCACCGATTGCCAGGTCATCTCATCCGGGTTCAGAACCCCACCCGGATCATCGTCTTCCGGCTCGGCCAAAAGACCAGAGGCACTCAGCGCAATCGCGCAACTCAACGGGATCAAATAACGTTTCATGTGTTTAACATAGCGCAAACACTCGCAGAGATCACCCGATCTATGGTCGTAGATCATCCCTTGCGCGTCATCATCCCGCGCGCCGGGTCATACCCCCAAACAGCCAATCCCATGAACGTGGCTGTTGCCAGCGCCGTCCAGGTAAACGCCATGCCGTTCCACTCGACGTAAAGCGCAAAACGGATCACTTCGACCACATGGGTGAACGGGTTCACAGCGCAGATATCATGCAGCAACTCCGAGCTCTCGGCCATCTTCCAAAGCGGATAGAGCGCCGATGAGAGAAAGAACATCGGGAAGATCACGAAGTTCATCACGCCTGCGAAATTCTCCAGCTGCTTGATGAAGCTCGACAGCGCCAGCCCCAGCGCCCCGAGCATCAATCCGCCAAGAACCAGCGCGGGCAACACGGCAAGATAACCAAGCGGCGGCAGCGTGATGTCAAACATCCACGCCACCAGAAGAAAGGCATAGACCTGAAGGACGGAAATGATCGTGCTGCCCAAAAGTTTGCTGAACAAGAGCCACGCCCGCGACAGCGGTGCTGTCAGCAAAAGCCGCATCGATCCCATCTCGCGGTCATAGACCAGGCTCAATGACGACTGCATCCCGTTGAAAAGCAGGATCATCCCGCACA
>QCWH01000082.1:11683-24973 GCA_003149565.1 Marivita sp. XM-24bin2 | reverse complement strand
CAATATGCAGAGGTCTTTACTGGGTAACTGGGTCGGACGATGGGGTCTAGGCCGCTGCAGTCGAAAGCTGAATGCAAGCTCCCGCTCGCAAAACACCGGATGATCTCCCTTATGGCTGTCCACGGCCCGTCTATCCGCCATTTTGCACAACGGCATGGATACGTGGCGACTTTCACTTCACTTTGATGCGCTCCGCCAGTTCACGTAGAGCTTCGATCCCCGGTTCCTTTTGTGGCCAGCCTAGCGTCACCTCGTCCTCTGCATGGCGCGGCAGGACATGTAGGTGTACATGCGGAACTGTTTGCCAACCCGCCGGCCGGTTGGCCTGAAGAATTGTCAGACCGTCCGGTTCGAAGGCAGCATCGACCGCCAGTGCAATCCGGCGCGCAGCGCGAAAGAGTGCGGCAGCCTCCTCGTCGGTCGTCTCGAGAAGGGTTTTGGCCGGTCGCTTCAGCGCGACGATAACATGGCCAGGGTTCACCTGCCCCGCATCCATGAATGCAAAAACGTGCTCGTCTTCCCATACAGGGGCGCTAGGGATCTCACCTGCGATGATTTTCGAGAACACCGTCATTGTTGGCTCCTTTCTTAGCTGTCACGGCGACGAGTCGACACCGGTGCGCGGGCGCGGGCAATCTGGTAGAATTACCTAACGGGACAAGGAGGCTGGCATGAGTGACGGAGCGCTGTTGGAGGCATTGGCCACGCGCGGCAGCGGGGAAGTCCGCCTGCAGGCGCTTGCGGGCGCTCTAGCCATGCCGGACGGCGCGGTCGCCTTCTACGCCTTCGGTGCGCCGAGGGAGGCGGAGCCCCCAGGGCCAGAACCAAGGTCGACCCGCGTGATCTGCGCGCCGGAAGCCCTTGGGTGGTGGAGGGACTATTGCGCCGACAGCGACAGGCATGCGCGCGATCCCGTTCGCGCCGCGATCTGTGCCGGCATTTCGCCCGTCTACTGGAATGCACTCGTGCCAGGGGCGGATTTTGCGAAGGCCCGGGACGGGCTCTGGCAGCATCTTCGCGATCACTGCATTACCGAGGGCGTATCAGTTCCCCTACATGATCTGGGCACAGGCCGATACGGCTCCTTCTCGGTGCTGCAGTTCGGCCCTGGTCCAGGCTTGGGGTCCTGGCTCTCTGGTGCCGGGCCCCGTCTATGCGCCGCGGCCTTCGGTTTTCACCTGACGGTTTCGGGGGAATGGGACGCACCCTCGGGCCTCTGCCTGAGTTTTCGTGAAGCGGAATGCCTCGCTCTGGTTGCGGCGGGGCTCACCAGCAAGCAGATCGCCCAGCGCCTCACGCTATCGCCGAAGACGGTTGACCTGCATCTTGCAAGAGCTTGCCGGCGGTTGGGCGTCGCTACACGCGCGCAGGCAGTGGCCCGGGCGCTCGAGAGCGGTAACATCAGGCTGCCACTGCGTTTCTAGCCAGACACAGCGCGTCGCGCATGGCGGAGGCCGGCACCATCGGATGCGACGGTGTCGGCCCCCTGCTCCGCGGCCGGTTCGGTCCGGCAAGGCATCGGCCGGTCAGTCGACGCAGACCTCGCCGGCATAGCGAAGCGTCACGAGTCCGGTCGTTGTATCGGCGACGCCGTCGTTCACGAGCTCACCAGTAGCCCCGTCATACGCGCCGGTTCCACCCGTGATCGTATAGCTCGTGCTCATGTGGAACACGCCCTCGCGCCCGGGAACAGGCGTCCAGACCGCGCTGTCGGTCGTCGCAAGCGAGCCGCGGTTGAAGATGACAAAGTTGTGGGCGAGCTCAAGCGTCACGCTGCCGTCGTCACTCGCCTTTTGGCCGAGCACCACTGCCCGCGTAGCCCCGGCAAGGTCGCCGGTCACGTTGCCGAGCACGTTGAGCGGTTCGCCGCCCACCACGGTGGCATCGATGGTGCCGGCGACCGGCTGGCAGTCCGCGACTACCGCGCCGCCGGACAGGACGACGATCAGTGCGGCGGTGTAAAGGGAACGATGTGTCTTCATGGTGTCCGTCTCCTTGCTTTTCGGAACCGGAAGCTCAGTAGGGCTTCCGGTTCAGAACCTGCTCCCGAGGCGAGCGCGCTGCTTCACCTGCATCTTGAGAAATTCTTTAGAAGCGGGTGAGACTGAAGCCACCGCGGCGACGTGAGGAAACAGGATGAAATACGCTTTCGCAGGTTGCGAGCTGGATACCGAGACGCGAACCCTCTGCGTCGCCGGCACACCTGTGCATGTCGAACGCCAGGTCTTCGACATCCTGCTGTTGCTCGCCGAGAACGCCGGCCGCGTAGTCACGCGCGACGACCTTCTTGTGCGGATCTGGAACGGCCGCATCGTATCAGACTCCGCCATCGCCTCGCGGATCAACGCCGCGAGGCGGGCGGTGGGTGACGATGGGCTCCGGCAGGCGGTGATTGCCACGGTCTCCGGCGTTGGGTTTCGCCTCGTGGCAAAGGTAATTGTCACGGGCGGTACGGCGGGTCGGCCAGCCGTGGCGGTGCTGCCGCTCGAACGTCTGGCACCATCCGAAGTAGATGCCCACCTCGCGCGCGGCATTGCCGATCAGCTCGCCGGGACATTGGGGCATGCGAGCCACGTCGACGTGATCGACACCGCCGCCTCCTTCGCGCCGGCGCTGCGCTCGCTCCCGCCTGCGGCAATCGCGGCGCGCCTTCAGGCCCGCTATCTCGTAGCAGGTTCGCTGCAGTCGACAGGCGAGGCGTTGCGCGTCCAGCTGCGGCTGGTCGAGCCCGTCGAGGCGCGACAGGTCTGGGCTGGCACCTTCGACGGGACCCGCGCCGGCATCTTCGACTTGCAGGACAGGTTAGCCCTCGCCGTGCTGGGAGAGATCGAGCCGCACCTCGTACGCAACGAAATCCGACGCAGCCGTACGCTACATGGGACGGCCACGGCCTTCGACCACTACCTGCGCGCCTCGGATCTCGTCCGCCGAATGGACGCCGCCGACCTCGACGCGGCCCGTGCCGAGCTCGACCTCGCTATCGGGCAATATGCAGACTACGCTGCCGCCTACGCGATGAAGGCCTGGATTGCGACGCTAATGATCCCAAACGGTCTCAAGATCGACGCGGCCGATGAACTCGCCGCCGCCGAGCGCGGTCTGGCACTCGGTGCGCTCGACTGTGATGCCCTGTCGATGGGCGGCTATGCGTATGGGTTCTTCACCCGCGATCCGGAGGCGGGGCTGGACCATGTCCGGCACGCGCTTGCGCTCAACCCGAGTTCTGCGAGGGCCCACGATCACGCGGGCTGGCTTCTGCTCTACGCGGGGCTTGGTGCTGAGGCTTTGGTCCACTTCAACCGCGCGCTCGCGCTTTGCCCGCTTGACGAGTTCAGCTTCAGGATGCTGACCGGCCGAGCCTTCGCATGCCTCTATGCGGAAGACTTCAGTGCGGCAATATCCTATGCCCGCCGTGCCCGGGTCGCGGCTCCAGGCTACACGGTTTGCCTCCGAGTGCTGATTGCCGCGCTCGTCCATTCCGGTCGGGACGCCGAAGCGGCTGCGGTGGCCGCCGAGCTTTTGGCGATCAACCCAGGATTTACGGTTGACCGCTATTCCGGCGAGACCCGTTTTGCGGGAGCCGGGGACCGTGAGATCTTGTTGTCGGGCCTGCGTCAAGCTGGGCTGCCCTGAGACTGAGTGGATCGCTCGGACACCGTTTGGCAATGCGAGTGACTGGCCGACGGAATCTCCTCGAAAGCGCCTTTGTATCTTTCCCGCGCATCTTCCCTTCTTCAAGGCTTTGGCGCTGAAGGTCTGAGGGCAAAAAACAATGTTAAAACAATATGTTGCCGTGATTTCATTTTTTGCGCAAGTTTGCAGAAATGCGTCGCTTCTCATAACCAGAAGGGCGTAGGTAAAAATCCTACCCCGCAACCAATAGCATCGCTTCAGTTTTAACGTAATGCGGTTTGAGTGCCGTTGTTGAAACCTGAAACAGACCCTTTTCCCAAGGGCTCAGTTTTGCTGATCGTCCCGAAATGTAGATCGTTTGAAGCTGTAGTATTCGCTTAACCTTTCTGGCTGGAAGAGGAGCGGAAGCGCATCCAAGCGTCTAAGTTCGCGGAGGTGCTGCACGACTTACTCGCCCTCCTTTGACGCTAATCAAATACCTGCGAGAATTTGGATGTTACCTTAGCGGTGCATTGGGTGATTTTTGGAAAGTCATGGGAGGCTGTAATGTCTGAACGCGATCAGTATGTGGAAAAAGCCAAGGCAAGGATCGATCAGTGGAATGCCGAGATCGACAAGTTGCAAGCCCGTGTCGATGAGGCTGAGGCCGACGCAAAGATTGAGGGGCAAAAGCAGCTCGACGAAGCGCGTAAGCAGCGTAACGAGGCCGAGCAGAAGCTCAAGGAGATGCGTGAGGCCAGCGATGACGCTTGGGATGACATGAAGTCAGGCTTTGACAATGCATGGGACAGCATCTCTGTCGCCTTCGACAGTGCCATATCCCGTTTCAAGTAAGAAGTAGGCGGGTGACCTTCGTCGCTACCTTGCGAGTTGCGGGCTTCGTCGCGCTGCTGGCATGGTCGGTCGCCGCGCAGGGAACAGCGGGGCTGACCACTGACGAAGAGGTGCACACGAAAATCTCGGAAGCGATGGGGGGCCATAGCTGCCCATTCAGAGCAGGAACGTGACCAGGCACTGGCCAAGGCGCGTTAGGCGATGAACTGTCTTGACGCTGAGATTGCATTGCAGAGATCTCTCTGCGAGCGAATAGGGCGGACATGTCCGAGGCTGCGGAATATGCGGCAGGCGCGGAACCGATTAGGCGAGCGCTATGGTGCTCTCCAATCTGGAACGAGCAATGCTTGGGATGAGTTGAAAACAAGCTTTTCTGAAGCTTGGGCTGCCTTCTGTGAGGCGTCGAGTGCGACGGTCGAAGACATGTCTGCAGACTGAATGATCGGCGCGGAGTCGGCTGTTCTGTGCGACGAAAGCCCGCCGTTTACGCTAGAGAATGCCCAAACCTGTTGCTCCAGCTACACCAAGAAGAAGGATACCCGCCATGGCCTCGGCCATGTTTTCATAATTTTTGCGCCCTTGGCCCCCGAGTGTAATGCCAATCCAGGCGAAGGAGACCGAGAAGACCATTATTGTGGTTGCGAGGGCGAGCGCCGGCACACTACGTAAACCAAGACTGAAGCCAACCACGAGATTGTCTAGACTCAGACCTGCTGAAAAAAGAAATAGACCGCCCCAGCTGGTAACTTTTTCCCCCAGCCTTTTCTGATTATGCGTGCGGCTTGTGCTCTGAACGAGAGTCAGCAGCCCAAGGCCTGCTAGAAGCAAGGGGCCCAACCACGCGCTCACAATCGCTAAGGATTTAGATAAGGTTTGCCCCAGCCATAGCCCAATCAAGGGCACGCAGAACTCGAACACAGCGAATACGGTCAGGATACGCCAAGTCCTGCTTTCCTGGCCGATTGAGCCTAACGCGAGAGCCGCAGCAAAGTTGTTGAAGCCTATAACAACGCCAAGAATGACTAGCTGAACCCACAAACTTTGGATCCTTAGATTTGACGCCTTGAGCGTACTGACAGGAAAAAAATGACTATGGCATAGTTCTTCATTACGGGCATCGGAACAAGTACCACGAAACAGTGCTTTGTCCTGCTTTGGAGACAACCGACGAAATTCCCCCTCTACCTTCGATGCTAGGCATGCTCGCCCAAAAGTAGAGATTGCAAGCTGTTCCAGATACGGAAAATGTTGTGGTTCTTGCGGCCGCTTTCCGGAGGAAAACGAGGTCCGGCGTGAGCCCTAGGGCCCGCGTAGCGACCGCTCAAAGTCGTCGCAGAACCTCGTTGAGCAGGCGTTCCGCAACCGGCGAAAGGGGCCGGTGTTGTGATTGAAGGACCAGAAAGGGCGATACGGAGATATCTTCGACTGTATCGACGATTGCGAAGCCTGAAACCTGACGTGTCAGCAACTGCGCGACTTCCCTAGTCTGCGGAGCGATGGCGTTTGAGCCCAATACGAGGCTTAGTGCAACGAGAAGAGACGAACTGTTCGTGACCTTATCAGGTGTCTGCAATCCGTTTTCGAGGAAGGCTGTCTCCATTGCCAGTCGGATCGGTGATCCGATTTCCTGATTTACAAATTCGAAGGGCAGAGTGTCGGCGAGAGAAACCTGACGACCGGCGAGCGGGTGATCGGCCCGGATCAGAAGCGAAACAATTTCCTTGCGGCCGGGATATGCGGTGAACGACCCGACCCTGTTCCCGGGACCGAGTCGGGCAAGGACAAAGTCGAACCGGCCTTCTTCCAGCCCTCGGATGAGCGTCACCGACGGCGCGACTTCGATGGTGGGCTGAATGTCCGGCACGTCGTTTCGCACTGCGAGCAAAGCCGGGATCAAGACCCCCGCTGCAGGACCGGTCACGGCGCCAACGCGCACCGCGCCCGCCTTGCCACCGCGCAGGTGGATCACCTCATCGGACAACGCGTCCAGCTCTGCCAGGATCACTCGGGCATGTCTCAGGAAAGCTGCTCCGATCTCGGTGGGTGCCATGCCTCGAGGCAACCGCTCGAAAAGGAGGCCGCCCGCATCGGTCTCGATATCTGAGAGCATGCGCGACGCAGCTGGTTGTGACATGCCGACGATTTCTGCGGCGACCTGAAGCTTGCCGCTGTCCTCGATGGCTCGGATCAGTTTTAGATGTGTGGGTTTCAATCTTTGGGTCAGGGAAAGTGCCATGCGAAAGCATATCATTAAAGATATGAAAATTACCATATTTTGCATTAGAATGGTATTATTTTCTCAGTTACCCCTCCCGCATGGGAGGCGGCGCTGGACGTGCCCAAGCCTGTCCCAAGGAGGAGAAGCCTAATGAAATTGAAAACCATTCTGGTCAGCACGGCGCTGGCGACAACTCTTGCGACATCCGCGATTGCCGAAGGTCTGGTCGGGATCGCAATGCCCACCAAATCGTCCGCCCGTTGGATTTCCGATGGTGAATCCATGGTGCAGCAGTTTGAAGAAGCCGGGTACGACACAATCCTGCAGTACGCAGAAGACGACATTCCGAACCAGCTGGCACAGATCGAGAACATGATCACCAACGGCGTCGATGCTCTCGTCATTGCGGCCATCGACGGGACCACTCTGTCGAACGCGCTGGAGAACGCGAGCTTCGCGGGCATTGAAGTGATCGCCTATGACCGTCTGATCCGCGACAGCGAGCATGTCAGCTATTACGCAACCTTCGACAATTTCAAGGTGGGTGTGCAGCAGGCAGAAACGCTTGTCTCGGGCCTGCAAGAGCGGTTCCCCGGCGTCGAAACCTGGAACGTCGAGCTCTTTGGCGGCTCTCCGGACGACAACAACGCGTATTTCTTCTATGATGGCGCAATGTCGGTGCTTCAGCCCCTGATTGACAGCGGCAAGATCGAAATAGTCTCCGGCCAGATGGGAATGGACACGGTTGGTACGCTGCGCTGGGACGGTGCGGTTGCTCAGGCACGCATGGATAACCTTCTGTCAGCGCACTACACTGATGCTCAGGTGCATGGCGTACTGTCGCCCTATGACGGCCTCTCCATTGGTATCCTGTCATCGCTCAAAGGTGTTGGTTACGGCTCCGGTGACACGCCGATGCCGATCGTGACAGGGCAGGATGCTGAGATTCCGTCAGTCAAGTCGATCCTTGCGGGTGAACAGTATTCGACCATCTTTAAGGATACCCGTGAACTGGCGCGTGTGACGGTTGGCATGGTCGAGGCCGTACTTGAAGGCGGCGAGCCCGAGATCAACGATACGACGACCTATGACAATGGTGTAAAAGTCGTGCCGTCCTATTTGCTCGAACCGCTTAAGGTGACGGCTGACAATTGGGAAGAACGTCTGATCGACACCGGGTACTACACTATGGACCAGATCAAGTAAGCGCATCTACCGCGCTTACGCTCCCTGTCACTGGTCCGGCGGGCCAGCCTGCATCGCGCAGGACCGGTCCGCCTTCCCCAATTTCCCGACCTGAGAGGCCCTCCCATGCAGGACACTCTGCTGGAAATGCGTTCCATTACAAAGACGTTTCCCGGCGTCAAGGCGCTGGATGACGTGTCGCTGAAGGTGCAGGCTGGCGAAATCCACGCCATCTGCGGCGAGAATGGCGCAGGCAAATCGACGCTCATGAAAGTGCTGTCCGGGGTCTATCCGGCTGGCAGTTATGAAGGTGAGATCCATTATGATGGCGCGGTCACGGCATTCCGCGATATCACAGACAGCGAAGCCAAGGGCATCATCATCATTCATCAGGAGTTGGCGCTTGTGCCACTTCTGTCGATTGCCGAGAATCTCTTTCTGGGCAACGAGAATGCACGTGGCGGCGTTATCGACTGGCGGGCGACAAACCAGAAAACGGAAAGCCTTCTGCGCAAGGTCGGTTTGCGCGATGCGCCCACGACACTTGTCGAGAAGCTGGGTGTCGGCAAGCAGCAGCTTGTCGAGATCGCCAAGGCTTTGGCCAAGGACGTGCGGCTGCTGATCCTCGACGAGCCAACGTCAGCACTGTCGGAATCGGACAGCCAGGCGCTACTCGATCTGATGCTCGAGCTTAAGGCGCAGGGCATGACGCAGATCATCATCAGCCACAAGCTGAACGAAGTGCGCCGTGTCGCCGATACGGTGACCGTTATCCGCGATGGGCAGTCGGTGTCGAGCTTTAATACCAAGGATGGCATCACCGAGGACCGTATTGTGCGCGACATGGTTGGCCGCTCGATGGAGAACCGATATCCGGAGCGCACGCCGAAGATCGGCAAGCGGATCATGCGCGTCTCCGATTGGTCGGTCTACCACCCAGAACACGCCGATCGGCAAGTGATTCACAATGTCGGGTTCGATGTCCGTGCAGGTGAAGTCGTTGGCATTGCCGGTCTCATGGGGGCCGGGCGCACCGAGCTGGCGATGTCGATCTTCGGTCAAAGCTGGGGACAAAACATCTCGGGAAGGGTCGAAATGCACGGCCAACCCGTCGATGTCTCGGATGTCAGCCGCGCGATCGCAGCGGGGCTCGCCTACGTTACGGAGGACCGCAAAAGCCTCGGCCTGATCCTTGATGACACCATCACGAGGAACGTGACTTTAGCCAATTTGCCTGGTGTCGCGCGCGGCTCGGTGCTGAACGATCATGCCGAAACTGAGGTTGCCGAGAAATATCGCAAGGATC
Source organism: Marivita sp. XM-24bin2 (assembly GCA_003149565.1). GTDB lineage: Bacteria > Pseudomonadota > Alphaproteobacteria > Rhodobacterales > Rhodobacteraceae > Marivita. The sequence goes on along the minus strand of QCWH01000082.1, from coordinate 15,797 downwards.
TGGGCATCCGCACGCCCGGAGTTTTCCAGAAGGTCGTGAACCTTTCGGGCGGCAACCAGCAGAAGGTCGTGCTGTCGAAATGGCTGTTCGTCGGCCCTGAAGTGCTGATCCTCGACGAACCGACCCGCGGCATCGACGTAGGTGCAAAATACGAAATCTATGGTCTGATTAACGATCTGGCCGCAGCCGGGAAAGGCGTGGTCATGATCTCGTCTGAGATGCCCGAACTTCTGGGCATGTGCGACCGGATCTATGTCATGAACGAAGGGGCCTTCGTGGGTGAAATGCCCGCCAGCGAGGCCAGCCAAGAGCGTATCATGTCGCTCATCGTGAACGAATAGGGGACAAGAGATGTCTGTTGCCGAAAACACATCGCAAAGCGCACGAGGCTCCGGCGGGATCGGCGCGTATCTCGCGGCCCACCTGCGGGAATACGGGCTGCTTTTCGCCCTGATCGCGGTCATGGCGTTCTTCCAGATCGTCACCGGAGGCACGTTGCTGCGCCCGATCAACCTCACCAACCTGCTGCTTCAAAACAGCTATATCATCATCATGGCGCTGGGGATGCTGATCGTCATCGTGGCCGGGCATATCGACCTTTCGGTGGGTTCGGTCATGGGGTTCATCGGTGCGTTGGCTGCGGTGATGATCGTCAATCTCGAAATGCCGATCGGTGTAACCATGATCGCCTGCGTTGCGATGGGGGCTGTGATCGGCGCGGCACAGGGCTATTGGGTGGCGTATTGGGGGATTCCGTCGTTCATCGTCACACTAGCCGGGATGCTTGTCTTCCGAGGATTGTCGCTATGGTTGCTCGAAGGGCAATCAGTTGGCCCGTTCCCGCGTGAATTCCAGGTGATCGCCACCGGTTTCGTGCCGGATATCCTACCCGGATCCGAGGCGATGAAATCGCTCTTCGGGACGCGCAATTTCAATGTTCTGGCATTCGCCACCGGCATCATCGCCGCAGCCTGGGTGATCTGGTCGGGCATGCGCCAGCGCGCCCAGAACAAGGCCTATGGCATCGAGGATGAACCACGCGCGTTTTTCCTGCTCCGGACTGCGATCATAGCCATCGCGCTGGTCTTCATACTCTACAAACTCTCGACCTTCCGGGGCCTGCCGAACGTGCTCCTGACGATGGGTGTCCTGACCATCATCTACGCCTTCATTACCGAACGGACCGTTCTGGGGAGGCGCATCTATGCGCTTGGAGGAAACCAGAAGGCGGCCAAGCTTTCGGGCATCAAGACAGAACGGCTGACCTTCCTCGCCTTCGTCAATATGGGCATGCTGGCAGCGATCGCAGGGCTCGTCTTTGCTGCGCGTCTCAACACTGCGACCCCGAAGGCCGGGTTTGCGCTGGAACTCGACGTGATCGCGGCGGTGTTCATTGGCGGTGCATCAATGTCCGGCGGCGTTGGCAAGATCGTGGGTGCTGTGGTCGGTGCCTTCCTGATGGGCGTGCTCAACAACGGCATGTCGATCATGGGGATTGGCATCGACTACCAGCAAATGATCAAAGGACTCGTGCTGCTCGCCGCCGTCATCTTCGACGTCTACAACAAGCGGAAAGGCTGAAGGCATGGCGTTCAAACCTGCCAAATGGCCTCGCAAACTGCGCTCCGCCGAATGGTACAGCGGCAACACCAAAGACGTGATCTACCATCGTGGCTGGATGAAGAATCAGGGCTACCCGGACGATCTGTTCGATGGGCGGCCGATCATCGGCATCTTGAACACATGGTCGGACATGACGCCGTGCAACGGCCACCTCCGCGAGCTGGCCGAGAAGGTGAAAGCGGGGATCTGGGAGGCCGGTGGCTTTCCGATGGAAGTGCCGGTGTTCTCGGCCTCTGAAAACACCTTCCGTCCCACGGCGATGATGTTCCGCAACCTCGCGGCTCTCAGCATTGAAGAGCAGATCAGGGGTCAGCCAATGGATGGCTGCGTGCTGATGGTGGGCTGCGACAAGACTACACCGTCACTGTTGATGGCCGCGGCCTCCTGTGATCTGCCCTCAATCGTTGTGACCGGCGGGCCTATGCTAAACGGCTGGTTCCACGGTGAAAGGATCGGTGCAGGCACGCATCTGTGGCGTTTTTCCGAGGCAGTGAAAGCCGGGGAAATGACGCAGGAGGAGTTTCTGGATGCGGAGTCCGCCGTCACGCGCTCGTCTGGCACTTGCAATACGATGGGCACGGCGTCCTCCATGGCGTCGATGTCCGAGGCGCTTGGCATGGCGCTGTCCGGCAATGCCGCGATCCCGGCTGTGGATAGCCGTCGGCGAGTCATGGCTCAGCTATCGGGGCGCCGGATCGTGCAGATGGTCAAGGATGATTTGAAGCCGTCGGACATCCTGACCAAGGAAGCATTCGAGAACGCCATACGAACCAATGGCGCAGTGGGCGGCTCGACCAACACGGTCGTGCACATGCTCGCCATCGCAGGACGGGTCGGTGTCGATGTCACGCTTGATGATTGGGACCGATGCGGGCGTGACATCTCTACCATCCTGAACCTCCAGCCGTCAGGCAAATACCTGATGGAGGAATTTTTCTACGCCGGCGGACTGCCTGTCGTCCTCAAACGTCTCGCTGAGGCCGGAAAGCTGCACAAGGACGCGTTGACTGTGTCAGGCGAGACCATTTGGGATGAGGTCAAAGACGCGGTGAATTGGAACGAGGATGTCATTCTGCCGGTAGACAAGCCGCTGACGCAGAAGGGTGGCATAGCCGTATTGAAGGGTAATCTCGCTCCCAAAGGTGCGATCCTCAAACCGTCCGCAGCATCGCCCGAACTGATGCAGCACCGTGGCCGTGCGGTCGTCTTCGAGGATATCGACGATTACAAGGCCCGCATTAACGACGATGCGCTCGATATCGACGAGACTTGCATCATGGTGCTCAAGAACTGCGGGCCCAAGGGCTACCCCGGCATGGCCGAGGTCGGCAATATGGGCCTTCCACCCAAAGTGCTGAAGAAGGGCATTAAGGACATGATCCGCATCTCGGATGCGCGCATGTCCGGGACCGCTTACGGGACTGTGATCCTGCACACCTCGCCCGAGGCGGCAGCGGGCGGGCCGCTTGCCGTGGTTCGGACAGGCGACATGATTGAGGTCGATGTCGAGGCGCGCCGCCTGCATCTGGATATCTCCGACGCCGAGTTGACGGAGCGCCTTGCTGCCTGGACGCCAACTCATGAGCGGCCCGAGAGCGGCTATGCCTGGCTGCATCAGAAGCATGTCGAAGGAGCGGATACTGGCGCCGATCTCGATTTCCTCAAAGGATGCCGGGGTGCGCCGGTCGGAAAGGATAGTCACTGATGAAACTTGCCCTTGTCGGAATCGGCAAAATCGCTGTCGACCAACATGTCCCAGCGATCTCGTCCAGCCCGGACTGGGAACTTGCCGCGACGGTCAGTCGCCACGGCGGGGTCGATGGGGTGGAGGGTTTCACCGACTTGAAAACAATGCTCGATGAGCGCCCTGACATACGGGTTGTCTCACTCTGTCTCCCGCCAGTGCCCAGATTCGATTACGCCATGACTGCGCTTGGGGCGGGGCGCCACGTGATGCTGGAAAAACCTCCCGGCGCGACGCTGGCAGAGTGCCACGCGCTCGAAGCAGAGGCACGGGCTTCAGGTCTGACGATTTACGCGACATGGCACTCGCGGCACGCCGACATGGTCGCGGCTGCGAAAGCTTGGCTGTCGGACAAGCAGCTGAAATCGCTGCAGGTCACATGGAAAGAGGATGTGCGCCGCTGGCATCCGGGACAGGCCTGGATCTGGGAGCCGGGCGGATTGGGCGTGTTCGATCCCGGGATCAACGCCTTGTCCATTGTCACTGAAATCCTGCCGGACCCTATTCACGTGACGGAGGCCGATCTGGAAATTCCGTCGAACTGTCAGACTCCCATCGCGGCGCGCGTCACTTTCCATCACCCGAGCGGTGCAAGGATCTCCGCCGTTTTCGACTGGCGCCAAGAGGGGCACCAGACCTGGGATATCATCGCCGAAACCGACGCAGGCACGCTCAAGCTTTCCGAGGGAGGCGCGCGCATGGAGGTCGATGGCACCGCGTCGGGCGAAGCCGCACCGCTTTCGGGTG
>QCWH01000082.1:0-10891 GCA_003149565.1 Marivita sp. XM-24bin2 | reverse complement strand
TCGGGTGAATATCCCCGACTCTATGACCGATTGGCCGCCCTTGTGAAACAGGGCGACATCGAAATGGACCTTCGGCCGATGACGCTTGTCACCGACGCATTGGCGCTTGGCCGCCGGATCTCCACAGACCCATTCCACGAATGACCTCGTACCAAAAGGACATGACATGACCGAGCCATTGACCGGTATTCTTCCCGTTGCGCCGACACCGTTTCATGATAACGGCGACATCGACACCGAGGGGATGACGCGCGTTCTCGACTGCATGATCGACCAGGGCGTCGACGCAATCTGCATCCTGGCGAACTACTCGGAACAATTCGTGTTGTCCGACGAGGAACGCGCCACGCTCACCAAAGTATCGCTCGAGCATGTGGCGGGCCGCGTTCCGGTGATCGTGACGGTCAGCCATTTCAGCACGCAGATCGTCGTGGACCGCGCCCGCGCGGCCGAAGCCATGGGAGCGTCGATGCTGATGATGATGCCACCTTATCACGGCGTCGGACTTGTCCCGGCCGAGGCTGGAATATTCGAGCATTTCGCCGCCGTGTCGGACGCCATCTCGATCCCGATCATGGTGCAGGACGCGCCGCTCTCGGGTGTGTCACTGCCCGTGCCACTGTTGGTGCGGATGGCCAAGGAGATCGGGAATGTCAGCTACTTCAAGATGGAAACACCGTTTGCCGCAGACAAGCTCGCTTCGCTGATCGAGGCGGGCGGCGAGCATATCATTGGGCCGTTCGACGGTGAGGAAGCGGTCACGCTGCTGGCCGATCTGGATGCCGGATGTACTGGAACCATGACCTCTGCGCTTCAGCCCGAGTTGATCCGTCCGATCGTCATCGACTACCTTGCGGGAGACATCGATTCCGCGCTGGCAAGGTGGCGCGATTGCCTGCCGTTGATCAACCACGAAAACCGGCAATGTGGGTTGCGCGCCACGAAGGTGGTGATGAAAGAAGGCGGCGTGATCGGATCGGATCACGTACGCCATCCGTTGAAACCGATGTCGGAGCGTACACGCGCCCGACTGCTGCAACTGGCCACCGAGCGGGACGTGATCGCGCTTCGGTGGGGAAAGTAAAGGACCACAATGACTTATCAACCACACGGAAAACACCTTATCGCGGGCGAATGGGTCGCGTCGGACACAACCTTTTCGTCTCAGCCCGTGTCGGGTGAGGCGATGAACGTGTCGGCAGGCGGGTCGGCCGAGGTGGATCGCGCAGTCCAGGCCGCAGAAGAGGCGTTTCTGACCTATGGCTGGACCAGCCGGGACGAACGTGCTGCGTTCCTTGAGGCGATCGCCGACGAAATCGAGGCCCGCGGCGCGGATATCACCCGGCTGGGTTGTGCCGAGACCGGTTTGCCAGAAGCGCGTCTGCAGGGTGAGCGCGGACGCACCACCGGCCAGATCCGGTTGTTCGCGGATCACATCAGAAAGGGGGAGTATCTGGACCGGCGCCACGATGAAGCCTTGCCGGATCGCCAGCCACTCCCGCGTCCGGACCTGAAGATGATGCAGCGTCCAATTGGTCCAGTGGCCGTTTTCGGTGCTTCGAACTTCCCGCTCGCGTTCTCTACCGCCGGCGGCGATACCGCCTCCGCGCTGGCCGCAGGCTGTCCTGTCGTGGTTAAGGGGCACCCGGCGCATCCGGCCACCGGCGAGATCGTCGCCGACGCCATTGCGGCTGCCGCCGCGCGGACAGGTATGCCTGCTGGGGTCTTTTCGTTGATTCAGGGCACCAGTCACGAACTGGGCAGAGCTCTGGTTCAGCATCCGCTGATCCGCGCGGTAGGCTTCACCGGATCGCTGGGCGCGGGCCGCGCGCTTTTCGACCTCTGTGCCGCCCGTCCGGAACCGATCCCCTTCTTTGGAGAACTTGGATCGATAAACCCGGTCTTTGTTTTGCCGGAGGCATTATCGAGCCGCGGTGCAGAGCTTGGTGGCGAATGGGCCGCCTCACTGACGATGGGCGTGGGGCAGTTCTGCACCAACCCGGGGATTGTTGTCGCAGCAGAAGGTCCGGGCCTCGCGGCCTTTGTCGACGCCGCAACCGACGCGTTGAAAGCCGCCGGGGAAGCGGTGATGCTGACCGAGGGCATTGCTGACGCCTATCGCCGCGGTGTTGCTGAAGTCGGATCGGCAAACGGTGTTCAGGAGCTTCTGAAATCCACCTGCGATCGTAGAAACGCGGCACCTGCCGTCTACAAAGTCGATGCGGAGACGTGGCTGGCAAACGAGGCCCTCGGGGAAGAAGTATTCGGACCCTTGGGCATCCTTGTAACGGCGAACGCACCAAGCCAGATGCTTGACTTGGCCAAGAGCCTGAAAGGGCAATTGACGGCAACCTTGCAAATGGATGAGGCCGATACCGACACAGCGCAAGCGTTGGTCCCGGTGCTGGAGCGAAAGGCGGGACGCTTGCTTGTCAACGGCTTCCCCACCGGTGTGGAAGTCGCCGATGCCATGGTGCATGGCGGCCCGTACCCCGCATCTACGAATTTCGGCGCAACATCCGTCGGAACGCTCGCTATCCGCCGCTTTTTACGCCCTGTTTGTTACCAGAATATGCCGGAGGAATTGTTGCCAGACGCGTGAAACTTGAACTGCGGACGCCGAGTGGTGCAGTACCGTATGTAAAACTGTGTTCGCGTCTCAATGCGTCATCCCGGAGCAGATCAATCACGGGGTGGCGCGTTCGAGTAAAGCTGTGTCTTTTGGCGATCACTTTACAGAGCCGCGAGGCCTTCTCGAAGCAGATTATCAAGACCAGGATCAAGATACATGCGTGTCTTTCCATTCCGAAAGTCAGAGACAAATCCTGGTGCAAACGTTTTTGCTGTCTGAAGGTGTTCAGAAGCCTTTTCCTTGTCACCGGTCAAGCCGTAGCAGCAAGCGACCAGCAATCGCCGAAAAGGGAGATTTGGCTGGGTTTCGATCGCAAGTTCTCCCCACTGAATGGCGTGTCGTAGGTCGCGGTCCGCGAAACTCGCTAGAGCTAGCGCGAGATATGCACCTGAGATTCCCGTGTCCCGGCTTTTGGGACTGAGAGCGAGCCCTCTGTTTGCATGCTCCCGTGCCTCTTCAGTCTTTCCCATCAGCGCTTCATTCATCGAAATGAAGAATAGAGCCCATGTGAAATTGGGATTGATCTGCAAGGCTCTCTGGTGATCGCGAAGCGCCGCCTCATACTCGCCTACAGAACAGCGTATCTCGCCGCGCACGGTGAGGGCGTGAACGTTGTCTGGCTCCAGTGCAAGAAGTCTTTCGGCAGCGTCGAGCGCTTGGAGTTTGGATTTTTCAGGGTCAGGCGGCCAGCGGCAAAGAAAGCTATAGAAATGTCCCCAAGCAAGGACTAGTAGCGCCTGGGGCATATCCGGTTGTTCCTTTAGGATAGAATTGGCCTCGCTGATGGCGCGGTTAACTTGTTCCGGTCCGGTGCTGAGCCTTCCGATCTTGAGGTCGTGATACGCTTTGATCGCTCTGTCGTAGAGAGTCATCGACTTGATCTTGCCACGACTGACCCGAAGCTCTTCGGATAATTCGACCTGGGGTGCCACCGCGCTTACAACACTCGCCGTTATGTCGTCCTGCAGATCGAAAAGCTCGCGTATTTCGCGGTCAAAGCGTTCAGCCCAGATAAGATGGTGGCGTTCTGCATCATGTAGCTGGGCTACCACGCGTAGCCTGTGCGAAGTGCGCCTGACCGTACCGGTCAAAATGTATCGGACACCGATTTCGCGCGAGATTTCCTCAGCACCCAGCGATGCATCGCGAAAAGCAAAACCAGCGTCGGCCGCTATCACATTCAACGCGGGGAACCGCCCGAGCTCCACAGAAATATCTTCGGTCAATCCGTCCGCAAAACACATATCCGCTGGGTCTGGAGAAATGTCGCGAAAGGGCTTCACCAGAATTGTTGGCGTCTCGCCAAGTTCGAGAGTGTCTTGTGCAACCTTTGGCCTGACACTTTCCATCTCACTTGATCGCTGGCCGCGAACGGTAATTGCCTTTTGAAGAACTGAACGTGTTTCCGACGCAGGTTCAATATTCAACTCCCTTCTCAGAAGTTCTTCAAAGCGGCGGTAACGCTGAATGGCTGCATTTGGTTGACCGGCAAGGATCATTCCACGCATCAGTTTTTGAATTGCTTGTTCGTTCAGCGGGTCAACCGTAGCAAGCTGCGATAGACATGAGACTGATTTGTCCAAGTCGTTCTCGTCTTCAGCACGCTCTGCAAGGGCAAACAGCGACGATGCAATCAGCTCTGTTAAACGGGCCTGTTCAGTTGCTCGCCAATTGTCATATTCGGACGATATCCCTCCCAGGTCATCCAAAAACATTTCGCCATTTGCCATCGGTGCGACGACGCCCTGAACGACCTCACTTAGGGTGTTGCTCAACTGTTCGATATCGCTACTTGTGCTCTCTTTGCTCAACACAATGGTATCTCGATTTGCAGTCAGCAGATCATCGGTATCAAGAACTTTCCGGATTGTGGCGAGAGATTGCCTTAGACTGGCCCGACCGGTGCCACCGATTGAGTTCGGCCATACCAGGTCAACCAGGCGATCGCGAGCAATTGCACGTCCTGGATGGGCTGCAAGAAAGGCGAGTACCGCACGGTCTTTTCTCCCCGGAAGCGCGCACGTCTTGCCAAATGGATCGGTCACAGAAAACGCGCCAACAAGTTGGAAATGCCAGACGCTGTCTCCATTGAAGGTGCGATTTTGCATTTCTTTGACGGTCTCCCCGCGATCGGTCTGACATGCCAGCTTCAAATGTACAGCGAGCGAAACTCAGATACGAGGAGAAACCAAATGGGCTACTTTGATGGAGTAAGAGATTTAAACCAGCGCCTGATGATGTTGGAAGAGAGGTATGGAAGCGGGGTCTCGCACAGCCGAAAGCAACAGCTTCACGGTTGGCGTGCTGAAAGAGAGTTGGCCCGAACCCGTGAGGCTGACAATGGCAGCGATGGGACGAATACTCTTTCGACCTGCGGCTCAGTGATTGCAGTTGGGTTCGGCGCCTTGACTCAATCCTTCATGAGGCGCCAGCGGGAAGGTGGCTAGTATGCGGCTGCGAAGGCGTCGCATTTTGAAGGCAGGGTTGACCGCCCCTATGCTTGCCGGAGTGTAAAACACTCAAAGGATGTTCGAAGCGCTCCAAAAGATGGGACTTGGTTGGCGAGGATGCTTGCGGCAAGTCACGTATGGTGGTTGTGATCGCTCCTGCTCTCAAAAAGGCCAGAGCGATCTGGGCTATGCTTGCGAAAGGCGAAGATTGTCGACATCCAAAGGTGATGGCGTAACGCAAAATCCCTTGGGTTGGTCGGGTGCGAGGAAGTCAAAGAACGGTAAGGGCAAATGATCGCAAAGATCCGGAATAGGAAAACTAGACTGGTTCAATGAGCCGTGAGCCTGCTGATTTGATGTGGACCCACTTCGCGCATCTTTTGAATTAACTTGCACATTCGGGGACATACACAAATTATCTGCTTGCCGAGCGATCGAATAAAAGTTTTTCAACTCAATAAGCCGAATGCGATCCTGTAACCGCTGACTAAAGCACGTTCCGAGCGATCTCGCGAAGATGGCGTTCGTCGGTCCCGCAACAGCCACCGAGGACATTCATATGAGGAAACCGGCGATGTAGATCACCCATCTGCTCTCCGAGTTCCACGGGATCGCCGTCTTCGAGATGGCCAAGTTTGCAGAGGGCGATCTTTTCCATCTTCGATGCATTTGGTCGAACCGAGCGCATCCGCGACATCCATGCGCCGTCGTCAATGGCGGGTTCGAACTCGATGGGATGAGAGCAGTTGAGCCCATAGAAAGCCGCGGCGCCCCTGGTCTCGGTGTCAGTCGTTTCCACAGCTTCGCGCAAGGTCGGACCCGAGTTCAGCCGGCTTCGGCCGTCTAATGAAAAATAGACCGCGATTGGCAGACCTATGCGTTCGGCAGCGCGTACGATCCCGATTGCTTCTGGGATGTTGTTAAAGGTGTGTGCGCAGGCGATATCCGCACCGGTCGCTTTAAGCGCGGCAAGTTGGGTGGAGTGGTACGCTTCCGCTTCATCGGCGGTGATCGCCCCGCCCTTGCCGTAGGCGTCTCCCCGTGGGCCTATGCTTCCACCGATCACGATATGAGGGATGCTGTCAGCATATGGGGCTGAGACATCTTGCAAGAGATCGATGCAACGTTTCTGGATTTCCACAATCTCCTGATCTTCGTGGCCCAAGAGCGCCGCCCAGTCAGGGCTGAGCCGATACTCTAGGCCGCAAATCATGGCGCCGGTTTCCGCTTCGGCCATGACGTCGAGATAACGCCGATACATCGCGGTGATGTCGTCCACGGCCCGATGGTCTTCCAGTAGTGTAAACATCGCGAAATGCGGGAATTGGTGACCATGCTTGTACATCACCTCTGTCTCGGTGCCGGCCTCGGTTAGGTAGAAAATGTCGTCCCGAAGGGGAGAGTGTATCATGGCAAACTCCGGATGGTCATGAACACATCAGTAACACATGGCCCATTGAAAGTCATCTTAGGTGCGCCAAGCGTTGCGAATGCCAGCAGTAGGGAAACGAGTTCACCAGCCCTGCTGAGACCAAAGCATGTCTCCTTCTCGCCGGCTATTTTCCGGCGGCGGCTGTCTCAGTAGGCATAGCGGGCGATCAAAAGTCTTAGGGTGTTGGGCGCTCTCGATAGTAGCGCACGATCGTCATGGCAGGCTGGCGCATGAGCCTAGCGTTCGCAGCTTGGAAACGGGCTGAGCAACTTTTGAACGGAAGTGCCTAAGTAGGCAAACGGCTCGAGCGCAATGTGCATGCGCGAAGGATTTTCAGCTGTGCGCGCCGCAGATTTTTCTCGCAAACCAGATGTCACATCCTCAAAACGGATCCGCGGCGTATATGCAAACTCGCTTGCGCTATGGCCTGCGAGAATGATGGCGTCGTACTGAGTGAGCATTATGCTGTCTCCCGTGATGAATGAAATCAGGTTGACAGTTTGCTTTTAATTCCGCTTGACGAGCTCGCTTCGGAATCGCTGTGTTTTTGCTGCGGAAGGCTTGAGAGTTGAACCGCTACGCCGAGGCAGCGTATCATGATGTATGATCTACAGATTTGCCGACTGCAAACTCGACACGCGCCGTCTCACGTTGGAACGAAGCGGTCGTGCCGTACGCACGGAGCCGAAGGTATTTGATCTGATACATCTCCTGCTTCGAAACGCCGGCAATGTCGTGTCGAAGGAGAGCCTTATCTGTGAAATCTGGGATGGACGAATTATCGCGGAAAGCGCTATCTCCGCCCGTATCGCCAATGCGCGTAAAGCCGTGGGAGACAACGGCAAAGATCAAAAGGTCATCCGAACAGTAGCCCGAAGGGGGTTTGAATTCATCGCTGATGTATCGGTTGAGGGCGAGGACGCGTCAGGTGCGCGGACCGTTTCCGACCAGTTACCTGGTTGTGAAACGCTTAAGATCCGGTACGCCCGTAACCGACACGGGAAGGCCATTGCTTTTGCGACAGTAGGTGCGGGTTCGCCCCTCGTGCATGTCGGACCAGCGATGATGACTGACCTCGAAGTCATGTGGCGCGAACCCACGATCCGAGCACTGTTTGAGGTCCTTCGGCAGCACCATGAGCTTCTCAGGCACGATCACGTCGGGTCTGGTCAATCGGACTGGGAGGCTGACAGCTTCGATTTCTGGGACCATGCCGAAGACCTTGGGAAGGTGTTGGATGCCGCAGGATGGGAGAAGACCGCGCTCATGGCTGTCTCCGGTGGTGCTCACACGGCACTGCGGTTTGCGGCAAAATATCCCGAGCGCGTGACGCGATTGATCCTCGTTGGTGGATATGTGACGGGACGCTCACTTCGCAGCAACGCGCCTGACCCGATGCGAACCCTGCTCAAAGCCGGCGGAGCACCGCAATCCTTGAGTTTAACAGAGGCCTTTATGCTCTTGTACTGGCCGGAAGGCCCGATGGAGGCATTGCGGGAGCGCGCGCGCATGGTGCGGAGCGTCGCACCTGAGGAGAACACTTTAAGGATTAGAGATGCCTTTGATAACGTGTCAAACGCGGGCCTGCTTGGGGATATCCGTTGTCCAACGCGGATCATTCATGGGCGCCATGATGGGGTGCACCCGCTGTCCGAGGCGCGTGCACTGGCAGCTGGCATTGCGGGTGCCGAACTCGTCATCCTGGAGACAGCAAACCACTGGCCATTGCCCGGAAATGCAGTGTGGGATCGCTACCTGTCGACTGTCTTGGAATTTCTCGGTCGCTGAAAGCGCCGGACCTCATTCTGCAGCGAACGGCTCAGCGGCTTCTACTATGCGCGCCGAACACACTCAGCACTCAGCTGGCAAAGCCCGGTCGCATTCGAACGTAAAATGGCTTAAACGGGCAGCGGGATCGGCACAAAGCTAGGACATGTCCAATCATCCGCTGGCGCAGCCGGGTTGCTCTTTGCTCTGTCATGGGAACCTCCTGCTTCATAATTGAGAAGGGTCCAATCGTCAGCCAGATCGTTGAGATTGCGAAATGCGCAACGGATGCTCATGTCAGAACACCCAGCAAGCGCGCCAATGCAACGCATCGGCCTAGTGCCTAGGTCATCTGTGACGGGACGGTCGGCCACACTTTGGCTCATTCGTGCACGGTCTTCGATGACTGCAGAAAAAGCATACTGGAAGTTCTGTTGCGAAGGTACTGGCGAGGAAAATAAGCAAATTAACCGACGTCTTATTGCGGCAGATATTGAGCGCGCAAGTCGCCCAAGGCGCGGCTGCCAGCGACGAGTTCCTTTCACGAGATGTCGAGCCTCAAAAAGATCATGAACGGTGACAGCTCCGGGAAGCTACGCAGAGTCCCGCTTTCCGGGTGTGGCGGGGTCTCCCGAAATCCTAGCTTCGCGTAAAGCGCACGCATTTCGACATTGAGCCGTAGCGTGTCTCCGAGAAGCGTACTCAGGCCCATAACACGTGCCTCGGCGATCCGTGCTTCAACCAATCGGCGACCCAGTCCAGTACCCCGCGCTTCTGTCCGCACAAACAATCGTTTTAATTCGCCCTTGCCATTTCCAATGTCTGCGAGAGTGCCGCATCCGACGAGTTCCCTTTGCGAGCCTCGGGCCAAGGCGAGCCGACCTTTGGGTGGGAGGAACTCGCTGATATGCCTCCAGAAATCTTCAATCGGGCCTTCTGGGGTCATATAAGGTCCGCCGTCGGCTACCAAACGAGCGATAACAACTTCATAGTATTCTTGAAGGATCGCGTTCATTTCCTTTCTTTCAGGAGGAAACATCGCCATTTCGATATCAAATTCCATGAGCGCACCTGCTACTTCGCTTGATCTGGCAGGTAAGATCATGCGTCAGCTTGACGAGATACGCAAACCCGGTAGCGCGTGTCCGTCGTCAGGGATTTTGGGACAGATGGCTGCCGGAACTAAGAGAGGGTCTGGCGCATCTGGTTGGGCTGATTATGCGGCGGATTTGCGGTGAAGCAAGCGTCGCGGTTCGATGATCTTCCGTTTGATCCTTTCTCGTTGTTTCAGGATGGTTTCGCCGCGTCCGAAGTAAACGTCGGCGGGAGTGAGGTTTTGCAGGCTCTGGCGGTAGCGTTGGTGGTTGTAGTGATCGACGAAGCCGTCGATCGGCTGGCGGAGATCGCCCGGCAGATAGTAGTTTTGCAGAGGATGCGGTTCTTCAGCGTCTGATGCCACCGCTTAATCTTTCCCTGGGTCTGGGGGGACGGCGCGCCACGCTCATGATCCATTTGCTGATCTTCCAGCCAATCGGCCAGTTCGCTCCCGCCACAGCTCTTTAACTTCGGTGTACGTCGCTGCACGCGCAGTGTCGCCCGCCAGCCGCTTCTTCCCGGCTGCAAGAACTCCTTGGATCAGCTGTAGTACAGGCTTTGGGCAATGCCCTTGCGGCGGCACAGCTCCGCAATGCTGTCCTCGCCCTTCAGGCCGTCCAATACGATCCGGATCTTCTCTTCCGCTGAATACTGCTTGCGGGTGGCTCGGCGAATGTCTTTGGCGACCTTCTCACGGTGGCTCTTTCGGGCTCCGGGTTTCTGTCTCATCTCCACTCCTTGATGGCTACGAGGTGCCAGAAACCCTCTCTTATCAAATCACCCCAAAACTGTCCCATCGGCGCTACCGTCGGTCACATCTGGTGATCGATAAGACCTTTCAGTTCGATCTAAGTGGCTTCGAACATATCTGCCGACCGCAGTTTTCCCTGCGCCTTGATTTGCGCCAGATGCTGTTTTCGTGTTTCGACGAGCTGCGCGCGTTTTGAAACCAACGCTCTGATAAAACGTAACTTTTGTGCGGGAGGCTGCGCCCCCCATCGGGCCTGAAAACAATGAACTGTGCAATGAGCTCTGTATTGAAACTGTCGGTTTTGACTAGTGTAGCCCAGCTGGCCGGGAAGGCCTTGATCTGGACAGGTCCAAATTGCCGTGTCGCCACACTGGCGCCAATAAGGGCGGACCACAGACGCCACTCCTGCCCGCCAGTGGTTTCGGAGCAAAGTTGGGGATGGAAGACCAACGATTTTTGAACCGATTTTCTTTTGAAGCGTTGGCCCAAGGTCAGCAAGGAGTTCCGATGCCACCAACCACCCAAACCATTGAGCAAATGCCGGCCAAAGTCGACGAGCAGCCAGAGCTTTTGCGGTCTCTCAGCCTCTTTGCGGTATTTGGTTGCATAATGCTTGCCGTCTCAATTGTGATCGCCGATTTCGTTGTACCGGATCATGATTGGATCACCGACACGATTAGCGATCTTGGAGCGGGGCGCTACGAGTTCATCGTCGATATGGGTCTTTATGCGTTTTCAGCAGCATTGATCGGTCTCGCTTGAAG
>QCWH01000081.1:24222-26187 GCA_003149565.1 Marivita sp. XM-24bin2 | reverse complement strand
GAACAAAGCTTTGGTCAAAATTATCGTGGATGGTCTCAATGTCTGCCTCTGGAACAGCAAGAGCGCGCAGATATTCATGGCCAAAATGGTGCCAAATCAGCCCAAATGAGCTGTAAGGGCGGCCATCACCCCGAAGTGGGTTTGGCCGTTGATGGTGGTCGAATATCAAGGCATCTGCATCATAAACGCTCCCCACATCGTAGATGACTTTTCCCGCACCGGGTGTAATCCATGCTGCTTCGCGTGATCTGATCAGGGCTGCATCCGGGAAAAGGCGGGTTAAGATAACCGACGACAGAAGTTCATCGGCGTGAAATCCACCAGAATGCGTGACGAGGTGGGTGATGGACATTGTTAATCTTTCTTACAGGCCAATGATAAAGCAAAGACGGGTCATATTGAACTTTTTATACGTATTTTCAATCCACCCTGACTTGAGTCGGGTGCCGGATGTTGAAGAGATGCTTGGCGAGTGAGGTTGAGGACGTTTGCGGTTCAGCGTAGGCTGGTGCAAGGGTCCGATCAAATACGCACCTAAAGTGAGGTCGCATGATTCACGAAATAAATGCCGCAAAACTTCGTGTTGAACTTGACGGGATAACGCCGCTGATCTGGCGGGAGCTGATCGTGCCGACCAACTGGTCGCTCGACAAGCTGCATTTGACCTTGCAGGCAGCGTTTGACTGGACGGATAGCCATCTGCACGAGTTTTTAATCGGTGGTCTGCGCTTTGGCGATCCGGAGTTATCGCACCATGATTGGGAAGATCAAAAGATTTTCGACACAAGCGAAGTCCGGTTGTCAGATTTCGCAAAGCAAGATTGTGGCTTCGTCTATATTTATGATTTCGGAGACTACTGGCAGCACAAGATCACGATTGTAGACTGGTTGGCCTTAGAAACTGCCCCCAAACATGCCCAATGTGTCGCTGGCGCACGCGCCACACCGCCTGAGGACGTTGGTGGGACTTATGGCTATGAGCTGTTTCTGGAAGCGATTTCTGACCCTGACCATGATGAGCACGCCGATCAACTGTATTGGGCTGGTGGTCACTTTGATCCGGACTGGTTCGATCTCGATCTGATCAACAAAGACTTGCGCAACACCTTCCGTGCGAATGTACGCCGCAGATTGCATCAGCCCAAACCGAAAAAGACAAAGAAACAACGATGATATGCGCAGCGGGGGGGAATGTCCCGAACGATGTTGAAAAGCGTTTCGGGCGACGCTGCGGATTTGATGGTTACGCAGCCTGAGCCAACGGGTCAACCGGCGCATCATTTTGTGGGGCACGGTGCTTTTCCAACGCAGCCTTCAATTCGGGCAGCTGCTTGTAGGCTTTGAGACGGCGAAAGCCCTTGCCTGCTTCGAGCATGCCGGCTGCGGTCCAGCGCAGCGCCATCTGCGCATCGCGCCAGCGCTTCACATTTCGACAGACCTGACGGATCACCGCATTCATCGACTCAATGATGTTTGTCGAAGCCAATGACCGGCGCAATTCCGGAGGGACGCCGAGTCGGATCACGGTAAGGATCTCATCCAACCCTTCCAGGATCGTTCGGCTGATGCCAGGTGCTTCCAGCTCAAGACGCCGCGCCAGATTGCGTAGAAGACGTTCCGCCTTGTCCGCGTCGTCGAGTTTCCAGGCCTGTTTCAGCGCGTGGCGGATGGCAGCGTGATGCTTCGGATCGATCCGCTCGGCGATATTGCGCGCCTTGTGAACCTGGCAGCGCTGGATCGGAATGTCCGCGCCGAACGTCCTGCGGATCGCCTTACTCAAGGCCTTGGCTCCATCGACGATGAACAGCCGGCAGACCTCGGGATCAAGCCCGCGCTCAATCAGATTATCCAGAAGCGCCTGCACCGTGGCGGCGTTTTCTGTGGCGCCTTCGACCACGCCGAGCGGGTGCTTATGTCCGTCAATATCAATGCCAACAGCGCCGATCATCAACAACTTGTCGGTCA
>QCWH01000081.1:22689-23521 GCA_003149565.1 Marivita sp. XM-24bin2 | reverse complement strand
ATGTATCAGATCAATACGGACCCTTTGCCACGCAGGTCATCCCGGCAACGGTGAACGAGGCCCCATATATTCTGGATGGGTTGTTGATGAACCCGACCGGAAAGCGGATCAAAGAACAATATGCCGATACCGGTGGCTTCACCGATCTTGTGTTCGCCGCCACGTCGCTGCTTGGCTATCTGTTCATCCCGCGCATCAAGGATTTGCCGTCCAAACGGCTGCATGTCTTTGATCGCCGCAGTGTCCCGGCTGAACTGAGGGGCTTGGTGGGCGGCAAAATCCGGGAAAATACAATCATCACTAACTGGCCGGATGTTTTGCGCTGCATCGCAACGATGCTTTCAGGCCGAATGCAGCCCAGTCAGCTCCTAAAGAAACTGGCGGCGCGGCCGAGACAACATGATCTGGCCATTGCCCTGCGCGAAATCGGGCGGGTTGAACGCACCCTCTTCATCATTGAGTGGCTTCTCGACGCCGACATGCAGCGCCGGGCCCAGATCGGTCTGAACAAGGGTGAGGCCCATCACGCTCTGAAAAGTGCCCTGCGGATCGGTCGCCAGGGCGAAATCCGAGACCGAACCACCGAAGGCCAACACTTCCGCATTGCAGGTCTGAACCTGCTCACCGCCATCATCATCTTCTGGAATACAAAGCAGCTTGGTGTCGCTGTCACGCAGCGGAAAAAGGCCCGGCTGGACACGCCAGCATACCTCCTCGCACACATCTCGCCTCTCGGCTGGGCCCATATCATTCTCACCGGCGAATATAGGTGGCGGAGAATGAGCGCTTAAAACCTTACCGCCCTATTCTGCACCGAGCCGGAGTCGACCCC
>QCWH01000081.1:0-22165 GCA_003149565.1 Marivita sp. XM-24bin2 | reverse complement strand
TTGTCCTGCATTTCGCGCGATAGCTTCTTCAGCAACGTAAACATCTGAATATTTGACGAACGCCCACGCCCAGCCCAGTTCCACCATGAGCGCCCCGATGTCCGTACCGTTCGCAAAGCAAGTTGCGACTGTACGGCCAAAACCGTCTTCAGCCATGCTGTCACATTGAACGTCTTTTCCAGAGACATATCCAACCAATGCGTCGACAGCCTCTTTGCCACAGGCCCAGGTCCCTCCTGTTTTTGAAGCGCATTTCTGTCCGTACTCCGGCGCATCAATTCCATTGATCCGGTAGGTTGTGCCATCCATCTCAAGTGTGTCGCCGTCAACGACGCGTACATCGGCAAGGGACGCTGTCGCCGCGACCAAGTACGCGGAAAGTACGGCTGTGAGTCTGGCAAAAGTCACGTATCGTCCTTTGAGTACTTGGAACCGAGATGGCAGGTAAACCTGTTGCTCACCGCGTTATTGTTGGCGCTGGGGCTCGTTTTTGCAACTCGTCAGCGCGCGCATGGTGGCGTCGCACACCAGTTCGTCGAAAAACTCATCTACAGCTTCTTTGGCGATTGGCCCCGCACCCACTGCCAGCATCAGGGTCAACGAAGATTTCAGCTTCTGTGCGTCAACATCACCGCCCATAATGTACTCGATCGGGCTATCTTCATGCTCGAGAACCGTCTCAATGCCGCGCGACAAACAAGGTGAGAATCCGCCGCGATCGTCCGCGCCCTAACGACAAATGGCACATGGATGAGGTTGTGATCCCGATCAATGGCGTGAAGCACTGGCTGTGGCGCGCGGTCGACGCCAATGGCGACGCGCTCGACATTCTGGTTCAGACACGCCGTAACGCAAAGGCCGCCAAGCGCTTTCTAGCAAGGCTGATCGCTCAATTTGGCCAGCCAAGGACTGTCATCACCGACAAGCTGCGCAGCTACATCAAACCGATCGCCCGACAGGCACCAGGGGCAGATCATCGGGCTCACAAGGGTCTCAACAACAGGATTGAGGGCAGCCACAGACCGACACGGCGGCGAGAAAAAATCATGGGCCGTTTCAAGTCTCCCAGGCAGGCGCAGCGGTTCCTTGCCGCCCATGACCAAATCAACGCCATTTTCAAACCACGCCGTTATCGCCTCACAACCAACTCCTATCGTCATGCAAGGGCTGATGCATTCAGCCTCTGGACCGACTATGCCTGCGAGATGATCCCCTGAGAGGCTTGGGTCAGGCTGCAGTCGGCCAGATCAAAATAACTTGGCAATGCCCGAAAACATCTTAGATCGAAAGCTTGGGTGACGGAAGGACACGGACCAAGATGACGTAGCTTTCCGTCTTCGAATGGTTTGCAAGGCTTAAAAGCGCGTCTTCAAGACTTCTCAACCGGTCCGTCATTCCTGATATCCGCGTTTCCATGCGTCGCTGTTCAGCGGCGATCTGACCTTCTGTCATCTGAATCTGTTGCTGGTCTGTGATGTTGCGTAAGCGCAATTGCTCGATGCTGAGTTGCTTCCATCGAACATATGTTTCTGTCTCAGACGTCAAAATCTGCTTTCTGTCTGAAAAGGCCGCCGTTGCTTCCTCGCGCAACTTCCCAAGGCACTGGCGATCTTCATGGATCATCTCCCGTTCCAGCGCGGTCACAAGCTTCTGAACTTGGCGGAAAGGCGAAATCGTCATTTGGAGCTGACGGTTCGTTGTCGGTTTGCAGCCTTCTCCGAGGAGGGCTCTTGCGATCTCGTCGGTGCAGACCTCGACGCTCCCTTCATCGGAGACGACGAGGCAGCGCGTTCTGACAGCATCCGGGAACAGGATGGAGATCCACCGGCGGTCTGAAAGGCGGCCCACGCGAACAGCAGGAACATCGTCGTCGCGCACTCTGAGCTGTTTGTCCTTGAGCAATGAGGGTCGCCAAGCGCTACGAACCAGAAGAATTGTCTTCCCGATCAGATCTGCAGCCAGGTTATCATCCGACAAATGGACGCCGACCGGGATCGGTGACACCGTCCCGGCTTTCAACGTAGCGTATGCCTGACGAACTAAGTCATCATGCAATTCGTCTCCGGTCGAAAAGAAACGTGCCCGTTTTCCGAGGCGATCATTTGGCAGGACCACATCTTTTTTGGGAGACTTTCCAAGCCGGTCCCGGCGCCAGCGGAAAACTTCGGATTCCTGCGTTGTCATTGCACCGAGTTTATAGGGGCTCTTTTCCAAGAGCAGCGGCAAAGACAATGTCGCGACACGCTCGCCATCGTTGGCTTTTGGAAAACCGCCTTTCAACGCGCCACTAACGTGCAATAAACGCAACCAAGTATTTCCTGCATGCTCCGCTTCACGAATACTACCAACGACCTCTGTGATGTCATCCGGCGTGCCCGGTTGCACAGTAGCAACGCTTTCTCCGGATTGATTAAGACCGAAGGAAAGCTCTTCTTTCAGTTCAGAAGCAGCCTGCCTGAAATTGGCTCGACCAGCCGCCGCGTCGGTGATGATCCCGTCGATGCGTTGGGACAGGGCTTCGTCGAGGTACGGCAAAGGGTGCTCGAAAACATCAAGAAGGTCGAGGGCTTCCAGAACCCTCTCATCTGCGGAACCGGCGACAACCAAGCGCCATATGCCGATCGTGCCTACAGTTCGATCTTTAATGTACGCACTCAGCCCGCCGGAGCGGAGGCGGTCGAGGCGACCGATGAGCTGATCAATACGCGAGGCCTGCCACGGCAGATTGTAGAAGATCATGTCAGCAGCAAAATTGTGAAGGTTGAGACCCGCCTCGACAAATTCCTCCATGATCAGGACCGTGGCTTGGCTCTGCACGGCGCTGACCACATCCACCAAATCGGTGTTGTAGCGACCACGCATGGTCGCAATGCCGCCGTCTGAGAGGTGCGGGAACATGTCCGACAGGCGCCGTTCCAGCATGTCGACTGTGGGCGTGTCTCCGGCAACAACAATTATGCGCCGCTCTGCATCCTTTTGCCAGAAGCCGAGCAACACGTCGCAAAGGTCGTCGAACAATGCATTGCCGGGATTGCGTGACAGCGTGGACTCCACCTCGTCACGCAAGTCCGGATAAGCCGAGAAGGTTCGGTGGCGCAGAACGGCGCGTAGGCTTGATCCGGCACGGAACATCTGACAGCACTGCAACCAAGGGGCAGACGCTATCGTGCTGTCGCGACCGTCGCGACAGGCTGCATTTTGCAGCATGATCTTCGGAATTTCGGCATCAGAGGGCGCGGTTCGGACCGTGCGCACCTTTCGCGTCGGCGCAACGCCGGGCCACTGGCTCCGCGTTTGGCGGAGGATGCGACGATCTGCTGCGAAGGCTGTTCTATATGCCGCGGCGGAGAGTGCGCCGTCCGCCACGCGCCCCCGCGCCGCAGCGGCCTCTTCAGCAATGAATTCGAGGGGCTCGCGACCGAGGAGATTGGCTATTGCAGACCGTTCTGGTTCGATCGCGCCAATTACCGCCTGCGCCCAAGCAGGATTGCCCAGCCGTGGCGTTGCGGTCAGCAGCAGGACGTGTCTGAATCGGGGAGAGTTTCCACGCTCACGGCACATGTTGGAAAGAAACGTTGCGTCATCGAGATTCATGGCATGGACCTCGTCCACGATGAGCATGTCATAATATTCAGGCGAGGGACGTGCCGGTTGCCTGCAGACCATGTCCGCTTTTATCAGGTGGACATATCCTTCGCCATCGGGATGCTCCTGCTCTTCATCTGCGTCTGTCAGGATGTGGGCCGCTATGTGGCCGCGCGCCGAAAGCTCGACCTGCCACTGGTAGCAGATGCGTTCGGGCGCAACGATTGCGACCCGCAAGGACGGATCGCGCCTGCGCAGGATATTGAGGATCATCAAAGCCTGCACCGTTTTGCCCATGCCGACCTCATCGGCGAGCAAGTGACGGATTTCCGTGTCGGCAAGGATGCGACGCAGGTTTGCGATCTGATGTGGGTAGGGGTCAGCTGCGACGCCGAGGGCCCCACCCATTTCCCAGGATTCGGCTGCGACGAGGCGTTCGAGGGCGTGAAAGCCCGACTGGGCAAGGTGAAACGTATTCATGAAAGGTCAACATTCATTGTCGCACGATAGCGCAAGGCGGCGTAGCGAACGGCACGCGCGGTGAAGCGGTCCGCGCCGAAGCGCAGCAGTCTGCCCCGCCATTCCGGGTCCTCCATGACACGTTCTGGTGCCAGGAAAAGGTTCAACAAGGCTCGCAGGTCGGCGGGCGCGATCCAGCGTCCGCTTCGGGACTGAATATCCACATGGCTGGACACCAGGGCTGCGATCAGATCGTCGCTATGGCTGGATTCGTACGGCACCCGTTCGAGGCTTTGCGCGCGCTGTGAGGGCAGCACCAGTGCAGACAATTCCGGAAGGCGGGCCGCTTCACGGGCACGCGCCACGAGTTTCTGCCAGCTGCCATCAGCGTTGCCAGCGTCGAATTCGAGTTCAGCTGCGCCTTTGGACTTGGCTTTCTCCGAAAGCCTCTCCCAAGCATCGAGGACCGCATCGTCCAATTCCTGCCACATCTCTCCGTCAGGAATGACGATCAGATCCGGCGCGGGCAATACTTGGCGAAAGCAGTCTTCAAGATAGACGGCGAGTTCGTGCTTCTGATCGTCATCCAGTGGGGAAAACGCTGTGGTGCCGCAGACGAGGTCTGCCTTCATGGCTTCGGCGACCAGCCGCCGGTGAAAGCCCGTCCCAAGTCCGCGACAGGACTTTTCCGTCTTCATCCATAGACCACCGCAGAGCGCGGCGACGAGCTGATCCTCGAGTTTTCGGCGGGCGCTGGATCGAAGACCTTCACCAACTACGGTTCCAGCTGAGGCAAGGCTCCAGCTGATGTACGCTTCGATCCCTTCGGCAAGGCCACGCGAATCTCCTTGGGTGGTCGCGATGCGCGCAATTGGATCCGCGACGGCCTTGGGGATGCTGCTGAGCAGCGTGCCGGCTTCGGGTTCCACCAGAACGCCACTGCGCAAGGCGCCGTCAGTTCCCTCGGCTGGACGGAGAAGACCGTATCCCGAAGACGGAGCCGCTGGCGTCTTGGTGCACGGGTGAAAAACTGTACAGGACGCCACTGGGTCGCAGACGAGTGACTCGAACGTCTCTCGCCCTTCCGCGGTCCATTTTCCGCTTCGGCGATCATATTTCCACTCTGGCTCTGGAGCTGCCAGTGCCCAAGCGTTGGTGTCCAAGCCTTTCGCGCGAGCCTTTAGACGAGCGTGCATTCCGCCCCCGCTCCAAAGACGGGCTGTGGCCCGGAAATCAGCAAACTCGGGGCCGTCGAAAGCGATTCTGAGGGGCGTGCTCGGCGCGCAGATACGCACTACACTGGACTGGCCGTCACTGGAACTCAACGTGATGTCAATGTCCACATCATGCAGGGCAATCGGGGTCGATAGATGCAGCGCCCCGGCACCTCGTGCGACTTCCGCGAGGCCGATCCCATCAGGTTGAAGGGACAGGCTTACGGGGGCTGGTGGTTCGATTTCGCGAAAAACCAAGTCGATCGGCGCAACGTTCGACGTGTCGAGCGGCGACAGTGTCCAGATCCCCTCGGTCATCGGCAACCCGTGCCATAGTGCATCGGCAAGCCGGAACTCGATGCTTTCTGAATGGTCGAGGCGTTCAGCAAGGATTGTGACCGCTGTCCGCGGGCGCGCCTGGACTGGCCGTCCCGACGCTTGGCTTACGGTGGAACCATCGTGGCGCAAGGTCAGGCCGCCGAGAAAGTCGACGAATGGTTCAGCTTCGACGTGGATCCCTTGCCGGGCCAGCACCGCATCGCCCTCCGGAGTTCCGCTGATGAAGTGGTAGAGTCCGTCCCCCCATTCATCGAGGGCCAGTCCTTCAAGAACCAGCTCGTAAAAAGAGACGCCCGGCGTCACCCGGTCAGTGGGTCTGAGCTGCGTTTGATAGCCGTCGTCGCCCTCGTCTCGGAAGAGCAGTCCCGGCGCGGGATCAACGACGGCTTCAAGCCAAGCCGGCACGTCGATTCCGCTGATTTGCGGGCGAGGGGCTACTCCGATTGGACGTCCGATGAAGACCACATCTCCACAAAGGAAACGCTCAAGCGTTGTGGAGCGCGCGCCGACGGTGACCGCCAATGCCGAAAGAGGGACATCTACTTCTGACCTGACAGCTTCGAGTTCGGCAGGGGTGAGGCTCGGTCCTCTTACGGACAAGCCTCGGGCTTCGGCATCATCGAGCAGAAGTTCGTAAGTCGCCTTGGGAAGACTCCCCAATCCCTGATGCTGTGAAAGGCGCCTCGCTCGGATGACGCGTTCAAGCCGCCTGACCTCGCTTTCGGAACGCAAGTCTTTGGTGAGCCGCTGCAGGAAGCCGGCTGACATACCCAGATCGCCTGTCCGACCGGAGACGAGATGGCTGATGACCGCCAGCGCAAGGTCGTCATCTTGGAGCCATGACTCCAGCCGTCGTGAACCGAAGCCGCGGGCAAGTTCTCGCAGGCCCGGCAGTGTGGCGCGGGTTACGCTAAGGCTGCGCGTCTGGCTGAGGAACTCCCTGACGAGCCGCGCAAGGGGACCATGAACCTCGCGAGGGACCATTGCGTTGCGCACAGGCCATGCAAGATGCGGGAAGGCCGAGGACCACGCATCATCCAGGGGTCGCGCACTTCCGAGCCGTCTCGAGCAATCGCGGAACAGTTCGGAGATTCCGCTTCGTTGCGGAATTGGGATGTCGATCTTGATTGCTGACTCAACCAATGGCCAGAAGTCCGTCCCGGTCCCCCTATATTCGTATCCGACCTCGGTCACGATTACAGAAAGCGACAATGGAAAGTCCTGCCACGCTCGCTTGGTGAACTGGTGCAGCTGAGCCCGGTTGCTGACAAGGTAAAGCAATTGCTCGATTTCGTCGCGAGTGAGCCCGTGTTCGATCAGGTAGATCGTTCTACCATCCCGTTGCAGGGATAGGTCTGAAAAAATCTGCGCCAGCAGATTTTCACTGGCAAACAAATCATTCATCTCTTCTATTCGTCACACGCTTGCCAATAATGGTTTCAAATGCTTGAAGCGGTTTGTAGTAAATTTCAATACGTACGTCATTACTTTGGGTCGAGTGCAACGCGCAATGCAAAACACTGATGTCGACACGTTGGACACCATCGTCCCGGCTCAAAAGCTCGCCGCGCAATTGCGCAATGATGTCCATGATCTGGGTGCCGTTCCGGCATCTCGGGCAATCGAAGGTCTGAACAGGGCTGCCTTAGCCGACGGATTATCCGAGGAAGCAGCAAAACAGCAGGCATGGGTTGTCGTCTCAGCTCTGATTGCTTGCGGCGATCTCGGTTCCGCCAAGTCCTACGGTGACAAGGTTTTGGTCAAGCGGCGCTTGGAGACAGTTCTGTACCAAGGGGATCGGTGCATCGTGCTTGGGGGCGACCCTTCTCACGGTGTACCCCATGGCCTGTTGCGGACAACGGATGTGGTCCCTCCGGATGTTGTCAGTTTTCTCGACTGGGTTGGCGCGCTTTCAAATGCTGATATTGCCGGGCTCTGGCAAATTCTGGACGCAGGAGTCTGGACGGGGGAAGCGACATCCTGCGAAGGAGTAACGCGGGTGCTGTGTCTTGCAGGCGTCGTGCCTGACCAGCCTATCCCCGCGGATACATCTGCTTGGCTGCGGGAATATTTCCCTTTGCCCCGGGCTGAGGGAAACGCTGCCGATCCATCGCAAACGGCAGTCATCGAGCGTTCGGCAGGTGCTAGGCAAATCGTTACCGCCGGGCCAGGCAGTGGCAAGACCCACACCGCTACCGAACGCGTTATCCATCTCGTGAAGCAAGGTCTTCCACCCGCAGGTATTCGACTCATCACGTTTACCAGGGTTGCCGCTGAAGAGGTGGGGCGTCGTATCTCGCATGCCTTGGCTGAACATACTTACTCCGGCGGAGTCATTTGCGGGACCATCGACTCGCTTGCGTGGAACTTGGTGACCTCTCTTGGGGATGCGCCATTCGGAGGACATGAGTGGATCATCCGTGTTGCTCGAAAAGCGATTTCGGACGGAGACCAGGCGATGCTGGATTTGGTGAGAAGCATTTCCCATCTGGTGATCGACGAAGCACAGGACATCGTTGGAGAGCGGCGCATGTTTTGTCGCGCGTTGATCGATGCGCTGCCAGCGAGTATTGGCGTAACGATACTGGGTGACGGAGCGCAGGCGATCTACGGATCTTGGGCCGGTGACAAAGGGGGCGGTGGGTCCCTTCATGCCGAGCTCAGAGGCACCCATGGTTGGGAAGACCATTCCTTGGCGGCGAACCATCGGACAAAATCAGACAGCTTGCGGAAGTTTTTTTCACGTGCGCGGACGCTACTCGAGGCAGACGGCGATCCCCGTTCGACCTACCTCGAAATCCGGGAAATGCTCGAGGATGTGGCAACCGACCCGAGCGTTAGCCTGACCGGGCAGGTTTTTCCTTGGCGGGACGATAGCCTGGTCCTCTTCCGGGGCCGCGCGGCAACCGAGGCCGCGTCGGTTCGGCTGACGCGGGCAGCCCGTGTGCATCGTCTGAAATTGTCGGGGCAAACCACGGTTTGTAATCCAACGGTCGGAGCCATTTGCGCCGGCGTTGCTCCGGCGGGCGCAATCCGGCTTGAGCATATACGAAGGCGACTTGCAGACCTCAATCCCGCGCCTTTTGGACTGATCGCAGAGCACGTGCTTTCTGACCTTCAGTCCCTCGGGAATGGACCGACGCCCCGTCCTCAGGACATCGCCGAAGTTGTGGAAAGAGAGCCTGTGGGACAGGTACGAGATCATGTCGGCACTGCAGGTCCAATATTGGGTTCCATACACGGTGCGAAGGGGCGGGAAGCATCGAACGTGCTTCTCATGCTGCCTCCGGTTCCGTCCGGCGATGATGTTGACTGGCGGGAGGAAGCCCGAGTTCTGTTCGTTGGGGCGACACGGGCATCGACACACCTTTATCTGGGTAGGGCGCAGCCGGGAATGGTTCGGCTTGGCAAGAATGGCAGCAGATGGTTGCGTGGAAACGGCGGGGGCCTTCTTTTGTCAGGGTCGGAAGGATTGCGTCCGCTCGCTGGGGTCACTCCTGCATTGTCGATCTGGGAGGCCGCGTACACTCAACCGAATTGCTCATTCCGACGGATTGGATCTGGTGATGGAGCGCCTTGGCATCTCGTCACAGACAGTGGAGACCTCTTGGCGGAAGTTGAAAGCCCGTTGACCGGTGATCTCGATTACATCGAGGCCACCCGGGGCGGTTTCGCTTCCGGAACCTTGCGCGTGGTCGGAGCCACGACTGTGGTTGACCGTCGGACCGATGGTAAAACTCAAGCGGTAACCTTGCTGCCGGTGCTTCAGGGCGTCGTGCGGGGCGCCGGGAACGAGGACAATGAAGATGACCAGTAACGCCGAGGATGTAGCGCGCCAGCGGATGATCGAACGCCTCAGGCAGGATCTGATGGGGCCCTTGGCGGATGATGAGATCCTGCAAGACAGCCCCTCCGAAATCTACATGACAGGCATCCTGTTTGCCCAGAAGAGCCCGCAGGGCGTAGCCGAGACGGAGGAAGCGGTTCTTGGATCCGATGAGGAGGACGATGCTGCGTCCCGGGTGCCGCCGGATACCTTCCGCCCAAGTTCGGCAGGGTTGTCATTCGCCGTTCGCTCGAAGGATGGCGAAAACGCCCTGCTCAATGTGGATGTCTCAGCGGCCCGCTACGATGCCCTACCCCGTGCAACCTCGGATGACGGGCGTCCGCGGTTCGATTGGGTACGCGAACAGCTGACGGCACACCGCTTCATCGAGCTGCCAAGTGATCACGATGGCGAATACGATGTGCCGGGGATTCCCGATTTGGCCCTCTGGTTGCGTACGCGCAAACACGGCGACCTTTACCTTGTGACGATCATTCTTTTGAACAAGAACGTCTCTCCAGAGAAGCCCGAGCCCGGATTGCGCGATGTCGGCAATCTGTATCAGGTCGGCTTCCGCGTCGAGGCCGATCCGGATTTTGGCGTCATCGTGCCCCGTCCAGATCCAGTGCAGCGTATGCCGGATGAAGACCGCGCCACGGCCGCACTGCTTTACCGCGACGCTCCTGACTATGGCGCTGGTCATACTTGCTCCATCCGAAACGAGCAAATGCCGGATGGAACGGTCCGCCTTGCAACGGAGTGGCTGCCGTCAACTCTGGTCAGATCGCCGGGACCTTTGGGTGACCCAGAATTTTTTGCGAAACTCGTCGCGACAAAGCTTGAAGGGGCGCTGGGATCCGAGTGGCTGTCTGTCGCGTCCCATGCCGACATTTGCGCGGCGCTTGATGACCTCTGCGCGTGCTACGATCAATGGATTTCTGCTCGAGAGGCAGAAGTTGATGCGCTGCCATCAGGGCTGCAGGA
Organism: Marivita sp. XM-24bin2; assembly: GCA_003149565.1. Lineage (GTDB taxonomy): Bacteria > Pseudomonadota > Alphaproteobacteria > Rhodobacterales > Rhodobacteraceae > Marivita. Next base: position 11,758 of record QCWH01000081.1, on the reverse strand, counting down.
AACTGCGCAGCGTCATCTGAATGACTGTCGCAAAGCTTTGGCAAGGATGAGAGAGGGTGTGGAATTGCTCCGGAAGGATGGTCCTGAGCTCCTCGCTTTCCGGCTCGCCAACCGCGCGCTCTGGCAGCAGAACGAATGGAAACGGAAGCGGAACCCCGAGATCGGCCCCCTCGTTTGGCGACCGTTTCAGATGGCCTTCGTGCTTCTGTGTACGGCTTCGGCGGGGGACAGGGATCATACTGATCGTAGTGTGATGGATCTGCTCTGGTTTCCCACGGGCGGCGGCAAGACCGAGGCCTACCTCCTGCTGACCGCTTATACCATATTCCTGCGCCGTCAGCAGGGTGGACCCGACACGGGAGGTGTGACCGTCCTGATGCGCTACACGCTGCGCCTACTGACAGCGCAGCAGTTCCAGCGGGCCGCAGCGATGATACTTGCCTGCGATCTCTTGAGGACGGGGGATTGTGATTGCGCAGGCATCGACATCCCTACCTCCCTCGTGCAAGGCGCGCCGATTTCCATCGGTCTCTGGGTCGGCAGGGACACCACCCCGAACAGGATCGTCGAAACGGAGAAGACAGGCTCACCTGCACAGATCGAGCATTGCCCCGACTGCGGTTCGCATCTCGAATGGGACATCGCGTCCAGTGGCGACCGGATCCATGCATGCTGCCGTGACACCGGATGCAAATCAGGGCTTGCGCGCGACCACTTTCCCTTCTGGACAGTTGACGAGGATATTTACCGCGAACTTCCGACATTACTGCTGGGCACTGCGGACAAATTCGTCCAGATCGTCACAAAGAAGGAAACCGGTCGTCTTTTCGGGCTTGGCGATGCCAGCCGGTTTCCGCCTGATCTGATCATCCAGGATGAACTTCATCTCATCTCTGGGCCATTGGGCAGCATGGCGGGCCTCTTCGAAACCGCCATCGACGCAATGTGCAGCCGGGAAGGAAGACGCCCGAAGGTGATTGGCTCTACTGCTACGATCAGGCGAGCGTCGGATCAGGTGCTGAACCTGTTTGATCGGTCCGTCATGCAATTTCCGCCTCCGGGATTGCATCATTCCAACTCAGGCTTCGCCTGTGTCGAAAAGGATAGCCCTGGCCGACTGTACCTAGGGGTGACCACGGCTGGTCGCACTGGCAGCTATATCTATCAGACGATCGCATCGTCGCTCCTTCAAGCCGCTGCCGATCCGTCATTTTCCGGCTTGGAGGGAGATTACTACTGGACGCTTGTTGGCTACTTCAACTCGCTGCGCGAACTCGGCAGCGCTTCGATCATCATGCAGGACGACGTCACGCATGGGCTCGAACTGGTTTCAGCGCGACGGCAGGAACAGCCGCGTCACCTGCAGCCACCGACTGAACTAACAAGCAGGGTGAAGTCGGACGAGATCCGCGACAAGCTGCTGGAACTGGATGCAACCCGAGACAGCGGCGAGGCGGCCGACGTCGTGCTGGCATCAAACATGATCTCGGTCGGTCTCGACGTCGGGCGTCTTGGTCTGATGCTGGTCAATGGCCAGCCAAAGACTATTGCCGAATACATTCAGGCAACAAGCCGCGTTGGCCGTGGTCGCGTACCCGGTCTTGTTGTCACGCTTTACAATGCGAGCAAGTCCCGCGACCGAAGCCGTTATGAGACCTTCCCGACGTGGCATGGTGCCCTCTATCGGGATGTCGAGGCGACAGGTGTGACGCCCTTTGCACCGAGGGCACGGGACAAGGCGCTCCATGCCCCGTTCGTTGCTATGGCGCGGCATCTGGTGCCAGGCATGCTGGACACACCGGCCGCGGCGGAGAACCATGAGGCGGACCTGAAAGCGTTGATAGATCTTATTTGTCAGCGAATTTCCAACGTAGACCCGGGTGAGGCAGCTGCCGCACGTCGGGAGCTTGAAAAATTCCTGACGCTCTGGTTGCGCCGTGGAGCGCTGCCGAAGTACTGGGACAACTGGTCAGACAACGGTCTGCTGATTTCAGCTGACGCACAGGCGACATCGAATGCGTCCGGCTTCACCAAAGGTAATGCGCGAGCCACCCCCGGAACGCTGCGCGCTGTCGAGCCATCGACAGAATTCGTCATCAAGGAAATTGCGCCGTCCGGTGCTGAGGAAATCCAATGAGCAAGAATGTCGGCAGCATCCGTCGCAGCCAGATCATCTCAACCTTCGGTCCTGGTGCGATTGTCGATTTCCGTTTGCCGGGAAGCGGAGCGTTGCTTTCCGGTGTCATGCAGGGGCTGGAAGCGTGGGAGGCCTATACCAAAGGCGGCTATAAACAGGATGTCGTCCGCGAACCGAGACTTGAAGTGCTTTTGGGCGTCGATCATTTCCGGGCGCCCCCGGTCGGGACCTATCAAAAGGATGGTCAAACGAAGGATCGCGTGCTTCCTATCGAACGCTTTCCCGATTGGCTCTCATGTCCTGAGTGTCATGTGATCAACCGCTCCGGGCAATGGGCGCCCTCGCGAAACGGCGACAGCCTGCACTGCGGCAAATGTCGTGGAAAACCGGCGGTGGTACCTGTGCGTTTTGTCACGATTTGCGAAAATGGCCACCTGAACGACTTCCCCTGGACTTCATGGCTGACGCACGAAGCCGGGTGTTCTCGGCCCGTCTTGGCACTGAAGACGGTCGGCGCGGGCATTGGAGGACTTCTCCTGACGTGCAAGTCCTGCGGGGCTGACCGCTCAATGGCCGAAGCATTTTCACCCAATGGCATCCCAAAACACAAGTGCGGAGGCGGCAGACCATGGCTTGGCGGGCGCGAAACCGGGTGCGAGGCTGCCCCGCGGATCACGCAACGGGGCGCAAGCAACGTCTACTTCTCGATTGAGCAAAGCGCGATTACGCTTCCTGACTGGAAGGTGCCATTCAGGGAAAAGATCGCGGACTTCGTCGACATGCTCGATTACCTTGATGATGATGAAGACAAGATGATCGACTTCATCAAAAAGAAGATCCTGCCGTCTTGGGACGCCCCCGAGAGTGCCGAGGAAATCGCCCTTCGCTTTAGGGAGATGAAGGAAGACAACTCCGGCATTGAAGGTGATCTACGACTGGACGAGTTCCGGATGCTCTTGACGGATACCTCTTCGTCTGACGAAAGCGAGATGATCCTGCTCAACCGCCAGCAACCTGTGCCCGCCACATTCTCAGGGATGATCTCCTGGATTTCGTCGGTGGAACGTCTTCGGGAGGTGCGTGCCCTGACCGGGTTTACGAGGCTGAGGGCGCAGGTCGGTGGCAAGCCGGACGCGGTGCCGCTGTCTCGATCTGATTTGTCATGGCTGCCAGCCGTTGCCATGCATGGGGAAGGCGTTTTCCTGTCGTTGGACCTCGAAGCTGTTTCGGCATGGGAAAGTCGGCCGGAAATTGTCGAACATCTTGCTTTGCTGATCCAGACGCACATGGACACGGCTCGTGCCGAGGGAAAGCAGGTGGATGGCGCGCCGTCACAACTCAACGCGAGATACATGCTGATCCACACTTTGGCGCATGCGCTCATTGCGCGCATGTCTCTCGACAGCGGCTATTCCTCGAGCGCTTTGCGTGAGCGCCTCTATGTCGGGCCGGATATGGCCGGATTGCTGATCTATACCTCGACGCCGGATGCAGACGGAACGATGGGCGGCCTCTCACGGCAGGCACGACCAGCCCGCATGGCGCAATTGGTACTGCAAGCGCTGGCCGACCATGAGCTTTGCTCCGCTGACCCGCTTTGTTATGAAGGGATGGCGCGGAGTGGTTCGAACGGAAACCATGCGGCCTGCCATAACTGTGTTTTCCTTCCGGAAACCAGCTGTGAGGTCTGGAATGGCTTTCTTGATCGGAGCTTGTTGAGTGCGGGACCGCTCTCGTTTTTCAAGAATCTGATCGAGTAAGTAGGACGTTCTGGTAACCACCTTCGGCCTTCCGGTTTCCCGATCGACTGAGAGTCAATGTACGCGGCGCCACCCCGCAGAGATCTTGATGCGGACAGGGCCGTTGTCAGCAGATTCTTCTTCGTCCTTTGTGGCCGGGACGACGTTCATCAGGTAACGGGCTGCGCCGTCTTCTTTGGAGATTTCAAAGATGTCTCCCTCTTTTGCCCCTTCTGACTTCAAGTATTTTGTCAGGTGTGTGATCCGGTACTCGTTGCGTGTTCCATTGGGTTTGTGAAAGCGATTGTTGTAGTAGACGTACCGCAAGCGAAACTCCCGACCGTCAGGTGTCACGCAAAGTATCCATTCGTCTGGATTGTATTCATTGGGGTCCAGGTGAGGCAGGAACGCCAGAAGCTCATCGTCGCCTTTCGGAATTAGGATGCCGCCCATGTGGGCGCCCGTCGATCCTACATCGTTTGCGCTGAGGGTCTTGAGGAATTTCTTCATGGGGAGTTTCCATTGGGTGTCAACTTGAGTGCCCGTGTCAGATCTTCGTCGTCGCGGATCGCCAAAGGCACGGTTTCGTTTGCAAGGTCATTCTTCCAGGCAGAACGCTCAATCATCACCTGTTCCACCGTATCCTCGTAGAACAGCCGGTAGATCGTGACCGGCTCGGTTTGACCCCGGCGATGCGCGCGGGCGCTCGCTTGCGCCTCGAGTGCGGGGTTCCAGAGGGGAGTGAAATGAATAACGATGGTCGCAGCGGTGATGTTCAACCCCGCGCCAGCGGCTCGGGGGTTGAGCACGAGACAGGCAGGGCCTTCGAAAACCGAGAACTCGTCTACGATGGATTGGCGGTCCTCTTGAGCTGTGCTGCCATTGATGGCACCCCACCAAGCGGCGGGCAGTTCCGATCCGGCTCGCTTCAGCAGATCGCCGATTTTGTTGTAGGACGCGAAAACGATCACCTTGCGCCTATTGATGAATGCCTCATGAAGCAGCGCAATTGCCCGCTCCATCTTAGGCGTCATGAGCGGCGCTGCATCGCTTGCAACAACGTGGGCATTTTCGTGGTCTTGAGCGTCGTCTTGGCTTCTTAGCCATGGGTGGGCGCAAAACAGCTGTAATTGCAGTGTCGCGACCAGCGCCCCTGCGACCGGGTATTTCTCGAGGGTCGACTGCCTGACCAGTTCGTATTGCCGGGCAAGGTCGTCGTCGAGCAATACTGGTAGGTCGACATCGATCCGTTCGGGCAGGTCGCCTGCTACATCGGCCACTCGCCGCTTCAGGATCACCGGGTCGGTCAGCTGCGCCAAGCCTTGGCCAGCTTCCAAAGTGTCGGGATATTCGACCTCGAAGACGCTGCGCTCGCCCAGCATGCCGGGCACAGCCAGATCGACCAGCGACCAGAGGTCGAGGAGTGTGTTCTCGACCGGCGTGCCGGTCATGGGGATGGCGTAGCGCCGTGGAATGGTCGCCAAGGCCTGACGGCGATTGGACTCAGGGTTCTTGACGGCTTGGGCCTCGTCACAGATCAACCACGACCATTCCAGGGACGAAAGCACAGCGACGTCGTTGACCATGGTGTCGTAGGTCGTGATGACGACGGAGGCGACCTGCAGGTCGCGGAAGATACCAGCGCGATACGCGCCCCGATGCACCAGAATTGAAAGTGAAGGTGCAAAGCGGCGGATCTCACGGACCCAATTGGCAATCAGGCTTGTCGGGCAGACGATGAGCGCCGGCGCAGTTTGCGGAGGAGGATCAATCATCAGGAGCGCGATGATCTGCAGCGTTTTCCCAAGGCCCATTTCATCCGCAAGGATCAGGCCTCCAGTTCGCCTGGCGGTCTGCCACATCCACTGGACACCGCGCGCCTGATAGGGAAACAGCTTCGCGTCCAGCCCGGGTATGACCACTGCCGAGACAAGCTCGTCCGCGGCAGCCCTGCCGGACCGGAACACATCAGGGTCTGCTTCGATCAGGATCAACTCGTTCGGCTCTTGGGTAAGCCTCACGCCCAAGGCAAACGGGACGTCCTGTGGATCGGCACCTTCAAGGATTTCGTTGACCATATCCGGTGTATCCTGCGGCAGAGGCCTGATCGTGTTGCCGTCCAGCACCCATGCATGGCGCGGTGAGGGCGCCTCGATGAAGGTCTGGGTGCCACGCAACGTCCGAATGCCACCCAGACGTGCCGCCAGGCGCAAAGTGCCGTTGCCAATCCGGAGGGCCGGATCGAGCACCCGCTCCGATACGCTGAAACGGTCGCTGAATTCAGCGACAACCGCGTCAAAGGTGATGGGCATTTCGGCCTGTTTGTTCACTGGGCACCAGCCTTGCCCATCGGAACAGCCATCAATTCGCGAAGTTCCTCCAACGACCATGGTTCGGGACGGCGCGTATGCGCGGCGCGATGACAATTCGGGCAAAGCGGCGCGAGGTCGCGTGCCGGGTCATAGAGGCGTGGCTCTTTCAGAAGCGAAAGCGGTTCGAGATGATGAACCTCGATGATGCTGCCTGCGGCACCATAGGTTTCGCGTGGATCGACGCCGCAGCAGGCGCAGATTTCGCCATGCAGCCTGATGCACAGGAGCCGATTTCGGGGGTTTCGTTCCCGGCGCCTGACTGTCGAGACGAGTTCCGCCCCTTCGTATTCTGGCTCACCGATGTCGTCCTCATCAATGACATCGTATCCGATCAGCTCGGCCATGGCAGCCATCATGGGTACGATTGTGTCGCGGCTGACCTCGGTCAGTGCGACCTCGGGATCGCGCGGAAGGTTCCGGGTGATGGCCGTCATCCGGAAATCTCCGGAGGTGATTTTCCAGTCGGCTTTGTCCTGCCCTTGGATTTCGACCTCCACAGAGCTGTCAATTGACGCGACAAGTGCTCGTGCCAGACGGACATCTTCGGGCACAGCACAGGCGGTCCGACGTACGACCTCACCAGCAAAAGCACCGAATCCCAGCGTCACCGCGTAACCCTTTAGACCGAACGGACGCAGCTCGGCCACGGGGCCGTACCGTTCCTCAAGATCAGCAAACCAGATCCGCAAGCCAGTCCGCGATTTCGACCCGTCGACGGCCATGCCAATCGCGGCGCCGGTTCCAGCCTCCAGTTCTTCGCGGATGAGGGTTTGGCGGGCTGACAGCATCTCAGTCTTCGTCATCCTCGGTCAGCTCCACCGACGTTGGATCAGGGAGGTTGCGGAGCAGCTTCTTTAGGTTGGAGGAGATCTCTTCGCGGATGTCCTCAAACACAGGCTCCAGTTCTGGATCGGTGTTGTTCTGTTCCGCCATGGCAAAGGCATAGAGCAGCAGGTCCATCCCTTCTACGGCATAGCCGCTTCCAGCAGCCCGCTGATAGATTTTCTGGTAGAAGTCGTGATGCTTGTTCAACAGCACGCTAGGCACGTGGTCCTCCACACCGGGACTGCGATAAGCCGGTTCGAACAGGTGTCCGCTGGTGATGGTTGTAACTGCCTCCACGTAGATCGAGTCCGGATTGACGTGATCCTGGACGGGCACCTTGATACGGATCTTCACACCGCGCCGGTTGTTGAGCTCCACGGTTTGGCTTGCCGGATCTGCGCTGGCTACCTGTGGTTTTGTAACGTTGGCAGTTGCAGCGATGTTTTTGTTTGAACTGCCGTGGTTGACCTTTGCCTTCTTGTTGGCATCGTCGCGGGTGATGCGGCGATACCGGTTTCCGGCCTCGCGGTAGACCGGTTGCAGGAGGCTGCGAAGTCCGTCTTCCAATTCTGGGTGGAACAGGATGCGCGATTTCTTCACGTCGATACGGAAGGCTTCATCCAATTCATGAGTGAAGTCGAATTCAATGCGCAGGAGCGAAGTATGGGGTTCAGGTGCACCAAATACGTCCAACCAGCCGCCATCCTGAATGAGGCGTCCCTCGCGATAAACATAAAAGCCCTGCGCCCGGTTCGAAATGCGCGCGAATTCGGCTTCTTCTTCCTTTGTCATATCGCGACGGTGAGGCAGGATCCACGCCTTGATTCCTGCTTCGGCTTCGCTGCCATCTGGCAGCTCGACCAAGATGCGTTGCTTTGACTCGGCAAGGACTTGATCAGACCGGTCAGGATAGAACGGGTTCCATGCGGTTACATCTGCACCATTGATCCGGATCGCCACGTTCCTCTCACGGTCGTCTGCCGTGTCGATGAACCGGTGAAAGACGAGCGCAAGATGCTTCGCCAAAGTCTCTGACAGCCGTTTGATCGCCGCCTTTTCCTTGGAGCCGGGGTCGTAATCCTTTGACAGGATGCGATCGCAGTTTTCCCAAACGACTAGGGTCCCGGTCTCACCACAAAGCTCCTCGAAAAGCTCGGCCTGATCGGGTGTCACCGGATCATCGAGCATCTCCCAAGTGTTCTGTGCCTCGACATGTTCGAGATCCCAAGTCAACTTGGCCAGTTCCTCGTCCGGCGACTTCCGTGAAATCAGGCTGTAGCGCTTGCAGACTGAACTGGAGGCCGTCTTTAACCCCAATCCGAATTTCCCGAGACTTTTCGCATCCGAGCGTTTGTCGGCCCCGTAACGCATTGCTCCGCGGACCTCGTCAAAGTTCATACCGTGCCCATCATCTCCAAAATAAACGATCTTCCGTCCATCGTGCATCAACTCGATGTTGACGTTCACGGTATTGGCCCCGGCAGCGATGGAATTGTCGATGATGTCAGCCGCAGCCGTCTTGACATTGTAACCGGTATCCCGAAGACCGACGATAAGCCGTGCGGCATTCGGATCGTTGATGAGGTCGTTCATCTTCCTGCTCTTTCACTTCACACGCGAGCAGGAGCTCCCCTCCAAACGAGAAAAAAAGTTCTGCTCTGAAATGCTGGCCTCATTTTCAGGGCCCGCCAACCAATCTGCAATGACGGGTATCAGGAAATCCTCTGAAACCTGTCGTATTGCGCACTCCCATACAATTAGGACGCGCCAGCCTGACTCTACAAGGCGTTGTCGGACTGCAGCATCCCTTTCATGGTTCCGCCCTATCTTGGTTTGCCAGAATACAGTATTCGTCTTGGGGATCCGAAAATAACGGCAGCCCTCGTGCCCGTGCCAGAAACAACCGTGAACAAAAATCACCGTCCGGTATTTCGGGAGCACGATGTCCGGCTTTCCAGGAAGGTCTTTGGTGTGAAGGCGGTAGCGGAATCCCATCCGATGAAGGCCCTTGCGAACAATGATCTCGGGCTTGGTATCCTTGGGGCCGATCCGCGACATCATCGCGGACCGGGTCATGGGAGGTTTGTCAGGCACGCTTGCCCCGTTTGGGGTGCAGTGCGACCGTGTTGGTGATCCAAGGGGCCATGGCTTCTGCTATGGCAATTGCAACTGGGGCAGCAACTGCATTGCCGAACTGCCGGTAAGCCTGGGTGTCGGAGACAACGATCTTCCAAGGTTGGTTTGAGCCCTTCCGGTCAAACCCCATGAGCCTCGCGCATTCCCTTGGCGTCAAGCGCCGGGGCGTGCCGTGGTCCTGAGCGATCAGTATCTCGCTGCCATCTTTGTAGTAACGGGCACTCAGTGTGCGCGCGACGTTGAATGGCTGGCACAGGCCAAATCCGAAACCATTTCCGGCGGCCTTGTGCTTGGCAGCGTAGTTCTGGAGATATTTCCATAGGTTGGGCGTGAGCGTATATTTGTCTCCTACTCGGGCCAAGGGCCCGGTGGTATAAGGCTCCTCGACAATTTCCGAACCGTCCTGCGGGTGCAGTATGTCTGCAAGTGTCGGTGCAGGACCTTCCGGGAGCATCACCTCGTCGAGGGAAAACGCGGCGGGCACGTCGCGCCGGAAGCCAGCGATGAAGATACGCTCCCGGTGCTGCGGAACCCAATGGCGCGCGTCGATCACCTTATGGTCGACATCGTACCCGAGTTCGTCGAGGGCATGTAGTATGACCCGGAACGTATTTCCCTTGTCGTGCGATAGGAGGTTCTTTACGTTTTCCAACAAGAACGCTCTTGGCCTGTGGTGCCTCAGGATACGAACCACGTCGAAGAATAATGTGCCCTGTGTCTCGTCTGCGAAACCATGGGCCCGCCCCAATGAGTTTTTCTTCGACACCCCGGCGATGGAAAATGGCTGGCACGGAAATCCGGCGAGGAGGACGTCGTGTGCTGGAATGTCCTGCTCGTCGACCTTTGTGATGTCGCCCTTGATCTCATGTTCGTCTTCGAAATTCGCGAGATAGGTCTCCTTCGAGAACTTGTTCCACTCACTGGTGAATACGCAGGTTCCTCCTGCTGCCTCGAAACCTATGCGCAGGCCGCCAATGCCCGCGAAGAGGTCAATGAATGTGAAACCGTGCGGGACAGCGGTCATAGTGTTCTCCGAGTCATAAGCGCCGACATACAAATTCCTGGGCCGTAGAGCGCCGACGCTACAACCTGTAGCCCATCAATGCCACGGAAAAAGTATCTGTCCCATCTTAACATCAGGTTCGCCGGGTTATGCTAAGTTGAGCATCGAAGATATTCCCCAGAAGTGGTCAAGGCAAACTTGGGACCAAGTCCCTATGTGTTCCAAGATGACGTTCACTCGCCAAAGTGCGCGCCACGAACCTGCGTCGTGCCTAATCCCAACTTCTTCATTCTGAACTTCGCGGCAAAATCAGTTGCAACTACTTGAAACTCTTCCGCACGGCTTGCGGTCGCAAGTCATTGGTTCTTCGCAATCGCATTCTAGCAATAGATTCCCAATTTTTGAAGCAAGTCACAACTGCTGCGAACTTCGGTAGTTTCGAAAGAAACACCCAATGGAGCATACTCGTCCTTTGTGGACGTCGGCTTTGTCAGTCGTAGGAGCGGCTCCATGCCGCTGCAGCGAACGTGCGCTTCCCGCCGTCCCTGACAGACAGGCGATGCCCAACACGCTATCGAGCAACCAGCTTTTCGACATCCCCCTCTCGCAACATCGCTTCCATGTCGTCCAAGGGCATTGCCAAGTTGTTTGCGCTGTTGGGCTGAGGTAGGGGCCTTCCATGCAAATTCCGTCGTCGATGCCAAGGCTGAAGGGCTTTCGTTTCCCGCGTGACATCATTGCTTACGCGGTCTGGGCCTACCACCGCTTCGCGTTGAGTACGGCCGATGTGGAGGCTCTGCTAGCAGAGCGCGGCGTGATCGTCAGCCGCGAAACAATTCGCCTTTGGGTCAACCGGTTTGGCGCACATTTCGCCGCTTGTATCCGCCGCGATCGACCGCGCCCTAACGACAAATGGCATATGGATGAGGTTGTGATCCCGATCAACTGGATGAGGTTGTGATCCCGATCAACGGTGTGAAGCATTGGCTGTGGCGGGCTGTGGACGCCAACGGCGATACGCTTGATATTCTTGTGCAGACACGCCGCAATGAGAAGGCCGCCAAGCGCTTTCTGGCAAGGCTGATTGCGCCATTTGGCTATCCAAGGGTCGTCATCACCGACAAGCTGCGCAGCTACCTCAAACCGATCGCCCGCCAGGCATCAGGTGCCGATCACCGTGCCCACAAGGGCCTCAACAACAGGATCGAGGGTAGCCACAGGCCGACGCGGCGGCGGGAGAAAATCATGGGGCGGTTCAAGTCACCTAGGCAGGCACAGCGGTTCCTTGCGGCCCATGAACAGATCAACGCCATTTTCAAACCACGCCGCTATCGCCTCACAACCAACTCCTATCGTCATGCGAGGGCTGATGCGTTCAGCCTCTGGACCGACTATACTCGCGAGATGACTGCCTGAGGAGCTTGGGCCAGGCTGCATTCGGCCTGGGAAAAATAACTTGGCAATGCCGTTGGCAGTACTTCATTCTTTCCCCAGCCTTCATAAAACTGACCGGCTCGATTTTCTGTAAATCATCTGCCTGCTTTCA
>QCWH01000080.1 GCA_003149565.1 Marivita sp. XM-24bin2 | reverse complement strand
GTTAGCGTGCGCCGTGAGGGCGATACGAACGTTGTCACAATTGAAGTTCATACGAGTTCACCGGAGTTGGCAATGTTGGTGGCAACAGCCATTGCCGACGCCTATCGAGACATGCGTCTGAGGCGGCGTGACACGACAGCTCGTGAAATAAGCGCGTGGATTGATGATCGGGCCGATGAATTGAGAGATGACTTGGTCGCGGCCGAAAACGCGGTAACCGCTTATAGGATTGAGAATGGCCTCATAGGTGAATTCAATGGGGCTTCTCTTGGAGATCGTCAACTGACCGAACTGAATGCTGAGTTGATCCGCTCAAGCGCAGACTTGGCTCAAAAACGTGCCTCATACGAGTTGGCGCGCGCGATGTTGGAGGGGGACGGAGATCTGTCCAGTTTGCCTGAGGTCCAGAACTCAGCAATCATCTCGGAGTTGCGACAGACACGGCTTGAATTGCAACGCAGTGAACAGGACCTGTCCCAAATTAGCGGAACTGACAATCCACGTGTTGCACAGATAAGACGCCAAGCTGCTTTGATAGATACTCAGATCGACCAAGAGGTGCGACGCATCGCATCTGTTCTGGAAAATGAAACTCGTGCTCTTGAAAGCCGAACCGCGCTTTTGACGCAAGCATTGGAGCGGGCTGGCGGACAATCCGAAATGGAAACCCAAAACACGGTCGAACTCCGAGAGCTGGAGCGGATCGCGGAAGCTTATCGATCTCGATACGAACGTTATTTGAACAATGCGGGTCTTGCGGCTGAACTACAGACTTTTGCTTCCAGCGGCACACAAGTTGTCAAGTCCGCCAATTTTCCAACTGCACCGATCTATCCACCAAGAAAAGTTTTCTTGGTCTTGGGTGTCCTTTTTGGCGTCGCAGTTGCGATTTTCTCCATTATGATGAAAGAAGCGTTGGCGAAAGGCTACCGGTCGGCGGGGCAAGTCGAGCGTGATTTGGGTATTAAAGTGCTTTCGACACTGCCGGAGGCTGACTTTAAATATAATGGAACCGGCGCTCTGCAAGCTGAACCGTTCTCGCCGTTCAGCGAAGCAATTTCGGTACTGCGACAACGCCTGCGTTTGAATGCGGCTTCGCTTTCGACACAATCTCATGCTCCACTGCTTCTTGTGACCTCACCGGAGGAAGGAGATGGAAAGACATCTGTATCTGCTGCGGTTGCGGCCTCCGCAAGCTCTGCTGGATTGAACGTGCTTCTGGTCGATGGTGACCTCCGTTACGCTGGCGTTTCGGCCCTTTTTGACATGGACGGGGGAGAGGGATTGTCTGACGTGCTGCGTGGACGCACCTGGCTGCCTCCAACGCGGCTTGGCAAGTGTGTTCTCGATGTTATGCCAGCGGGCAATTTGGATGGAAGTCAGCCTGCCGATCTACTGGAGTCTAGGTATCTTGCACAGTTTTTGAAATCTGCCCGGACCACTTATGATCTAGTCATTGTCGATGCACCTCCGGTCGCCAACCTTGCAGACAGCCTCATTTTGTCAGACATTTGCTCGGATTTGGTTCTGGTATTCAAAGCAGAAGAGACCTCCAAAGACGCAGTCAGAAGTGCGCTTAAGAGATTGCCTGAAGCGAAAATTGCGGGGATCGTCGTAAACTTTGTTGATCCCGACGACAAATCCGGGCGTTGGATGAATGCGCAGTTATATTCAACGTCTCGAATTGGTACTGCTGGGGTCTATCAATTGGGCAACGTAGGTGCGGAAAATAAATCCGAACGCAGACGGGGTCTTGCGGACGGCGCGGCATGAATTTTGATGTACGCGATTTCCGAAGCGCGGCTCTCTTTTTGGTGTTTTTAGCATCTACTTTGTCCCTCTCGTTGGGCTGGTTGTACTTAGCGCCCTCTGGAGCTGGTGCACAGCGTGTTCCTTATGTATTGTTTCCAATCCTCGGGCTGGTCCTGTTACTTTTTCCCGACCGTTTGCTCACGGCGATCTGGCAACTTGCACGGCGCAATGCCATCTGGCTTTCGCTCTATTGCTCGTATTTGGTTCTGTTGTCTTTCAGATTGGCTGGTTTGCCAGATGATGGGATGATATTCCGTCAGTTTTTTTTCATCACATGCGCAATCACTTTTGGGGCAGGCATAATAGCAGTGGGCGCTTCTCCGAAAACGCTTCGATACGGTGGTATCTTGTCCATCGCAGGGTTCCTCGTCATTTCAGAATTCGTGGCCCAACAGATTGGGTTAAGTTGGTCACACGCCATGCAGGCCTTTGTTTCATCCGGCGATCTAAATTTTGTCACATATGAGTTTCTTCGCGAGTTATTCAGGTTTTCGGGTCCAGAAACGCTTCTTGTACCTGCATCAGAAAAAAATCTTGTCGCAGTTGCTCTTTTCACGGTGCTTATTCTGTTTCGCGCGGGTCATGTAAAGTCAGGGCCCGATGTGCTCGGATGGGTTTTGACCGGATTGACCATAGTTGTGCTTGTGCTGTTGAATACCCGATCTGTCCTTGTGGTCGCCGCGATATCGCTGATTTCGGCGGTACTTCTATCATTTGTCCGCCCCCGTCCCAGCACGCTTCAATTGCTTGGTCTGATCTTGATGTGCGTTTTGGTCTCGGGCGTTCTCGTTATTCTGTTTTCATCTGATCTGACAGCGCTCGCGAGTCTTCAAGGTCGGTTTGCTTTTGACGATGCTTCTACCGGAGCGCGAACTCAGCAGATCGGTTTTGCGATCTCCAAGATCAACGAAAGAATAATTTTTGGTTGGGGATTAACTGAGATCAACGGGCAGCTTGTTCACAACCTTTTCCTCGGTGCATGGATGCATGCAGGTCTTCTCGCCTTTGTATTGGTGACAACCGCCTATATCGCGATGCTAGGATCATGGCTCGGCTTCATTGTCGGCTATATATTTCGGCCGAACCTTTGGGTGCTTCCACTTCGTGCCGAGTGGGTCGCAATGCTACCTACTTTGTTTTTCTTTCGGGTTTGGATCGCAGGAGATGCAGGACATCCTGGACTTGGGGAGTGGATCGGCTTCTTCAGTTTTCAAGGTATTCTCGTCGTAAATCTTCTTGCGGCACAGGCCGGCCTGACGCGTTCATCTGAAATTGTTTTAAAAATGGCGCGCCATGAGTGACGCAAAGCTTGGCAAAAAACGCGGAACTTTCGTAGATCTTGCAAAACAGATCAAAGAAGGTGCCGTCGAGCGGTTCTTGCAGCAGAGATTTGTCTTTCATCATGTGCCAAAATGCGGGGGCACGTCAGTGGGGCGGGCCTTCCGCAAACGCTATTTTCTTAGTCAAGCAACCGTGGACCCAGAAAGCAGCTACCGGGCTTACGAAGCCTTCACCTTGCGGGATGATCAAGAAGGATTATTGATCGACGTGCTGGATTTACGAGAACAAATACTTCTTTACCTTATGTTCTCGGACATACGCTGTATTTCTGCGCATGTGCGGTTCTCCGAGATAGCATATGCGCGTTTCAATGGGCGCTACAAATATGTGACCATTTTGCGGGAGCCAATTCAACGGTTCATTTCGCACTACAACTGGAGCTACGGTCGGTCTGGCGCGCATGCCGAAATTACAGAGGAATTTGATACTTTTCTCGAAAGTGTCCGTGCAAAAAGAATGGGTGCGATTTATTGTGAGTATTTTTCCGGGCTGCCGAAAGAGGCTGATGTTTGGAATGAAGACGCTTCGGCGCGCGCCATTTCCAATCTTCAGAAGTTTGACGTGGTCGGGCGCTTGGATCAGATCGACGCTTTTACTGAAACGATTGAGAAAGAGCTAGGATTCAAGATCCGCATCGGTCATGAAAACAAGGATCCTAAGCGCGGGTCTGGTATTCGCGTCAGTGACTTGTCCAGGTCACAGTTGGAAAAAGTGCATGCACTTTGTGCGCCGGATACAGCTGTATGGGACGCGGCGCCTTGGACAAAAACATGACGTCGACTTCCTACGCACCACTTTCGCTGAAGCGGAACATCGTTTTTGCGACTATCGGACGTGGTTATTACGCGCTGACACAATTCTTGGTTATCGTTGTCACATCGCGATTGGGAACACCTGAAGACGTAGGGATCCTCACGCTCGCAGCAGCAGTAGTTACACCTCTCTTTTTTCTCACATCGATGGGGATCAGAGACGTGCTCACCGTCGATGACCTCGACAGGTTTACTCGGGTCGATTACGTTGTACTTCGCCTTGCTGGCAGCGTCCTGGCAGTTCTTGTGGCGATAATAGCTGCCTTTGCGGTCTACGGGGAACAGGACGTAGTCGTGCCGCTTTCGATACTCGCGTTCTCACTAATCAAATTCTTTGGGGCGCAATCGGCGCTGAACCACGGGCTTTTCCAGAGAGCAGAGCGACTGGACTTCGTCGCTTGGTCGATATTTGCGCGCGGCACGGCTGGTTTTCTTGCTTTTGTCGGCGTGTTTTTCCTGACGCGTGACTTGGCTTTGGCCCTGTTTTGCGAGGCGGCCGCATGGTTTCTCACATACAGTCTAGTGGATCAAGGACTCCTGCGCCGGCTCAACCTCGAGAGTCCGTTTCGCGCATTGTCAGCCACAAATCTCAGACGATTGGGGCATCTGACGCTGTGGGTTTTGCCCATCGGTATTGCTTTGTGCCTTACACGTGCCGCTACGAGCATCCCTGCAATCGTATTGGAAAACAGCGCCGGGCTGGCGGCTGTCGGATATTTTGGCGTCTTGGCATACGCTCACACGGCCATGTCTATGATTGCAAATACGCTTGGCAGTGCATCGGCCGCGCGACTTCGGCGATATTTCCGAGAAGGACGGGTCCGCGAATTTTGGCATCTAAACAAACAATTGACTTTACTGTCACTTGGTTTGGGCCTCTTGGCGACAGCCTTTGCCTGGGTTGCCGGGGCGACTGTTCTGGGCTGGGTATTTGGGTCAGACTATGCAATGAGAGCCGAGTTCACTGTAACCGTGGCCGCATCCGGATTGTCACTGGTTGCATCGCCGGCTGTTACTGCTGTGACGGCAGCACAGGCATTTCGCTGGAGGATCTTTATTTCCGGTTCTGCGGCAGCAATGGGCCTCGTGTCATCGCTGATCTTGATCCCAACCTACGGTGTTATGGGTGCTGCATTAGCTTTTGTCGTAACCAGTGTGGTATATCTTGCGGCAACGCTGATTGTATGTTGGGTGCTGATTTCTAAGAAGGCTGGTTAGTATGAAATCAAGCCTCAAAGTTTTCACCAAACGTTCGATTGATAATGCCATTGTCTGGCGCCAGAAGTGGAAAACCGTTCAAGAGGCTAAAAAAGCATTGTCGGGTTTGCAGCGCTCTGGCGTGCAGGTGCCAAGTAAAGCCCGAAATTGGGCCAAGGAATATGCGCATGAACATCTGGGCGCGCAGCGGCACGCATATTGGTTGATGGTTTACGCGGCGGTCGCTGGCGGCATTCGCGACGGATGGCTTCCCGAGAGCTACTACTTTGAACACGTTATGCCCCGTATCAACGGCATCGCACATCACTTGGGGCGGGTTCAGGCAACGAATGCAGCCTTCTTGGCGCATGACGCGTTGCCCGATTTGATTTATCTGTTGAATGGTCGAATACTCGGAAGAAATTTAAAGGCTTTGAGACCGGAGGACGCCATAAGCTGCTTGACGAGCTTTGGCCCAGAGGTGGTGTTCAAGGCGGATGCGTCTGCGTTCGGGAATGGAGTTCAGACGCTTTCCACGGCTGACATCTGCGCCACTGATTTGTTCGGCCTCGGCAATGGAGTGATCCAGAAAAAGATCGAAAGTCACCCAGAGTTTAATCGTTTTGGCGTGTCTGCTCTGACAACACTTCGGATTGGTACAAGCATAATTGGAGACCAACCGGCTCGAATTAGAAATTGCTACCTGAAAATCGGGCGTGCAAAACACACTCACATCCTCGCGCGAGATCAAGTGCGGGTGGCAGTCAACTGGAGGACAGGCGCTCTGGATGATCGGGGGTTCCTTTCCGATTGGCAAATGGTGGACCGGCATCCTGAGACTGGCGTCGTCTTCGCGCAGGTCTCTGTTCCCGCGATTGAACGTGCCATCGAAACCGTCTTGGCGTTACATGACATGATGCCTTTTGCTTGTTTCATATCGTGGGATCTTGCAATTGAGCAGTCTGGCAAGGTTCAAGTGCTCGAATGGGAAGGCGGAGTTGTCAGCTTTGGCGAGGCCGTTCAGGGACCATGTTTCTCGGACACCAACTGGGATCGTTTGCATCTATTTGGAGCAAGCTGATCCGAAATGATCGGAGATCGTAGTGATGACGATAGGAAATCCTGCAGCACAATTTTTAAAAATGTCGGCTGTGCTTTCGGCGTCAGCCTCGTGTGATCGAAGAAGCATCATAGAACCCTTCGCGTAAACTGTCGGCTCAAGGCGGGAGGGCAATAGCTGATGAAGACACCTTGCCTTGAAAAAGCGCCGTCGTTATCCAACGGCCTGAATACTATTCTCAAAAATAGCGAAGCTGAGACCGTTTTGACTGCATCGTCTAATCCCGCTTTTCGCATCGAGCCGGTGGTCTCGCTTACGTCAGACGTGTCTGATCTGATCAATCGACATTTTGACATGATGCGGGGGCAGACTCCTTCGGAAAGCTGTCATGTCATGACGGCCGATGATCTGTTCAATGCAGGGGCGCATGTCTTCGTCCTGCGCAGCAAGGGCAACACATTGGGCCTCGCAGCGCTTAAGCCGCTGGATGCGCAACACGGCGAATTAAAGTCCATGCACACCAAGGCAGAGGCGCGCGGTTTGGGGGTAGGAGCCGCATTGATGCGACACATCCTGTCCGTCGGAGACGAGCTGCGGTTCACACGCATCAGTCTAGAGACCGGATCTGAAGCCCCTTTCGCGCCGGCCCGGCGTCTCTACGAGCGTCACGGATTCAACTACTGCCCGCCCTTTGCCAGTTACGTCGAAGACCCGCTCAGTGTTTTTATGACAAGAACCCTCTGAGCCTCTCTTGCCCCGTATCGCCAAACACGGCAAATACACATCTAGCGGTCCCTTAGCTCAACTGGATAGAGCAGCTGACTTCTAATCAGCAGGTTGAGGGTTCGAGTCCTTCAGGGATCGCCAGTTCCAATTTAATGATATTCCAAGATGATATACTTGCGGTGTGAAGCCGGAATCTGCGTCGGTGGCCTACTGGATCGGTAAACCCACGTTATACAGGCTCGTCACTCACGAGGCGCATTCCGAGGTGAGCCGGAGGGGTTCCAACGGCGCAGCCGCCGCGGGCGGGGTCTCTGACAAGATATGACATCGCCGCCACATGCTCGCCACCAACAAAGAAAGCCGGGCACCGGTTGGGATCGATTCCTTCACGCGCACCGGCAAAACACTCCTGTGTCCATTCCCAAACGCTGCCGTCCAGATCAGCGATGCCTTCGGGCGAGGTCGAGAAACTGCCCTGCGGTTTCAAAGCGCGTGGTGCGATGCCTTCGGTCAGATAGGACGATGCCCAAGTCAGCGAAGGGTCGGTGAACAGCGGATCGGGTTTGTCCGGCAGAACCGAAGCGGCCATAGCGTTCCATTCCGAGGCTGTTGGAAGACGAAAACTCTCAAGTGTCGCCGTGTTGATCCAACGGATATATTCCTGCACATCGAGATAGCTGAGCCCTGTCGCGGGCGTTTTGGCGGGATCATGATCAGGCTGCGCGCGAAGCTCAAGAGTACAACCGCCATCAAGAAAACACGTGTTCCATTCTGCGACACTGACTTCGTGGCGTTGAACGAACAGCTGGCGGCCGTCAGGTAGGTCGATTGGTCGATCCGCCATAACAGGCAAGCGTTCCAGATCGGGCGCAGGGCCACGCGGGTAAAGCGCAGCCCCGGCGATGACCACCGCCAGAACAGCCGCCATGTAGAACGGAAGGGGCATTCTAGAAGCGTGAACTGGCTGTTCGACAGTGGTCATTGTTTTGTCCTCTGATCTCAGGTTGCGAATTCCCGGGGCGCGACCACCTGTTCCATTAGGTTATTGTCCCACTGGCCTTCGACGACGAAGTGCGCGGTTGCTCCAAGCATGACACCTTCGATCAGGTTGTGGTTGACATAGGCGTAAACGCCAGGCTGCTCGAAGGTGTACATCGCTGCCACAGCACATCCCCCGCGCACAAACCATGTTTCCATGTCGCGCAGCGGTGCATCGGTGAAAGAACTTTCCCAGACATAGGTGCCGTGGCCCCCGATCAGGTGAGGACGTGAGTCCCGGTTGGCTTGGTTGTGGATCATCAGCACGGTCTCTCCGACCTTGGCCTGAAGCGCGTTTTCGCCGGTCAGGGCACCGACCGCGCCGTTGAAGACCGAGTGGGTCGGGATCAGCGTGCGCATCGCTTCAAGGCTGTCGGCATAGTCGTCGCCTGCAGCTTCGTATTTGCGGTACTCGCCGTTCTCGTCCATCGGCAGGTAATAATCCTGTTCGCCGATATAGGCGATGCTGTCATAGCGCAGCGGGTTGCCGTCCTTGTCTTTGAGCCCGTCACGCGGCAGCACCATCACGGCACCGTTCATGCCATGCGTTACGTGGTATGGGATCATCGCCCCACCCGGTGCGCAGTGATAAGTGAAGCAGCCCGGTTTAGTCGCTTTCCAGCGCAGGACAGTTTCTTCGCCAGGGAAGACGTGGGTCAGGCCACCGCCGCCCAATGCGCCGGTCGACGCGTGGAAGTCGATATTGTGCTCCATCATGCTGTCAACCGGGTTGCGCAGGGTCAATTCGACCATGTCGCCCTCGTGGCAGATGATCAGCGGACCGGGGACGGAACCGTTGTAGGTCAGTGCCCAGACCGACGCGCCGGTATCCTCGTCCACCACCATCAGGCGTTCCTGGGTTTCCATTGTGATCTCGATAATCTTCGGCCCGCCAGTTGCCACTTGTTCATGCGCGGGCGCAAAGGGGGGAGCGACGAGTTCTTGCTTCACACGGGTGTAGCCGGATAGATCCGCAGGTTTTGCATTCGATCCAGCAGCTTGTTGGCCTGCAGTCTTGTACAGTTTGGCCGAACTGGCGTTAATCCCGCTCAGTTTAGGTGCGCGCGGCGTGGCCATCGCGCCAGTGCCTGCCATGGCTGCCGCGCCAGCGAGTACAGACCCGCGCAAAACGTTGCGGCGATTGGTTTTCATAAGTCCGGGATTGAAAAATTTGGTCATGGGTTCCTCCATGAGACTGGGTGAGTGCGGCAGGGTTCCCGACCTGCGCGCAAGAAATCGGATCAGAGATTGCCAAGCTGCGCTTGAAAGCGTTCCTTGGCTTTCGGCGGCACTCGGCCGGCGAAGAAATCGTCTGGCACGTCCACATCGCCAACAGCGATGGTCATAACCATGCCCATTGCGAAATGGGGTTTGCAGATCACGCCGTAGACGCCTTCGACATCAAGGGTGACTTCGTATTCCTCGTTGATCTTGCCCGAGAAGGCCTCTGCGCCGTCCGGCATCATGCCTTTGTTTACCTCGGCATTGTGCCCCTTGTCGGTGGCCACGAACCTGATCGTGTCGCCGGGTGCGGCTTGAATGAAAGCGGGTTCAAACACCATGCGGGCACCGTCTGCGCCCTTGTTGAGCATTTTCACCTCGTAGGTTTCGGCGAAAACAGCGCTGCCCATCATGGCAGCAAGTCCGAGACCGATTGCGATGTTGCGGATCATCTCTGTATTCCTTTCAAATCCGGGTTGACTTGAGAAAAGAATAGCTGATCCGGCATTCGTGAATTTGCTCTGGCGCAAACTCACGAGCGATAGTTCCAGCTCGGCGGGAAAACCACATATGGAGTCGCGCGTGGAAGTGTGCTTTGACACGTCGCATGGACGATTTGCATTCGCGCAAAACCTTGCCGCGGCTTGATGAAAGCCTGCTGACGCATCTGCCTCCGTTTTCGAAACTCGACAAACGGCAGATCCGCACGATTCTCGATCAGGCAACGTCACGCCGCTATGACGCAGGGATCGCAATCTTTGAAGAAGGGCACGACGCAGATCGGTTCTACATGCTTCTTGACGGCTATGTCCGCGTCGTTCGGATCACACCCACCGGGGAACAGGTCACGGCTTTGCACATTCCGGCGGGCCAGCTTCTAGGCATAGCGCGGGCAATAGGCCGCGACACTTACCCCGCAACCGCCATGACGGCGACGGAGTCGATCGCGCTCAGTTGGCCGACTCGGCTATGGGACAGCTTCGTGCAAGGCTATGATGGGTTTGCCACCGTCACCTACAAAACACTTGGGCACCGTGTTGGCGAGATGAACACCCGCATCGTCGAACTGGCGACACAGCAGGTCGAGCAGCGCGTAGCGAATGCCCTGTTGCGGCTGATCAACCAGACAGGGCGCAAGGTCGAAGGCGGCATCGAAATCGATTTTCCGATCACGCGTCAGGATTTGTCCGAATTGACAGCGACCACATTGCACACGGTCAGCCGCCTGTTGAGCGGTTGGGAAAAGCAGGGAATCGTGGAAAGCAAGCGCAAGCGCATCAAGGTTTGTGACCCGCACGCGCTGGTCATTATCAGCCAGGTGTAATTTTCTCAGAGAATACCGGCCGCCTTTTTCAGCTCTGAAATAAACGCCTTTTCATCAAGGTGGTACTCGGCACAGGCGTCGGCAATCGTGTGAAACGGGCTGACGAGACACCCGACGCAGAGCATTTTGTACTTCACGAAGACCGAGATCGTTTGCGGCCAAAGCGTCATCAGGTCTGCAAGCGAAATGTTCGGATCATCAATAAGGAGATCGCGCATTAGAGGCTCCTTTCATCTGACACTCTAGGCAGACGATCGCTCCAAACGTTGCGCTGGCGCAAACTTTGTTCCGTTGCCCCCGCCTAAACAAGGCCATCCCGAATTCAAGGAGGCCTCGTCATGGCTGAAATCTTAACGAAATCGCGGGCGCGCAACATCTTCTACGGAGGCTCGATCTTTTTTGTCGTGATCTTCGTGGCGATGACCGTGCACTCGCACCGCTATGTCGTGAACACGTCGACGGCAGGAATGCCGCTCAGCGACGACGTCGTTCATGGCAAACACGTGTGGGAAGAGAACTCCTGCATCAACTGCCACAGCCTGCACGGTGAAGGGGCTTACTTTGCGCCCGAGGTCGGCAACGTGATGACCCGCTGGGGGGTGCAGGACGATCCCGAAGGTGCCTTCGACATCCTCAAGGCATGGATCGAAAGCCAGCCCAGCGGCATTGAGGGCCGTCGCCAGATGCCCCGGTATGAACTCACCGATGAAGACATTCGCGGCCTCGCGGAATTCCTGCGCTGGGCCGACCAGACAGACACCCAGGGCTGGCCGCCCAATGACGCCGGATAAGGAGGCGAAACGATGAAATACCAATCTCAAAAAGTGGCGTACTGGTACTTTCTCGCCGCGCTGGCGCTGTTTGGCATCCAGGTGGCGGGCGGGCTTCTGGCGGGCTGGGTCTATGTCTCGCCGAATTTTCTGGCCGAGATCCTGCCCTTCAACATCATCCGCATGATCCACACGAACGCCCTGATCGTCTGGCTGTTGCTGGGCTTCTTCGGAGCTGCCTATTTCCTCATCCCCGAGGAATCGGAGCGAGAAATCTGGTCGCCGAAGCTGGCCTATATCCAGCTGATCATACTGGTGGTCGGCACGCTGGGGGCGGTCGGGTCCTACCTTGTCGGTATCCACGGCGGGCGCGAGTTCCTCGAACAGCCGCTCTGGGTCAAGTTCGGCATCCTGGTCGCTGCGCTGATCTTCCTGCTGAACGTGTCGATGACCGTCCTTGCGGGCAAGAAAACGGCGATCACAAACGTTCTTCTGATGGGCCTTTGGCTCCTGTCGCTCCTGTGGGTGTTCGCATTCATCAACCCCGACAACCTGTCGCTCGACAAGATGTACTGGTGGTTCGTCGTGCACCTGTGGGTCGAGGCGACCTGGGAACTTGTCATGGCGGCAATCCTGGCCTTCCTCCTACTCAAGCTCACCGGCGTTGACCGCGAAGTCGTCGAGAAATGGCTCTATGTCATCGTCGCCACCGCTCTGTTCTCCGGCATCCTCGGCACGGGCCACCACTTCTACTGGATCGGTCTGCCCGGATACTGGCAGTGGATCGGTTCAATCTTCTCGACCTTCGAGGTGATCCCCTTCTTCCTGATGATGAGCTTTGCCTTCGTGATGGTCTGGAAAGGCCGCAAGAACCACCCGAACAAGGCCGCGCTGTTGTGGTCGCTGGGGTCCTCCACCGTCGCTTTCTTTGGCGCTGGCGTCTGGGGCTTCCTGCACACGCTGCACGGGGTGAACTTCTACAGCCACGGCACCCAGATCACCGCCGCGCATGGTCACCTGGCGTTCTACGGTGCCTATGTCGCCCTCAACCTCGCGGTGTTCACCTATGCGATGCCGATGCTGCGGGAACGCGCGCCATATAATCAGGTGCTCAATATGGCGTCCTTCTGGCTGATGACCGGCGGCATGGCCTTCATGACCTTCGTGCTGACCTTTGCTGGCACCATCCAGACCCACATGCAGCGCGTTGTCGGTGACTACTACATGGATGTTCAGGACAGCCTGTCGGTGTTCTACCTCATGCGTTGGGGTGCCGGTCTGGCGGTCGTGATCGGTGCGATCCTGTTCATCTACTCCATGCTGGTCGTGCGCAAATCCGAGGTGATTGCCCCGGGACCTGCCAACCCCGTTCCAGGAGAATGATCCATGAATTTGCAAGTGAAACTGTCCCTGCCGTTCTACCAACCCACCGGCCGCGAATGCGACCTGTTCGAAACGGCCCATGACAACGGTTTGCCCCTTCTTCTGAAGGGGCCGACCGGCTGCGGCAAAACCCGCTTCGTCGAACACATGGCCGCACGGCTGGGCAAACCGCTCTACACCGTTGCCTGCCATGACGACCTGTCCGCCGCCGACCTGATCGGGCGATACCTGCTTAAAGGTGGCGAGACGGTCTGGGTTGACGGTCCATTGACCCGTGCCGTGCGGGAAGGCGGGATCTGCTACCTCGACGAGGTGGTAGAAGCGCGCAAGGACGTGACCGTGGTGCTCCACCCGCTCACCGATACGCGGCGCACGCTGATGATCGACCGCACAGGCGAAGAACTGATGGCCCCCAAAGACTTCATGTTGGTGGCCAGCTACAACCCCGGCTACCAGAACGTGCTCAAACGGCTGAAGCCGTCAACGCGGCAGCGCTTTCTGTCGATCAGTTTCGACTTCCCCGATGCCGAAACGGAGATCGCCGTGGTCTCGCAGGAAAGTCGCCTCGAGGTGGGCCGTGTTGCGCCGCTGGTTCGCTTGGGCGGGCATATTCGGAATCTGTCTGGCATGGATCTCGAAGAAGGCGTGTCCACTCGACTCTTGATCTACGCGGCGACATTGATGGCCGGTGGGATGGGTGTGGATCAGGCGCTTGAAGCCGCCGTGATCGAACCTCTCAGCGACGAGCCGGACGTACAGCAGGCTCTGCGTGACCTGATCTCGACGGTCTATGGGTGAACAGAATGCACCTCCTCGACTTGATGGAACCCGAAGAGACGGTCGGAAACATCTGGCACAATATGGCGCGCCAGATCGGTGCCGATGTTTCTTACCCTGAGGCCGCAGTCGCGCTGTCGTCGGTCCGACACAGTCTTGCGATACTGTTTCGGGCACTCGATGGGGCGGCTTCGGTGGAACTCGCGGAAGCCGCCGCCACCCTGGCGCGGCACCGTAGACCCCTCAAACGCAATCTGGGGGCCGACCGGGATCGCGAATGGGTGGCGTCCTTCGATGGCGAGCGGCTGAATTTACCCCCCTTCATCGCGGCCTTTCCAGACCCTGCGCTTAATCAAGCCGCCTATTTCTGGCTGACAGCACTTGCCGCAAAGAGCCGTCTGGACACAGACGAGCTGGCACAAACCGGTGCGGCGCTGGATTGCGCTCAGATCCGGGCAAATGCCCGTGCCTCGGATGCCGTTTATGCTGCGTGCCCGGGCCTGCGTGGGCCCTATCAGGCGATGGCACAGCATTGCGTTGATGCACGGCCAAACCTCTTGCGACCCAAGGTCGAGGCGCGTCTCGAGCAAGCAATCCGCGATCAACTCTGCGGCGGCGCGGCCGTCATCGCCTGCGAAGCAACACCAAGCGGATACATGCCGGTAGCACCCGTTCCGATTTGGCTGCGTTTCTCAAGTCCTACGTCAGGGACACCAGCGGCGGACGACCTGGACAACCCGGCCAGCCCGCCGCCCAATGCGGCGCGCACCACGCGCAAGATCGGGCAACGCAAAGACCAGGATCAGCAGAACCGCAAAGACAGTTTCATCATACACCGCTTTGAATCGATCCTGTCATGGGTCGAGTCGATGAACATCAATCGCAGCGTCGACGATGATGACGATGAAAACGCGCAGAAAGCGGCGGACGATCAGGACATCGTCACCCTGTCGAAACAGGATCGCAAAACTGCGACCCGGTTGCGCCTTCACCTTGATCTCTCGCCCGCAGATGCCGATCACGAAGCGTTAGCAGGTGAACACACATATCCCGAGTGGAACCACCGGTCGCGCAGCTATATGCCAGCGCACTGTCGTGTTCTCGATGCACCGGCGCAACCGGACGGTCAGGTGTTCCAAATCAACAAACGTCGGATGCAAGAGGTGCGCCGTCAATTCGAGGCGTTGCGGCCCCGGCGTATTCTCCAGCCACGGCAAGTGGACGGCGCAGAACTGGACCTCGACGCTCTGCTGACAAGTCAAGCCGATCTGCGTGCCACCGGGCGAGGATCTGAGCGCATCTGGCAGCAGGCCCGGCAAACGGAACGGGATGTCTCCGTCGCCTTTTTGATTGATACCTCACGATCCACCGAGGCAGCGATTGGCGAAACATCTGTCATCGACGTGTCTCGGCAAACAATGGCTGCGCTGGCCGGTGGCATCGATGCGGCTGGCGACCGCTGTGGCATCTGGGGATTTTCGTCGCTGCGGCGCGATCGCGTGTTCCTGACGCGCTGCAAGGGGTTCGATGACGCAATGTCGCCCATGATCACCGCCAATATCGGCGCGCTTCGTCCCGGTCATTACACGCGCCTCGGCGCGGCCATCCGGCATGTCTCGGCGCAACTGGCAGAAGAACCAAGCGCGCGGAAACTGCTGATCGTACTAACCGATGGCAAGCCAAACGACCTCGATCACTACGAAGGCCAATATGGCATCGAAGACAGCCACATGGCCGTGCGCGAAGCGCGGCGCGTGGGTCAAAGCCTGCACGGCATCATCATTGACGAGGACGGGCAGGATTGGTTCGCGCGGATTTTCGGCCGTGGTGGTTTCACACTTCTGGCCAACGCTGAGCGGCTGACGCGCGCTTTGCCCGACATTTATCGCACACTCACACAGGAGACATGACATGCGACCTGCGATCGTTTTTCTTTTCATCTTTACCACAGGCCCGCTTGCGGCATCCGGGTTCGACCGCCCGATCCCGCAGGCCCAGTCTGCCACCGCCGAGCTATGGTTCGGACTGGGAAGCGTGGCGCTGATTGCGGCGCTGGTTCTGGTTCAGCGCTTGGTGTCCCGGCGATGACCAAAGCAGGCTGGTCCACTCCAAAGATCGCCTGTGCGCTCTACCCATTCGGGGCCGGAGCAGCCGCGGTCAACGTCTTTTTCGCATCGTTGATCCTCAGTTGGATCGGCGGACCGGTCTTGTCTACAGCCCAATCTCTGATTTTGGGATCGGCGATTGGTGTCCCTGCAACATGGTACTTTGCCCGCCACATCCGGCATCTCATGGATGTCGCGGATGCCGGTGCCGAAACCGAAAGCTCGCGGTCATGACACAAAGTTCGGCAGAGCAGATGCGCGCATGGGCAGGCCCGGCCCTCTTCAGCTACGGGTTCCGTCCGTTTTTTCTCTTTGGGGCGGCATGGGCCTTGGTCGCTATGCTGATCTGGCTTGCTACCCTCACCGGGAGGCTTGAGCTGCCATCCCGGTTTGATCCCGTGTCCTGGCACGCACATGAATTCCTTTTTGGATATTTGGGCGCAGTGCTGGCGGGTTTCCTTCTGACTGCCGTTCCCAACTGGACGGGTCGGCTTCCAATTGTTGGGTGGCCATTGGCCGCGCTTACACTGCTCTGGATTGCTGGTCGTATCACCGTTCTGGTTTCCAACCACCTGCCGGTTGGCATGGCCGCGACGGTCGATTTGGCGTTTCCGATCGTTCTGGCCGCCTTCATCCTGCGCGAAATCGTGGCTGGAAAGAACTGGCGCAACTTGGTTGTGTTTGCTTTGCTCACGAGTTTCACACTTGCAAACGCGCTCTACCACTTGGAGCAGATGTACTCAGGTTTTGCGGCGCAGGGATACGCGCTGCGCTTTGCCTTGGCGACGGTTGTCCTGATGGTTGCGGTGATCGGCGGGCGCATCATCCCGTCCTTCACCCGCAACTGGCTGGCTCGCAAACAAAATCCGGCGCGTCCGGCACCACCCATGCAAGGTTTCGACAAACTGACACTGCTTACAAGTGTTCCGATCCTCATGTGCTGGACAGTTCTGCCGTCCGCCGCCATGACGGGGCTTGGCCTTTTCGTATTCGGCGCATTGCATCTTGTACGGCTGGCACGCTGGAAGGGCCACAAAACCCTGACTGAGCCTCTCGTCTTTGTTCTTCACGCCTCGTATGGATTCATCCCACTGGGTGCATTTGCGCTGGCTCTGAACCAAGTCTTGGAACTTGGAACAACGGCGGAAGCACAGCACCTTTGGATGGCAGGAGCAATCGGCGCGATGACGCTTGCAGTCATGACGCGGGCGACCCTCGGACATACAGGCAGGAACCTGACCGCAGGCCCTGCGACTGTGGTGATTTACCTCTGTATCTTCGCAGCAACCTTTGCGCGGTCTTTGACGCCTTGGGTTTCCGAATTGAACATTCTCTCAGGTTCCCTTTGGCTCCTTGGTTTCTTGGGTTTTCTGATCGCATATGGTCCGTTGCTTATGAGACCCAGGGGGGGAGATGCCGCATGATGTTCTTGCAAAGAGGACAGTAACCTCAAAAGCAACGGTGTCGGCCTGCATTGAATCATCTCGCTGGCCAGATGTATGCTCCGACACAAACAAAAAAGATGGGTTATGGTCGATTTATCTGAACGCAAGACATTCGCGGTCTCTCTGGCGCATGAGGCGGGCGCGTTGGCGTTGGATTATTTCTCTCGAAAAGAGGCGTTGGTTGTCGATCAGAAAGGCGCACAGGACTGGGTCAGCGAAGCGGATCGCAATGTTGAGATCTTTGTCCGTGAAAAAATCGAGGCCGCATTTCCGGATGACGGCATTGTTGGCGAAGAACATGCTCCGAAAGCAGGAACCAGCGGGTTCGACTGGGTGATTGATCCGATCGATGGCACCACGAACTTCGTCAATGGAATTCCGGCGTGGACGATTGTTCTGGCTGTGGTGTCAGACCGCAAGACCCAGATCGGCATCATTTACGAACCGAATGTGAATGAAACCTATGTCGCTGTGCGCGGGCAGGGCGTCACGCTCAATGATCAGCCAATTTCTGTTGCCAAGGGCGTTGCGTTGACAAGTGGCACCGTCTCGGTTGGGTACTCCAACCGAGTGGAGGCCAGCAACGTTCTCCCGGTGATCACGGCACTTGTTGAGCGTGGAGCACTCTATCACCGCAATGCCAGCGGGGCGCTCTCACTGGCGTATGTCGCGGCTGGGCGGCTGTTGGGGTACGTGGAAGAGCACATGAATGCGTGGGATTGCCTGGCAGCGCAACTCATGATCGCCGAGGCGGGTGGTGTTATCGAAGACCAGGATGCACAGGCCATGATCCGGACGGGCGGACGCGTGATTGCTGGAACGCCAGAGGTGTTCGACACGCTAAAAGCGATTTGCGAAGACGCATGGCGGGAATGACAAGGCCGACCCCGGTCAGCCTTCCGGCAAAAGCACCGGACCGCGTTGCGCAAAGGACATCTTGACCTCAGTTCCGGGTTCCAGTGGAGCATCCACATCGTCCTGAACAGCGAACACCTGTCCGAACGCCCCGGTGAGGGTATACTCCATCCGCACCCCCACATACGTCGCCTTTGCGACCCGCGCAGTGATGCCCGTGTCTCCACCGATCACAATCCGTGACGGGCGAACGGCCAATGTGGCGGGGCCGATTGGAAGGTCGCGTGCGGGCAGGGTGTGGTGGTAGTCTTCAATTTCGATCGTCGCCTGATCGCCGTCGACCGAAACGATCCTGCAATCAATCAGATTGGCTTCGCCGATGAAATCAGCCACGAAACGGTCAATCGGTGCGTCGTATAGCTGTCGTGGTGTGCCGATCTGGGCAATGGAGGCATTGCGCATGACCACAATCTCATCCGAGACGGCAAGTGCTTCTTCCTGATCGTGGGTGACATACACCACTGTCAGACCAAGGTCCTGCTGAATGGCCCGGATGTCTTCGCGCACCTGTCGCCGCAGCTTGGCGTCCAGGTTGGAGAGCGGTTCATCAAACAAGAGCACTTGCGGTTCCAACACAAGCGCGCGTGCCACGGCAACACGCTGCTGCTGACCGCCGGAAAGCTCTGAAGGCAGGCGCCGATCGAAGCCCTTGAGGCCCACAAGCTCAAGACCATGCAGGGCTCGGGTGCGGGCTTCGTCCTTTGCAAAACCTGAAAAGGTGAGACCATACATGACGTTTTCCAGAACCGTCATATGTGGAAACAGCGCGTAGGACTGAAACACCATAGAGACATCACGATCCGTGGCTGGCAGCTTCGTGACATCCCGATCTCCGATCAGGATGCGGCCGGAACTGGCCATTTCAAGTCCGGCGATCATCCGAAGAGTTGTGGTCTTCCCGCAGCCAGATGGGCCAAGCAGCGTCACCAGCTTGCCTGCATCGACATGAAGATCGATGGCATCGACAGCCACAACATCTTTGCCAAAAACCTTGGAGACATTTTCAAATCGGACCGGTGCGGCTTTGGAGCTGATGGTCGGTTCGGTCATTTCATTCTCTCCGAGGCGAGTTGCGTGCGTCGGCCAATCTTGACCCGGCCCACCAGAAGTTGAAGCAGCCCCACGGCGGTCAGCATGACAAAGATGAGTGTCGTGGAATACGCAATTGCGAGGCCGTAATCGTTATTCTCAACGCGTCCGATGATGTAACTGGTGGCCATGTCGTATTTTGCGGAGACGAGGAAAATCACCGCCGAAATCGCCGTCATCGCCCGTACAAAACTGTAGACAAGCGCCGCCAGAATGGCTGGTCGGAGCAGCGGCAGAATGACCTTGCGAAACGTCTGCCATGAATTTGCGCCCAGCGTCAGCGAGCTTTCATCAAGCGACTTATCCAACTGGCTCATGGACGCGATGCCTGCGCGGACACCCACCGGCATGTTCCGGAAGATAAAGCTGATCACGAGGATCACACCAGTTCCCGTGATTTCGATCGGTGGCACGTTGAACGCCAGAATATAGCTCACACCGATCACTGTACCGGGGATTGCAAATGACAGCATCGTGCCGAATTCAAATGCATTTTTACCGGCAAAACTTTGGCGTGTCAGAAGATAAGCGGTCACGAGGCCCACTGCCGCAGTGAGCGGTGCCGCGATGGCGGCGATGCTGATCGTTGTCCAGAAACTGTCCCACGCGGCCCCGGTCCAACGAATGCCCTCTTCTTCAATGCGGACAGAAAACGCGGTCACGTAATGCTTGAAAGTGAGCGAATTATCGACGCCCCAAAGCTCTACGATGCTGCCGTAAAGGATCATGGTATAGACCACGGCAGTAAACAGCGCCCAGCCGATGGCGACGGCGAGAACAGGAATGGCGAGGCCGGTTGGCATCAGTGGATGTACGCCTGCGTCCCCTTTGCCCGTTACCGTGGTGTAGCTTTTCTTCCCAAGCCAAGCGCGCTGGGCATAAAAGGCTGACAGGGTGAAGAACAAGAGCACCATCGCCAATACGGCGGCTCGGCCCTGGTCGTATTGTGCTCCGACGATGGCAAAGAAGATCTCGGTCGAGAGCACATCGAAATTCCCGCCAAGGACGAGAGGGTTGCCGAAGTCGGCCATCGACTCGATGAAGCCAAGCAGGAACGCATTGGCCAGGCCGGGTCGCATCAGCGGCAGTGACACGGTGCGGAAGACTTGCCAGCGATTGGCTCGCAAGGTTTGTGCGGCTTCTTCCATTGAGGGCGACACGCCTTCAACCACGCCGATGAGAACAAGAAAGGCAATTGGGGTGAAGGCGAGCGTTTGCGCGATCAGCACTCCGGGCAGGCCATACAGCCAGCGGGTCGGCTGGATGCCGAACAACTCGGCGAAAAAGACAGTTACCGACCCTGACAGCCCGAAGAGCAGGATGAGCGCGAGGCCGATCACGAAGGGTGGCGTGATGATGGGTAGCACGGTCAACGCGCGCAGCGCACGCTTGTAGCGGAACCCAGAGCGTGTGACGACCAGGGCAAAGGCAAGGCCGAGGACGGTTGTGATGAACCCTACCGCAATGGCCAGAAAGAGCGAATTCCAGGCGGCACCACATCGCGCGCCCCAAAGGCATCCAAGCCCCCAGAGCCTGTCATCAAAGAATTTAGCGGCGAAAACCGAAATCGAATACGCGCCGTCTTCGGTGACAAAGGCGGCAAAAAGCATTTTGGCAATCGGGAAAAACACGAAGGTTGTGACAATGGCAATCACACCGCCAATGGCGCTCACGACAAAGACATCGCCATTGATTGCGCCGCGTGCTGCAATCCCTTGCGTCAGTAGAAAGAGGAAGGCTGACGCACAGATCATCGCGCCGTAACCCATTCCGAACTGACGGATCTTCAAATCCCCGAACAGCGCTTCCAGCCAATCGTAGTTGAAGCCCCGAATTCCGATGCTGAAGCCCTGAGCGATGAGCCACCCAAAGCCCAAAGCGCCCGACAGGATCAGCACCCGAGCGTAGAGCGGATCGGCTTTTGGGCGCCTCATAACCAGTAAAGGCATGAGCAGCGGGACCAGAAGTGGTGCGAGCCAAAGCTTCTCGCCCTGTGCAATCAGGAAAAGGGCCGGGGCATAATCTTCGTCGAACGGGTAGCCGTCAAACAGCCATTGGAACGACCAGAGGCCATCCTCCACCATATACCAAGGCAGAAGGCAGAACCCGACCCACCCGGCAATGATCCAGAAGATCAGAACCGGATGGGCGGTCTTTTCGGCGGAAACGGTACGCACTTACTGAGGCAGGACCGAAACCTCTTCGTCCCACTTCTGCAAGAGACGCTTGCGTTCGTCGGACGATCCATACTTCACGAAGTCATAATCGATGAGCTTGATCGTCGACATGTCGGGCGCTTTGTCAGAGGTTTGCGCACCGGTATTGGACGGAACCTGGAACGCATTGACTTGCAATGCGAGGTTCTGGGCTTCGGCGCTCAGTGCCCAATCGTAGAACTTCTTTGCTTCGTCTTCGTTGCGGGCACCATCGATGATCGACATCGAGCCAATCTCGTAGCCAGTGCCTTCGCAAGGTGCCACTACCTTGATCGGGAAACCGGACACGGCCTGCGCCACGGCGTCATGCATAAAGACGATTCCGATTGTGTTCTCGCCGCGTCCCGCCGCCTTGATCGGGGCAGAGCCCGACTTGGTGTATTGGTTGATGTTGGCATGAAGGCCTTTCATGAACTCAAAGCCTTCCTCTTCGCCGAAGATCTGCACCATTGAGGCGAGTGTGGTGTATGCCGTGCCCGACGAATTCGGGTTCGCCATCTGAACGTGACCTTTGTACTCGGGCTTCAGCAGGTCTTTCCAACACGAAGGTTCCGGCAGGTCGTTCGCCGCGAGCAGATCGGTGTTGTAGCCATATCCCAGCGCACCCGAATAGATCCCGATGGTCCGGTTGCCCGCACTTTCCGCCTGAGAGATGGCCCAGTCATGAAGCTGGTCACGCATGGGCGACATATATTCCATCGTCAGGCCTTCTTCGGCCGCCTGCAAATGCGGGTCTCCAGTCCCGCCCCACCAGACGTCGCCTTTCGGGTTCGAAGACTCGGCCCGGATCTGTGCAAAGGTTTCGCCACTCGACTTGCGGGTCATATCAACGTCGATACCTGTCGCATCTTCAAAACTGCGCGCCATGAGCTGACACCAGTCTTCTTGCGCAGAGCAGTACAGGGTCAGTTTGTCGGCCTGCGCCGCGCTGATCGAGGCGGTGAACGCAATAAGCGATCCAGCCAGAGTTGCTGTCATTCTATTCAAGGTTTTTCCTCCCAAGTGCGTCGGACTGCTCCGTAAGGTGCGCCCGTCTTTTTATTGCTTTTTGCGTGGGCGCATGGCAGCACCGCGTTTTTGAACGGTTGCCGGCACCCGATGAGTTTCCCACGACTGAACTAATCTGATCACTCTATCCCTTTTTAAGCAAGAAAATTAGTCACATGCGGGCTGAGCCGCTTGTGGGAGAACCCAATAGCGAAAGGGGTGTTTTGTGTTCAGAAGGCGACAGGCATACCATCGCCAAGAGTTTGCGCTAATCGCGGCTCTTGGCTGCCAGGCCAATGGATTGCCCGTCAAGGCTTAGGTCAGGACCGGCTAAACTTCCCATTGAATGGACCCGATGCCGGGGGCCATCAAACGCAAGGCGACCTGTCAGGCGCGTCTTAACAGAATGCCATCAAAGAAATCCGACAGAGCGGTCGTTTCCGCCAAAGGCAGAATATGCGCCACATATTGGTCTGGCCGGACAACGATCATGCACCCCTGATCCCGGTCGATGCCGCGCATCTCGTAAATGTCCTGACCGGACTTGTGGTCAACGCAAAAGACCTTTTCGAAATCCCGCAGCCCGTACTTGCCTTTCGGAGGCCGCAAAATCTCGGGCATGATTTCAAACCGCAGCTCGGTAAAGTCCTGTTGGAACACGGCGCGTAGATCAATGACGGCATCTATTTCCTGATCGTCGCGCAGGCTGCGACGCATCGGTGACGCGGTATCAAACTGCAGGTATGTGCAAAGCCTGTCGATGCCGCCGCCATGTTCGCCGCTGTCATCCCGTCCGGCAAACGCATAGAGCCGCCAGCGCGCATCCGCCTCCGCCACATGCCCAAGATGCATGGGCTTCGCGTCCGCAAGCCGCACAACGGGGGCCGAATGAAATCGCTTTCCAAGTTTTTGACCTGTTGCCAAGTGCTGATGTTCAGGTGCCCCCACAAGGGATGAGTGCTCGTACTGCACCGCCAGTCCGCCAGTGAATTCAAGGTTCTGAATGAAGTGCGCCTGAAAGCGCGGCATCTCGCTGCCGTCGAGTTCAGACTT
The DNA here is from genome assembly GCA_003149565.1 of Marivita sp. XM-24bin2. GTDB lineage: Bacteria > Pseudomonadota > Alphaproteobacteria > Rhodobacterales > Rhodobacteraceae > Marivita. The sequence goes on along the minus strand of QCWH01000080.1, from coordinate 2,039 downwards.
GCCCGGCGGCGCACTCATGATCCGGGCCCATTTGTGATCCGTCTCAACCAGACGTTTAGCCTCAAGCTGGCGTTCAGCAGAATAGCTGTGCAGCAGGCTTGGAGCCGAAAGCCCCCTGAGTACATGAACGAGTTTCCAGCCAAGGTTGAACGTATCCCCCATTGACACATTCATGCCTTGCCCGGCTTTCGGGCTATGGGTGTGACAGGCATCGCCCGCGGTAAACACACGCGGCGTTCGGTCGGCCAGCTGGTCAGAAGGGACATCATCGAACTTGTCGGTCAGCCGGTGGCCGATTTCGTAGATTGACCACCAGACCACCTCTTTGACGTCAATGCTGTAGGGGCGCATGATCCGGTTTGCTGCGGCGATGATGTGCTCGGATGTGAGGTTGCGATTGGCGACGCGTTCGTCCGGATTGAGCTTGTCGAGCTCGACATACATTCGGAACAGATACCCGCCTTCGCGAGGAATGATCAGCACATTGCCCTCTTTTGCGGATTGGATGAGACACTTGCGTCGGACATCCGGAAAATCCGAGTTGGCCAGAATGTCCATGACGCCCCAGGCCTGATGCGCCGCGTCCCCATGCAGCTTGCCGCCAATAGCTGTCCGCACGGCGCTGCGCGCACCGTCACAGCCAACAACATAGTTCGCGCGCACCGTAGAGGTCCTGCTGATTCTGCCGTCCGGCGCGATCTGCTCCAGGATAACTGTCACCGGATGATCGTCTGTATCCGTGTCGATCGTCAGGTCCCGAACGCGCACCCCATAGGCGGGCTCCAGCCGGGTCGGGGCGTTCTGCATCACGTCCAGAAACATCTGATGCACGCGAGCTTGATTCAAAATGGTATGAGGCATCTCGGACTGGTCATCAGCGACGTCCTGAGCAATGCCCACGCGCATAATACTATCCGGCGCATCTGGGTGCGGTCGCCAGAACGTGGTCTGGTTTACCCAATAGGCCTCTCGCTTCACCTTGTCGGCAAATCCGAAGGCTTGAAACATCTCCATCGAACGAACGCTGATTCCATCCGCTTGGCCCTTCTCCAGAGGGCCCGATTTCGGCTCCACAATAAGCGTCGAGATCTCTGGAAAACGCGCCAGTTGCGCGGCGAGACAGAGCCCAGCAGGCCCGCAGCCGGCGATCAGCACATCGACAGAGTCGGGCAGCGTGCCGTCCGCGCTGCGGACGCGGTCAAGGCCTGCGGCCTCGGGGGCGACATCCGGATCACCGGGGCGGAATCCGTCAATATAATATTGCATGAGATGCCCCCTCTCCGGAGCCGATATTGATAATTGATGTGTGTACTTACTGATTACACAGAGTCATTGGTATGTACACATATTTATTTCTTGTTCTTGTCCGGCACTACGCGCAAAGTGGGGACAAGTTTAGCTGAAGGACCGTGCACCGTGGAAGCGCTGGACATGCCTGGACACCTGATCCGCCGTCTCAATCAATTGTCGACACAGGTATTCGCGGCTCGCATGCGGGCCATCGGAATCGACCTGACCCCGGTCCAGTTCGCTGCGCTCGATGCAATCCGTGCGACGCCCGGTCTGGATCAGGCCGGGATCGCGGCAATGATTGCCTATGACCGTGCCACAATCGGCGGAGTGATCGAGCGCCTTTTGCAAAAGGGCTATGTTGAACGAACAGTAAGCGCCCGGGATCGTCGAGCGCGCGAGATCACGATGACCAAGGCAGGGGAGGCGGCCTATACCCGAATCCTGCCAGTTGTTCGGGACCTGCAGTCCGACATACTGTCCAGCCTGAGCGAAGACGAGGCGCAGCATTTGGTGAGTCTCATGAAGAAGGTGGTTGGCGCCTAAGTCACCGATGGGATGGTCTCTGGTGCGAGGCGGATTTCGCCTTAAAAAAAGGCGTGAACCCGGTCATCGAGAAAAAATTGGCTGAAGGTGAAAAAAGCGCTTGCGGTCTCTCGGTGCCATCTCTAAATAGCGCTTCACCGGCGGCGCTGAGGTGCACGTTGGGACGCTGGAAGGGATGCTGGGCTGAGGTCTGGATGGAACAG
>QCWH01000047.1:19661-26840 GCA_003149565.1 Marivita sp. XM-24bin2 | reverse complement strand
CGTAGGTGATATAGGTCTGATAGGGCGGGCTGATCGACAAACCCAGTGCGGCTCGGAACCCCGCTGCAAACACCAAGAGCCACACCAAGGGTCGCACCAAAGCCGCGATAAACCGCTCGCGCTGATGCACAAAGCGCAGCGCCTCACGCAGCACAATCGCGCGCATCGCAACGAGCGCATGCCTCATGCGGCGGCCCCCGTCATTTGCGCAAAGTACTCGGGCAAGGAGTGCTCACCGCGCAACGCGCCGCACCGGCCATCAGCCAGCACGCGCCCGCGATGCAACAGGACCACCTGATCGCCGTCGAGCACCTCATCGGTCAGATGGGTCGCCCAAAGCACGGTCACCCCGGTGTCCGAGCACAGAGCGTGAATATGCTGCGTCAGCGCCGCGCGAGACGGCGCATCAAGACCGACCGTCGGCTCATCCAAAAGCAGCACTTTTGGTTCATGCAGCAACGCCCGAGCAATCTCTGTCCGTCGCCGATGCCCGCCATTCAATCCACGTGCTTTCTCTCCAGCCCGCTCCGCCATGCCAAGCCGCGCAAGCGCTGCATCTATCCGGGCATCCGCCGCGCGTCCCGACAGACCATGCAGCGCCGCGAAATACCGCAGGTTCTGCCGCACCGTCAGATCAAGATCGAGCGTGGTCTGCTGAAACACCACACCCAAGTCTGCCATCGCCGCCAAGGGCGCTGCTCTCAGATCATGTCCGGCAATCGAAATTGCTCCGGTCTGTGTGGCGAAAAGTCGTGTCAGCAAGGAAAACAGCGTAGACTTTCCCGCGCCATTTGGCCCGAGGAGCGCGGCAAACTGCCCGTGCCCCACTGAAAAGGATACACCGTCCAAAGCGGTCTTGGCCCCGTAGGAAAAGGACAGATCAGAAACCTGCAAACTCATATGCGCCGATTGTCCTGTCTTCTCTGTTTCACAAATACCTCGGGGGCGCGCCGAAGGCGCCGGGGGCAGCGCCCCCGATTTTGCGACAACGCAAAATCACGATGCGTCGACGCATCGGGCGCGCCCCGGAAAAAGCCCCGGATCATTCAATGGTGATGTCCAGCCGCTGGGTCTCGCCGGTCGATCCGGGGATGCGCAGAACATACTGACCCGGCTTGATCGCCACAAACCCGACTTCCATAATGCCCGCATCGTCGAACTCGATGGAGTTGAGCCCAAGCGGCCGGATCTCCAGATCGTTCACCACAATCTCGTCGATCCAGATCGCGCGGAAAAACTCTGAGCCTTCCAGCGCCAGCTCTGCCGACCCGTCGCCCTCTATCTCAAATTCGTAATACGTCCCTGAGGTCAGGACCCAGGGTGCATCAGCCAGCGGCATGCCCGAACTCAGCGTGATCGGGGGCAGATCGGCTTTGTTGGCCGACGACAGGATGCCCGCACGGCCCCATTGGTCGCGAGGCGCGCCCTCTGCAAGAACCAGCGCCGGGGTCAGAACAGTTACAGCCAGTGCTGCAAATATCGGTTTCATGAGATGTTCGCTTTCTTGATCAGTTGGTGGGGCGGAAGGCGGCCCCCCAAGGGAAGCGACCGACCTTTATGGATTTGATGGCTTTGCGGCTGGCCACATCGATCACCGTTACATCGCCGGACACGCCATTGGTGGTGAAAAGCTGGCTGCGGTCGCGGTTGAACTCCATGTGCCAGACGCGGCGACCGACAAGGATATACTCCTCGACTTCGTATGTTTCTGCATTGACGACCGCGACATGGTTTGATGGCCCCAAGGCCACAAAGGCATGTGTGTCGCCATTGGTGAATTCGAAGCCCACGGGTTGCACCCTGTCTGGATGGATATTTGCGATCTCGAAATCGATCTTGGCTTTTTCCGCTTGCGTCGCCACGTCAAAGACCGTGATCGTACCTCCGATTTCCGAACTCACCCAGAGTTCGCTGCCATCCTTGACAAACTCCGCGTGGCGCGGGCGCGAGTCGACCAGTGTGTTGGCAAAAAGCTCCTGCGTTTCGGTATCGATCCAATGCGCCATATTGGTGGTTTCAGAGGTGGTGATGGCGATTTTGCCATCAGGGCTCACCGCCATGCCTTCCGGCTCGATCCCAACGTCGATCTGCGCCACCACGGTACGGGTTTCGGTATCGACTACGGTGGTGATCGCGTCATCCTCGTTGGCGATATAGAGATGCCGATTGTCGGGATGCAGGACGAATTGCTCGGGGTCCTCGCCGGAAGGCAGATCATGCAGGATCTCGCCTGTGTCGGGATCCATCACCTGCACCGCATCGCTGTCGGATGCGCAGATATAGACCACGGAGTGATCCTTGGAAAAGGTGATCCCGCGCGGGCGCTCGCCGGTCTCGATGGTGCGCACAACCTCCAGGGTTTCGATATCGATCACGCTGATCGTGTCGTCTTTTTCGTTGGTTACCCAGATTTCATCAGCAAGAGCTGTCGAGCACAGAAGTGTGGCACAGGTGGTGAGGATCGGCAGTTTCATCGGTGTCGGTCCTTTTTGGTAAATGTCGGATCGGCGCCAGCGCCGACCCTCCGGAGTTTTCCGGGCAGGATGAGGGGTCACGTCAGTTTCCGAAAGCGGTGCACGCGCTTTCGGGTAAGTCGAGGCCAAGTGTGTCAAGCTCCGAGCGCTGGTGCAGGAAGCCTTCCAGCGGAGCCTGTGCCACCAGCGCGCGTTCGTGGACAAGCGGGATGGGCTGGCGCAGCTGGCCGTTCCAATGCCGGAAGGTCAGGGGACGACCTTTGAACCCGGCAAGCTCGAAGGCATCAGAGAGCATGTATTCCCGCAGTGCCGCGGCATCGGCAGCGCCGGTGCGGGTGACCGCTTCGCCGATGGCGCGCAGCGCAGCCCAAACGGCATAGTCGCGGTCGAGCATGGGGCGGCCCGCCAACTCTTCGAAACGGGATTGCAACTGCGCGGCCCCCCATTGTTCGACCACACGGTGCCATGCCACCGGGCGCAGACCTTCGGATCCGGCGACGGGGCGGGGACGCCAGGTGTTAAAGGAAATGTAGCGCGCGAAATCATCCGCCGCGTCGGCCACCAAAAGCACATCGTAATCTCCAAGCTCCTGGGTGAAGAGCGGCACCTCCTGTGCCGCGTTGCGCCGCATGTCAGCATCGAAGGCCCAGGTCTTGCGCGCGCCGAATTTCAATCCGAACTTGCGGGCCGAGGCTTCGAGCGTATCGGCCCAGGCCATATCATCTGGGCGGTCCCCGGCGACCAGAGCAATCTCGTCCCAGCGGCGCGCCACGAAAAACTGCATCAAAGCATCCGCTTTCATGGCATAGGAGGGGATCGTATGCAGCAGGTTCGCACGGCACAGGTCGCTGCGCAGCGCCACATCCGCCGCTCCGGCATTGAACAGCAGGGCGTCGTGCATTCCGGGCAGATCTGTGGCCGCAATCACCTGCTCTGCGGGGGCATCGAGGACCAATATGTCGGTGTCCGCGCGCGCCGCGCGTGCGGCGGAAGCGAAATCCGCGTCTTCGGCCACCTCTGTGACCGTCAGCGTATATGTTTGCCCAAGGAAACGCCCGGTCGTGATGTTGTCCGCCAGACCAAGTTCTGCCCCGCGCAGACCGAGATCCTCGGGGATCGGATCGAGATTGGAGAGGGTCGGGGGCGCTGGCACGATCTGCTTGATATAGTGAATGGCCACCGAGACCTCGGCGGAACTGGCGTCGGGGCTCATAAGTGCCAGACCACAGAATAGCACCCGCAGTACATGTATCGGTCGCCGCATCTCATTTCCTCCCATGTTGACACTAGACCGGCGGGAAAAACGCCTGAAATACGACCATTGTCTTGTGTTGATCCCCGCGAAATCACGGTTTCGCGCCACGAAAGTCCAATACCCGCGTTTTCGGCGCATCGGTACATACTTGGGCAAGACACAGCATCGTGCCTGAGGAGGACCCAATGACCGCTATCGCTTTGAAATCCGCACTTGCCGCTGCGGCGCTGACAACGGCCGCAACCCTTGTATACGCACATGGGGACGTTGCGCCTCAGGCGGTGGACACGACCGGTCTTCCTGAAATCGGCGACGAATGGTTGACTGAGAATCCTTATCGTGCCGAAGCAGCGGGCGAAGACGTTTGGGCGCGCGCCATCGCCGTCGGCGCCTCTGGCTACAACCAGAATTGCGCGCGCTGCCACGGGCTTGAAGTGATCTCTGGTGGTCTGGCACCCGACTTGCGGTTCCTCGAAGCCGAAGAATACGGCGACGAATGGTATATCGAACGGTACCGCAGCGGCTACACCCAGAACGGCATCACCAAGATGCCCGCCTTTGGCGAGTTGCTGGGCCAAGATGCCGCCTGGGCGATCCGCACCTATATCGAAACCCGCCCCGATGACGCCTCGATGGAAGAAGCCTCTGACGACCTCAAGGCGCTACGCGATCAGATCGCTGGTTATGCTGAGGACGCCAGCGGCGCGGACGCTGACGGGATCAAGGCGCGACTGACAGAAATTGCAGCTGGGATCGAGACTCTTTCTGGTGCACCGGTCGCCGACAGCGCGGCCTATCGTGCGGCCAACCTGATTGACGGCACGCAAGAGGCCTATGCCCGCGCGGCCGAGGCCTTGACGATCGGGTTGTCAGCGGCACAGTGACGCCATGAGCACCCGCGTTCGCGCCTTTTTGATGGCAACTCTGCTGGCCGTGGCCTCGCCGGTCCTGGCCAGCGACCCCTGCGCCGATTACGTCCCACAGGCAAAACCGCAAAATGCCAGTCGGGACATCGTCGGACAGGATATCGACCAGATCATGGATCGCGGTTTCATGACCTTTGCGGTCTATGAAGATTACCCGCCCTATAGTTGGGAGGACGCTGGCCAGCCTCGCGGCGTAGATATCGAGATCGCGCGGCTGATTGCTGAAGAGATCGGTGTGGACCCCCGATTTACCTTCATCAGCGCAGGTGAAAACCTGGATGCCGATCTGCGCAACAACATCTGGAGAGGCCCCATCGTGGGCGGCGCTGTGTCCAATGTCATGCTGCGTGTGCCATATGACAGCGCGTTCAACTGCCGGGTTGAGCAGGTGGTGTTTACCGGTCAGTACATGACCGAAAGCATTGCCATTGCCTACTCGCATGCCGCATACCCGGATGGTGGGCCGGTCCCTGCCTATTTCCGCTTCGACACCGTTGCGGTCGAAAATGACTCGATTGCCGATTTCTACCTGACCAGCTTTGCCGGGGGCCAGCTTGCGCAGGGCGTGCGCCGATATCCGACCATGCAGGCCGCGATGGACGCGCTGAATGCGGGTGAGGTGATGGCGGCCATGGGCCCGCTGGCGCAACTTGAGTTTGGCGCAGGCGAGGGGGTCTCGATCCACCAGCCACCCCTGCCGGGGTTTGCGAAATCGAAATGGACCCTCGGCACGGGCAGTCATTTCGCGTATCGTGGGCTGAGTTACACGGTCGATGACGCTATTTTCGCCGCTCTGTCTGATGGGCGCATTGCCAGAATTTTCGAAAACTATGGGCTCACCCACCAGCCCCCGGAAAGATAGTTCTCGCCGATATGTTAAGCCATTGGTCTTATATGCCCTGCGGGTCCAAGCCCCTAGGTTGACCGTCAAAGAAGGATCACATCCATGCACATGACCGATTCCCGTACAATTGCTGCCAGCCCCGATATGGTTTGGGCCGCGATCCTCGATCCCGATGTGCTCAAGCAGTGCGTTCCGGGCTGCACCGAGATGAGCGGCAACGCCGAAGACGGGTTTGAAGCCACGGTTGTTCAGAAGGTCGGCCCCGTAAAGGCCACGTTCAAAGGCACGGTGACTTTGTCTGACATGGTTCCGGGCCAGTCATTGACACTTAGCGGCGAAGGCAAGGGCGGTGCGGCAGGATTTGCCAAAGGCGGCGCGGACGTGAAACTTGTGGAAGTCGAAGGCGGCACCGAGCTGCATTACGACGTGGACGCCAAGGTAGGCGGCAAGCTGGCGCAGCTGGGAAGCCGCATCATTGACGGGTTTGCCAAGAAAATGGCGGATCAGTTCTTTTCCAATTTCCAGCAGGTCGTCGAGGGCCCTCAAGAGGGCGAGGACGACGCTGCTACGGCGGATGCCGAAGACGGTGAAAAGAAAAAGGGCTGGTTCAAGAAACTGGTTTCTTGATTGGCGCACCGTTCTGAAACAGAGTTGAATTTGAATACCGACGGGAGGACTTGATGACTAAAGTAACAATGACGGTAAACGGCAAGACCGTTTCCGGAGAGGTGAAGGGCAACACGCTCTTGACCGAATTCCTGCGCGAGGATTTGCGCCTGACAGGCACTCACGTGGGCTGTGATACATCCCAGTGTGGCGCCTGCGTTGTGCATGTGAACGGCGAGGCGGTGAAATCCTGCACCATGTTCGCGGCCGAAGCCGAGGGCGCCGAGGTTACCACAATCGAGGGCATGGCGAACGAGGACGGCTCTCTCAACGTGATCCAGCAGGCGTTCCAGGATTATCACGGTCTGCAGTGCGGGTTCTGCACGCCCGGCATGGTGATGTCGGCGGCCGCGCTTCTCAAGGAGAACCCCAAGCCCACCGAGGCCGAGGTCCGTGACTACCTCGAAGGCAATATCTGCCGCTGCACCGGATACCACAATATCGTGCGCGCCATCATGGCGGCAAGCGGTCAGGACGTTCCCGCGGTCGCCGCAGAATAATCTACATTTGTAGGGTGTGTGCTGGCACGCACCCCTCCCAGGGAGGAACATCACTATGCCGAAGGATCATGGCATCGGCGCAAGCCACAAGCGGCGCGAAGACGTCCGCTTTTTGACAGGCGCCGGCAATTATACCGACGACATCAACGTACATGGGCAGGCCTATGTGCACTTCCTGCGCTCTGATATGGCGCATGGCAAAATCAACAACATCGACACAAGCGAAGCCGAAGGCATGCCCGGTGTTGTCCGCATCTTCACCGGCGCCGACTTCGAAGGTGTTGGCGGTCTGCCCTGCGGCTGGCAGGTGACCGACAAGAACGGCGACCCGATGAAGGAACCGGCCCACCCGGTTCTGGCCCAGGGCAAGGTCCGTCATGTCGGCGATCCCATCGCCGCCGTTGTGGCCGACAGCCTCGAACAGGCCCGCACCGCAGCCGAGGCAATTGTTGTCGATATAGAAGAGCTGCCGGCCGTGGTCGACATGGCCAAGGCACTTGAGGCCGGCGCCACC
>QCWH01000047.1:12176-19043 GCA_003149565.1 Marivita sp. XM-24bin2 | reverse complement strand
TCTCGACGACAACCTCTGCTACGACTGGCAGTTCGGCACCGACACCGAGACCACCGACGCGGCGTTCAAGAACGCGGCGCATGTGACGACGCTCGAGCTCATCAACAACCGTCTCGTCGCCAACCCGATGGAGCCGCGCGTCGCGGTGGGGGACTACTCCCGTGCCAATGACGAGCACACGCTCTACACCACTTCACAGAACCCGCATGTGATCCGCCTGCTGATGGGCGCGTTCGTGCTGGGCATCCCCGAGCACAAACTGCGCGTCGTCGCACCGGATGTGGGTGGCGGTTTCGGCACCAAAATCTTCCACTACGCGGAAGAGGCGTTCTGCACCTTCGCCGCCAAGGCCTGCAACCGTCCGGTCAAATGGACCTCGACGCGGTCCGAGGCGTTCATGTCCGACGCGCATGGCCGCGACCACGTCACCAAGATCGAACTGGCGCTGGACAAGGACAACAACTTCGTCGGCGTCCGTACCGACACGCTGGCAAATATGGGCGCGTATCTGTCCACCTTCTCGTCCTCGGTGCCGACCTGGCTGCATGGCACGCTGATGGCGGGCAACTACAAGACCCCCGCGGTGCAGGTGAACGTGAAGGCCGTCTTCACAAACACCGTCCCGGTCGACGCCTATCGCGGCGCTGGCCGCCCCGAGGCGACGTTCCAGCTCGAGCGTGTGATCGACAAGGCCGCGCGTGAACTCGGCGTCGATCCGATCGCACTGCGTCGTCAGAACTTCATCACGCAATTCCCCTACGCCACGCCCGTTGCTGTCGAATACGACACCGGCGACTACGAAGCGACCATGGCCAAGATGGAAGAGCTGATGGACATCCCGGGCTTCGCCGCCCGACGCGCCGAGTCCGAGAAGAACGGCAAGCTGCGCGGTCTGGGTGTGAACTGCTTCATTGAGGCCTGCGGCATCGCGCCGTCGAACCTCGTGGGTCAGCTCGGCGCCCGCGCCGGTCTCTATGACGCCGCCACCGTCCGGGTGAACGCCACCGGCTCGATTTCGGTGATGGTCGGCGCGCACAGCCACGGGCAGGGGCATGAAACCGCGTTCCCGCAGGTCGTCGCAGAAATGCTTGGCATTGATGAGTCGATGATCGACATCGTGCATGGCGACACCTCCAAGATCCCCTTCGGCATGGGCACCTACGGCTCACGCTCGCTGGCGGTCTGCGGATCGGCCATGGTGCGGGCGACCGAGAAGATCATCAACAAGGCCAAGAAGATCGCCGGTCACCTTCTCGAAGCCTCCGATAGCGATATCGAGCTCAAGGACGGTCAGTTCACTGTCGCAGGCACCGATAAGTCGGTCGCCTGGGGGGATGTGACGCTGGCCGCTTACGTTCCGCACAACTACCCGCTCGAAGACATCGAACCGGGCCTCGAGGAAACCGCGTTCTACGATCCGGCCAACTTCACCTACCCGGCAGGCGCCTATGCTTGCGAGGTCGAGGTTGACCCGGATACCGGCAAGGTGACCATCGAAAAATTCGTCTCGGCGGACGATTTCGGCAACGTGGTCAACCCGATGATCGTCGAAGGCCAGGTCCATGGCGGTATCGCCCAGGGCATCGGTCAGGCGCTTCTTGAAAACTGCGCCTATGACGAAAACGGCCAGCTGCTCAGCGCATCCTACATGGACTACGCGATGCCGCGCGCCGACGACTTGCCGCACATGTCGAACTATGTCGTCGACCACTCCTGCCAGACACCGTGCACCCATAACCCGCTCGGGGTGAAGGGCTGCGGCGAGGCAGGGGCCATCGGCTCCCCGCCCACAGTGGTGAACGCAGTGATCGACGCGCTGCACTCGGGCGGTCACACCCACGTCAACCATATCGATATGCCCGTGTCGCCCTCGCGCGTCTGGGCAGCGATCAACGGCCAATAAGGAGGGCTTCGAATATGTATAGCTTTGACATTCAACGGCCCACCTCGGTTGCAGATGCCGTCTCGGCTCTGGGCGTAGAGGAAGCGCAGGCGCTGGGTGGGGGACAGACCCTCATCCCGACTCTGAAACAGCGACTGGCGTCCCCGTCGGTTCTTGTCAGTCTTGGCGCGATTGCCGAGATCAAGGGCGTCTGCACCGGCGACGATGGTGCGCTTTGCATCGGCGGCGGCACGACGCACGCCACTGTTGCGAAAGAGGCCTCGGCCTATCCTGCGCTGGCGGCTCTTGCCGGCAATATCGGTGATCCGGCGGTCCGCAATCGCGGCACCATCGGCGGCAGCCTCGCCAACAACGACCCTTCTGCCTGCTACCCGGCCGCGGCACTGGCATCGGGCGCCACCATCGTCACCAACACCCGCTCCATCGCGGCGGATGACTACTTCCAGGGCATGTTCGCCACTGCTCTGGAGGAAGGTGAGATCATCACCGAAGTCCGCTTCCCGGTGCCGGAAAAAGCAGCCTACATGAAGTTCGAACAGCCCGCTTCGCGGTTTGCGCTCGTCGGCGTGTTTGTCGCCAAATACGAGGATGATGGAGTCCGCGTGGCGGTCACCGGTGCCTCCGAAGAGGGCGTCTTCCGCTGGAGCGAGGCAGAAGCGGCATTGTCGTCGAACTTCTCGGCCGATGCGGTACCGGCAGCCCCCTCCCGTGACGGTATGATCTCGGATCTGCACGGCTCGGGCGCATATCGCGCACATCTGGTCGCCGTGATGACCAAGCGGGCGGTTGCCGCTGCAAGCTGATCAGAGCAACCATATATGACACCAAGGCCCCGGTTTCCGAACCGGGGCTTTTTTCATGCGCGTGCCACGATGCGTCGACGCATCGCAATTTTGCGTCAACGCAAAATCTGGGGGTGCTACCCCCAGACCCCCGAAGTATTTCTGAACCAGAGAAGATCAGACGGTTTGAAGATTGCCGTCGGGATCCACCAGTGTGATGCGATGCAGGCCCGCTGCAACCTTGAGCCGATCAAGGGCAGGGCGATCCATGAAGACCGCCGCCGTTGACAGCGCATCCGCCATTGTTGCGGATGGTGCTTCGATGCTGACGGTAGACCAAAGCGGGGTCTCCCCGTGCGGTCCCAGAATATGCGCTCGATCTCCAAGGCGCGTCGCATCGGGACTCGATGTGGCAATCGCCCTATCGCGCAGCTCGCGTGTGCCCAGATGCCCATGTGTCGGGTCTTCAAGTCCCAGCGTGAACGGCCCGCCCATCGCCGCCTGTTCTCCGATATTGACCAGCGCCGTCTCGGCCCCGTGTTTGCGCAGCAAAAGGCGCATCACGTCGGTCGCAAAGCCTTGGGCAATCCCGTTGAAGGTCAGCGCCTGACCACTCTGCAATTCGATCATCCGGTTCGAGAACCGCACGCGGTCCCAACCAAGAGCCGCCCGCGCAGGGGCGGTATCGCGCCCTTTTGCCAGCGCCTCCCAAAGTGGCTGGATTGTCGGATCAAACAGCCCGCCACTTAGGCGATGCGCCTCGTCGGCGCGGGTCATGAGCGTCCGCATCAGCGCGTTCGGCCCGCGCAACCGCCCCATCATGTTCAATCGCGACAGATCGGAGGTTGGGCGAAACAGGCTGAACGCCTCTTCGAAATTCACGAGCAGACGCGGAACATCCGCCAGCGCCTTTTGGGTCATCTCGCGTGGCCCGTGCAGGGTCACCGACACCTCCGCCCCCAGCGCCTGACCTGACCATGTGTCAGCCCGGGTCAGGTCAGGGGCACAGGCAAAGGCAGCAGCAAGGGTCAGTAAGCGACGTCGTTTCATTCAGCAGGCACCGTGTTTGGATGGCCCAGATTGCGCGGCGCGCGGCGCGCTGCGCGACCCTTGAGGATCAGCGGCACGCATTGGTTCGCGTCGTCATGGATGGTCACGCAGTCAAGGCATTGAAAACATTCAGAATACTGGATCTTGCCACTTGGCGCGATGGCCTCGTAATTGCATTTTACCCGACACAGCTGGCAGGGTGACCCGCATTCCTCGCGGCGCGGAATCCAGTGCCGCAGGCGCAGCACCCCGCCGATGGCCATCAGCGCGCCCAGCGGGCAGAGGTAGCGGCAGAAGCCTTTGAAGACAAACATGCCCAGCACCAGCCACAGTGCGGCGTAGGCCACATAGTACCATTCCCGCACGAAGAAGGTTGTGATCGCCGTCTTGAACGGTTCAATCTCGGCCGCTTTGTCCATGTAGGACGGCACAAAGACGGTCACTGCGACCAATCCCGCCAGAGCCACGTATTTCAGGGATTTCAGCCGCGCATCCCAGCGCGCGCTTGGTTCGATCTTCGGCAGGCGCAGCAGTCGTCCGAGATGGTGCGCGAATTCCTGCAATGCGCCAAACGGGCAAAGCCAACCGCAGAAAAGCCCACGCCCCCAGAGCACGAAACCAAGGATCGCCACGCCCCAGATCAGCAGTGAGAATGGATCGTAGAGCAGGAACGCAAACGACCCGCCTGCCATCGAGGTCTGCAGTGCCGCGAGCGGTGTGACGATGGACAACTGTCCTTGCCCCCACCAGCCGATAAACGCCAGCACACCGGCCAGAATGCCCAACCGGATCGGCGTATATGTAGCCAATCCCGCCAGCCAGCTTTGCGCCCCCAACAGCAGCGCGACCAATCCCGCAAGGACCACCGCCAGAACGATCAGGTCTGTCTCGCGGTTCAGGATCGCCTCTTTCCACGCCGGCAGCTTTTCGACCACAACAGGACGGGCGTAGAACCTCTCGTCCGTGACATGGGTCGCGGTCAGCTGCACCGATCCGATCTCTGGCTGGAACATCCCGTGTTCGCGCACAGCCTCGACATGCATCGTCCACTCGCGTGTCGGGTCAAACCCCAGCCGCCGATCGGTGCGCAGGATCATCGCGACACCGTCCTGCAGATCATCCGGCACGCTGTCGCTGAGTTCCACAAACAGATCCGCATCCCGCAGCGCCACCGGGAACCCGTCCTGCTGCACGCCGATCCAGTCGGGCGACGTGTTGCGCACGAAATCCTCCGACACCAACCCGTGCCGCGCCGTTTCGATCACAAGGATCGGCTCGTCAAAGGTGGAGATCGACATGAAATGGTCAAGCTCCTCCAGCGTGTCCTCGGACAAGAGCACCCGCGCAATCGACTTGGGCCCCACATCCGCGATCCACAAATCAAGATACGGCGCATCCGGATCGTCCAGCGCCTCGGCGTCGTCATCCTCCCACACCGTGCCCGCAAACAGCGCCTGCACTTCGGCATTGCTCGCCAGCCGCCGCGTGATCAGCCCCTGGGTCACCAGATCGTCCCAGGTCAGCACCTCAACATAGTCGGGGTCCGGATACGCAGGCGGACCCGACGCGATGCCTTGCATCTTCTCACGCGCCACCTGCAACGCCGCCGCCAACACCGACTCGTGCGCAATCCGCACCGAGGCCGTCGCCTTAGTCACCCCGTCGAGATAGACCAACCCTCCGCCACCGGTCGCCCCGCCATAGGGCGTGCCCACAACCAGCGAGTCGCTGATGGAATGCCCGCGATACTGCTCGAAAAACGCGTGGAACGGTGCCTGACCCAGACCCGACACAAAGATCGGCTCGTTATGGTCCAGAAGCTGCACATCCAGAAACCGACCCTCCAGATCCAGCACCACCAGCACATTGACCGGAGCGCCGGAAAAGCCGGGCAGGGGGGCCATCGGCTCGGTCTGGAACACGTAGCCCGCATGCGCACCGCCCGAATTGAGCAGCTCATACACCCCATTGTCCGAGATCAGCGCCCCAAGGCTCATCGGTGCAAAGATCTTCGCCGCGATCTGCTCTTCGGACAAAACCTCCCCCACCGCGCAAACTGCGCTCACGCACCACAAAACCGCGGACAAAAGGAACCGAAAGTGTCTCATGAGCGCGACCATAAATCCGCTTTCCCGCCGAACCCTATTGGACCTTCGTCCAAGAGCCGCACCACCACAGAATCCCCTATGCTGCCCCCATGCGCGCACCACCTCATGTCACCCTGATCTCGCTCGCCCTGCTGATCGCCGCCTGGACGCTCGGCGCATGGGCGATGAACGACGCCGACATCCTGCCCACGCCGCTCGCCGTCTGGCACGAGATCGCGGAGGAAAGCGCATCAGGCGCGCTCTGGTACCACATGGCCAACACCCTGCGCCGCGTCGCTTTGGCCTTCACCCTCGCGATGGTCGTCGGCATGACCCTCGGCATCGCCATGGGCCGGTCCGAGCGGCTCAACATGTGGCTCGACCCGTGGGTCACCGTCTTTCTGAACCTGCCCGCGCTGGTGATCATCGTGCTCTGTTACCTCTGGATAGGGTTGAACGAGGTCGCGGCCATCATCGCGGTCGCCCTCAACAAGACCGCCATGGTCACCGTCACCATCCGAGAGGGCGTTCGCACGCTCGACCGCAGCGTTCGCGACATGGCGCAGGTCTACCGCCTGACGCCGATGACCCGCCTGCGCCACATCATCTGGCCCCAGCTTGGGCCGTTCGTCGCCACCAGCACCCGCAACGGGCTGGCCGTGATCTGGAAAATCGTGCTGGTGGTCGAGTTCTTGGGGCGCTCCAACGGCGTCGGCTTCCAGATCCACCTCTATTTTCAGCTCTTCGACACCGCGACCGTCATGGCCTACGCTTTGGCCTTCACCGGGGTGATGCTGAGCATCGAATACGGCCTCGTCCAGCAATGGGAGAGGCGGTCGAGCGCATGGCGTCGGGCGTGACCCCGTAGGCCGGGGGTCCGGCAATCCCGGCACCTCTCACAAACCCAAGAGGTCACCCCCAGCCCGGAACGGGCCAGCGCCCGTCCGCCCCCCGGGCGGGCGCTTCTGCACAGACATCACGCCGAAGAGCCGTCACCCTGCGCCAATCGGAGCACCTCGCTCCACCGTCGCAGCGCCCACCCCGG
>QCWH01000047.1:0-11453 GCA_003149565.1 Marivita sp. XM-24bin2 | reverse complement strand
TCCTGTTTGAAGTTGAGCGTCGAATACGGCCTCGTCCAGAGACAGGAGCGGCGGTCGAGTGCTTGGCGAAGGGCGTGACGAGTGCGGTGCGTGAAATCACGCACCTTTGCATAGATCAATTCATGAGCGCTCTCGTTTCTGAAAAGGACGTGGACAAGCGGTAGTCCCAGATTTCCCAGGCTTCCTTCGGTCGAAAGGCCTCAAGATATAAAAACAGTCCGAAATCATCGCCATAGAACGAGATCAAAAACTGTTGGTGGTTCGAATTGCGTGATCCACTCAACATCGTAAAGCAGTCTGAAAAGCCATTTGGAAACGCGGACTTTAACACTGATATTTCATCGTCAGTGTAGTCGATTTGGCCGCCAACAATTGTCGGTTTCGACAGCAGATCAAAGAAAGTGTCATAATCCCCGCCTAGAATTTTCGAAGACACATCTCGGAGGACGTCTGGCATTTCGTTTTCAACGCAATCACCCGCGAAGGCTTTTGTACCAAGTGAAAGAAGCGCAATAAGCAGTGCGCTTGGCATGCCGCGTTTAAAAGCCTCCAACCACGCAGCTTTGGAAAGACTTGTAATCATTCTGGGGTTCATCTCCTCAATAATCAGCAAATACCATCGATCCAGAATTGTCGCGATTTCTGCGAATGCAACCAATAAAGGCAAATCCGTAGGGTGCGTGCTCGCACGCACCATTCATCCCGGAATCAAACAGTCCCGCCGAAAGCTCGAAAAAACCCAATTCTCCGGCCTGTCCACCAGACCATGCTTCACCGGATTGATCCAACAATATCGCAGATGCGCGGCATAATCAGCCTCATCGCGAATGAGATGCTCCCAAAAGCGACGCTGCCACACACCACGTTCTTGTCGTCTGACATGGCTTGCACGCAATGCACCTTTGGGAACACCTCGTGAGAACCGCGACTTGATCAGTCGCCATCGCGTTGGATAGTCGGTATCGTGGTCGGGCAACCACCATATACAATGCATGTGATCGGGCAGGACGACCCATGCAACTATTCCGAAAGGCCTTTCGGCTTTCGTGAGTCGAATAGATTGGCGCAAGAGGTCGATCTCTCGAACAAGCAAATCGCTCCGCCGATCTGCGAGAGCAACGGTGAAAAAGATCGGGACGCCGGTAAGTTTGGGGCGACGGTAATTGGACATGCTCCAACCATCTAGGCGGTAGGTTAACATGACATGAAAGTGGTGCGTGCAAGCACACACCCTTCACCGCCGTAGGGTGCGTGATTTCACGCACCAATAGATCCCTCTGTGATCAACACCTCCCACAATCATCCCCCCATGACCTTCCCCCAAACCCATGCTACACCGCCCTCCAAACCATCACGAAGGGCACAGACATGGCCAAGACCCCAACCGGCAAGACCCCAACCGGCAAGAACACCTCCGGGCGCGGACAGCGGGACCTCAAGGTCAAGGTGAAATCCGCGCGGGGGCGCAAGCTCAGTTCGACCCGCTGGCTCCAGCGGCAGTTGAACGACCCTTACGTCAAGCGCGCCCATGCCGAAGGTTACCGGGGCCGCGCTGCCTACAAGATTCTCGAACTCGACGAAAAGTACCGCTTCCTCGTCCCCGGTGCCCGTGTCGTCGATCTGGGCGCCGCCCCCGGAGGCTGGTGTCAGGTCGCCGTCAAACGGGTGAACGCGCTTGGCGAGAAGCCGGGCAAGAAGATCGGCACCGTTCTCGGCATCGACCTGCAGGAGATGGAGCCGATTGCCGGCTGCGAGTTGCACCAGCTTGATTTTCTGGACGAGGGTGCGGATGACAAGGTCAAGGAATGGCTCGGCGGCCCCGCCGATGTGGTCATGTCCGACATGGCCGCCGCCAGTTCCGGTCACAAGCAGACCGACCACTTGCGCATCATCCACCTCTGCGAAACCGCCGCCCATTTCGCCTTCGACGTGCTCGAAGAGGGCGGCACTTTCGTTGCCAAGGTTCTGGCCGGCGGGGCCGAGGGCGAATTGCAGAAACTGCTCAAGCAGCGCTTCACCAAGGTGGTGAACGTCAAGCCGCCCGCGTCCCGGTCTGACAGCTCCGAAAAGTTCGTCGTCGCAACGGGATTCCGGGGCGCATCTGACGCATGAACCGTACGGCTCACCGGGTTTTCAGGCGCACCTGTACGGTTCGGCCTGAACCGTACAGAGCAACGGTACGATTGGGCCTTTAACGTACGGACGTCTTGTACGGTTCGACCGTACGAAACGACCGGTTCGCGCGGTCCCGCAGCGCCAGAGCGATGTCCGGTCTTTGCGCGCCCGGCTCCGGATAGGCGCGTCCGGTGCCTGTCTGAAGCTGCTCCTGACGGTGCAATTCAAACAGTTTTGCCCGACGCGGATCGGCATGCCCTGCAGATCGCAGGTCAGAATAATGTCGCATAAAGCCTCCCCAGGCGGTGTGACAGGACGGTTTAATGCTCTGAAATTACGGCGTTTTTATGTCAACTTATTGGCGGCATCGCCACGAAACGCCCGCGGTGCCGCGCCGAATCTTTGCCGAAACGCCCGCGTCAGCGCCGTCGGGTCCTCATACCCGCACCGCACCGCAATTTCTGCTATGCTCACGGTAGACCCCTCCACCAGCGCCTTCGCCGCACTCAACCGAATATGCCGATACAACCGCCCCGGCGTCATCCCCAGCACCGCCTGACAGCGTCGTGCAAGGGTGCGCGGGCTGGTGTTAAGACGTGAAGAAAGCTCATTGATGTCAATGGGTTGCTCGATGTTCTCTCGCATGATCCGTGTCGCCCGCGTGAGCAACGGATCCCGGATCGGCGGCAACGTATCGCTCCGCACCGGGGGCGTGAACAGCGCATCCACATCGAGCGCCACCGCCGCCCCAACATCCCGCGCGATCAGATGACGGCTCAGCCCCAACGTCGCCGACGCCCCCGCGCAGGTGAGCACATCGCCATCTTCCACCCACAGCGCCTGTTCCACGTCAACATTTAGAAAACGCTCGGAAAATGCGTCGAGCAGATCCCAATGCACCGTCGCCCGCCGCCCCGCAAGCAGCCCCGCCGCCGCCATCAGCCACGCCCCCGCATCCAGCCCGAACATCGAACCGCAGCGCCGGGCGGCGTGCTGTAAAGCGCGCCGGGTGGCGGGTGTGTCATTGGCAAGATGTCCATAGCTTGCAATGACATAAAGGCGGTCCACGCGGATCAGATCACTGATTTTACCATTTGGTAAAACCGCCATCCCCGAACTCGACCGGACTGGTTCGCCATCCAGACTGTAGAACGCCCATGAATAGAGCGGCGCCTCGGCAAAGCTGTTGGCCGCGCGCAGGGGTTCCAGCGCGTTGGACAGGCACAGGTTGGAAAACCGGTCGATCAGCAGGAACCCGATTTTTAACCGCGCGGCAGAGGATTCTGGCGGGTTTTGCATGAAGCTGACCGTATCCGCATGGTTGAGGGAAAATCCAGTGGCAAACTCGGACAGAACACGAGGGAGGATCACCATGCCGCTGACCATGACCCAAGAGGTCTTCATCACCTGCGCCGTCACCGGATCGGGCGGCACACAAGACCGCAGCCCGCATGTTCCACGCTCTCCGAAGGAGATCGCCGACAGCGCAATCGCGGCGGCCAAGGCGGGGGCGGCGGTCGTGCATTGCCATGTGCGGGAGCCGGAAACCGGCGCTCCGTCGCGCAAGCTGGAATATTACCGCGAGGTGACGGACCGCATTCGGGATGCCGATGTCGACGTGGTGCTGAACCTGACGGCAGGGATGGGGGGCGACATCACATTTGGCTCGACCGACAACCCGCTGCCGGTGAATCCGAAGGGAACGGATATGGTGGGCGCCGAGGAGCGCGTTGCGCATGTAGCAGAGTGCCTGCCCGAAATTTGCACGCTGGATTGCGGCACGATGAATTTCGCCGAGGCCGATTACGTCATGACCAACACCCCGGGCATGCTGCGGGCGATGGGCAAGATGATGACCGATCTGGGGGTAAAGGCCGAGATCGAAGCCTTCGACACCGGGCATCTGTGGTTTGCAAAGGAACTGGTGAAGGAAGGTATCCTTGAAGACCCGGCTTTGGTTCAGCTTTGCATGGGGGTGCCGTGGGGCGCGCCGAATGACCTAAATACCTTCATGGCAATGGTGAACAACGTGCCGGATACTTGGACCTTCAGTGCATTCTCATTGGGGCGGAACCAGATGGCCTATGCGGCGGCTGCGGTTCTGGCGGGCGGTCATGTGCGGGTGGGGTTGGAAGACAATCTGTGGCTCGACAAGGGTGTCCTCGCCACCAACGCGCAACTGGTCGAACGCGCGGTGGGCATTGTCCAAGGCATGGGGGCCAAGATCATGGGGCCGCAGGCTGTGCGAGACAAGCTGGGCCTGACCAAACGCGCGCCACGAGGCTGAGATGGCGGTCATTTTGTGTTACGGTGACAGCAACACCCATGGCACCATTCCGTTGGAGAAGCTGGGCGCTTTTGCGCGGCACGCGCCGGGAAACCGATGGCCGGATGTGTTGGGGCAGGCGCTTGGGTCGGAGCATCAAGTAATCTCGGAAGGGTTGCCGGGCAGGACAACCGTACATGACGATACGGTTGAAGGAGGCATGCGCAACGGGCTGACAGTGCTGCCTGCAATCCTGCAAAGTCATGCGCCGATTGATCTGATGGTGCTGATGTTGGGGACAAATGACCTCAAGAACAGGTTTTCCGTCACGGCATTCGAAATCTCGCGGTCGCTGGAACGTCTGATCCTTGCGACGCGGGCTGAAGGGGTTGTGAAGGACATTCTTCTGGTGTCGCCGGTTCCTGTCCGGGAAGCGGGCGTTTTGAAGGATGTCTTTGCCGGTGCCGAAACACGGCAGCAGGGTCTGACCAGCTTCATCGAGGCGGCAGCGGACCGGCAGGGCGTTGGATTCTTCGACGCGGGATCGGCTGTCAGCGTGTCGCCTGTTGACGGCGTGCACTGGGACGCGGCAGGGCACCATGCGATGGGTGCTGCGATGGTCCAAGCGGTGGCGTCGAGGCTGTGAGGCATGTGGTCATCACCGGCGGTGCGTCCGGGCTTGGGCGTGCGATGGCGGAACGGTTTATGGCCGAGGGCAACCGCGTTGCCATCTGTGATGCCGATCCGAACGCGGTGGCCGATTTTGCCGAAGCGCATTCCAACCAGATCGCCTGTGTGGCGGATGTCACCGACGAGGCGCAGATGCAGGCGTTCTTCGATCAGATCGACGCGGCATGGGACAATGTCGATGTGGCTTGCGCCAATGCCGGGATCGGCGGGCCTGCGGGACGGATCGAAGACCTGACCCTTGCGGACTGGAACCGCTGTGTAGAGGTGAACCTGTCGGGCACCTTTCTGACCTGTCGCTGGGCCGCGCGCCGGATGCGGGCGGCGGGGCAGGGCCTGATCGTGCTGACCTCCTCAACCGCCGGGCAGTTCGGCTATCCGCTACGCTCGCCTTACGCGACAGCGAAATGGGGCATTGTCGGCCTGACCAAAACCCTTGCGATGGAACTTGGCCCGGAGGGTGTGCGGGTGAACGCGATCTGCCCCGGTGCGGTCGAAGGCGACCGGATGGACCGCGTGGTGGCGATGGAGGCAGCCGCGTCGGGCAAGACCCATGACGAGGTGCGCGCGCTTTACGTCAAAGGCGTATCGCTGCGCACGTGGGTGACGGCTGAGGATGTGGCGGACACGGTGGCGTGGCTTGCCTCCCCACAAGCGAAACGGATTTCCGGCCAGGTCGTGGCCATCGACGGACATACGGAGACTTTGACACCATGAACAAGGTTGCGGCCATCATCGGCGGTGGCGTGATTGGCGGCGGCTGGGCCGCGCGGTTTGCCCTGATGGGGTGGGAGGTGCGCGTCTTCGACCCCGATCCCGAAGCAGAGCGTAAGATCAGCGAGGTGATGGGCAACGCAGGCCGCGTGCTGCCGATGCTCTATGAAGCACCGATGCCCAAGCGCGGGCAGATGCGACTGGTTGAAACAGTCGACGAGGCAGTGACGGGCGCGGACTGGATCCAGGAAAGCGTGCCGGAGCGGCTCGACATTAAGCACCGGGTGATTGCCGAGATACAGGGGACCTGTCCTGAAGGCGCGGTGCTCGCGTCGTCGACATCCGGGTTCAAGCCGTCAGAACTGCAGGAAGGCGCGGCGCGTCCCGGCCAGATCGTCGTCGCGCATCCGTTCAATCCGGTCTACCTGCTCCCGCTGATCGAACTGGTGCCGAGCGCGGCCTGCGATGACGCGATTGTAGCGCGTGCCAAGGACATCCTGACTGGGATCGGTATGTATCCGTTGCATGTCCGGGCCGAGATCGACGCGCATATCGCGGATCGGTTCCTTGAGGCGGTCTGGCGCGAGGCGCTTTGGCTGGTCAAAGACGGCATCGCCACGACCGAGGAAATCGACAACGCGATCCGCTACGGGTTCGGGCTTCGGTGGGCACAGATGGGGCTGTTCGAGACCTATCGCGTGGCGGGAGGCGAGGCCGGGATGCGGCACTTCATGGCGCAGTTCGGGCCGTGCCTGCAATGGCCGTGGACCAAGCTCACGGATGTGCCGGAGTTCACGGATGAACTGGTGGACCTGATCGCCAGTCAGTCGGACGCACAATCGGGCCATATGGGCATCCGCGATCTGGAACGGCTGCGCGATAACAACCTCGTCGCCATTTTGCGGGGGCTGAAACAGCAGGGTGCAGCTGCGGGCAAGCTTATCCTTGACCACGACGCCGTGCTGCGTGGGCCGTTGGCGGATGAGGTGCCGCTGGTGACGGTGCAGCGCGTTGTTCCTGTGGATTGGACAGACATGAATGGACACATGAACGAGGGCCGTTATGGACAGCTTTTCAGCGATGCGTCCGAGGAATTGATGACCCATGTCGGCGCGGATCGCGCCTATGTAGAGGCGGGCAACAGCTATTTCACAGCCGAGACCACAATCAAATATCTGAATGAAACCCATGCGGGTGAGGACATCTATGTCACCACGCGGGTGACCTTGGGTGAGGGCAAGAAGCTGCGTCTTTGGCACGAGATGTGCCGCGCGTCAGATGACGCCCTGCTGGCAACGTGTGACCAGTTCCTGCTGCATGTGTCGCTAAAGACCCGGCGATCCTGTCCGCCTTTACCGGAGGTTCTGGAGGCCATCGAGACGCTTGCCTTGAGACACGCGGAGGCGGGGGCATGAATTTCGGACTGAGCGATGAGCAGGAGATGATCGTCTCCACCGTGCGAGACTTTGTGGAACGCGAGATCTTTCCGCATGAAACCGAGGTGGAACGAACGGGTGAGGTGCCGGATGAGGTGGCGCAGGAGATCAAGCGCAAGGTCATCGACCTTGGGTTCTATGCCTGCAACTTTCCCGAAGAGGTGGGAGGTGCAGGCCTGTCACATCTGGATTTTGCGCTGGTCGAACGCGAATTGGGGCGTGGGTCGATGGCGCTTACGCATTTCTTCGGACGTCCGCAGAATATTCTGATGGCCTGCGAGGGGGAGCAGAAGGAACGCTATTTGCTGCCCGCGGTGCGCGGCGAAAAGATGGATGCGCTGGCGATGACCGAACCCGAGGCCGGATCGGATGTGCGCGGCATGTCTTGCACCGCACGGCGCGACAGTGGTGATTGGGTGGTCAATGGCAGCAAGCATTTCATCTCGGGCGCAGATCACGCGGATTTCTTCATCGTCTTTGTGGCAACGGGTGTGGATGATACGCCAAAGGGGCCGAAGAAACGCATCACCTGTTTCCTGGTGGATCGCGGACATCCAGGTTTCACCGTGCGTGACGGGTACAAATCGGTCAGCCACCGCGGCTACAAGAACTGCATCCTCGCATTCGACGATTGCCGCCTGAGCGATATGCAGGTTCTGGGCGCGGTCGATGGCGGTTTCGAGGTGATGAATACATGGCTTTATGCCACGCGGATTACGGTGGCGACGATGAGCGTAGGCCGAGCGCGGCGCGTGTTCGACCACGCGCTGTCCTACGCCGCCGAACGCAAGCAGTTCGGCCAGCAGATCGGCAAGTTCCAGGGGGTCAGCTTTCAGATTGCCGACATGATCACCGAGATCGACGCGGCGGACTGGCTGACCCTGTCGGCGGCGTGGCGGCTGGACCGAGGCTTGCCTGCCAACAGAGAGATTGCCAGCGCGAAACTCTACGCCAGCGAAATGCTGGCGCGGGTGACTGATGCAACGTTGCAAATTCATGGCGGGATGGGGCTGATGGACGACTACCCCATTGAACGCTTCTGGCGCGATGCACGGGTGGAACGGATCTGGGACGGCACGTCCGAGATCCAGCGCCACATCATCAGCCGCGATCTTCTGCGGCCTTTGGGGGCGTAACGCTATGCTTCTTTGGGCTGAAGATACCTTTCGGTCTGGGGTAGAGCCCGAGTCGTTTCCGTCAACGGAAACGCCACGATGCGTTGACGCATCGTGACCGGCAACCTCACCCGGCTGTTTCGACCAAGCTCAGTTGCCGTGATCGGTGGCGGGGCGTGGTGCCGATCAGTGATTGCCGCTCTGGACCGCATCGGTTTCGATGGCCCGGTCTGGCATGTGCACCCAAGTGCCGAGGGGTCGATCCGGAGCGTTGCCGATTTACCCGTCGCGCCGGACGCCTGTTTCATTGGTGTCAACCGCAGCGCCACGATTGACTGCCTGCGTGATCTGTCCGCCATAGGGGCAGGTGGTGCAGTGTGTTTTGCCAGTGGTTTTGCCGAAACGAGTGACGGTGCTGCGTTGAATAGCGCCTTGATTGAGGCGGCTGGTGACATGGCGATTGTCGGACCCAATTGTTACGGCTTTGTCAACGCGCTTGATCAAGTGGCGTTGTGGCCGGATGTGCACGGTCTGGTCCCAGTCGAGAACGGAGTTGCGATCCTAACGCAAAGCTCCAACATCGCGCTCAACCTGTCGATGCAGCGCCGCGGTTTGCCAATTGGCTTCCTTGGCACAGCAGGCAATCAGGCGCAGGTTGGATTGAGCCGGATCGCATTGACGCTGATACAAGATCCGAGAATCACAGCACTTGGACTCCACATTGAGGGTGTGGGTGACCTCAATGAATTGCAAACCTTGATGCAGGCGGCAGAGCGGCTGGGCAAACCCGTCATTGCGCTGAAATCCGGTCGCTCTGAGACTGCGCAAAGCGCAGCCTTGTCTCACACTGCGTCGCTCGCCGGGTCCGATGTCGGGGCGAGTGCGCTGTTCGCACGCTTGGGCATCCTGCGCGTGCGGTCGCTGGATGCATTGATTGAGGCGCTCAAACATGCGCATCTTTACGGCGTTACAACGCCGGGACCGATTGCGTCATTATCCTGCTCCGGAGGAGAGGCCAGTCTCATGGCGGACGGTGGCGAGGCGAGGAGGCTAACCTTTGCGCCACTGACAGATGCGCAGGACCATGCGCTTGGGGAGGTTCTTGGCCCTTTGGTCACACGGGCCAATCCGCTCGACTACCACACGTTTATCTGGAACGACGCCAAGCGCATGGCTGAGGTCTATAGCATTATGGCCGCGGGGCCAGTCGCGCTTACCGTCATTGTGGTCGACATGCCGCGCCCGGATCGGTGCAAGACAGAAGCTTGGGACTGCGTCGAAGAGGCGGCCCTGCAGGTGCGTGCGCAGACCGGTAAAGCCATCGCATTGTTGTCGTCGCTGCCGGAGTCTCTGCCAGAGGACATGGCGGCGCGTCTTATGCAGGCAGGGGTCCTTCCACTGAACGGTATGGAGGCGGCACTTGATGCTTTGGCTGCGATCTACGGTCCGCGGGTTTTGCCGGATGTTACCCGCATGATCTCGTTGCCGCTGCGCAATGGCGCTTTAAAGACCCGGTTTGAAGGTGAGGCCAAAGCCATCCTTTCCGCCTGTGGTCTCGACGTGCCTCAGAATATCGTGGTCTCGAGCGCGCACGAAGCCGCAAGCGCGGCGCATTCTCTCTTGCCCGTTGTGCTCAAGGCGCAGGGATTGGCGCACAAAACTGACAGCGGCGGCGTTGTTCTGAACCTGCAAACCTGTGAGCAGGTCCGTGACGCGGCCGCAGAGCTGGACTGCGAAACCTTCTACATCGAAGAGATGATCGTCGACGGCGTGGTCGAGATTCTGGTTGGTATCGTCGCAGACCCGGCGCATGGCTACGTCCTCACCCTTGGCGCGGGGGGCGTGCTTACCGAGCTTTGGCAGGACACCTGTCACTTGTTGGTCCCCGCAACAGCAAGCGAGATCGACGCAGCGTTCGAGAGCTTGCGCATCGCGCCTCTTTTGAACGGTTATCGGGGGAAACAGGCCGGCAATCGCAACGCCCTGATTGCGGCGGTTTTGGCGCTGGAGGACTACGTGGTTGCGCAAGCAGGCCGTGTGGCGGAGATTGAGATTAATCCGCTGATCGTGACCCCGTCCCGTGCGGTGGTGGCAGATGCGTTGATCCGGGAGACAGAATAATGGACAGCCCTCTAAATGTGACACGCGATGGGCACGTGCTTGAGGTCGTGCTGAACCGGCCCAAGGCGAATGCCATCGATCTTAAAACCAGCCGCGCGATGGGCGAGGTGTTCCGCGACTTCCGCGATGATCCTGACCTGCGTGTGGCGATCATCACCGGGGCAGGGGATAAATTCTTTTGCCCGGGATGGGATCTCAAAGCGGCATCAGAGGGTGATGCCGTAGATGGCGATTATGGTGTAGGAGGTTTCGGTGGCCTGCAAGAGTTGCGTGATCTGAACAAACCGGTGGTCGCGGCGGTGAACGGTATCTGTTGCGGCGGCGGTTTGGAGTTGGCGCTGAGTGCCGACATCATCCTTGCCGCCGATCATGCGTCTTTCGCCTTGCCGGAAATCCGCTCAGGGACAGTGGCGGATGCGGCGTCGGTCAAACTTCCCAAACGGATCCCGTATCATATCGCGATGGAAATGCTTCTCACCGGGCGTTGGCTGGACGTAGAGGAGGCTGCGCGCTGGGGATTCGTCAATCATGTGTATTCTGCCGGCGACCTGATGGCCGAGGCGCGCAAGATGGCAGCGCTTTTGGCGTCCGGTCCGCCATTGGTCTATGCCGCCATCAAGGAGATTGTGCGCGAGGCAGAGGATACGGCGTTTCTGGATATGATGAATCGCATCACCAAGCGCCAATTGGCGACTGTCGACGTGCTTTATGCCTCGGAGGACCAGATCGAAGGGGCGCGGGCCTTCGCTGAAAAGCGTGATCCCGTGTGGAAAGGGAAGTGACTCGGGGTGAGTCTAATGCCTTACGCAGGGGCATGTGTGGGTAAACTTGTGGATAAGTGCCCGGTCGCGGTAGGGAAGTCCCCGTGAAGGCAATTTCTTACGCAAAGTGCTGTGTGGTGTTCCAGTAATTATACATATAAAACAAGATGTTGCGGGGCATATCGGGTTTTTTGTGTTTTTCTCGAAATTTCTGCTTGCGGACCTGCGGTCTCGACCG
>QCWH01000079.1:24890-27336 GCA_003149565.1 Marivita sp. XM-24bin2 | reverse complement strand
AGTGTCTGCATCGAAATCCCCTACGCCCAGATCAATGAGCCAGCAACTTGAAGCCCGTTAATGTGACAACACCCTCAGCCCACGATCAAATCGCCACCTTGTTCCGCCCCAAACGCCATCGCCTCTCCGCCCGGTCATACCGTCATGCGAGGTCTGACGCGTTCAGCCTTTGGACCGACTATGCTGCGGATCTGGCCGCCTGAAAACCGTGACGGCGAATCGTAGCATTTGGCGCCCGGCAACCTGACAAAGCCCTTGCAAGGCCAAATTCCATGGAGGTTCAACTGGGACAGCGCGCAGCGATCTATGCCAGAGTTTCCACCGCCGATCAGTCGTGTGACAGGCAGGTGATGGAACTGACTGCTTTCGCAGAACGCGGCGGTTATGATGTGATCGGCGTCTTCAAAGAAACGGCCTCGGGTGCATCCGCCAATCGGTCCGCCCGGAACCGAATTCTCGACCTGGCTCAGGCACGGCAGATAGATGCCATCCTTGTCAGCGAGTTGTCCCGGTGGGGTCGCTCCACTCAGGATCTATTGGATACGTTGAACAAGCTCGCTGTCTGGAAGGTTTCGGTCGTCGCCATGAGTGGTATGACTTTCGAGTTAGACACGCCGCATGGCCGGATGATGGCGACCATGCTGGCAGGAATTGCCCAGTTCGAACGCGACCTGCTCAGTGAGCGCGTCAAATCCGGTCTTGCCGCGGCCCGGGCGCGCGGCAAGAAGCTTGGGCGCCAACCCGGACAACGGCCGAAATCCGACAAACTTGCTCCGAAGGTCGTAAAAGCCGTGGAAGAAGGGCGCTCATACCGATGGATTGCACGTGATCTTGGCATCAGCAAGAACACCGTGCTCGACATAATGAAACGACACAGGGAAAACTCTTAGGGTGTCATTCTGCCCCCAGCCGGAACAGACCCCCACATCGCGAGTGCAACTGCGTGGGCGGCGAAAGTGGATTGCGGGTCTTTCTCGCCTATCGCCCTTGGCCCCGGCGATGCGCCGAGCTGCAGCTTTTGAATACTGCACTTGGCGGTCTGACCATGGTAACAAGTTGAGATCATCGAGGAGGGCAAGCCGATGAGGTTGGGCGTAGCAATTCTTCTGATGGTGTTGTCACGTTAACGAGGGTCTGTTTGCGCGCCTGGCGAACTGAGCGTAGGTTTCGCGGATGTAAACGTCCCGCATCAGCTACAAACGCCATCGTTTCCCGCCTGAGATCATAGCCCATGCGGTCTGGCTTTACGCGCGCTTCAATCTGAGCCTGCGCGAGATCGAGGAGATGTTGCTCGAACGCGGGGTCGACGTTTCATACGAGACGATACGACGCTGGATGGTCAAATTCGGTCCCCAAATCGCTCGGAACCTGCGCCAGCGGCAGGCCCGTCCCGGTGATATCTGGCATCTAGACGAGGTTGTAGTGACGATCTCGGGGCGGAAATTCTGGCTTTGGCGGGCGGTCGATCAGGAAGGGATCGTTCTGGAGGAAATTTTTCAGACCAGACGCGACAAACGCGCTGCAGGGCGCCTTTTGAAGGCGCTGATCAAGCAATATGGCCTGCCCAGACGGATCGTCACCGACAAGCTGCGATCCTACGGCGCCGCCAAACACGAGGTCGCATCGGGGCTCGAACACCGCTCGCACAACGGGTTGAACAATCGAGCAGAGAACAGTCATCTGCCGTTTCGAAAGCGAGAGCGCTGCATGCAGGGTTTCCGCTCGCCAGGCGGGTTACAGAGGTTCGTTGCCTGCCAGTCTGCCGTCAGAAATTGCTTCTCGATCCCGGCCCGCCGCCGCTCCGCAAACGCCGCCCGCTATCACAGATTGGAAGCTTTCGACGAATGGCAAACCGCCGCGAGCGTCTGATGCCTCAGCACCCACCATTCTGCTGGTCAGGCCGAGTTAACGTGACAACACCCGATCCCGACCTTGCCATCTCTGGGACCGTTCAGCGCAACGATCGCCCGGCCCGTCTCACCCTCCACACGCAGCAGATCTGGATGCGCGGAAACCATACCTTCGATGAGTTGATCGATCAGATGATCGGAATTGTTAATCAGCTTCCGGTGTTGTTTTGACATGTCGTTGTCTCCCTCGTGAACAGGCTACCCGAGTTCAAGTCGAACACCATGATTTTCTAATAAAAGTTTAGAGAATTCGACGAGCTCAGCCCGTTCGCGTTCATCCGTCCAACCTCGGGCGCGTCGCGCCACGTTCGCGACGGCACGGGCCAATGGCACGGTTACCTGCCCGCTGATCGCCAGGCAGGTCCGTCGCAGGAAGATGTCCGACAGATGCACGACTCGCTCGTTCCGGACGATCCAGTCGATCTCGGCTTCCGTGAGGTCCGCTGCATCCGGCAATGCGACCGGGTCACGGCCCTCGTGCCGGCCAATGGCCAGACCGGTCGTACCGTATCGGTCCAGAAGGATATCCAGACGAT
>QCWH01000079.1:2185-24585 GCA_003149565.1 Marivita sp. XM-24bin2 | reverse complement strand
GACGATCTACCGAAGCGCCGGTTTCCGCCGCCGCCGCCGTTAGCCAAGCTGCGCGCTCTTCGGGCGTACGCGGCATGTCTCTGCCACCGCCGATCGGTATGTCTTCGGTTCCTCTTCGCCGGGTGACGGCGAGTTCGGTCAGAACTGTGTCCGTGACTTCCTCAGAAAAGGCCCGGAAAGTCGTCCATTTTCCCCCAACCAAGGATATAACAGGAAAAGGTCGGTCCGGCGTGGCGGCCTCCATGGGAGCCGAGTGATCGCGGCTAATCAGCCCCGGTGCGACACCTTCGGAACGTGGCAAGGGACGAATACCGGAATAGGAAAATATGACCTGACCGTGATCGAAATTCAGTCCTGGCAACAGGTCACGCAGGCTTTGGATCAGATAGGCGGTTTCGTCCTCGGTGCAGGTTACGGCGTCTGGATCATCGGCCGGAATGTCGGTCGACCCGACCAGTGCCTTACCGTGATAAGGAAAGACCAGAACGATGCGTCCGTCGTCCCCCTCGAAATAGATCATCCGGCCGTTCAACTGCCGCAGGAGGTCAGGGTGATCCAGCAGGATGTGCGACCCCTTCGTGCCGCCGATCAGGCGACTTTCCAGACCCAGCCGGGCGTTGACCCGGTCGATCCAAGGCCCTGCGGCGTTGATTACGACAAGCGGCCGGACCGATCGACGTGCCTGTTCCGGCCCGACGAGATGTACCGTTCCGTCGGCCTGGCTTTCGACGGCTGTCCAGTTCAGCGCCTCGGACTCCGGCGACATGCCCAGACCATCAAGCGTCAACTCCATGACCAGCCGTTCCGGCGCGGTGACAGTGGCGTCGAAATAGGTCCCGGCGGCGATCACCCGCGGCGTCAGAGCGGGGATCTCGGCCAATGCGCGGGATCGGCTGAGCATTGCGTGCCGCGGCATCTGGCGCGCCTTTGAGCCGTAGAAGTCATAAAGCGCGAGTCCCGCCTTGACGAGCAACGCTCCGCGGCTGCGTGGCGCCGTGGTCGACCCGAAGAACGTGCGGATCGCGGGCCAGAGACCCTTTGTCCAGGACTTGATCGGGATCACCGTCGCCAGCGGCCTGACCACGTGCGAGGCGTTCTTCAGAAGCAGGTTCCGTTCGTAGGTGGATTCGGAAACCAGGCGAAATTCGCCGGTTTCCAGGTATTTCAGCCCGCCATGGATCAGCCGGGAGGGTGCCGCGCTGGTCCCCGACCCGAAATCGCCCTTGTCCACGATCATGCATGTCAGCCCCTGCGCGCAGAGATCGCGGAACACGCCCGCGCCATTGATTCCGGCGCCGATGATCAGCACGTCAATTGGTTTGGCCGCGGCGTCAGTCATGGTGAACCTCGCGCTCCAACTTCTCCAGCGCGTTCAGACTGTCCCAAGTTTCCATCAGGTTTTCCGCGACCTGACGATAGACGGCATAGCGACGTTCGTAATGGGCCGCACGATCCGAAGCCGGATCGTAGAGGGTGGAAATCGAACAAAGATCGCGCGGATCGGCATCCCAGCAAGGAAACGCGCCGACGGCCGCACCGGCGCATAGCGCGACGCCCCACGCCGCCGCTTCGTCCGTATCCGTAACAGTGACGGGCATGTTCAGGATATTGGCGAACAGCTGCGCCACCACCGGACTCCGCGACGCGCCGCCGGTCAACCTGACGGCCTTGCCATCAAACCGCTCTCGCAGGGCATCGACATGGTCGCGGTGGTTGAATGCGATGCCCTCCAGCAGAGCCGCGAGAACGTCGCCACGGTCGTGCCAGCCACGCATCCCGAGGAACCCCGCACTGGGCGCCGCCCCCATCGGAGAGCCGAACAGGTAGGGATGATAGAGGATCGAGGATGGACGGTTGAGCGCGGCCTCGATTTCGGGGCGCAACCGGGCGTGAATGTCCGCCCCAAGGACTTCTGTCTGACCGCGTTCGGCGGCGCAGAAGGTGTCGAGAAACCAGTCATAGTTGGCGGTCGAGGCCGGAGAAATGGACATGTGGTTCCACTGTCCTGGCTCGATTGCGTTGCGGCAGTACCATCGTGAATCCACTTTCGGTTGCGACGCAACGCATTCATTGATCGAATATGTGCCGGCCACGATGCCGAACACACCGGGCCGATGCGCGCCGATGCCAAGGGCGGATGCGGTCACGTCGTGCAAGCCGGCAGCAACCGGTGTGCCTTCGGCGAGGCCGGTCGCCAACGCGGCCTCCGCTGTAACCCTGCCGATGATCGTGGCGGGATGGTCGGCCTGCGGAATCGCGCTGCGCAATGCGGACAACCCGTATAGGGCAAGCGCCTCGTCCGAACATGATTGGCTTTCGACCGCGGTGAAGGAGGTGCTGATCTCTGTATGATCGGTTCCGATTTGACCGCTCAGGCAGAAGCGCAGCCAGTCCTTGCAGGCCAGTACGTGACCGATCCGACCGAAGCGATCGGGCTCGTGGTCTCTGATCCAGCGCAGCAGAGCCGATGGCGCCGAGACGTGTGGCGCTTGCCCTGTGAGCGTCAGGGCGCGGCTGGCCGTCCCGTCGAGCTGCCAGTCCGCAACCACATCAACCGCCCGGCTGTCCAGGGACAGAATACCGGGACCGAGTGGCGCGCCTTTGTCATCCAGCAAGTAGATGCCGTCCCCATGCGCGGTCGCGGCGACGGCGACAACGTCGCCGCGATCGGTATTGCTGGCCGCCAGAACATCGCGGATGGCCGAGGCCGTCTCGTTCCAGAGAGCGGCCATATCACGCTCGATGCGGCGCGGCGACGGTTTGAGTTGGGCCACGTTGCGTCGTGCGACGGCGATCTGCCGACCGCTGATATCGAACAGGACCGCCTTGGTCACCGTCAGACCGCTATCGATGGCCAGGATCCGGTCCATATCACGTTCCTTTGGATGAGTGTCCCCGATCAGAGTCCGGGAGAGAAGATCCGGGCTCGGTAGCTCTGCAACGAACCATCGCCGTGCCGTGCCCGACGCTCAGGAAATATGGTACTTTGCGTCCACTTCGTTGATCGCATTTACGTTTCCGGCAGACCGGCCTTCTGGGTCGAAGGTCGAGGACAGGAAGGCGTCAGCAATATCCTTGGCGAGTTCGGGCCCGATCACGCGTGCACCCATGGTAATGACATGCGCATTGTTCGAGGTCGCAGCCTTTCCCGCGCTGTAAGTGTCATGGCATTGTGCGGCGCGGATGCCGGGCACCTTGTTGGCAGAGAGCGCCACTCCGATGCCAGTGCCGCAGAACAGGATGGCGCGGTCGTATTCGCCCGAGAGCACCGCGGAACACACCCGGTCGGCCATGTGGGCATAAAATTCTTGCGGTGCCTCCGGATTGTACGACATGTCGGACACCTCGTGCTTGTCCTTCAGGTGTTCCGCGACGACCTTTGCCAGCGGTTCACCTGCGCTGTCGCCTGCGATTGCGATTTTCATGGTTCGTTTCCTTTCGGGTTCAGAAGCTTGCGGCGCATTTGTCCAGGATGTCGAGATAGCCCTCGACGTCCCAGGCCGAACGCCCGATGAACAGCCCGTCTATATGCGGGCACTGGATGAGTTCGCGACAATTGCCGGGATTGACCGAACCGCCGTACAGACAGGGCACGCGGCGACCCAAAACCTGTTCGGCCACCTCAATGATCTCGGCCTGCCTGTCGTCTGCATATTCCGAGGTTGCCGGAATGCCGTTTTCCCCGATGGCCCATGCCGGCTCATAGGCCAGCAGGATGGGTGCGGCTTTCTGGTCGTCCTTCAGGTATTTGAGCGCACCGCGCACTTGCGTTTCCAGCACCGGCTGCGCGCGACCCGACTCGCGTTCGCACAAAGTCTCTCCGATGCATATCAGCGGGATCAGCCCGTGCCGGACGGCGGCCTCGGTTTTGAGGCCTACGGTTTCGTCGGTCTCCCCGAAATGTTCGCGCCGCTCGGAATGCCCCAGCTCGACGATATCCAGCCCGCAATCGGTCAGCATCGGAGCCGAAATTTCACCGGTCCAGGCCCCGTGGTCGGCCCAATGCATGTTCTGCGCTCCAACCTTCACCGAACTCTCTCCGAGGATCTGCTTGACCTCGCGGACGGCTGTGAACGGCGGGATGACAAAACGCTGGATGCGGGCATCCCGGCCCTTATCGGCCACCGCCAGAGCCCGGGCAAAGGCCTGCGCCTCTGCCAGTGTCTTGTTCATTTTCCAACTTGTTCCGATCCAGAACGGCGATTTCGTCATGCGTGGGCCTCGTGTGCTTCTGCAATGGTTAGGGTCAGACCGGCGGCATCCAGGTCAGCACGGGCCGCAGAATCGGGGGGCTTATCGGTGATGATGTGGTCGAACTCCGACAACGCGGCGAGCCGGTGCAGAGCCGCGTGCCCAAAGCGTGCGTGGTTTACCAGCAGGACTCGGGACGCGGCCTGCCGCATCATCGCCCGCTTGGCGCGCAGCACGTCGTCATCCATGTGATAGACTTCCAAGCCGGACACTGCCGGCGACGAGACGAACGCGATGTCGGCACGCAGATGGGCCAGCGCGTCTTCGGTGACCTTGCCGAGAAAGGCGTTGAACTTGGACGAATAAACACCGCCGAGCGCGATCAGTGTGATCCCCGTCTCGGCGCGCAGCGCATCGATGATCGTCGCATTGTTGGTGATCACGGTCAGCGGCCGTTTGACGACCAGTTTCCGTCCGAGAATCGCAGCCATCGAGCCGTCGTTGATCATCACTGTCATGCCCGGCTCGATCGAGCGCAATGCCGCCTCTGCCATCGCGATCTTGGCTGGCTGGTCGCGCCTTTCGCGAAAGCGGAAATCGCTTTCGAACTGCGTGCCCGACCGGATCGTCGCCCCGCCCCGGATCTTGCGCAGGAGTCCCGCGGCTTCGAGATCGTCGAGATCGCGGTGAATCGTCATGCGCGAGACCGAGAATCGGTCGGCGAGCGGGTCGAGCTCAACCTCTCCGTCCGTGACCAGCAGATCCATGATCGCCTGTTGCCTGTCGTCTCTCTTCACCGGCGCACCTCCTGCCTAATAACATTTCATATAACAATAAATTCGTCAATAATGTTATATTGTGATTTTTTCTTGTTATTTTATCCGATACCGCTATCACCATCTCAACCGAGGAGGATACCATGCCCAAAGATTCCATGCCTGCCGACATCGCCGCCAAGGCCGCCCTTGACCCAAAGGGCTTCGCCTTGGCCAACTGCATCCGCGCATTATCGATCGATGCGGTCGAGGCGGCAAAGTCGGGGCATCCTGGTGCGCCCATGGGCATGGCCGACGCTGCCACTGCCCTGTTCCGCGACCACCTCAAGTTCGATGCGTCCGCGCCCGATTGGCCAGACCGCGACCGGGTGGTTCTGTCGAATGGCCACGCATCGATGTTGCTGTATTCAATGCTGCATCTGACCGGCTATGCCGACATGACACTCGACCAGCTGCGCAACTTCCGCCAGCTTGGCGCCAGAACGGCTGGGCACCCGGAATATGGCCATGCCAAGGGGATCGAGACGACGACCGGTCCTTTGGGCCAGGGCATCGCCAACGCGGTTGGCATGGCAATGGCCGAGCGCGCGCTGGCAGAGGAGTTCGGGACCGACCTCGTCGATCACCACACCTACGTATTCCTCGGGGACGGCTGTCTCCAGGAAGGCATCGGGCAGGAAGCGATTTCCCTCGCCGGGCATCTGGGATTGGGCAAACTGATCGTGCTCTACGATGACAACCAGATCACCATCGACGGCCCGACGTCAGTTTCCTTCTCTGATAACACAGCTGCGCGGCTTGAGGCTTGCGGCTGGCATGTGATCGACTGCGACGGGCACGACATTCCCGAAGTGTCAAAGGCTATCGCCGCGGCGAAGGCGGAGGTCGGCAAGCCCACAATAATCGCGATGAAGACCGTCATCGGCTTCGGCGCGCCGAACAAGGCCGGCACCGCATCCGCGCACGGCTCACCTCTTGGCGCGGAAGAAGCCGCGGCTGCCAAGGCAGCGCTGGGATGGGACGCAGAGCCGTTCGATATCCCGACCGATCTGGCCGCCGACTGGCACGCCATCGGGGCGCACGGCGCAACGGTACGGCGGGAGTGGGAAAAACGCCTTTCCGCCTCACCCAACCGGGCCGAATTCGCCCGCCGCATGGCACGTGATCTGCCCAACGGATACGCCGAGGCCGTGGCCAAGGCCCGTGCATCGCTGTTTGCCGCACCGAAAAACGTGGCCACCCGCAAGGCCAGCCAGATTGCTCTGGAGGCGCTGGCTCCCGCCCTGCCTGAGTTGATCGGTGGATCAGCCGACCTGACGGGTTCGAACCTGACCCGGGTGCCCGCGGTCGACCAGCAGTTCTCTCGCCAGACAGCGGGCCGCTACATCGGCTATGGCGTGCGCGAATTCGGCATGGCAGCGATGATGAACGGGATAAACACGCATGGCGGGCTGATCCCCTATGGCGGGACCTTCCTCGTGTTCTCGGACTATGCCCGCAACGCCATCCGGCTGTCGGCATTGATGGGCGTCGGCACGATCTACGTCATGACCCACGACAGCATCGGACTGGGCGAGGATGGACCTACCCATCAGCCGGTCGAGCACCTGACCTCCCTCCGAGCGATCCCCAACCTTCACACCTTCCGTCCCGCCGACGCGGTGGAGACGCTGGAATGCTGGGACATCGCCGTAAGGTCGCGCGGAACCCCGTCGCTTCTGGCGTTGAGCCGCCAAGGCGTGCCGCAACTGCGGCTCGACGAGACGGACGAGAACCTGAGCGCCCGTGGCGCCTATGTAATTCGAGCCTTTGGAGATAGCCGGGACCTGACCATACTAGCGACCGGGACCGAGGTCAGCCTCGCCGTCGAGGCCGCCGAAGCGCTGGCCGGGCGCGGTCTGGGTGTGGCGGTCGTCTCGATGCCCTCGTGGGAGTTGTTCGAGGCCCAGCCGGACGATTACCGGGCCCAGGTCCTCGGCACGGCGCCGCGCCTCGGCGTAGAGGCGGCCAGCAAATACGGCTGGACGCGCTACGTGGACAGCGAGGACGACGTGATCGGCATGGACGGCTTCGGCGCGTCTGGTCCGGCCGAAGCGCTCTACGAGAGTTTCGGCATAACGCGCGACGCGATCATCGCCAGGGCCGAGAGGCTGCTGGGCGAGCGTGTTTGACATGGCGTCCGCTCCGCTAAAGCTGGCCCACGACGGGGAGATCACCGCCCCGACGCTGGCGGCGCATCTGGGCGCATGGGCAAGCAATGACACCGACCGCCGACATCTGGCGGCGCTGCTAACGCGCATCGCCGAGGCCAGCGTCCCCCTGGCCGCGCGCCTCGCGCAAGGGCATCTGACCGGCGACCCGACGGACGTGATCGGGACGAACGAGTCAGGCGACAAGCAGAAGGCGCTTGATATCGGCGCGCACGGCCACTTCATCGCTGCGCTACGCGACCTGTGCGTGGCGCGGGTGCTGTCCGAAGAGGCAGAAGGCGTCGAGTTGATCGACCCCGAGGGGCGGTTCGACATAGCCATGGACCCGATCGATGGGTCGGGCAGCATCGGCATCGGTGCCCCGCTCGGCGCGCTGTTCTGCGTGTTTCCTGCGGGGAACAGCTTCCTGCGACCGGGGCGCGAGATCATTGCGGCCTGTTATGTCTCGTTCGGCCATTCCGTCGATTTCGGGTTCAGCACCGGCGAAGGCGTCGCCATCGCAACGCTGGACCCGGTGACCGGGTTCTTCCACGTCGATGCGACCGGCGTCGAACTGAAGCCCGAGACCGCTACAGTCGCCTTCAATGCCTCGAACCAGCGGCGGTGGACGCCGGGGCTGCGGCAATACGTGGACGACCTTTTACTGGGCGTCGAAGGGCCGCGCGGTCGCGATTTCAACATGCGCTGGATCGCGGCAGCGGTCGGCGACCTGCACCGGATTCTGCGCCGGGGCGGCCTGTTCCTCTATCCCGGCGACTCGCGTTCGGGCTACGAAGACGGCTTTCTGCGCCTCGCCTACGAGGCGTTTCCGATCGCCTACCTGATCGAACAGGCTGGCGGTGCCGCGACGGACGGCCACAACGCCATCCTCGATCTGACACCCGCCCACCTGCACGACCGCGTGCCGCTGATCTTCGGCAGTCGAGCCGAAGCAGCGACGCTGCTCACCTACCTTTCCCCATCAAACGAATAGGACCCCCAAATGCCCCGTATCACCCTTCGCCAACTACTCGATCATGCCGCCGAGAACGATTACGCTGTTCCCGCCTTCAACATGTCCAACATGGAACAGGGCCTTGCCATCATGGCCGCAGCCAACGAGGCGGACTCTCCGGTGATCCTGCAGGCCAGCCGGGGGGCCCGCGCCTATGCCAACGACATCGTTCTGGCCAAGCTGATCGATGCGCTGATCGAGATCTACCCACACATCCCGGTCTGCGTGCATCTCGATCACGGCAACACGCTCGCCACCTGCGTCACTGCCATTCAGCACGGCTTTACCTCGGTGATGATGGACGGTTCGCTGATGGCGGACGGCACCACGCCGGCCGACTACGACTACAACGTGCGTATCACTCGCGCGGTGGTCCACATGGCGCATGCTGCGGGCGTTTCGGTTGAGGGGGAGTTGGGCGTGCTCGGCTCGCTTGAGACAGGTCAGGGCGATCAGGAGGATGGTCACGGCGCGACCGGCACGCTGTCGCACGACCAGCTTCTGACCGACCCCGAAGAGGCCGAAAGGTTTGTCGCCGATACTGGCGTGGACGCGCTTGCAGTGGCGATGGGAACCAGCCACGGGGCTTACAAGTTTACGCGCAAGCCGGATTGCGAAGTGCTTGCCATGGACGTGATCGAAGCGATCAACAAGCGGCTGCCGAATACGCATCTGGTCATGCACGGGTCATCCTCCGTGCCCGAGGAGTTGCGCCTTCTGATCAACAAATACGGCGGCGACATCAAACCGACCTGGGGCGTTCCGTTAGAAGAAATACAGCGCGGCATCCGCCATGGCGTGCGCAAGGTGAACATCGACACCGACCTGCGCATGGCCGCCACTGCGGCGATCCGAAAGACGTTGGTCAGCACGCCGGCGGAGTTCGATCCGCGCAAGTATCTAAAGCCTGCGATGGATGGAATGAAAGCGCAATGCACCGAAAAATTTGAGGCTTTCGGAACCGCGGGACAGGCGGCCAGCATTCGTACCCGGTCGCTGTCCGAAATGGCCCTGGCCTATTGAACATGACAACCCGCCGGGCCCTGAGACGGGGCAAAAACGGCGCTGTCGCGCGCAGATCGCGTCAGGTGTCGAGCAAGGCCCGCGCCGTCCTTTCATCAGTGATCAGGCCAGACAGCTGGCCGCTGTTCAGCACGGCGCGGATCGCGTCAACCTTGTGCGAGCCACCCGCCAGCGCGATGATTCGATCGCTGCGGTCTCTTCCTTCGCCCAGCGACGCCGCAATGGTTCGCTTGGTCAGGGGCGTGTCGAGGATCTTGCCTTCGGCATCGAAGAAATGACCCAGGATTTCACCGCAACCGCCCTCCGCCGATATCGTTTCTATCTCGCTCGACTGGATCAACCCGGCGACGACAAGTTGCGCGTCATAGGATGCGGTGCCGACCCCGACGAGCTTGAGAGGTGCCGCCTCGGCCATTTGCAGAACGTCCGATATCCCGCGTTGCGCGAGCAGAACGGTGCGATCATCTACGGAATTGGCGAAAAAGGGCACCGGCATGACGTAGGCCTGCGCTCCGGTCTTTTCCGCCAAAAGGTGCATGACATCGTGGGGATTGGCGGCGAAATTTCGCGTGAGCCCCCCCAGAAGCGAGACGAAACGCTGATTTGGAAGAGACATATGCGGCATGGTCCTGACGGCAGCGGTCAACGTACGACCGTGGCTGATCGCAATGATATGATCCTCGCCATTTTCCAGGCAACGCCGTAGCCAGGAAGCCCCGGCGGCGCCAAGCGCTCGCAGCGGTATGCCCTCCTCGTCCAGATCGGGCGCGACCTCGCAAGTCGCGAGCCCGTAGCGCAGGCAGAGCGCTTGCTCAAGTTCGAAGCAGTCGATGATGTCGCCTTCGATGCTTACTTTGACGGCGCCCTCGGCGACCGCCCTTGCGATCAACCGGTGCGCCTTGACCGATGTAACGCCCAGCCGCTTTGCGACCTCGGCCTGCCGCATCCCGCCGACATAATGCAGCCACGCGGCGCGAATGGACAGGGAATGCTCGCCGTCGCCCGAGCCCCGATCTCTTGCCATCTCGCTTCCTCCACAAACCACGCTAACGAGCGTTTTCCATGATTTTCGACAAATCGTCGGCGCTCAACTGCACGGGGTTCGCCTTCATCGAAGACGATTCGGCCGTCATGTCGGCAGCCTGAGACCAATGATCTCCGGTCACGCGCTGTGCGTCCAGCCCCGGCAGACGGGCCTGCCGCGCCAAGGTGTCAAGCGCAACGGAGGCGGCCCCATGAGCGCAAGACAGCGCCTCTGCCAGATCTTTACGCACCATGTCGAGACGGCGCGCAGTTTCCCCGGTCGCCACCGCCGCGTTGACCTCGAGACCATGCGGCAGCAAGGCACCGCAGATGGCGCCGTGCGCTGCACCCGAAAGGCCGCCCAGCGGGCCGGCGAGACCGTACACCGCGCCCAGACCGGCATTCGCCAGCGCGAGACCGCCGCAGAGGCTCGTCCAGGCCATCCGGTCCCGCGCCTCGGGCATTTGATCGTCCATCAATGATACCAGGGCGTTCAGGCCCGTCGCGATAGCGGGACGGCTCAGCGCATCGGTCATCGGATTGGTACGGTTGCAGATGAAAGGTTCGATCACTTGAGTGACCGCATCCAGCCCCGAGGCAAGGGGCACTGCGGCCGGGCAGTCATCCGTCAGCGACGGATCGACGATCGCCAAGTGCGGCAGTATACGGCGGTCCAGCAGGCTGTCCTTGCGCCGCGCTTCAGGCATCGCGATAACCGCATTTCGCGTCGCCTCAACTCCCGTCCCTCCCGTGGTCGGCAGCGCGACGAAGGGCAGCGGGTCTGCCTCCAACTGCAGACCCTGTCCGACCACCTCGAGATGGTCGAGAATGGGGTGTTTTGGGGGGACAAGCGCGGCGATGGCCTTTGCCACGTCGATTACCGCGCCACCGCCGATCGCGCTGACGGATTGCGCTCCCACTGCGCGCGCGGCATCAACCCCGGATTCGATCATGGCGACATCTGGCTCGCCCGGAATGGCAAATCCCGTCACGTGGTACCCCTCGGCCGTCAGGGCATCGACAATCCATGCCGAGCGTGCCGCATCTCGGCCGTGGACCAGCAGGAACCGCCGGCCCAGCCCGGCCATCTCCGGGACGGCATGCCGTGCCTCGCCCCGGCCAAAGCGGATTTCGGTTGCGGTGACAAAGGAGAAGGCGGGCAACATCGTTATCAGACTCTCAGCCGCAAGACCATAAGAACCGCATCCGCGGCTTCCTCGCCCTTCTTCACGAAATGATCTCGGAAAAAGCTGATGTGCTCTTCGGTTGGATGGAAGTGATGCGGCGTCAGGGAAACCGAGAAAGTCGGCACGCCGGTCTCAAGTTGCGCCGTCATCAACCCGTCGACCACGGCCTGAGCGACGAAATCGTGCCGGTAGATGCCGCCATCGACCACAAGCGCGGCGCAGACGATGGCGTCGTATTGGCCACTCTTGCCCAGCTTTTTTGCCAGCAGGGGCATCTCGAAAGCGCCGGGAACGTCGAAGGGGGTGATTTCGGCCGGCACATCGGACCCGATCATGCGGCGTTCGAAGCCGGCCAGCGCCTGGTCGACGATTTCGGCGTGCCATCGGGCCTTGATGAAGGCGATCTTGAGCGTATCGGACATGGAACCATTCCTTGCTTTTACAAATGGCCCCAAGGCGACACCATCCGAACGGGCACCATGGCCCGTCGGCTGGTTCTCTTCCATCCGGACTGTCACCGTCGGCCCCGGAGTTTCACCGGTGTCTGCTGACCCTTCCGGATTAATCCGAAAGGCGCTCGCGGGCTGTCACCGCCGGTGGGGACTTGCACCCCGCCCTGAGAACGGGCGTCACATGGCGTCATTTTCCCCGAAAGACAAGGCCGCATCACGTGGGTCTTCTCATACATTGAGATCGCTTGCGCCGCTGTCGATATGCGGCGCCCAGAAGGCCACGCTTTCGGCAATCTGCGGGATCACCTGACGGTCATTGGGTTCACGCTCCTTGAAGGACAATTCCAGACAAATCTCGTTGTCGACGGCACCGCCTTCGGCGAAGGCCTTCAGCAACGGGGCCGGCTGGATCGCGCCTTTCGCGTTGAACTCCGCCGTAAAGGGGCGATGCCCGGACTTGTCCATCATAGATTGCTTGATGTGGATTATCGGACTGACCCTGGGCACCGCGCGGGCCCAGGCATAGGGATCGGTGTCATCGGGATTCGGGCTAGTCACGTCGCCGTGGTCGATATCGGCCATCATCCACATCGGAACCGCCATATCGGCAGCCGTCAGCCGGTCCTGCAATGTCATGCATTCGGCGATTGTCTCGCCGAATTCCCGGCCGACGCTCATCGGTTCCCAGAAAACGTAGTCCAGCCCGGCGGCCTTGGCGTGCTCGGTCACTTCGGCCCAGCAGTCGATGGCGATCTGCAACAACGCCTCGCGCCGCGCCGGGTCGTCGTAATCCCTGAACGTGAATATCGCGAATTGCGTCCCGACCGCGGTTCCGCCCAAGTCGCCGATGATATCGGCAAAGGTCTTGAACCAGTCGACGTAGTAGCGACGCACATCCCGATCCGGGTGGCCGAAATGGTTGAGCCGACCGTACGGCCCCGTCATCCCCGACGTCACGCGGGCACCCGTGCGTGATAAGGCCCCGCCCATGTCTCGAATCAGCCGACGGATCACCGGGGCTGGCCAGCTAGGGTTGATGAACTCATGCGTCAACTGGATGTCCCGAATGCGGATGTGGCGCGCGATGGCGTCGATCAGGTCATCCGGTTCGGCAAAGCGGTTCACCAGCGGGTTGGTGTTCAACGAAAGCGTCAGTGCCATCTCACGCCGCTTTCCGCAGGTCGTCGAACCATTCTGTGAACGCTGCCTGCTCGGCCTCGGTCAGGTGCAGCCGGTGCTTCGTGCGCCGCCAGAGGATGTCTTCGGCCGTCTGCGCCCATTCATGCTTAACGAGATAGGTCACCTCCGCCTCATAGAGCTGGCCGCCGAAATGCCGACCCAGGTCCTCGATCGAAGCCGCATCGCCCGCTATCTGCCGAACGCGACTACCATAGCAGCGCCCGTAATGGCGGCGCAGTTGGCGCGGCATCCACGGGTATTCCGTTTTCAGCGTGTTGCGGAATAGTTCATAGTCGGCGTTCTCCATGTCTCCGCCCGGAAGCGGCGCGTTCTCGGTCCAGTCCTTGCCCATGTTCGGAAAGAACTTCTCGATCTCGTGCATCCCGCGCTCTGCGAGTTCGCGGAACGTCGTGATCTTGCCGCCGAAGATGTTCAGAAGCGGGGCGCCGCCCGCCTCTTCGACATCGAAGACATAGTCACGCGTTACCGCCGACGGGTTGCCCTGGCCGTCGTCGAACAGGGGCCGGACGCCTGAGAAGGTGTTTTCCACGTCCTCGCGCGTAAGCTGCTCCTTGAAATAGCGGTTCACAGCGTCGATCAAGTATTGGACCTCGCTCTCGTCTGCCTTGACGTCCTCGGCACGGCCTTCATAGGCGATGTCGGTGGTGCCGATCAGAGCTTTGTCGTGCTCGTAGGGGTTGATGAAGATCACCCGCTTATCGTGGTTCTGCACTAGGTAGGCGTTCTCGCCCTTCCAGAACTTCGGCACGATGATGTGGCTGCCCTTGACCAGCCGGACGTTGCGTGACGAATTTGTTCCCGCAACCCTCGTGACCACATCGGTGACCCAAGGGCCAGCAGCATTGACTAGGACCTTGGCCTCGAATTCCTTCATTTCCCCGGTCATCGAATTCTGCGTCGTCACCCGCCAGACGCCGTTATCGCGCCGGGCAGAGGTGCAGGGCGACCGGGTCAGGACCACTGCGCCGCGTTCGGCGGCATCGACGGCGTTCAGCACGACTAGACGGGCATCGTCCACCCAGCAATCGGAATACTCGAACCCTCGCGTGTACTTGTCCTTGATGGCGGCCCCTTCCGGGTCGCGTCGCAGATCGAGTGTCCGTGTACCCGGCAGCATTTTCCTTCCGCCTAGATGATCGTAGAGGAACAGCCCCAACCGGACCAACCACGCTGGCCGGTCCTGCGGCGAATGCGGCAGCACGAAGCGCATTGGCCAGATGATGTGCGGCGCGTTTCGCATCAGAACCTCGCGCTCGATCAGCGCCTCTCGCACCAGTCGAAATTCGTAGTATTCAAGATAACGCAACCCGCCATGCACCAGCTTGCCGGATCGCGACGAGGTGCCTTCGGCCAGATCGTCCTTTTCGCTGAGCACGACGCTCAGACCCCGACCGGCGGCATCGCGGGCGATCCCCGCGCCGTTGATGCCGCCACCGATCACGAACAGGTCGACTTTGAGAATATCTGTCATGTATTTACTCCTTCGAGGGCGCGCATTGCGGCCAGCCCGTCCCAAGCGGGGGCAAGACCGTCGCGTGCCTGGCGGTAGGTGGTGAATAGCTGCTCGTAGATGGGCACCAAGCTCGGATCGGGGGGTTCCGGCTCGCCCAGAAGCGGGGTTGTCCATTCCGCGATGCAGGCGTCCATGTCGTCGTACGCTCCGATCGCGACGGCTGCCATCATGGCGCAGCCCGCCGCGCCTGCTTCCTCCCGGGACGAGACCCGTACGG
Source organism: Marivita sp. XM-24bin2 (assembly GCA_003149565.1). Classification (GTDB taxonomy): domain Bacteria; phylum Pseudomonadota; class Alphaproteobacteria; order Rhodobacterales; family Rhodobacteraceae; genus Marivita. Next base: position 9,799 of record QCWH01000079.1, on the reverse strand, counting down.
ACGTATCAAGCGATGCCGCCAACACCCGGCGCACGGCCGCGGAGCGCGCCGCGCCGCCGGTCAGCCGCAACTCTAGCGGCATGTCGCCCATCGCGGCGTAGCAATCGCGCGCCGCCATGCCGAGGCCCTCGACGACGGCGCGGACAATGTCAGGAAAGCGGTGCGAGGTGTTCAGCCCCACAAGGCTCGCCCGTGCGTCGGCGTTGACGAAGGGGCCCCGCTCACCCGCCTCGGAAATATACGGGTGGTACAAGAGGCTCCCAGGGCTTGACCGAGCCATCCATCCGTCAATCTTTGCGACAAGGTCGGCATGCGAGGGCGCGTCGCGAAACTCGGCGATCAAATCCTCGGCCAGAGCCAGCGCCCAGTCGATGTTCAGAGTCGCGGCCATGTTGGTCTGCACCTGGGTCACGAGATCCGGCACGGGCAGGCAGATCACGTATCCCGTGCCCTCAGTATTCAGATACACCTTGTTCGCGGTCACGGCGCGCATGTGCACGCCTGTCGAGCCGACGGTGGAACAAGCCGTCCCGGCATCGCCGGTATGCACGCCCGCGCCCAACGCGGTCATCACCATGTCGACATATCCCAACGAAACGGGCGTTCCGGCCAGAAGCCCGGTCTCTGCCGCGGCCTGCGCGGTCAGCGGTCGGCTGTCCTGTGATCCGTCCATGATCTCCGGCAAAAGGTATCGGCGTGAATCCAGACCCAGCGCCGAAATCACAGTGTCGCAGTAGCGACGGGTCCGGAAATCGCCGAAAGTAAAGCTCGCCTCGGACGGATCGGTTGCCCGAACGCCTGTGAGATTGAGAAACAGCCAATCCTTGCAATGCAACGCCGTCTCGGCGCGCTCCAGCAGTTCGGGACAGGTTGCCGCCATATGCGCGATCTGGCTGCCCTGCTGGCAGGTGTTGAGCCCCGTACCCGTCGCTTCGAAACGCGCGCGCTCGTTCTTCGCCGCTGCCAGTTGCCGGACGGTTGGTGCCGCCCGCGCGTCCAGCCAGAGCCAGGCGTCAGTGACCGGCTCATCGCCCTTTCCGACCAACCAGGTGCCGTCACCCTGACCGGTGAGTGCAATTGCTGCCGTGCGGGGAGCAAGTCCCGCGACCTTGCCTCCAAGCCCGCGCAGCGCTGCGGCGCAATCGGCCCAAGTCTGCGTCATAGACTGAGTCGCGGATCCATCTCCGCCCACGACGTATCGATTGCGCACCGATGACACCGCGAGCTGGTTTCCGGACAGATCGAAGGCCACAGCCTTGATCACCGAAGTCCCAGCGTCGATGCCGATGATCAGGTCAGACGAATCGGACATTGGGACCTCCCTTCACCCTGTCGGTCACCTTGGTCTCCCCCTTGTGACATTACCGTTTGCCCGCCCGGAGGCGGTCCGTCACGCAGCGGATCGAATGAGAGGCTCACTCCTCGCACCACGTTTGATTAAATCTCACTTAGCACAAAAAATATCGCTTTCGTGATATTTTTTGCAGACAACGTAATTTTTTTCACTTATGATCAAGCCAATCAGCAGCTAACGTACTGCTGCGGTGAAACGTTGGGCCCATGGCGGGATCGAGGAGTTCCGGGCGCAGCGAAGGGAGGAAACCTGCAACGTGAGTTGCTATTTCCATGACATACACGCACGGCGCATTCAGCCGTGAAAACAGAACAGCCCGGCACGCCGGGCGGCATCGACAAGGGAGCACGTCCGCCATGGAAACGACCGGCACAGCACCTGCCTTCGCCACCTGGGCTTCACGCAGATCGGTTATCACAGGTATAGCGGGAGTGGTACTGCTGGGCGCCATCGCACTCGACACCAAGGTCGTGGCGATCGGCGGCGACGAGGACCTGAGACAGCAGGCTTTCGACCCGGATCGCTTCGGCCGGGACGAGTTCCCGCGGATCCGCGATTTCGTCACGGAGCGCGCGCCCGATGCCGGGGATCTCGCCACGGAGCTGGCCGCCGACAAGTCTGCTGCGGTCGCCGACTATGGGACAATGGCCGGCGCGTTTCCGGTCATGCCGGTCGAGTTAACCGGCACCGTCGGGGAGGGCAAATCCGGCATCTTTGCCGTCGATGTGCCCGGACTGCCCGACGGGGTCAGCATCCGAGTTCAGACCGGCCCCGCCATCAACGGAACCGAGTTGCGCGACATTGTCGGCGACATCGAATTCGGCGCCTTCAAGAACCAGATCGAGTATCAGGACGCCGGCGCCGGAATCAACCGCGCCATGGCGGCCGGCGTCTTATCGGACCTAGATCGCGAAACGCTGACGGGCAAGACCATATCCGTGATCGGCGCCTTCACCATGATCAACCCCAAGAACTGGCTGGTCACGCCGGTCGCGCTCGAGGTGCAGTAATGGACACGGTGATCCACGACGAGACGCCGAGCGCCAAGCCCGACACGTCGGAGGTGGTTCTCGCCGCGCGCGACGTGACCAAGAGCTTCGGCGCGATTCATGCGCTTAAGGGCGTGAATTTCGATGTGCATCGCGGTCAGGTCACGACCCTGTTCGGCGAGAACGGCGCGGGCAAGTCGACGCTGATGAAGATCCTGTCGGGTGTGCATCTACCGACCTCCGGCGAACTGATCCTCGACGGCAGGCCGGTCCGGATCAACTCCACGGTCGAGGCCCGCGAACTGGGGATCTCGATCATTCACCAGGAGCTGTCGCTGGCGCCGAACATGAACGTGCGCGACAACATTTTCTTGGGACGCGAGATCATGGGGCCGCGCGGCGTCAACTTCGCCGAGGAAGAGCGTCAGTGCCGGGCCCTTATGGAGGAGTTGGAAGAGGATATTGATCCTTTGACGCCGGTCGAGGAACTTCGCCTCGGTCAGCAGCAGATCGTCGAGATCGCTCGCGCGCTTTCGGTCAATTCCCGCATCCTGATCATGGACGAACCGACCTCGGCCCTCTCGGCCGCCGAAGTAGATGTCCTGTTCAATGTGATACACGACCTCAAGGCGCGCGGTGTCTCCATCGTCTACATCTCACACCACCTCGAGGAGGCGCTGACAATCACCGATCACGCGGTGGTGCTGCGGGACGGCGTGATGACAGCTTATGCGCCGCGGGCGGAAATCAACCTGGAATGGATCGTCCGCAACATGGTGGGCGAAAACTTCGACCTCGGCTCACCACCGACCGGCTACGATTTTGGCGATGTCGCCCTTTCGATCAAGAACCTGAGCATCCCCGCCCCCGGTGGTTCGGATTTTTCGGTCGTCGACCGTCTGTCACTGAATGTCCGTCAGGGTGAAATCGTCTGTATCTACGGGCTGATGGGGGCCGGGCGCACTGAACTCATGGAGTGCGTCGCCGGCCGTCTGCCGGCCTCCGGAGGGCAAATCCACCTTCATGGCCGCGACCTCGCCGGAATGAGCATCGCCCAACGAATAGAAGCGGGCCTCGTGCTCACGCCGGAGGATCGACAACGCGACGGGCTGGTGCAAACCATGACGGTTGGTCAGAATCTGTCGCTGGCATCCATTGGCGCATTCACCAAGTATCTTCTGACATCGCGCGAAGCGGAACAGGAGATAATCGGCCGGTCGATCCGGGATGTCACTATCAAGACAGACGGCGGCCGCGCGCCCATCGGCTCCCTGTCGGGCGGCAACCAGCAGAAAGTGGTGATTGGCAAGATGCTGGCCACCGGACCCTCCGTGGTCCTGCTGGACGAGCCGTCGCGCGGAATCGACATCGGAGCCAAAGCCGAGGTGTTCCGCCTTTTGGCGGAGGGGGCACGAAAAGGGCTGGCGGTGGTCTACACCACGTCCGAAGTAAGCGAATGCCTATCCATCGCCCACCGCATCATCGTCATGCACAAGGGCAAGATCACGGCCATCTTCGGACCCGACGCTACTAAGGAACGGATCATGGCCGCCTCGGGCGAGGTGGATCTTAAACAAAACCTGACGGTTGCGTTCGGCCTGGCGCATTGCGAGGTGGTCACCGACCTACACCAAGAAGACCTCGCACTCGGCCCACTCGGAATTGCTGGCGCACGGTTCCTCGGCACCGAAATCTCCGGCGGCAAGATCGGCATCATCGGTTTGGGTCATGGCCGCACGCTGCTCTCCTGCGTAGAGAACCTCGACGCGCAGCAGGTGCCGCAGCTCCAGGTCGTGTCCCTCATGGGCGCACTGACCACCGACGCAGATATGACACCGCACGCGGTCGTCTCTCGCCTCGCAGGCAAGACGGGGGCCGAGGTAGCATCGATGCCGGTTCCGTTCATTGCCAATTCGCAGGCCGATCGCGACGTTCTTCTCAGCCAGAAAGCGGCGCAACAGGCGGTCGAACTGGCGGATCGGGCCGACCTGATGATCGTCGGCATCGGCACTACAGAACCTGACGCGGAACTCGTCACGACAGGTATGATCGAGCGTGAGGAAATGGCCGGCATCGCGGATGCCGGCGGGGTCGGCGAGATGCTCGGGCACTTCTTCGACAAGCGCGGCAAGCGCGTGGGCCGTGATATCACCGATCGCATCCTGACCCAGCCTCTGGAGCAGTTGAAGGGTCGCCGCATCGTCGCCGTCGCAGGCGGCAGTATCAAGACAAACGCGATCAAGGCCGTCCTCGAAAGCCGCCTGCTTAGCGGATTGATCATCGACGAACACTCTGCCCGGGAAATTGTCGAGATGGACAAGCCCGACACCGAACAGCATTGAACTGGAGATCGCCGAAATGACCGAAGTCACGACAAACAAGAAGCAAGGCGCCGGCGGATTGACCGCTTCGATATTCGGCGAGAATGCCAGCGTCGTACAGATCCTGCTGGAAGGCCGCGCCTTCTTCGCGTTGATCGCGATCATCGTCACATTTTCGCTCCTGTCGCCGAACTACGCGACCGTTTCAAACTTCCTGATCATGGCGAACCACGTCGCGATCTTCGGGCTGCTCTCGATCGGTATGTTGCTAGTTATTCTCAACGGCGGCATCGACTTGTCAGTCGGTTCGGTCTTGGGTCTGACCGGCGTTTTCGCAGGCTTTTTGATGCAGGGAGTCGAACTGGAAAGCGCCGGGGTCATTCTCTACCCGCCGGTCTGGGCCGTAGTTGTGCTGACACTGGGACTGGGGGCGTTCGTTGGTGCTGCGAACGGCGTGCTGATCGCCTACTTCCGCGTGCCTGCCTTTGTCGCGACGCTCGGAACGCTATATGTCGCGCGCGGCGTCGCGCTTCTAATGACGAACGGCCTGACTTTCAATAACCTATCCGGCGACCCTAGCCTCGGAAACACCGGCTTCGACTGGCTCGGCTTCAACCGCATCGGCGGCGTACCAGTAGGCGTACTTATCCTGGCAGCTGTCGCAATCGCGGCCGGACTTCTGCTGTCACGAACCGCCTTCGGCCGCTGGCTCTATTCCTCAGGTGGCAACGAACGCGCGGCCGAACTGTCCGGCGTCCCCGTCAAACGGGTTCAGATCTCGGTCTATGTCCTGTCGGGAATGTGCGCCGCGATCGCAGGTCTAGTCCTTAGCTCACAGTTGACCTCCGCAGGCCCCACCGCGGGCACCACCTATGAACTGACCGCCATTGCCGCGGTGGTCGTCGGCGGCGCCTCGCTGATGGGCGGCAGGGGGACCGTGCGCGGGACGCTTCTCGGCGCCTTTGTGATCGGCTTCCTCTCGGACGGTCTCGTGATCATCGGCGTCTCGTCCTATTGGCAGACCGTCTTTACCGGCGCGGTCATCGTCCTCGCCGTGATGCTCAACTCCATCCAGTACGGCGGCAAGGCCCGGAAACTCTGAGGCCTGCCCCCAAACCGCTTTCGCGGATCTTCGGGCCCGAGGAGACCCGACGCGAAGAACCGCCGGAAATCCGGCACATCACCAACCCAAAGGGAGAAATATCCAATGATCAAGTTTACCAAGCGCGCCCTGCTCGCCGCAGCTGCGTCGTTGCCTCTAATGGCCGGGACGGCCTGGGCCGAAGGCCTGATCTCTATCATCGTCACGGACCCGGCGAACCCGTACTGGTTCACAGAGGGCGAAGTTGCGAAAGAGACCGCAGAGGAGCTGGGCTATGAGGCCACCGTGGCTGCTCACAAGGGCGACACCAACGTCGAATCAAACCTGATCGACGCCGCCATCACCAACGGCGCCAAGGCGATTATTCTCGATCCCGCAAACGCCGACGGCTCGATCGGTGTCGTCCGCAAGGCCACCGAAGCCGGCATCCCGGTCTTCCTCGTGAACGCTGAGATCAACGAGTCCGGTATCGCCATAGCGCAACTCGTCTCGAACAACGCGCAGGGCGCCGCGCTCGGTGCCGTTAAATTTCAGGAACTGGTTGGCGATGAAGCTAAGTATGTCGAGTTCTTCGGCAACCCGGCCGACAACAACGCTGCAACCCGATCGAATGGTTATAACACCGTTCTGAGCCAGTATCCAGGGCTCGAAAAGGTCGCTCAGGAAGTGGCTAACTGGGATCGCACCCAAGGCTACAACAAGATGCAGTCGATCATTCAGGCCAATCCGGTCATCGATGCTGTTATCTCAGGCAATGACGAGATGGCACTTGGCGCGATCGCAGCTCTTAAGGAAGCCGGCAAGCTGGAAGGTACGATCATCGGCGGCTTCGACGGCTCGCCTGACGCCGTGGAAGCGATCAAGGCCGGTGAAATGGCTTACACCGTGCTGCAGCCGGTCGCGGTTTTCTCGCGTGACGCAGTGATCCAAGCCGATTATTACATCAAGAACGGCGAACCGATGGTGGCTGAAGAAAAGCAGCTCTTTGACTGCGCCCTGATCACCCCGGAGAATGTCGCCAACTATACGGCGCCCTTCACGCTTTCGGAGTAATTCTCTAAGATTGGAGAATAGAGGCGCGCCTTGCGGCGCGCCTCCCTTACGTTGCCGCTTATGAGCTACGGTGGTGCACGCGGCACAGGGAGCCATATAAACAAGGTCAAGGCTAAGAACTTCCGGGCTTTCGTGTTCGCGGCCGATCTCTTCGCCTAGCTTCGAACAGTCCTGTCCGATGAGAGCAAGGACATCGCGTTGCCGTGCGCCGTCAAGAGCCACCGAGTTTCCCATGCCGCCAGTCGCACCAACGACCATCTCTTTTCTTCTTGTTTCAATATCCCATGAGGCTACACCCGGCACTTTAAGAAATTACCGCAATTTTTGTCCGCTCTGGCTTCGCAGCGGACAGCCGGTCGGTCTCCAAGATGGCCGCTCAGCGGAGATGGGGCCGAGGCAGGTGGCGCAGGGCGCGCTGTTCTACGAGTTCTCGATCGAGGACCACGTGCCACCGGATCATCTGTTGAGAGGGTGTTGTCACGTTAACTTGCCGAGCCTGCAAGTTGGCATGCCGATCGTTGATCAAGCGGCGTTTGCTGCGGATTTCCACGCCTCGAATGCTTCGAGTCGATGATAGCGGGTGGTGAGAGCGGAACGACGGCGGGCTGGTACGGAGAAGGAATTGCGGGTTGCCGATTGCATCGAGATGAAGCGTTGTAAACTACCCGGCGATCGGAAGCCCTGCATTACTCGCTCTCGTTTTCGGAAAGGCAAATGGCTATTTTCTGCACGGTTATTCAGCCCCTTGTGTGACCAATGGTCAAGGCCACGCGCGACCTCGCGTTTCGCGGCCCC
>QCWH01000079.1:0-1433 GCA_003149565.1 Marivita sp. XM-24bin2 | reverse complement strand
TACGGAACTCACCATGCGGACGACGCTCATCATAGGGCTTTATGGTAAGGGCCATGGCACGGGATGTGCGCAGGATGATCACGGCCTGATCGTCGATGCGCTCGAACGCGGAGACGCCGAAACTCTGGTTGAAGCCATGAATGATCACTTGGAACATCTCGAGGCGGGTGTCAGTTTTTCGGAAAGTGATGCGACCACGTCCAGCCTCCGCAGCAAACTACTGGCGACGGACAACTAAGTTTGCCATCTATGGATGCCCCCTTTGATGCAAGGTTTTTTGGAACACTTTGAGCATGTGATCGGGTGCGGTCATCTATCAGGCCTCTGTTGGGAGGGCTTTGTCAGGTTGCAGACCGCCTGATCGCCGGGTAGCGAAGGGTCATGCTGAATCTATCCGACCTGTCCCGCATCACACGTCATGCCGATCAAAAACTGATGAGGGTCTTTGCATCGAAGTGTGCAATCAAGTGGTTCAGAAGCATCATCAGATGTATTCGCCGCCGTTTGGATGTTAGTGCATGAAACGTCGAGATTTTCTTGCCAGCAGTGTTGCGGCGTTTGCAACGCCCGCTCTATCCGGCGTCACTGATCACGATATCAGCCTGCGTGAGTTGGCCCCATTAGGCTTGGACGTCAGTTCGTTTCACAAGCCGTCCCAAACCCGCGCCAGCTTGGAGCTGACCCGATAGCACTGCTCGGTTGTGGTGCCAGAGTTCGGGTTGAAGCCACAGAATGCCTATCACAAAGGTCAAAATGGCTGCCGAAAAGACAACTCTGTTCGACTGCCTCCAGAGTGGCCGGAAGCGGACAAGGCCGAAGAATTCGCAAAGCAACACGGCTTGGGCTTTCACGCGCACACGCTATACTGGCCGAAACACAACTGGCCAGCATGCTTCATGGTGTCCCGTGACACGCAACGGGCTTTCATCCGCGCATTTGCCAAGCAGATCGCGGGTGCGAAATTCTGCGATGTGCTGAACGAAATTTTCTGGAAAGTTCGAAGTCAGGATGGCAATGGCAAGCTGTTCGCTCTTTTCGACGCAGACGAGGATTTCACTGAGTTTGACGTCTGGTCACAAGTTTTAAGCTCCGACATGCTGCCGATCACTGGCAAGCAGCGACTGGATTTCCTTGTGTTCATTGTACAAACGCTGCGTGACGATCTTGCAGACCTAAACTCTGCCAACACCAGACTTTTGATCAATGAAGATCAGCTGACTTGGCCCGGTAAAGGACCGATTATCAAACGGAAGGCGATGTTGGGTTTTCTGGATTATATGGAAGAGCAGGACGCGCGTTTGGATGGCGTAGGCTTGCAGGGGCACATTCATGCAGACATTGGCGTCGATGCGGACGGTACGAAGGGTTTCATTCAGGATCTCGGCCGAAAAAACTACGAAGTTCATTTTTCGGAACTGGATTACGACAACACC
>QCWH01000078.1 GCA_003149565.1 Marivita sp. XM-24bin2 | reverse complement strand
AGCGGCGAGATCACGACCTTTGTCATTGATGAAAGTGGTGGAACCATCTCGTTCAGCGGTACAGCCGCTGGGATCGTCAACATCACGTTCGACGGTCAGACTGCGACTTTCACGCGTGATGGCATCACTGCCGACGCGACGGTTTCTGATTTCTTTTCGAAGAGTGTCAGCGGAACGGTAGAACTTCAGATAGATGTGACCGGTGCGGCCACGGCGAACGATGATGTATTCAAAGTAACTGCCCCGGACGCCACCGCTATTGTATTCGAGGGCGATGCAGGTGACGGGACAGACGCGTTTGTTGTCAACGTGGCTGATCCCAACCCGTCATCAAAGAATAGCAAGGAGATGCGCGTTGACGCGCGTGAGGTGTCTTCTGGTGAAACTCTTAAGTTCGTTTTTGAGGCATCTGCGGCCAATACCAGTGACGAATTTGATAATGATGAGGTCAAATTAAGCAACGATAGCGGTCTGTCGGAAAGCTTCACGCGTTTCGAGGTTCGCACTGGAACCGTGGACTATACGCAGGCGGTTCTGCCGAATGGCATTACATATGATTTCCAGTCCGGGGGTGTTGCAACGCTTCAGCAGTTGCAGTCCTCGGATCTGTTCCTCAGCCTGACAGACACAGCCTCATTGACCGTTTCGGTCACGTCGGATGAACTCGAGGGCCTCGCGGCATTCCTTGACACTCCCGGCGCTCTGAAATTGATTGGTGTGACCGTCGGCTTGCGTGTCGACGGCGGGGACACGGTCAACCTGTCCACAACCACCGATCCGGATTTCGTGCCGCTTGCGGACAAGTTTGCTACTATCAGCTATCCAGGCTTTGTGAGGATCAGTGAAGCACTGAACCAGATTGGGGTTGAGCTTCAGTCTCAGGATTTCAGCATTTCGATGCTCGCCGACGACTCGGACGCACCCGAAAATGCAGGGTCTGCAACCACCAACTCGATTGCCGGTCTCAAGGCTGTAGTTGAGGAGCTTGAAGCTCTCGTGGGCACCGAGTCCGTCGCGTCTGTCAAGGCGGCGCTCGAGACGACGGTTGCCGACGCGGTTGACGCGCTTGAAATGAAAATTCGGGGTACCGAGGTAGCGGGTGATTTCAAGACGCTTGCTGAAATTAGCGATGCGTTGGTCAAGCTGAATGGTGCCGTGGACGTTTCGGGTTCCGTGCGTAACCTGATCGGTGCGCCGGCCGACGATACGGCTGATGCCACGGGCCTGTTCTCGGATGTCGAGACTTTGATTGCTGAGGCGGTTTCCCAGGTGGAGTCCGACCTGCGGGACGGTGTTGATCCGAGCCTTGACACCCTTGCCGAGATTGCCGCCGAGTTGGGAGCACTTGACACGGCGGTCAACGACCTGACCGGCGGCAAAGGCTCGGTATCGCAGCAGATCACCGATGCGATTGGCCTGAAGGCCGAGGATAACGAGGGCACGGCGACGGGGCTGTGGGCGGATATTGAAACTGCCCTGAGCGACGCGGTCTCTGACCTCTCGACCGACATTGACACGCTCCGCGCGGATATCAATGGTGAGGGCACGGTCGCCGCTGACTACGATACGCTTGTTGAAATCAGCAATGCGCTCGCCACTCTGAATGGTGCAGTTGGTGATACGGGCTCTGTGTCTCAGGAGATTGCGGCGCAGATTGGTACTCCTTCTGATGGTTTGACCTCTGCGACTGGTCTGTTCTCGGATGTCGAGACTTTGATTGATGCGGCGGTGACCTTGCTTGAGGGCCAGATCAGCACGTTGCAGACATCGATCACCGACAACGGAGGTGACATTGCGCTGTTGCTGGATGACTCGTCGACCAACGGTGGAACTCCGACTACCGACTCGATTGCGGGTCTGAAAGTGGCGCTTGACCAAGTCAGCGGCGGTGCGGTGTCTGACCTTGCGGACCTGCAATCTGCTGTTGGTGTTGCGGATGATGGTACTGGGAACCCGACGGGTCTGTACCTGGACATCAAGAATGCGGTTGATGCGGCGGTGACCTCGCTTGAGGGCCAGATCAGCACGTTGCAGACATCGATCACCGACAACGAAGGTGACATTGCGCTGTTGCTGGATGACGGCACGCCCCAGACGGATACGGACGGTAATGTCGTGACCGACACGGACGATAATGTCGTCTACGATGTCGCGCCGACTACCGACTCCATTGCGGGCCTGAAAGCGGCGCTGGCAACTGCGCAGGGCACCGGTGCCGATGTCAGCTCTTTGCAGAGTGATCTTGACAAGGTCGAATCCTACATCGCCGACCTCCAAGCCCAGCTCGACGCCAAGTTCGCTCCTGAGCAGCTGCGCTGGACGCAGAACGACGATTTTGTTCAACTGGTGGAATACGACAGCGAAGCGATACGCGTCGAGACCTTTGAGGGGAACGACACGATCAATTCGTCAAGCGCAACGACGGAAATCGTCGGCGGCGAGGGGGGCGACAGCATCAACCTCACCACCCGGGACTACAGTGCCAACGAGACTGGCGGGGCCGCGGACGACTCCGTCGACACGGTGATCTACCAGACCGTCTTTGACGGCTTCTCCAACGCCATTGTCACGGCCGATTTCGGGACCAACCCGGACAACTACCGCGAGGGCACTGTGCTGACGCTGACCATCAATGGCGAGGAATACAGCTACACCGTGACCACGGAAGATGGTGACACGACCATCGATGCCGCCGAAATCCAGGCCCAGCTGGAGACATTCGCAGGTGAGCTTACGACCGATAGTAATGCCCTCTCCGGTGTCACCGTCGGCGATGGTGTGCTGCGCCTTGTCGGCGCGAATGGCGCCGAGCTGAATGTCACCGCAGGGGGCGATGTTGAGGCGGCCATTGAAAACCTCGGCGTCGTGACCAAGGTTGACGTGGCCTTCCCGTCCGATGCCAGCATCTGGCCGACGCAGACCAATGGCGACAACACGACCGAATTCACGCGAAAGTTGAGCGTGACGATTGATGGTAAAGTTTATAATGCCGACGTGGTCTACGACCCCGGCACGGGTGATGTTGACATGCTTGCTTCACTGGAAGCTCTCGCTGCAACGGTCAATGAAGCGGCATCTGTTGATGCAACAACAACTGGTTACTCCCGTTTTGGGGGAGATCCGAACCGGGGCGAGCGAGTGGTCTTGTCCGACCATGACACTTCTGATCTTGCGTTTGCACTATCTATTGATGGAAAGACTTACACCAGAGCGGATTTCCAAGCCTATCTAGACGGTATTGTTGGAATCGATATTGCGCCACATGGCGGCGAAGCCGACGGTGGCGCCACCCTCTATGATTTTGCGAACTGGTTGAATACGCTTCCAGAAATAAGAAAGGCTGATGTTGTCGATCCCAGTGTGGACGGCGAGGATCCAGAAATCAGCCTCAATCTGTCGGCATTCGGAGCAGCTGTCTCTCTGGAGTTCACGGGCGGATATATCTCGGTGGATCGGTTCTACGGCATGGGAGCAATCAGTGACCGTTTCGACATCGATGTAACTGCGGTTCCAGGTGAAACGCTGGCAGGTATCATTGTGCAGGCGGCGGCTCAGGAGGCGCCTGACGGTACCTTGACCCTTACACTCAAAGGCGCTGCGGTCCCCGCTGACGACGTCTCGACCTCGACCTTCACGGTGGTCTCTGCCGCGATCGAACAGAATGGCTCGCAGCAGGAAACCGTCGTGACCTTCAGCGACGATCCGGCGGATTACTATGAGGGCGGCCAGCTCAGCGTGACTGTGGCGGGCGAAACTGTGACTGCCGATATGGTGGCCGGGGATCCGGCCGCGTCGGTGGCGGCGTTGATCACAGAGGTGCAATTGGCCGCCGAGGGCGGTGATCGGATCATCAGTCAGACAGGAGCAACTGCGACGTTTGATTTGTCCAATTTATCGCAAGCTGCAACAGTCGACGACTCGTTTGTGCTCGTTGATAGTGGGCAACAGGCGTTTCGTTACGGCGTTACAATAGAAATTGGTGGAACTACATACTATGCGGCATTCGAGGATGATGGAACGAACCTGACTACATCTGACTTGACGCCAGAATTCCAAACCACCCTTGGCGGTTTGGTTTCCGATCTGAATGAAAAGTTTGCGGGAAAGGCGACTTTCGTTCTCGACGAAACAAATCAAGAATTGAATGTCATTGCCGAACCGGGCCTTGAAATCAAAGGCTTCGGGGCATTCCTGCCGGAACTGAGATTCAATGTCGATGATGATACAATGTGGAACCCGCCCGGTATGGTTACTCCCGGGGCTGTTGTGACTGAACCGGTTCAGGCGATCCCCGCAGTGGCGGCCGCGCTTGAGTCCGTAGCTGAGCGTGATGAAGAGCTCACTTCTATAACACAGGGAGTAAGCTTTGTTTCATGGCTTGCTGACGGCACGGTACGTTCGATAGATGACACAGCATTTCGTTCCAATCTGGAAACTTACGGCAAATTCATCGTGCCCTCTGTCGAGGTGAGCGGATACGCGATCCAACATCCATCGTCTGATGTCGACTTCAGTTATGCGATTGACGTGGTGACAGTCGATGAGTCTTATTCAAGCTTGGCTGAGTGGGCATCATCGGTATCTACGACGTTCACCGAAATGTCCGGCGATACCGTCAACGTGACCTACGACCCGGATAACGGCGAAATTACATTCTCCGGATTCAATACGCCCTCACGGTTCGGTGGGATGGGGATCACTTTTGTTAATTCTGAACCGTCACTAACCTTAACCGCCGCCACCGAGGAGCCTGACCCGCTCGAGGTCGAAGGCGCGCTCGATTTTGCGGGCGAGGTGCAGACGGCCACGATCTCGCTGGAGGACGCCACGCAGTACAACGCCTTCACCGACGGCACCGATGTGTCCTCGTCGGGCCGCGGGGCGGATGTGTATTATGAGAACGGCAAGGCCTATGTGACGATCACTGACGTCGAGACCGGAGAGGACGTGCCCGTGTCGGCGGATATGCAAACGCTAATTCCAGTCCCGGTGATTGATATAGCTTCAACTGGCTCGGCTCAAGCGCTTACCTTGTTGGATAACCCTGATGCGCTGATTAGCGATAAGGGCGGAACGGGACTGTTTGACTTCACGTTCGAAATTACCGTTGATGCTACATCGTACGGCAGGGCGGATTTCGTGAGTTATGTCTCCGAAATTGGTAAGTCCTTTTGGACAAATGACGGGACGGTAAAGGATCCGGCGAGTCAAGTTACGACGCAAGATGTGGTTGACTGGCTTGAAACCATTAGCGGTATCGACGGTGCGACTCTTGAGCCCGGGGTGGATGGCCAGAATGATTTTATTAGGGTGAAGCCGTCTGTAGGCTCGGATGTTAGTTTTGGAACGGTCAAATTCCTCGTCGCGCCGCCAAGTGATGGATTTGTCGATGAGGCTGGATTGACGTTCAGTGATAGTGGTGTTGTTTACAGCGTCGGTGATGTATCGAGCGGCACCACACAGGAGTTGGGGTTTGATGCCTCCCTATCGCTTGTCGACGCGATCAATGATGAAACCGGCGTTGGCGGCTCGCTCGAGGGCCTGTTAGACAACGCCACCTACAACTCCGAGACTGGCGAAATCACCCTGACAGCCAAGGAGGTGGGTCAGAAAACCTTTGAGGTCAGCGATGTGTCGCTGGACTATCAGGGCGTGCAGCAGATCGCGACGGTGAAGCTGGATCCGAACACGGTGTATGACAGCCTGTCGACTGGCACACCCACCGGGCGCAGCGAAGATGCGAAGTCCGAAATCTACTATGAGGGCGGCCAGGCCCATATCACGATCGCCGAGGCGGATGCGGCCACTACGGGCGAAACGGATGTGGTGGACTCGAAAACCGTCAGCGTGACTATGGCGGCAAATCCGAAGATCGGGAACCTCATCATGAGTGGGGACGCTGATATCTTGGGCTTGTCCGACGACACGGTCCTGTACGATCCTGACAATATCTCAGACCCCACGACTGAATATGGGATCAGTGTCTTCCTGCGGGATGCCGATGGAAACAACGTTGCAACGTTTAAGTCCGGTGAGAATAGCGGAGGCTCCGGCGAGACTTTTGAGGCCTTCCTAGCGCGGATTGCTGAAAGCGATCTCGTGGAAAGTGCAGCGCTTACGGATAAATTTGCTTTTGACCCGCCAGTGCCTGTGTTGCAATTGACCTTCGCGGCAGATACAATAGTGGACAAGGTCAGCGGGTCGGGAACCGGTCTGGTATCGGGAAATTTCCAGTCTGGTCGCACTTACTCAAAGTCAGGCGCCGAGCCGACCTCCCAAGCGCTCGTCGACGCGATCAATGAGCAGATCAATGGGCCGCTGGTTCAGGATGGTTTTGATGGAGAGTTGAGCGCCGGTGATAAGATCGTCATCGCGGGCCCGGCTGTTGAAACCTTTGCGACTAATTTGGCGCAGGAGAAGGAGTATGGCTTTGTTCGCGCAGCGCTGAAGTTTGAGACTGCGACCGATACGTTCTCCTTCAAGGCGCAAATCAGCAATGACGGATTTACGGGCATCGGATCGTCCAGCTATAGCACATCTGTGGCGGTGGACGTCGGCAATCCGGTGAGAGGTACGGACGGGATCGATGTCTTCATCAGTCTTTTGAATGACGCGTTTTCAAAGTTCGAAACGGACTTTGCAGCTGGTCAGGAATTGGGCACGATTTCCTATAACTCCGAAGACCAACAGATCGAAATTGCGGCGGCGGACGGTGTAACGGTTTCGCCAATTGAATTGAGTGGGTCCAACGGGGCAACAATGGAGTTGTTTTCCGAGCTCGATACTGGCGACGGGACAAATCCGAATGACAACATACATTCAAGGCTTCTGACCGACGGTAGCGAGACCCAGGAGACACAGACGAATGGTGTGGATAGTGGTCCAATTCCAACCACTGACGAGTTCGTAGAGCAAATCGTAGGGCAGGCTGATCCCGACCCCGTCCTGTCCAACCTCTTGGAAAGTGCGTCCTACGACTCCGACACCGGCGAGATCGTTCTGACGTCCAAGACCACGGACAAGGAGATGTTCAAGGTCACGGATGCGGGGCTGGACTACCAAGGGCTCAAGCAGATCGCCGAGGCGGAGTTCTCGACCGATGACGCGGATTACTACGCAGGTGGCCAAGCCATTCTCGACATCGACACGACGCCGGGCGTGGACGGTGGTATCCTATCGTTCGTCGGCACGACGCCGATCGACTCCGAGACTGCGACATCGACGCTCGAAGATCTTGTTGCCCAGATACAGGCCGAGATTGACGGCACGGTGATCCCGGAGGTGCAAGCCGCGCCTGCCACGATTTCGATTGACCTGAATGGCAATGACGGCACGTATACCAATTATACGGCGACGAGTGCTCCGAATATTCCGGGGTTCTCTGATGGTGATACAGCGTTTGTGCTGTACAATTTTGACCTGTCGGTCAACTCGACCAGCTACAATTACAGCTTGGGTAGCAAATACATAACGACGTATATCTCAAATGGGTCAAGCCCAACGAATATGGCGTTCGCAGACCTTTCGGCCTTTGTCGCTTATCTGGACGGCTTGTCTGCTGTTTCAGCGGAAATCGTTGGAGACCCCGGCCAGGAAGAGTTGGAGATAACGGCAAATCGAACTGGTCCGAATGAAGTCACCCTTCGCTTGGACTTGACCGTAAAGCCGATCACTGATGACACTGACGGGAATAATTTTCCGGAGCTCGGTGACTTCGTGTTCGGCACCATCACGTCGCCGACAAGCGCGGCGACTGCGGAGGCCGACAGCACGCCCGGCCAATCGGCTGATTTCATCCCCGGCAGCCTGACCGGCATCGTCGGCTCGGTGGAGCTGATCACGGGGCAGCAAGGCGATACCATCCGCTTGACGTCGGCCGATGACGAACGCGAGGCATTTGCGATTGACCGTGCCGAGATGACAACGACAGGTGTGAAGCAGGAGGCCACGCTCGACTTCTCGGGAACGGACGCCGATTACTACGCCGATGGTGCGCTTTCGGTGACGGTGCGTGCTCTGGGAGATTTGGCCGAGTATCAGACCAGCACAGCGATGATCGACGGCGACGCCGATGCGTCTGTTGCGGCGCTGGCGGATGCGATCAATGCGAAAATTCGCGGGATTGAACAGCCTGCCGTGGTTCGGATTCCCGTTGAGCAGGATGAAACCTCTTTCCAAGATGGCGGCTCCGGGCTCGCCAGGGCTTTGGGGGTATCTGGGATTATTGGATTTACTATCGCCACGGATCCTATCAGCGACGGTGTATACTTTTATATAAACAACGCCTCTGACCTGAATGTTGAAGGTTTCCTAGATGCTCTGGTGGCGACTAATGCAGTGGATTCCGCTACGTATGATGCTGATTCTGACGAAATTGTAATCACGTCTGAAACGGTGGGATCGGATGCATATTTGAAGCTGTTCGATGTCAATGTATTCAGTGGCGAATATGAAGATTCGGGAACATTGGACGATACCGTAATCGATGGTGATCTCGCCGCCATCATCGAATCCGCCTCGGCCGAGACTGATAACGAAGGCAACGCCGTCCTTCGTCTCAAAGCGGCTCAACTGCCCACGGGTGATGGCACACAGACCTTCTCGGTTGTTGATGCCGCGCAGGACCGCGAGGCGGTCAAGCAGGTCACCGAGATCGATGCAACGAATGTGACCTTCGACGAGTTGCGGGCCGATGCAAGCGGTGCGTTGCCGCAGACATCCGTGACCATTGCTGGCGAAACCATCACCACGGATCCCGGTACAGACGGCGCGGATACAATGCGCGAGCTTGCGCAACGCATTATTGAAGCGCGGGATGGGACATTTGCGACTGAAATCGCCAGCTTGCAGGAGGTGCCTCCATCCATTGTGATCGATGTGCATAATTACGATGAACTGGAGACTTTGCTGGTAACTGGTGGTTATGTTTATCAAGCCCTCGGCGTTACTTTTGCTACTGAAACTAACAGTTTTGAGTTTTACGCAGGTCACTCTGTCAGTGATCAGTCAAGTTTCTTTTTTTCCGTTTACAAAGCGGGCGTTTCTTCAACTGCGCAATTTTCCGAGGTGGACAACTTTGGTCGCTTCGACCGTCTTCTGACTAGGTTTGAAGACCAAGTGGCGGGAGGCCAAGACTTGGGGAGCATTACGTTTGACCAAACGAACGGTCGTCTCGTGATCGAGGCCGCGGAGGGCGTGTCGCTGGCCCCGGGTGCTCCAAGTTTTCAGTCTGAAAACGATAACGCTTGGGAAGATATCGATAAGCCCGTTTTGTTTAAGGACTATAGGTTCTATAATGGTCGAGATGATGCGTATGATTTTTTTGAAAGTGACCTTGTTGCCTTCGGCGACGGTGATGTGTCTTTCGAGGACTATGCGACGTCTGGTGTCGACCCAGTGCCAAGCGATTTCTCTGTCGCACAATCTGGCCTAACCGCTCTTGCAGTTAGATCCGTCTCGACGTCCACTCTCTTGGACTATGCACCGATTGCCGGTCGTTTGGTTTACAAACCGGATATGGCTGACGAGGCCAAATTCGATCTGGCTTTCGTCCCGGAATTGGCTGAGGCTGGTGCAGGAACTGGATCTACGGTTGGTGATATGATCGCCTACATCAATGGGATCGATCAGGGACAGTTCAACGCATCCATCCAAAACGGCGCTCTTGTGATCGAAGCCAACGATGGGTCTGAGATCAGCGGCGAACTCTCGTTTGATATACAGACCGGCGACTTCGCGGAAACCGTTGTGGATATTGCGGCGGCCGCAGACCAAGGTCAGGCCGATGTAGTGCCTGAAGATGCAACCGCGGCCGAAGTGTCGATCGCGTTTGATCTGACCAATGACTTCAGCATTTCGGGCTATGACATTCGCCTGTCGGTCGACGGTAATCCTGAGGTTCAGGCATTCGTCGACGGCGGCCTTGACGCGTCGCACCTGTCCGGTGTCGCCAGCAGCCTTAATGCGGGCTCTGAGTTTGATGGCCTTGTGACCTTCGCCGCTGAAAACGGTGAGTTGGTGGCGCGCACAGTTGACACAGGCGCGGCTGCGACGCTGCAGCTGGTGTCTGCCGACCTTGTCACCAATGATGGTGTGGTCGACGGCTCGGCTGACCCTGCGACGGCGCAGGGGAGTGATGCTGTGGTCGGACAAGACGCCCAGCTGGCCAGCGTCACGCTGTCCGAGTTCGCAGGTCTCTCCGCGGATGACACGCTTAAAGATGGTGATTACGGCTTCGAGGTGTCGGTGGGTGGGATCACCTACACGACGACCATCACCTCGCCAGATGCGACGTCCAGTGACGCTGTTACGGTGAACGACCTTCCGGCGCTGATGGCGGGGGCTGTGAACAACAGCTCCGAGCCGCTTGGCGATTTGGTCGATGTCTCTTTTGTCCCCGGTGAGGGGCTGGTGCTGTCGATCAAGGAGGACGCGGGCCTTCCCCCGAATGCCGAGCTATCGGTTCCCGCAGGGTCACAGGGGGATGGAACGAATATCTTCAACTTCGTGGATGCCCCTGTCGCAGCGGTTGCCGATGCGGTTGGTGCGGTTGACTTTGAGACACAGCCAGTTCCGACTGGAGAGGTCATTGCCTACGATCTCGGAGGTGAATTCGTTGCAGGTCAGTCTCTCGAAGCGAATATCTCCTTTGCGGAACAGTTTGAAGACGCCGTCACCAACCGAGAGCTGCGGACGGCAGTGACTTTCGACGATGGTGAAACCAAACAAGAGCTGAATATCATTGTCACTGCGATCAGTGTCGATGTTCAGGTGAGCGGTAGTTCGCGTCTGGAACGTGACGGGCTTGCACCGGGTGAGGACGCGACACTTGCCGAGTACGTTGCCGCTGCAAACGACGCGCTGAGCGAACGGGAGCTTCAAAATGGCGTCAACAAGGAGCTGGGCACCATTTCGTATGATGCGAAATCGGGGATTATTGAGTGGCTCGCGGCAGACGGTGTGAGTATTTCACCCGGTGTCACGTCATACACCCCTGAGGGCCCTGGAAACCGCTTTTTCTTTGCCCGCTGGGGTGATGTTGGCACCAACGGTGATTATGGCGCCCGAGCGCTAAATCCCGATGGCACAGCCTTAGGGTTTGACGAACAAGAGAATGCAATCGACGCATTGACGGTGGCCGACGAGTTTGCGGCAAAAGTGGGTGTTCCACTTACCAAGGACGTCGGATCCATCACCCTCACGGCCAAAGACGGCGGTGACGACCCCATGAACGTGACAGGTTTCGAGACGGATGTGGTGTCCGACGAGAACAGCACCGAGCAGGTGGTGAGCATCCTGTTCTTCGGTGACAGCTCAGTCGACAACCTGACAATCGGGTCGAAGATCACGGTGGATATCTTGGGGCAATCGCTGTCTTACACGGTTGGCGATGATGCGACGGGTGAGGCGAACGCCACGGATCCCTCGCAGTTCTATGCGGATAAACTGCTTGCGCAGTTGGAAGCCCTGCCGGAAATCGATGCTGCGGCGTCTTCTGTCTCGCTCAATGGGGACGGGCAGACCCGGATCACCCTGCAGGCGGCCACGCCGGGCCAAGACAACCTTGGCAATGTGTTGGACTCCGAGATCACGGTGACCGTTGAGCGGAACACCGGGACGGAAACGGACCCCGTGCTTGTCGCGAACTCGGCTGCCGCGGTTGCCGAACAGCAGGCCGGCGCCCTTGTCTACGAGACCAGCGATGGCGGTGTGATCATCAATGACGAGGATGGTGATGGAAATGCTGTCACCGGGCGTCCGGAGGAAACACTGGAACGCTCCGATGAAGGGTCCGAAGGCGGCGCGCCGGCCTTGGACACAACGGACGTCGATGGCCAGTCGGACGACAACGTCGATCAAAGCGTGGAGAACCCGTCGGACAATGCTGGCTTCTACGGGGAAGCGGGGGGCACTGAGGCAACTCAGACCTACACCAACCCCGATGACGGTTTTGCCGCCACCGAAGGCACGCCGGAGATCGGCCAGTCGGCGGAGGCTGCAGGCGGCGATGCTGAGTTCGCGGGAGATCCGGAAAGCACCGGGGCTGGTAACGGCGTAACCCAGACGCATACAAACCCGGACTCGGGCTACGATGCGGCGAATGCCTCGCCGGAGGCGGGCTCGACCAACGATGGCGACGCGTCGCTCTCAGGCTCCGAACCTGGTCAGTATGTCGAGGACGGTCTGGAAACCGACTACCTGTCGGGCGCGACAGCCGCGATTGTTGCCTATGAGTACGGGGGCGACGTAAAGGAAGGCGTAGCGATCAAAATCGATGCTGTCATGGCGGAGGAGTTCGATCAGCAACCTGATGGCCCCTTCTTTGCGGGCTTTGAATTTACGTTCGTGGTGGGAGATGAGAAATACGCTTTGTCGCTAGGTGTGAGTAGTTATTCGGGCGGCGTGTTTTCAAACGGACCTAATGGCGTGGGTGGTAGGGCCTATGCCGTCGCTAGTTCCGCCTCCTTCGCGGAAGTGGTCGAGGCCTTGGATGACCTATTGTCGGGGTACGAAACGGCCGATGTCGGGCAGGAGTTGGGAACCATCGCTTACGATGAAACGTCTGGAGAGGTGACGATTACGGCGGCAGATGGTGTGCGGATTGCTCAGAAAGACGCAGCAGACTCGAATGCTATGAAGCCAAATCTGTTTTATGTCATAAAAGGGGATGTTGATGCCGGTGTGCTTCTTGATGGCACGGATGAAGGGATCGGAGCGAACGACTCCTTCAACGCCAAGTTCCTCGTCCAGCAGCCCAACCTCTACGAGACCCGGGGCGACGGCACGGATCTGACCGACCGCGTGGATGCTGGTGACGGCAGCCAAGCGGACGACGGCGGCACCGCTGGTGCTTTGCCCACCGAGGTGACAGACAGCGACTCCGCCACGGATGATCTATCGGTCACCGAGGACGACGCGGGCGTGCCGGCTTACGAGGAAGACGCGACGGTCACGGAGGTCTTCTCGGGCAACGCGGCGGCGGATGTGATCACCAACTTCCAGGTGGCCAATGACGTCATCGGGATCGAGGGGGCTTTGCTTGGAAGCCTTGGTGGTGCATCGTTTGTCTCGGTCACAGGCGCGCCCGTCTTTATCTGGGAACAGGCGGTTCAGTTGGAAGTGGCCGAGCAGGCACCCATCGATCCGACTGGCTCTACCAGTGCGTTGGCCACCCGGTCTGACGTCCTAACATGGGACTGGGCCGCAGACTATGATGGCGGTCCGATCCGGATCGAGGACGGCGCACCGCAGTTCATCAAGGTGCAGGGTGATACCTATCTTGACCGGTATGCCGAGTGGGATGTGTCCTTCGGCATTGGCGACAACCCCGATCTAAGCGATGGTCCGTTCGACAGTCTTAACGAACTTGTTGCGGCCATCGAGGGGAACCAGTGGACAGGGGATCAGGGGATAGACATCGAGGCAGACGTCGTGGACGGCAACCTCGAATTCCGGGTCAGTGGTGTTGCGGCGGATGACAGCAATGATCAGCTCAGGTCGGATTTTGGAATCGACTATGAGTGGGTCATCCGCAACGGACCAGAAGCCAAATTTGAGATGCTGGTGCGGGATTCGGAGCTGTTTGATCTATCCACGACTGGCTTTGGGCTTGTCGATTCAGAGGCCAGCACGCTGGAGGCGTCTGCGATCGCGGATGCCGAAGAAGTGGCGGCATTGCTGCGCAAGGTTTTCGACTTCTCGGGCGATACACCGAACGCCGACGTCAACACCACGATCTTCGCGGTGACGGCCTCGGACGATGCCAGCGAGACGGCGATCTGGGCGCATACCCAGTCCTCTGCAGATGACGACACCGTCGAGGCGCTTGAGCTGAACCTGCTGGGCACGGTTGTGACTGTTGGCGACGGCGCTGGCAACGACGAGTTCGGCATCGAGAACTTCGCGGTGTCTGATGCTGGCGGCTGGGATATCCTGTCTGCTGAACAGCAGCCCATCGCTTGATGCTGCTCCGAGGGGCGCCGTTTCCGCGGCGCCCCTTGGCTGTGTTCCGGGATCGGCGGGCTGCACTCCTTACATGTTCCCGATCCTTTTGACCTGATCAGCGGGTGGTCTTTTCAAGGCCGCCCGCGCCTTTGCTAAGCGAGAAATGCTATGTCTGCTGCCCCGAAAATCCTGTTTTTGTCCGAAGCCAGCCTGTTCGATTGTAAAAGCGGCGCGGCGCAGAGCGTGCGGGCTATGCTGCGGTCGTTGGCTGACGCGGGCTGGACCGCGCGCTCGGTTACGATGACCCTGTGCGACGGGGAGGCCGAGCAACCGCTAGCGGCGCTACACCCGGATTTGACAGCTGATCTGGCGGCCGGGGACACGGCGCGCGTTTTGGATCACGGCGTTACGCATGAGCTGTTGGTCGCGCGGTCCTCGCGCCATGCAGCCCTGCGCCCTTGGGAAATGCGGCGCTATCTCGAGTTGGCCCGCGAACGGTTGGTGGAGTTGGCGCCCGATATCGTGCTGACCTACAGCTCGGACGCGTTGCGCCCGCTTCTGCTGGAGGCCCAACAACGGGGCGCCCGGACCGCGTTCTATGTTGCAAACCCCGGCTATGCGCAGCGCGAGGGCTTTGCGTTCCGCTTTGTCGATGCGTTCCTCATGCCGTCGCATGCCATGGTGGATCTCTATAAGGGTAAACTCGGGATAGAAGGGCGGGTGTTGCGCCATAGGGTGGAGCCGCCTTTCGCTGGCGCGCAAAACCGCGACCCGGCGCGTATTGCCAAGCGGGGTGAGCGCTATGTGACGATGATCAATCCGGACCCGGCCAAGGGCGGGCTGTTTTTCCTGAACTTGGCCGCGCAGGTCAAGTCCATGGCCCCGGAGATCCGGTTTCGGGCGGTGGAAAGCCGGTGGGGACGCAGCAACTGGGAGGAGCTGCAAGTTCCGCCCGAGCATCTCGATGCGATTGACTGGCATCCCAGCACGTCCGATATGAGCAAGGTTTATTCTGAGGCGGCGCTTTTGGTGACGCCCTCGCTGTGGTTTGAAGCTGCAGGGCGGGTGATCCCGGAAGCGCAGTTATCCGGTGTGCCGGTTCTGGCCACGCGCTCGGGCGGGATCCCAGAGCAGGTGGGCGAGGGCGGATTTCTGTTCGATGTCCCCGAAGGCATGGCCGAGAATTATTTCGCGACGCCGCCCACAGATGCGGTGCAGCACTGGGCCAAGTTCGTCACAGTTTTGATGCGCGACGATGGCATTTATGCGCGCGCTGTGGATCTTGCGCTCAAGGCGTCGCAAGAGCATGCGCCCGAAGTGCGGGCCGGGCAGATTGTCGGCGCTTTTGAGGAGATCCTAAATCGCCTTGTTCTGGACAGCATTGGGACCGATCCTGCGGTGCAGGAGCATCTGGCCGCGCTGCGCGAGAAAATGAATGCCCTGCGCGCTGATGTGAACGCAAGGCTGGATAGCGAGCCGCTTGCCAGTGTGGGGTCAGACGACACGCCTGAAGACGAACCCTATGCCGAGGTGCTCAAGCGCTCGCTGGCGCAGCCGGCGGTTCGGGATGCGCTGACAGCGGCCAAAGCGGGCGACCACGACAGGGTGCGCGCGATCCTTGAGCAATATCTGCGGCTTATGCCCGAAGACATCGTGGCCCTCGGGATTCTTGCGGATACGGCGGACAAGCAGGAGCGCGAAGGCGAGGCGCGACGCCTGATGGAGCGCGTGGTTGAGCTGGCCCCGGGGTTTGTGGCCGGGCATCAGCAGCTTGTGCGTTATTTGCGGCACGCGGGCGATGCCGAGGCGGCCCTGCGTCATAGCTTTGCACTCCTCGAACGCGCGCCCAATCAGCCGCGTTATCTGGCGTTGCATGCCAATCTGCTCACCAATGCCAACCGGTTTGATGAGGCGATTGCGGTCTATGAAGGGTTCTTTGGCAATCACAAGGGGGTTGCACAGGACTGGATGCAATATGCCCTAGCGCTCAAAACAGTGGGACGCCAAGAGGATGCGGTGGCCGCCTATCGAGAGGCGATCGCACGGGCGCCCGGCAATGGTGCGGCCTGGCATGCGCTGTCGAACATGAAGCTGGCGGTCTTCACTGATGATGATATTGCGGTGATGGAAGAGCAGCTGCGCCGTGAGGATCTTGCAGAAGAGGATCGCTATAATATTCATTTTACATTGGGGAAGGCCTACGAGGACCGCAAAGCCTATGCGCCCTCGTTTGAGAACTACACCCAAGCCAACAGCATCCGTCGTGCACAAAGCGAGTATGATATTGGGCGGCTGGAAGACTATGTGGCGCAAGCCAAGGAGGTCTTTACGCCTGAGTTCTTCGAGACGCGCAAGGGCTTTGGCACGCCTGAGGCCGATCCGATCTTCATCGTGGGGCTACACAGAGCGGGCTCCACGCTCACCGAGCAAATCCTGTCGAGCCATAGCCAGATTGAAGGCACGCGCGAGCTGCCGGATCTTTTGCGGATCGGGCGTGATTTCGGCGGTCTGGCGCCGGGAGGGCAGGAGACCGGGCTTAACACGGGGCTGCTCGCTGATCTTGACGGTGACGAATGCGCCGCTCTTGGGCGGAGGTTTCTAGAAAGCACGCGCGGCGAGCGGCGCACGGATCGGCCGTATTTTATCGACAAGATGCCGGCCAACTGGATGTATGCCGGACTCATTCATCTCATCCTGCCCAATGCCAAGATCATCGATATCCGCCGCCAACCGATGGCCGCCGGATTTGCACTTTTCAAGATGAACTTCGGCCGCGGTGTGGACCACTCCTACGATCAAAAGGACATCGCGCGCTATTATCGGGCCTATGCGGATTTGATGGCGCATTTTGACGTCGTCCTGCCGGGGCGGATTCACCACCTGCAATATGAGGCGCTGGTTGATGAGACTGAGGCTGAGATCCGTCGGATGATCGACTATTGCGGGCTGCCGTTTGAGGAGCATTGCCTGCGCTACTGGGAGACCGAGCGCGCAGTGCAGACCCCAAGCTCGGAACAGGTGCGCAAGCCGATCTTCAAGGACGCTGTCGAGCAATGGCGCAACTACGCCGACTGGCTTGGCCCGATGGAAGAGGTCTTTGCCGATATGCCGACAGGTGAGCCGACGGCGACTGCACGTGAGCGGGCGTGAGGTGATGGGTGTGCGGCGTACAGGTGGTTGCGATATCCGCGGCGGCCCAGTGCGGGGCCGGGCGCGGCTGTGTTGGTCTGAGGCTGGCGCATGACCGGGCTGAGCCCTGGTACACATGCCCATATGGGCTGGCGGCCGGCCAAGGGGTTTGGCTTTGCCCGTGGCACCACATTGGTACCGATTGCTGTGGCAGAACTGCCCCGGGTTGCGCAGGCGATGCCGGTGGTCTTTGCCAAAGTGGAGGACCAGTGGCAGGCACTGGGCGTGATGGGGCCGATCATGGGGACCAATGTGTTTGTCTCGCGCGCGGGCACCTGGCGCGCGAGCTATGTACCGGCGCTGTTGCGGGTCTATCCGTTTCACTTTGAAGGGGAGGAAACACTGGCGCTGTGGTCGGGCTATGCGCCGGAGCCATTGGTGGGCGAGGGGGTGCAGCCGTTTTACAAAGACGGTGATCTCGCACCCTGGTTGCAGGAAACGCGCCGCTTCCTGCGCACAGTCTATGATGGGGTCGCCCAGCTGCACGGGCCGCTTGAGACGCTTGCGGCTGCGGGCGCTTTGGCGCCTTGGGCTGGACCGGCGCTGGAGGTGCCACAGCCTGATCGTGCTCTGAGCGGCTTGTACAGGCTTGAGCCAGAGCGGTTTGCGGGCTGTGAAGACAGCGTGGTGCTGGACCTGTTTCGGGCAGGTCATCTGCGTTGGCTCTATGCGCATCTTGATAGCCTGCATCACGCGGAGCGGTTCAAGGCGCTGGCCAAAGATATTGTCGCGCCGCCGCTTGAGGCGCCGAAACAGCCCGACAAGGCCGACCGTGCGGCCGATGTTCTGGCTGCGATTGCACAAGATTTGGGAGATACAGAACTATGATCGGCAACAGGGGCAATCATCTGCACATGAGCCGCGGCATGGTGCTGCCGTCTCAACCGCGCGCTGAAAAAGGGCCGCGCTGGTCGCAGCTGAGGCGCGGGCTGTCGCTCAGTGCGCTCGCGCTTGCGCTTTCGGCTTGTGGGGAGGCCCCGGTCGAGATGGAAGAGATGGCGTCCGAGATCACCACGGCTTTGGAAACTGCGCCACGCTCTGAGGCCGCGGAAGACCGCACGGCAGTAGACCTCAGCGCGGGGTTTGAACCGGCGCTGCGGGCGGCTGTGGAAGCGAATGAGGGGTATCGCGCCGCGCTGCGGTTGGAAGAAGAGGCGACGTCTCGGATTGGCGTGGCGGCGAGTGTGCGCCGCCCACAAATCTCGGGCAATGCAAACTTGGGTGGTATCCGCGAAACCGGTGGCACGCAGCCGGATGATACGACGACGGGTGTGTCGGCTGGGCTCAACGTCTCGCAACTGATTTATGATGCAGGCGCAAGCACAGCGGCGGTGAACTCTGCAACGGCCGAAGCGCTGGCGGCGCGGGCCGAGCGGGAGGCGCGTGGCAACGATCTTGCGCTTGAAGCGGCGCGCGCGTGGATCGATGTCTGGCAGTTTGAGGCGCGACTGGGGTTGTTGCGCAGGCGCACGGCTGAGATGCACAGTTTAATTGTGCAGATGGAACGCATGGCCGCCAATGGGATGGTGGATCGGGCCGCGATGGATTCTGCGCGCCGCCAGGTGGTCGCCATCACGCTGGAAGAGACCCGGCTGCAGTCCCAGCGTGATGCGGCGCGTGTGCGGTTTGAGCGGTTGTTTAACCGTGCGGGCGGAGATGTGGGGCAGCCAGAGGCTTTGCTGAGCATGGCGCAGGCAGAGGCTGCGGCTGAGGCGTGGCAGAATGCGCCAGGCTTGCAGCGCACGGCGGCCCAAATGGTGGTGGCGCAAAACGCCGTGACACAAGCGCGAGCCGCGTTTCGCCCGACAGCTCGGTTGCAGGCGGGTGTACGCTCACCGATGGAAGACGGCGAGAGCACAGACACCACCGTCGGGCTGATGGTGGAATATAAATTTGGCGATGGGGGGCGCCGGCGCGCAGAGCAGGCCTCAGCTGAGGCGCGTGCCGAGGCTGCCGAAGAGCAGCTGACCGAGGCGCAGCGCACGCTACAAGCGGAGCTCGCAGCGGCATTGACACAGCTGCGCTCGATCGAGCAATCCATGCCTCTGGTGGCGGAACAAATCCGCCTGAGCGCCTCGGAAGCGCAAACCTCACGGTCGCAGATCACCACCGGCCAGTCGAACTTGCGTCAGCTTGTTGACGCGGAGATCGAGAATTACCGCGCGCAGGATCGTCAGATTGCGATGCGAGCAGAGCGACAGATCCTGTTAATCACGATTGCTTCGCGCACAGGTGAGCTGGCGCGCAGGCTCGGGCTCTCGGCCGAGATGGCACGTTGAAGCTCAAAACACGAGGAAGGGCACTTCAGATCATGGAGGCACGCGAGAAGAAAAACGTATTCGTGTTGGGTCGCACGGGACCAGAGGGCTTGAAGGCTGAGGCTGATGAAACAGCAGGGTCGCTCGAGGGCGAGACGCAAGACAATATGGTTCTAAAGGGCGAACAGACGCCGCTCACCGGTCCGGATGGCGCAGCTAGGGAGGACGTTTCGACTGAGGAAGCTGAGAATGGCGATACCGAATTCCTGGACTGGGCTGCGGATACCTCGAACAGAGAAGCTTTTGATGCTTCGGTAAAGGAGACTGAAGGTGAGGCTGTAAATGCGGTAGAGTTCCCTCCCAACATAGACGTGGAAACACCACTGATCCTGGCGGTACAGCATATCCTGTCGCTTTCGGGCATGGCGTTTTCGCCGGGAGCGGTGCGCGACTTGCCAGAACTGACGAGCGATCAGTTTGATCCACAGGCCGCCGTCTCGGCGCTGCGTCATGTGGGCTTTGAGGCGAGCTATGGTGAGATGGCGCCCAAGAAGCTGCGCATGAGCCATTGCCCGGCGATCGGGTTTCTGAAGAGCGGCGAGGCGGTGGTCATCCATGCCATCGATGACGAGGGCCAGGTGCATCTGCGCCGCTTCGAGCGCGAGGAGGCATCCTTCATCGAGGAGCAACTGCCCAAGACAGGCCTGACCGATCAGCTTGAGCCTTATGTGGTGCTCGCCCGCAAAGTCCATGCAGCCGCCAAGCCCAAAGGCAAGAACGACTGGTTCTGGGGCTCGCTGGCGCAGGGCAAGGGGCTTTATGGCCAGGTCATCATCGCCGCGGCACTGACGAACTTCCTGGGGCTTTCGACCTCACTGTTCATCATGGTGGTCTATGACCGCGTGGTGCCCAATGAGGCGATCGAGTCGCTGATCGCGCTGACCATCGGGGTGCTCATCGCGCTCGGGTTTGATTTCATCATCAAGACGCTGCGGGCGCAGTTCGTCGACAAGGCCGGCAAGCGGGCTGATGCGCGCATGTCGCGGCTGATATTTGACAAGATCCTGTCGATGAAGCTCGACAGCCGACG
Source organism: Marivita sp. XM-24bin2 (assembly GCA_003149565.1). GTDB lineage: Bacteria > Pseudomonadota > Alphaproteobacteria > Rhodobacterales > Rhodobacteraceae > Marivita. The sequence continues at coordinate 5,897 of QCWH01000078.1, read as the reverse complement.
GCAAAAATCAGGTGCCATGGCGAGCATTGTGCGCGAGTTCGATACCCTGCGGGAGTTCTTCACGTCCGCTACGCTGATTGCCATTGTCGATTTGCCCTTCATCTTCCTCTTCATCTGGGTGATTTCGCTGATCGCAGGCCCGCTGGCGCTGGTGCCGCTGATTGCCGTGCCGCTGGTGATTGCGGCCGGGCTTGGCATCCAGCCATTTCTTGCCCGCATCACCGAAGGGTCGATGCAGAGCAACATGTCCAAGCAATCCGTGCTGGTGGAAACGCTCAACGGGCTTGAGACTGTTCAGGCCACCGGTTCGGGGCGCCTGATGCGACGCCGTTTTGAGGAAGCATCCGACGCCCAGTCTGATCTTGGCCTCAAAAGCCGGATGCTGTCGAACTTCGCTATCAACTCGGCGGCCTCGGTCCAGCAACTCGCACAGATCGCCACGATCTTCTACGGCGTCTTCCTGATCCAGGACGGGACCATCACGATGGGCGCGATGATCGCCGCAGTGATCTTGGGCGGGCGAACCCTCGCGCCGCTCTCGCAGCTGGCTTCGGCCATGTCGCGCGCCAATGGCGCGCGCGAGGCCTATCGCTCGCTCTCGGCGGTGATGAACCCGGTAGAGGGCGAACCCGAGGAGGTGCGCGCCCGTCTGAGCCGTCCGCATCTGGCCGGCACTGTGGAGCTCAAGGGTGTGAGCTACACCTTCCCCGGTGCGAACAGCCCAATCCTGAACGACCTGTCGTTGAAGATCCCTGCCGGGCAGAAAGTAGCGATCGTGGGCCGGATGGGGTCTGGCAAGTCGACCATGTCACGCCTGATCTCGGGGCTGATCGAACCCAGTGAGGGGGCGGTATTGATCGATGGCGTCGATCTGCGCCAGATCGACAAATCGGATGTGCGCCGCAACATCGGCGTAATGCTGCAGGAGACCTGGCTCTTTTCTGGCTCGGTCAAGGAGAACCTGCAGATGGGCTTCTATGAATATGACGACGCCCATATCCTCAACATCGCGAAGGTCTCGGGTGTGGATGATTTCGTGGCAAGCCACCCGCAGGGCTATGACATGGAGCTGCGTGAGCGCGGGGAGGGGCTGTCGGGCGGCCAGCGCCAGTCGATCAACCTCGCACGCGCGCTGCTGCACGACCCGAATCTCCTGATCCTGGATGAGCCCACCAGCTCGATGGACACCGCAACTGAGAAGGCGGTGATCGGGCGCCTGAAGGACTGGGCCGGGGACCGGACGCTGATCATGGTCACCCACCGCAACACGCTTCTGGAACTGGCAGACCGGGTGCTGGTCATGGATCAGGGTACGGTGGTGGCCGACACCACACCGGACAAGCTCCGGGCGCAGGCGCGGTAAGGGAGGCGATCATGTCGGACATCGATTTCAAACGCCTCTCGCGCGACATGGCGGGGCGCGAAGGCCTCTCTGGCTCGCTGATCATGATCACGATCGCAACCCTTCTCGCCATTGCGATCCTCTGGGCCTCCTGGGCCGAGCTTGACAATGTGACCCGCGGGGACGGACGCATCGTGTCCTCGGTGCAGAACCAGATGGTTCAGGCGGCCGAAGGTGGCGTGATCCTGCGCCGCTTCGTGTCTGAGAACAGCACAGTCGCCGAGGGCGAGGTGCTCTTCGAGATCGACCCAGTTGATGCCAGCAGCGAGCTCAACCGTGTGGCTCAACGTCTAGCTGCGCTCGACATCAAGGAGCTGCGCCTACGCGCCGAGATCGAGGGCACGGAGTTCGTGGTGCCGGCTGATCTTAGTGCACGCTCACCCATGGTTGCGCTCACAGAGCAGAGCCTGTTTGCTGCCCGCCGCGCGGAGCTGGCCGGGCAACTAGCTGTACTGGAGCAACGCCGACAGCAACGCGGACAGGACTTGCGCTCAGCCGAAAGTACTGTCGGTACGGCGGAGCGTACGGCTGGTTTTCTTGAGGAGGAAATCGCGGTGGTTGAACCCTTGGTGCGTGACAATATTGCGCCGGCTACCCGGCTGCTCGAGCTTCAGCGTCAGTTGGAACAGGCGCGCGGCGAGCGTGACCGCGCCGCCGTCGGCATCGATCAGGCGCGATCTGGGATGGTAGAGCTCGAAACTGAAATCGAGAATGCGCGCGCAAACTACCGCCTGCGTGCGATGGATGAGATCAACACGGTGGTGGCCGAGCAAAGTGAACTGGCTGAGTCTCTTCCGAGGCTCGAGGAGCGCGTCAGCCGCACAGTGATACGGGCGCCGATGGAGGGCATAGTCAATCAGCTCAACTTCCGCACATCAGGCGGGTTCGTGAACACGGGTGATGTGATCCTGGAGCTTGTGCCAACGGGCGAGGCGCTGATCATCGAGGCTCGTATTATGCCACAGGATATCTCACGGATACGGGTGGAAGACGCGGTGCGCATCAGGTTGTCGGCATACGATTCCGCCAAATACGGCTCGGTTGATGGTCGTGTGCTGCGGATTAGTCCGGATGCTGTTGTTGATGAACAAAATGGTGGCACGAGCCATTATCTGGTTGATGTGGCGCTCGAAAGTGACTTGGTTCTGGAAACTGGCGAAACGGTTACCTTTATCCCCGGCATGACCGCTACAGTCGATGTGCTGTCGGGCAAGCGAACCATTCTTGAATACATCTGGCAGCCGATTGCGCGTGTGCAGGAACTCGCACTGAGGGATTGAGCATGGGAAAACTCTTCGAAAATAAACAAAGCGCCGTGACAGATTGTAGTATGCCAGATTCGGCTGCGTTCTGCTGCAATTATGCTTGTAGCCAGGGGCGAAGGTGCCCCACTCCCCGGGCGGGTCCGGACCCGCTTGGCCGCCTGTATGTTAGATTGTCCCAGGCGGGATCCTGGATGGCGCGTGCAGGCTTATCATCGTCTTGTTGACTCTTCACCGTGAAGCTGCCCTCTTCGATGGGATGTCGCAATGGTTCTCATCTGGCTTGCAAATAGTCAAACAAGCCAACCGAGATAATGGATCGGTTCAGTCAAGCCGCAGATCAGGGGAAAGCCCAACGTGAACCGTCGTAGATGTTAACGCGATTGTGTGCGCTGCCATTGAAGTTCTTGAGCCATAAACAGCCTTGTATGATAGCCATGGTCGCAACGGTCTCACATGGATCATTCTGGGGCTCTGTGTTGAGCCAAACAGTGTTCAAATCCTGCCCCCGCAACCAATATTATTTTGATCAATTTTGCTACGCATTTTGCTACACATAGCAAAATTTCTCCTATCTAAGTCACTGATAAATAATATTAAAAATAAAAAATGAAAAGTGAATGGCGGACTTCCTGTCCGCCATAATTTTTGTGTAAGTCATTGTTTTTGATGCGAAGATTGAACATCATTCTGTCTGTGGATACATTTTCGGATACACTTAAGAATTTTCAGTGGAGACTGGCTGCCAAATCCCACGCGCTGGCCTAGACCGTTGAACTTGATTTGAGTCTCACGATCCCGCGTGATCTCCTTTGAGCAGAACACTTCTCTCGCCGCTTTAGTTGCCGGATTCAGAGTGCGTGAAAAAGTTGTCAACGGATGTGTCAGCACAGTCTCTAAAGTCGTGTCAACATATTGTAGTTAGCGCAATCTGACATTCTGTATCTGGATTTTGCCGCCGTTAGCCGCTATGATCCGCGGGATGCTCGTGAAGACAGGCTTTTTGAGACGCAAGATGCGCGGAGCTGCGGGGATCAACGAAATAGGCTTTTGAGACGCAAGATGCGCCGAAGTCGTCAACACTTACGAGTCGGATTTTTCCGAACGGTTGGCGCTGTGCATCTTGGACAAGAGCGGTGTCACCCAGTTCGTTAATGAAGACCTCGCCTCAGAGGGCTTTGCTATGGGACACCAAACCCAATTCAAACTGATCAAACGTAAAGACGTTGAGAGACTGACGACGCTCTCCCGGTCTACAATTTACGACAAAATGAGCAAGGGAACGTTCCCCCGGCCAGTCAAGCTGGGAGAACGTGCAGTCGCCTGGCGCGAAAGCGACGTAGTTGCGTGGCTGGAATGCCGTCCACAGGCAGGCGAAGTCGAACCCTAATCATGTTTGAAGTAGACTTCGATACTTGGCGCTTTCACAGCATGGTCGCCTGTCCAAAGCATCGTGTCGGGGTACGCTTGTAATGAGCCTCCCCTATTTTCCCATGTATCCAAAGGACTTCGAGGCGGATACTTCCCACCTCAGTTTGGAGGAAGACGGCGCCTATAACCGCCTTCTACGACTCATGTGGATGACGCCTGGGTGCAGTCTGCCCGATGATAACGCCTGGCTTATCCGGCGTATGCGCGTTGACCAAGATACCTTTGAGCGCGTTGTTCTATGTGTGGTGAATGAATTTTTCGTCCGGAAAGGCGGTAGAATTCATAATCCCAGGCTGCTCAGAGAATGGGATCGAGTAACGCAAGCCCATGGCGCGCGCGTCGCCGCCGGATCTAAGGGCGGAAAAGCTAACGCACGGAAAACAAAAGCCTTGCGGCAAAGCAATGCTGTAGCGACGCCAAAGCAACCAGAACCAGAACCAGAACCAAACGATATACCTGACGGTATATCTTCCCCCTTTCTCCCCGAAGATACAGGAACGCAGATGTTGATCCCCGAGCGTGCAGTGCACGCCCCGCGGAAGAAGCAAACAAGCTCTGGTATTCAGGACGGCTGGGTCCCTGACCAACAAATCGCTCAACGCCTCCAAGAAGAGCTGAGACTTACGCCAGAAGAACTCCGTTTCTGCTTTGCACAAATGAAGGATCATGCGCATGCCAAAGGACGAAAACTCAAAGACTGGAACGCCGGATATTCTCAATGGGTTCGAAAAGCTGCCAACGATGGCGAGATCGGTCCGGGTTCCCGAAGTAGAAGAACTCGAAGCGTTGATAGCCGTGGTGCCATCGACGACGTCTGAGGAACGTGAAGCACTCAAAGATGCGATATACGGTCCAGTGCTTGCAATGACAGACATTTCTCGTCATCCTGAGGCTGCTCAAAAAGAAATCTGGCGGTTCTGGCTTGAAAGCTTTGACGGATTCCCAATCGTACTTGTGCGAAAGGCTTTTGTTTTATTCACGCGCTCTGAAAAGCGTTTTGTGTCGCCGTCAGACATAGTTCAAATTATTCAAGAGGAGCGTGGCAAGGCATGTAAAGAGCTTGCGCGCCTCAAGCAAATTGAACGCAAGCGCCGCGAAGAAGAAGAGTACAGGTGGCGCAGCGAGAATCGTGTTTCGCCGGAGCAGACGAAACGTATTCTTAAAGAGGTTGGATTTAACTTGAGATTGTCAGTTAATTCCTCCGAATATGACGAGGACGACTAAATATTCAATGGTGCGTGATCATGCATGGGTGAATTGGTGGGTCTTTTCCACGAGGCGCCTACAGTACGAAAAGCACGGCGTATGAGTCAAAATGAGCAGGTTGCTAAATGATTTGTGACCATACCGCGCAGATAGACATCCGGAAACTCCCGAAGGAGGCGCGCCCGTTGCCGGACGTGATCGACTTCGAGGGTGAACGGATCCTGACGACCTGGACCGACATGCACTTCGGTGGCCGCCGTCAGTGGTTCCTCTGCCCCAACTGCGACCGTCGATGCGCTGTGATCTACAAGAAGGGCAGGAGCCCACTCTGGGGTTGCCGTGTGTGTCTCGAAGGGCGTTACGCAAGCGAACACAAGTCTCCGCAGGCGCGCCGGTTGCAGAAGGCGTTCAGAATTCGCGAGCGATTGGGGCAGACGGACGAAAACCTGCACCTGCCGTTTCCGGAGAAACCGCGCCACATGCATCATCAGACATACGATCGTATCCGAGCACAGGCCAAGGCACTTGAGCACGAGATCGGCATTCACAATGTCGCCTACATCCGGAAGTGCAGCGTTGAGACCATCCGCAGGAAA
>QCWH01000077.1:3458-27447 GCA_003149565.1 Marivita sp. XM-24bin2 | reverse complement strand
CAGGGCGGAGCCTTGGGCGAAACTGGCGCAGTTCGGGCGCAACGCCGTCGGAAGCGGCGTTCTCCGTGCCGTCCTCGACCTCCGCTTCGGGTGCGGGCCTTGCTGGTGGAACAACAGGGGGCAGACCCGCGAAGATCCGTACTCCATCCGGGTTAACCGCGCCTTCCGGTGTGGCAATGACCAACCCGCGCTCGTCTAAATCAAAACGCGTGCCTGGGGCGGCGGGGTTCGGTTGTGACAGGTAGGTGCGGTCATTGCGCAGCGCCTCTATTCCCGGCAACGCGACCGCATCAAACTGTTCCACTGAGCCGTCAATGGACGCGACATAAAGATCGTCCAGTGTGGTTTGTGTTGGTGTTTCGGGCGCTTCGGGCGAGCGCTGCCAAATCCCCGTTGCTGCATACCGCGCGTCGGCTTCTTCTTCCGTCAAGGCTGCAGGTGGCGGCAATACGACGGACAGACCGTCATCCGAGTCTACGGGCCGTTCGACAATGTCGAGCGCCGCCAGTTGAACGTCATCCGTCTCATCAGGTGGGGCGGTGACTGATCCATCCAGTGGTGTAAGCTCTACATCCGGCAAGCGGGCAATCGACGGTGTTTCATTGTCTCGATCGAAGAAACGCGACAGACCCTCGTCCAAGAACACGCTAGCCCAAGCCGCGACCGCAAGCAGAAAGACGAGCAGCGCGCTGGTCAGCATTAGTCCCAGGAAACGCGGTTTGCCGCCGATCTGTGGTTCGGTGCGAGCGCCGAAAACGGTCATGCGTGCGCGTTCGTCCTCTGGCGGTTGCACCGGCTCAGGCTTTGGCGCGTCCTTGCGACCGGCGCGCATCGCCGCAATCCGTGCAACTGCGGCGCGGGCAGGTTCTGGGTCGTGCTTTTTCACCGGCGGCGCGTTTGGCGCTTCTGGTGCTTTTACCGAAAGAGGTGCTGCTGCTTTCGCGTCGTCCGCAGTGCTATCAGCTGGTTTGCTGGAGCGACGGCTGAAAAAGCCGAAGCCTTTGCGCTCTGCTGGTGCGTCCGTCGCGTCAACCTGCAGCACAGGCGCTGTAACATCGCTGTCCTTGGTTGATTTGCGTGCACCACCGAGTTTGAACCGCGGTTTGGTTGGCGACTCAGGAGCTTCGACGTCGACGCGAGGCGCAGGTGATGGCTGGCTTTCCGCCGTCGGACGTGTCGCACGGATCGAGGTAAAGGCAGTTGGCGCGGAGGCTTCGTCAGGCCGCGCGCTCAGCGGAGGCAGGTCTTTCTTCGGAGCTTCGTTTGGCACATCTTGCGATGCGACTCTATCGGGATCGGCGGCTCCGGGTGCGAGAGCGGCGCTTTCATCTGCAGCGTCGTCTTCTGCTGAACGTCTAACAGGATCGTCTTCTAGCGTCTCACGAACATCCTCAACCGCGGCTGTCTCAGACTGGGCAATCGGCTCTTCGGTTTCAATTTCGGCTTCTTCTGGTGTCTTCTCATGGACCTCAGCCGCGTCGACAACTACGAGAGCCTGTTGGTCCCGTTTCGGCGTTGCGCCGTTCCAACTGGACGCCTGTCCAAAGAAAACTTCGCCTGAAAACTGGCCGTCGGGGGCGCTTGCAACAAAACAAACCGGCTCGAAATGATGGCCTTTCGCAAAGGTCTCGGCTTCGTCCAGCGTCTCATTTGCGATAGCCGCGATATGTATCCGACCATTGCTGTGAGACCAGTCAAAGCTAAGCTCATCAACAGTGTAAGGCGTTGCACCGTCCAGTGCATTGCGAATGTCCTGCTGGAGCGCATCGCCACTTTGGTCGGTGTCGGCAATGGAAAGGTATTTAATCTGCTCGTTTGGAATCACGAGCTTGACCTCTCCACCATGCGCAGACAGAGCGTCAGCGCTCGACCGCAGCTCAGCAAGTGCGGCGCGCAGATCGGCAGCATCCAACGCGACATCGCCAACCCGCACCCATCCGTTTGGGACGCGGCGGAGCAGCGAAATGCCTTCGAACGAGAGTGTCAGAGCAAAGTCAGGCGTCATATCGGTATTTTAGCAGTCCTTTGCGCGGGATGGGAGTCACTTACGCGCCGCAGTAGGCGAACAGAGCGATCTTCCGCGCGGGGAAAATTCTTTGCTTGTCGGCACGACGCCGGGCGTGGATGCTTGGGGCATCTTAGCAGGAAAGATAGAGAGTGTTATGCCGAACGCCACAGGGTTCATCGCCGCGCTGCTTGTTCTGATTGGAATGTCGCCACTTTGGGCAGATGACCTGCCGGGGCGCATTACCGTCACAGGTGAAGGCCGCGTTTTCGCAGTTCCTGACATGGCAGTGGTCACGATGGGGGCGACCGCTGAAGCCGAGACCGCAAAGGCCGCGATGGACGAAACCTCTGTGATGACCAATGCGATTCTTGAGCGTTTGGCAGAAGCGGGTGTTGCAGAGCGCGATGTGCAAACCTCTGATCTGCGGTTGATGCCAGTTCGGTCAAACCGGACATCGTCTGACACCAGACCCGAGATTGACGGCTATCAAGCATCCAACCGCGTCACTGTCAGAGTGCGTGATCTCGCTTCTTTGGGAAACATTCTAGATGCTGTGCTGACGGATGGTGCAAATCAACTGGGTGGCTTGCAGTTCGTAGTCTCTGATCCAGAGCCGTTGTTGAACGAGGCCCGAGTCAAGGCGGTTGCCGATGCGCGGGCTCGAGCAGAGCTTTTTGCCGAAGCTGCAGGCGTCACTCTGGGTCCTCTTGTCAGCCTGAGTGAAGCAGGGGCGCAATTCCCACGCTCTGAAATGATGGGCTTGGCTCGCGCCTCGGACGCGGGGATGCCGATTGCACAAGGCGAGGCAGAATTGAGCGCGAATGTGACACTTGTCTATGAGATTGGGTCGGAGTGATCTGCGCACTATGCCTCTTGGGTGAGCCTGCCTATAGTGACGCGAAAAACGTCTGAGCAGTTCGCCAAAGGATCGTCATGGCCCGCCTTCCGGCACACCCCAAGACCGTCAATATTCTGATCATCGGGCAAATGGGCCGTTTGGCCTATGAGGCGTTGTTATTTGCGTTGTCGTTCCGCAAGAACACGTCAGATGAACGGTTCAGGCTTTTTATCGCGGAACCACGCCCCAGCGCGAAATGGACCACGGATCCAACCATCCGGCCCGAGCCGTTGCGAGAGATGCTGCAAGCCCAAGGAGCTACGCTCTTGCCGTTTGAAGCGCGGCATTTCGGCAGCGATTATCCCTATGGTAACAAGATCGAAGCCTTGTTCGCTCTGCCGAAGGGTGAACCGTTTGTCTTTTTCGACACCGATACGCTCGTAACCGGCGATCTGGCAGACGTGCCATTTGACTTTTCGAAACCTAGCGCGTCGCTTCGGGTCGAGGGGACATGGCCGCAGATCGAACTCTACGGTCCCGGTTATGGCAAGATCTGGAAGTCGCTTTATGACCGCTTCGACCTTGATTTCGAAAGCTCGCTCGATCTGAGCCAGCCGGATGAGTATTGGCGCCGTTACCTCTACTTTAATGCGGGTTTCTTTTACTATTCCTGCCCACATGCATTTGGGCAGACTTTCCTCGACATGGCCTTGTCGATCTGGACAGAGCCGCCGGCCGAATTGGTGTGTCAGCAACTGATGCCGTGGCTAGATCAGATTGCTTTGCCGCTGGTGATCCACAAGCTGGGCGGCGGTCGGGATGCTTTGCCTAGGGGCTTCATCGACGGAAAAACCACGGTGCACTATCGAAACATGCCGCTTCTATATGCGCGTGAAAGCGACGAAGCGGTCGATTTGCTGGAAGAGATATCTGCGCCGAACCCTATCAAGCGGCTGCTAAAAGAATACGAGCCCTTCAAGCGGATGATCTTTCAAAACCGGGGCCACAAAGTGCGCGCCTTGTTCGATCGCGCGCATTTGCCAAGCAGAGAGCAACCGATCCGGCAAAAGATCAAAAAGAACGGGTTCTGGATGGTGTAACACTTCGCCGCCATTGGCAAAAAATCTTGGCACGAGGGCTATTTATTTGGTCCAGTCGTGCCGTATCATAGACATGTCCCACAGGCGTTGGCGCCGGGATGTTCAAAGTTCCGCGTCCGCTTGGGTGTTGTCCCGCTGCAGCGCATATTCCGGAGACCAGGATGGCGTTTCTTTCCTCAATTACCTTTGGCCCCACGAACGATCAGATCATCGACGTTCTTGTTGACGGATATGTTTGGGATTTGTCGTCATCCTCGACAATCAGCTGGGCATTGGCGGACGGTCTGAACCCGGATCATATTTGGGACGATCGCACCGCTGCCATTCAGACTTTTGCCGCTGCGCTCGACTCAATCCAGCAATTCATCGATGTGGAGTTCGACTACATTGGTGATTTCAGCAATCCCATCGCCGCGGGGCAGGCTGGAGCCGATATCGTCTATACGCTTGATAACACGGATTTTGGTGACGGAACGCTGGCCTATGCGTATTATCCAGGGCCCGAACCGTTTACCCTGTTCGAACAATACGAGACAGAGGGCGGCGACGTCTTCATGAATTTCTCATCCGAGATTGTGTCGTCATCGAGTTTCCAGCCGGGATCAGATGGCTTCCTGACGGTTATTCACGAAATCGGACATGCTCTGGGCCTCAAGCACCCCTTCGACGGCAGCCCGGGACGTCCCACGCTTGATGAACTTGACCAGACATTGGTGCGAGATCTCGATCTTTATACGATCATGTCGTACTCGGACCAATACGAGGAGGAACTTGAACGCTGGGACCCGGCCACTCCGATGGTTCTCGACGTTCTGGGCCTCCAGTATCTTTATGGTGTAAACGCCTCAACCAACGCAGGCGATACGACATTTGCGCTAACAAACGAGGACTTTTACTACACGCTTTGGGACGCGAGCGGGAATGACCGTGTCGACGCTACCTCATTGTCCGAAGGATGGACAATTTTCCTTCCTGATTTTGCTGCGACCCCATTGCTCGATACTTTGACCGGCTTTGCTCTTCCCTCCGGTCAGTTCAACGGGGCGCTGGTGACATCCGCCCCAACGGAACTCGTCTGGTTGATGGGGGATATAGAAAATGTGACGGGCACCCGGTTTGACGACTGGATCAACGGGAATGCGTTCGACAACGACCTGCGCGGTGGCGCCGGGAATGATGAATTGGAAGGCTACGCCGGGAATGATGTGATCGACGGAAATGGCGGGCGCGATCTGGCATATTTCCTTGGCAATCAGGCTTCATACACACTGACCCTGACAGCGGATGCCGTGACAGTCCAAGATCGCCGCGCGGATGGGGCAGGGACCGACACGTTGCGAAATGTGGAGCTTGTTGAGTTCTATACGGATACGGATCGCGCAACGCTTGATCTCGAACAGTTTGGTGGTCCGGCGGGCCTGGACGGGTCAGACCTCGAAAGCTTTATCGAACTCTACATCGCGTATTTCAACCGCGCGCCCGACGCGCTGGGATTGAACTTCTGGGGTACGGCATTTGCCAACGGAACTTCGCTGGCCGAGATGGCGACGCTGTTTATTGAGCAACCCGAAACTCAAGCGGCCTATCCGGACGGCCTGTCCAACGAAGCTTTTGCCACAGCGGTTTATGAAAACGTTCTGGGGCGCATTCCAGATCAGGATGGGTATGAATTTTGGGTTGGGGCACTGAATTCCGGCGGCGTCAGTCGCGACCAATTTATTCTGTCTGTTCTTGATGGAGCGAAAGCCGCGCCACCTGCGGATGCGAGTCCGGATTTTATCGCTCAGCAAGTTGCGGATCGCGATTATCTTGCGGCCAAGACGGATATCGGTGCGCTGTATGCGGTGCATCGGGGTATGTCGGACGTTGAGAACGCGATTTCCGTCATGGCCGGGTTCGACGGGTCTGCAGATAGTCTGTCTTCAGCTGTCGAAGCTGTAGACAGCTTCTACGCGGCTGCGGTGGACCCGGTGAACGGGGCGTTTCTGATGCCAATTGTCGGAGTTTTGGACAATCCGTTCGACGCCATGGCATGATGAACTTGGACGCCACGCGATCCGAGCCAGATGACATGCAGGAGCGACCAATGTCCGCTTGTTGACGGACCACAGGAGCACAACATGGCGGACACGGGCTGGATAGAGCGCTTCCAAGGTCTGAGCACGCTGCCGGAGCCTGTGAAAGCGCAACTGGTTGCTGAAAGCACGGTGATGAAAGTGCCTGCCGGGACAGCTGTCTTCGGGCCGGGCGCTGTGCCTGATAATCTTCTGTTTCTGCTCAACGGACGGGTTCGCGTGCAGCAGACCTCGGAGAGTGGGCGCGACATCGTACTTTATCGTGTTGAGGCGGGCGAGAGTTGCGTTCTGACGACGGCCTGTCTTTTGGCGCATGAGCCGTATTCCGCAGAAGGCATCACCGAGACTGACGTGACCGCGGTCGCCATTCCTCGGGGGGCCTTCGATCGTTTGATGGCCTCTTCCAAAGAGTTTCGAGAGTTTGTTCTGACAGCCTACGCGCGGCGGATCACAGATTTGTTCCGTGTGATCGACGATGTCGCCTTTGGGCGGATCGATGTGCGCCTTGCCGGGCGTTTGCTCAGTCTTGCGTCCGAGAGCGACGAACTGGCGACCACACATCAACAATTGGCAACGGAGCTGGGCACCGCACGCGAAGTGATTTCCAGAGTTCTGAACGATTTCCAGAAGCGCGGATTCATTGCTCAGTCGCGCGGCAAAATCACCCTGTTGGATCGACCCAAGATCGCGCAACTCGCCGATAGCGCCTGACGATTCAAGTCAGTCCCGCCGAAAACTGTGTCGGACGGTGGCTTGGGTGACAATATCACTGAACGGTCGCGGTCAAAGGCGTAGCTCAGAGTCAAATCTGATTCTGGAGGATCCTGAAATGACTCAATACCCCGTGAATATGTCCGTCAAACCTGACGTTTCTGCTCATTTCGACGAGGCCACCAACACGATCAGCTATATCGTGAAGGACCCGACGTCAGATGCATGTGCCATCGTCGACAGCGTCATGGACATCGATTACGCTGCCGGCCGGATCACTTACGACCACGCCGACGCGCTGATCGCGGAAGTTCAGGAACGTGGTCTCAAGCTGGAATGGATCATCGAGACCCATGTCCACGCGGATCACCTTTCTGCGGCGCCGTACATTCAGGACAAACTGGGCGGCAAGATCGGTGTCGGATCGCAGATCATGGTCGTGCAGGACACGTTCGGCAAGGTCTTTAACGAAGGCACCGAATTTCAGCGTGACGGTAGCCAGTTCGACAAACTGTTTGAAGACGGCGACACTTACAAGATCGGCAACATGGATGCCTTTGCCATCTACACCCCCGGTCACACACCGGCTTGCATGGTGCATGTGATAGGCGATGCCGCCTTTGTTGGGGACACACTGTTCATGCCCGATGGCGGCTCGGCGCGTGCCGATTTCCCCGGTGGTGACGCAGGCACGCTGTATGACAGCATCCAGAAAGTGCTGACCCTGCCAGAGGACATGCGTCTTTTCATGTGCCACGACTACGGCCCCAATGGCCGCGACATTCAATGGGAAACCACTGTAGGCGAAGAGAAGGCGCACAATATTCATGTGGGTGGTGGCAAGACGAAGGATGACTTCGTCAAGTTCCGTACAGACCGCGATGCAACGCTCGACATGCCAAAGCTGATCATCCCGTCGCTTCAGGTGAACATGCGCGCGGGCGAAGTGCCGAAGGACAAGGATGGCAACCCAATGCTGAAAGTGCCGATCAACGCACTCTGAGCCAGTGACATCTCATGGCGGCCACGGCCGCCACCTATTTCATGCAAGCAGGTGAGACTTTCGCAATGCAATTGAACAAAATCACAGACACGCTCACGGTAAGCCCGCAAATCACCGCCGATGATCTTCCGGCTCTGAAAGCGGCTGGTTTTCGGTCGATCATCTGCAACCGACCCGATGGAGAAGGCGCGGATCAGCCGACGCACGAAGAAATTGAAACGGCAGCCAAGGCGGCCGGGCTGGAGATGCGTTATTTGCCGGTGCAATCGGGATTGGTGAAAGACGAGGATGCAAGCGCTTTCGGAGACGCATTGCGGGATTTGCCAGGTACTGTACTGGCTTATTGCCGGACGGGGACACGCTCGGCGACGCTTTGGTCATTGAGCCAAGCCAAGTCGCTGCCGATGTCCGATATCCTCGGAGCTACCAAAGCTGCAGGCTACGACATGAATGGTGTCGCACGACGTATCGCCAACGGCGGGAAGACACCGACTGATACCGGAGACGCTAAGTTCGACGTTGTGATCGTTGGGGGTGGCGCGGGAGGCGTGTCCGTGGCGGCGAGCCTCAAGGCCCGCAAACCGGGGCTGTCTCTTGCGATCATCGATCCGGCGGACATCCACTACTACCAACCCGGCTGGACGATGGTGGGTGGGGGGATATTCAACGCCCAGGATACGGCAAAAACGATGGGCTCTCTGATTCCACAGGGCGTGCACTGGATCAAATCCGCTGTCGCGGCTTTTGAGCCCGAAAATGACGCTGTGATCCTCGATGGGTGCCGTGTGGTCAAATATGACCGACTGGTGGTGTGTCCCGGCCTCAAGTTGGATTGGGGTAAAGTGGAAGGTCTCGAAGAGACGCTGGGCCGCAACGGTGTGACGTCGAATTATCGTTACGATTTGGCACCTTACACGTGGGAACTTGTCAGCACCATGAAGCAGGGTCGCGCTCTGTTTACCCAACCCCCGATGCCGATCAAATGCGCTGGCGCCCCGCAGAAGGCGATGTACCTGTCAGGCGATGCGTGGTGCCGCCGTGGCGTGATAAAGAATATCGACATCCAGTTCATGAATGCAGGTGGCGTGCTGTTCGGGGCCAAGGATTATGTCCCGGCGTTGATGGAGTACGTCAAGAAATACGACGCCAACCTGAACTTCTTCCACAACCTGATTGCAGTGGACGGCCCGGCAAAGCAGGCGACCTTTGCGGTCAACGCACCGGACACCGAACCAGCCACAGTGGACGTCGAATTTGACATGATGCATGTCTGCCCACCGCAGACTGCGCCCGACTTTATTCGCGTCTCGCCTTTGGCAGATACGGCGGGATGGGTTGATGTCGATCAAGCCACACTGCGCCACACACGCTATGATAACATCTGGTCTCTGGGCGACGTGATGAACGCACCAAACGCGAAAACTGCGGCTGCGGCGCGCAAGCAGGCGCCAACTGTAGCAGACAATATCGTGGCCGATATTCGGGGGCGGTCTGCAGAGGCCCAGTATGACGGCTATGGCTCGTGCCCGCTGACTGTGGAACGCGGCAAGATCGTGCTGGCCGAGTTCGGGTACGGAGGCGCGCTAAAGCCCAGCTTTCCGTCGGGCTTGATCGACGGCACCAAGCCGTCACGTGCGGCGTGGTTCCTTAAGGAAAAGCTGCTGCCGCCGATCTATTGGAAGGCGATGCTGAAGGGTAAGGAATGGATGGCCAAGCCAGAGAAGATCAAGGTCGCTGCTGAGTAATCCGTGTCGTGCAGCCTGTTCGCGCTGTATCACCCAAAGCCGGCAGGGTCGAAATCGACGCTGCCCGTGTTCAATTCGAGAAAACCAATGCTTAACCATCTCCGCGGCTACCTTCCTATCCTTGATTGGGGATGGACCTACGATCGGAACGCGTTTTCCAATGACATGATCGCAGCAGTGATCGTGACGATCATGCTGATCCCGCAATCGCTGGCTTATGCCTTGTTGGCCGGGTTGCCGCCCGAGGCCGGGATCTATGCCTCTATCGCGCCCATCATCCTTTATGCGATTTTTGGCACAAGCCGTGCCTTGGCGGTGGGGCCGGTTGCAGTTGTGTCTTTGCTGACGGCCTCTGCGGTGGGGCAGGTGGCCGAGCAGGGGACTGCGGGCTATGCCGTTGCTGCACTGACACTTGCCTTTCTATCAGGAGGGTTTTTGGTTCTGCTTGGTGTCTTGCGACTGGGTTTTCTCGCCAATTTTCTCAGCCATCCGGTCATTGCAGGGTTCATTACGGCTTCCGGCATTCTGATTGCTTTCAGTCAGTTGAAGCATTTGTTGGGTATTTCCGCGCACGGGCATACGCTGCCGCAGGTTGTGGGGTCCCTCATCGAGCACCTCGGAGAGATCAGTTTTCTGACCGTGATCATCGGCGGGCTGACGACAGCATTTCTGTTTTGGGTGCGCAAGGGTTTGAAGCCGATGCTTCGCCGATTGGGGGCATCTCCCAAGCTTGCCGATGTTCTGACGAAGGCAGGGCCGGTCGCAGCGGTGGCCGTAACGACAATTGCGGTTTGGCTTTTTGGTTTGAACAATCTGGGCGTGAAGATCGTTGGAGAGGTGCCACGCGGGTTACCGCCGCTCACTCTGCCGGGTTTGTCGCCTGATCTGATCAGTCAATTGCTGATGCCGGCCATTCTTATTTCGATCATCGGTTTCGTGGAGTCGGTGTCGGTCGCTCAGACCCTTGCTGCCAAAAAGCGCCAGCGGATCGACCCGGATCAGGAACTGATTGGCCTGGGTGCCGCTAACATTGGGGCCGCATTTACCGGTGGGTATCCGGTGACCGGCGGATTTGCGCGTTCTGTCGTGAACTACGACGCGGGTGCTGAAACACCTGCTGCAGGCGCCTTCACGGCTGTGGGCCTTGCCGTCGCGGCCATCGCTCTGACGCCGCTGGTATATTACCTGCCGACGGCAACGCTGGCCGCAACCATCGTGGTCGCGGTTCTGAGCCTTGTCGACTTTTCGATCCTCAAGAAAACTTGGGGCTATTCGAAGGCCGACTTCACAGCCGTTGCGGCGACGATTGTGCTGACCCTTGGGCTGGGTGTTGAGGTCGGTGTTGCATCCGGTGTCGGGATCTCAATCATTTTGCACCTCTACAAAACGTCGCGCCCGCATGTGGCCGAGATCGGTTTGGTTCCGGGCACGCAGCATTTCCGTAATATCCTGCGTCACAATGTCGAAACTGACCCCACTGTGTTGAGCCTGCGGGTGGACGAGAGCCTGTATTTCGTCAATGCTCGTTTTCTTGAGGATCTCGTGCAGGAACGGGTGTCTGAAGGCTGTGCCATCAAGAACGTGATTCTGATGTTCTCGGCAGTGAATGAGGTTGATTTCTCGGCTTTGGAAAGTCTTGAGGCGATCAACCAACGGCTGACCGAGCTGAACATTGGCTTGCATTTGTCCGAAGTTAAAGGCCCGGTGATGGACCGGTTGCAGGCCACACACTTCATCCAACAGCTGAACGGGCGTATCTTCCTGTCACAATATGACGCGTGGCAGGAACTGGTGCCGTCGGCTGACATCGACAAAGCGGCAGAAGTGGTTTCCGACCGTTTCCAATCATAGGACCCGAGTGATGACACAGACTTCGACCGAAACCCCGATGACACATAACCGACTGGAGCATTTTCCGGTTGCGTTCTTCAGTGCAGTGATGGGGTTGATGGGTACATCGCTTGCAATTGACATCGCGGGCTTTCCGAGAGCCGGACATGTGATCGCCGGTTTCGCGGCTCTTGTGTTTGTCACACAGTTGGTTTTCTACGCCCTGAAGGCCTTCTGCCATCCGGGGGCCGTTGCCGCTGAATGGAACCATCCGATCAAACTCGCCTTTTTTCCGGCAATCAGCATTTCGCTTCTTCTGGGGGCAATTGCTTTGCGCAGCATCTCTCCAGAGGTTGCTTCGGTCATCTGGGCGGTCGGAGCGGTGGGGCAGGCCATTCTGACTTTGGCGATTGTCACCAGTTGGATCAGCCATCGCGGTTTTGGCGTGGGTCAGATGTCACCTGCTTGGTTCATTCCGGCGGTGGGAAATGTGATTGCGCCGATCGCGGGCGTGTCTTTCGGCTTTGTGGACGCAAGTTGGTATTTCTTTTCGCTTGGACTGCTTTTCTGGATCGTTCTTCTAACCTTGGTTTTCAACAGGCTGGTTTTCCATGATCCGTTGCCGGGCAAGCTACGTCCGACGCTGACGATTCTGATCGCGCCACCGGCTGTAGCTTTTGTTGCATGGCTGCAATTAAATGGTGGCAACCTCGATGCGCTTGCACGCATCTTTTACAATGTCGGTTTGTTCTTCACAGCGTTGGTTCTGATCCAGGGGCCCGGCCTGCTCCGGCTCCCATTTGCCTTGTCGTTCTGGGCGCTGTCCTTTCCCGTCGCAGCGATGACAATCGCCTCCTTCCGGTATGCTGAGCTGTCGGGTGCGCCGGTTTTTGTCGGGATCGGGTGGGGGCTGCTTTGCCTTCTTGGCGCGATCATTGCCGGTTTGCTTTGGCGCACAGGGCTGGCGATTCTTCGGGGCGAAATCTGCCAGCCCGAATGATGCAGGCCGACACAGGCTTTTGTGGACTGTCTGGCAACCTCTCATCGTTCGATGAGAGACGCGTCTGAGGCAAGCGGATGTGCGGCAGCCAAGACACGTTTTGCTTGGTTGCCGACCAACCACGCCTTCAGCCGACCCAGTTCGCACAGCGCGAGGTTGGGATCCTGCGTCGGTCGCAACGCCGGAATGTATGGGCGCCTGACCGGACCCGGCCGCCACGGAAAAACAGCTGACACCAGAGATTGTCGCAGTTCTGCCGGGAGGCAGTCATAGTTGCGCAGCGCATTACTATGGCGGCATAAAGTGATGCTGTGCAGTCGCAGACAACACGTCGGATCAGAGGCAGTCGGCCAAGGCACGTGCAAGATTGCGCAGCAAGGCAGGATACAGGTCCGGTCCCGGTTCAAGGTCCGAGCCAACCGGATCAAGCACACCCGTTTTCGCCTCTGCGCCGCCCATCACTGCATCAACAATTTTCGGATCGAATTGAGGTTCGGACAGAACGCAGCTGATGCCTTGTTCCTTTACCCGATTTTGGATTTCCGCAATCCGTGCAGGGCTGGGATCAGTGGCGTCAGACAGGGAAATTGCCCCGGAGGCGGGGAAGTCGAAAGATGTTTCAAAATACTGATAGGCATCGTGGAACACGATGAAGTTCCGTCCGCGCACCGGATCCAAAATTCCGTCTATCTCGGAACGTAACGTGTCAAGCTCTTCGCGCGCCGCCGCAGCATTGGAGTAGTACAAGCCGGCATTCTCGGGATCCGCTTCGGACAATCTGGCTGCGATAGCGTTTAGCCACACAATTCCATTGTCCAGCGACAACCAAGAGTGCGGATCGTGTTCCCCATGCGCGTGCTCTTCATGATCCTCGTGTCCGTGCTCTCCATGATCTTCTGCGTGGCCATGATCATCCGCTTTAATTACGTCCTCATGGGCATGGTCATGATCATCATGTTCTGAATGATCGTTCTCGTGCCCATGATCCTCGTCGTGATCATGGTTATGGTCTTCCTCCGCATGGCGGTGGGCTTCGAACAACGCGCTTTCGCGGAAAGGTAACGTCAGGGCGCCATCGATCTCCATCAAAGCCACAATTCTTGCGTTGGAGGCGAGGTTCTCGATCGCTCCCTCCATCCAGGGTGTCAAATCCTCACCAATCCAGAAAACCAGATCGGCATCCTGAAGTGCTGTGGCCTCCGATGGGCGCAGGTTGTATTCGTGTGGTGTTGCACCTGGCGGTATGATCAGATCTGGGTCACCCACTCCGTGCATCACACGCGATACCAAGGAATGCACCGGCGCGATATCTGCCGCGACACGGGGCACATCCGACCATGCCGCGCCTGCAAGCAGGCTGGCCGAGACCATCAGAGGCAGGAGGTTTCTGGACATTGGCAACTCCATGTGATTTTATAACGTTACAGGTGAAATACAGGAAATGTAATAACATGACAAGTGCTGACGAGACACCCAACAGCGGACATGCGGATCCGGTCGGCTTTGAGACGCATGATCATGCCGGGTGCATCGCGTCGGCGCTGTCGGCGGCCGAGACGCATTGTGCCCAAGCGGGATTGCGGTTCACACCCGTGCGGCGGCAGGCGCTTGAGATTCTCCTTCAAGAGCATCGCGCAGTTGGCGCCTATGAAATGCTGGATCGGCTGCGGGATGCCGGATTTGGCTCGCAACCACCCGTGGCGTACAGGGCGTTGGAATTTCTGGTGGCCAATGGATTTGCCCACAAGATCGAACGATTGAACGCATTTATCGCTTGTGCGCACCCCGGTGCAGAGCATTCGCCGGCGTTTATGATTTGTCGGATGTGCCAGTCGGTGGCCGAGGCTCAGTCGAGCCCGAACCGGGATGGCCTTGGAGATGCCGCGCGCGCCGCCGGGTTTCAGATTGAACGTACGGTGGTCGAAGCTGAAGGTATTTGCCCGAGCTGCGCGGAAAAGGTGGACGCATGAACCTGATTTCAGTGGACCACGTCAGCGTCGGCTATGGCGCGAACACGGTTTTACGCAATGTATCGCTGGCGATTGAGCCTGGAGAAATCGTCACGATTGTCGGGCCGAACGGTTCTGGCAAAACCACGCTGCTGCGGACGCTGATTGGTGCGGTCAGTCCTGCATCTGGCAGGATCACGCGCAGGGATGGTCTGACGATCGGGTATGTGCCGCAGAAGCTGCATATCGATCCAACCCTTCCGATTACGGTGGAACGGTTTCTGCGCCTGCCTGGCGGACACTCTACGGCGGCCTGTGCCCAGGCGCTTGAGCAAGCCGGAGTGCCCAACCTGTCACAGCGTCAGATGTCTGGCCTGTCTGGTGGTCAGTTCCAGCGCGTGCTGCTCGCGCGCGCCTTGATTGATCAACCGGACCTGCTTCTTCTGGATGAAGCGACGCAAGGTTTGGATCAGCCGGGGTCCGCTGCGTTCTATCTGCAGATCGAACAGGTGCGGCAACGCACCGGCTGTGCTGTCTTGATGATCAGCCACGAATTGCATGTTGTTATGAGTGCCTCTGACCGGGTTGTGTGCCTTAACGGACATGTCTGTTGTGAAGGGACGCCTGAGATCGTCTCGGCGGCGCCAGAATACCGGGCGCTCTTTGGCACTGGAACCGGGGGCGCGCTGGCGCTCTATCGGCACGAACATGATCATGCTCATGACGAGGCCTGTAACCACGACCATGATAGTGGACAGCGGGAACACAAGACAGAAACCGAGGCGGCTGAATAATGCTGGATGACTTCATGACCCGCGCAATCCTTGCGGGGACGGGCGTGGCTTTCGCCGCCGCACCCTTGGGCAGTTTCGTCGTCTGGCGGCGTATGGCGTATTTCGGGGACGCCACAGCCCATGCGGCCATTCTTGGCGTCGCTTTGTCGCTGGCGTTGCAGATGTCGATCTTTGCAGGGGCGATGGCGGTTGCACTGGTTATGGCGCTTACGGTGACCCTGTTGTCGGGGCGGGGCTATGCGATGGACACGCTGCTCGGCGTGTTGGCGCACTCATCTCTGGCTGTCGGGCTGGTGGCAGTGTCATTTTTGTCCGGTGTGCGGATCGATCTGATGGCATATCTCTTTGGCGATATTCTTGCGGTTTCACGCACAGACCTTGCCGTCATATGGGGTGGTGCGGCTCTGGTTGTTGGCCTTATGGCATGGAGGTGGTCTGCCTTGCTGACCTCAACTCTCAGCGAAGAGTTGGCCTATGCCAGCGGCATCAACCCAAAACGCGAGCAGCTTGTCCTGACCCTTGCCCTTGCGATCACAGTTGCTGTTGCAATCAAGGTTGTCGGCGTTCTTTTGATTGCAGCAATGCTCATCATCCCCGCCGCTGCAGCACGACCGGTGTCAAAGACGCCAGAGCAAATGGCAGTGATTGCGGCTGCAATCGGTGGTCTGTCTGCACTGATCGGGCTGCAATCGGCATATCTTTTCGACACGCCTGCGGGACCGTCCATCGTATGTGTTGCGGCAGTTGCGTTTCTTCTCAGCAGTCTCTTGCGCGGACTGAAGGCCTGACTCGACCGCCGTGGATTTGCCAGCTTGAGCAAGTGGCGGAGACGATGGGATTCGACATCCTCCTATATATCTCTCTAAGTATTTATAAAGATTTAATCTTTTTCTGAAAGTTCCGCAGCGTTCCGCAGAGTTGCGGAGCAAAATGTGGAGCAAGCCTCGCGCGCCTCCAGTGGCGCGCTTCATCGCCTCCAAGCCCCACCACAGACAGAACACATGGCAGGACTTACAAAGTGTCGAGGAACCTGGCATCGCAGGATGCGGGTGCGCGAAGATATGCGGCTGTCGAGCCGCGCTGCGAGATCCATCGCAGCCTGCGAACCGACAGCGAGCGTGAAGCCCGGGTGCGTCTGCCAGCGGCAGAGGCTGCGGTTTTGGCAGAGCTCGATGCGCGGCTGACGATGGGCCAATCGCAAGAACCGGGCACTGTGTTCTCTGCTGCGGCGCAACCTGATCGCGGCATTGGGCAATGACAAGCCGGTGATGGCGCTGGAAGCGACCGTATCTCGGCGTTTCAATCCGGGACCGGCATGCGATCAAGAATCGCAAACCCGAGATTTCCGTAGATTGAATCACCGAGAAGCGGTTCGCTCCCGGCGCGTTCGACGGGTTGAACGACGAGACGCGGGATATCTTTCTGATCCCGCTCGTGGGGGTCGCGCTTGCCGCGGCGCGCAGACATCCGAACGGGTTTCCGTGCGATCGCGGTTTGGTGCCGACGCCGAAGCATACTGCCGGAGGACTGCGCCATACCTGGGAGAGCCGCCTGAAGGCCGCGCGCATCCCGTCGGACGACCGCGGCGAGATGATGGGGCACAGCGTCGCTTCGGCGCGGAATAGGGAGCTTTACGGCGACCAGATGCCCTTGGACAAGAAGCTGGAACTGGCGATGTCTGTGGCGCTCAAGGTGCCGGAGCATCTGGCGTGATCGCAGAAGCAGCCTCGGACACTCGTGTCTGCATCGGGACAGACAGTCGTCTTCTGTTCTTCCCCGCCGCCTACACCGCCTTCGAGGCCGCCGCCTCGGCGATCCGTCGGGCGCGGGTCAGGGTGTCTTCGCGTGCGGCGGCCTGGGGTTCTCGCCCGAACGGCCTAGCGCAAACAGCGCGGCGGAAAGCGATCTGAGGATCTCGGCAATCTTCCTGCGTTCGGAAGTGGGCAGGCGGCAGGTGGTCTGGACGATCGTCTGATCCGCGGTCTGGATCTGGGCCTTCTCACAGGCGACCTCTGCCGTCGCTGTCGACCGGGCCTGTCTGACGATGAAAGGACTCTTCGGTATGGGGCTCAGGCAGCCGATAGGCATCGTCGAAAGTCTTCTGCAGTTGGCCGGACTGGATCGGTCGGTGCCAGATTTCAACACGCTGTAACGCCGCCGGAGAACCCTCGCCGTGAACATCACCTGTCGAGGATCGCAAGGCGCACTGCGCCTGCGGATCGACAGCACCGGGATCAAGGTCGAGGGTGAAGGGAATAGAATGCACGTATGCTTGCTGGTCCAAAAGCGCCGTATTTGGCGCAAGGTTCACCTCGGGATCGACGAGAAAACGCTGGAAATCCGAGCAGTAGAGTTCACCAGCAGCGACCTCGGCGATGCGTCCATTCTGCCCAACATCCTCGGCCTGATCTCGCCCGATCAGGAGATTGGCAGCGTCACCGCTGACGGTGCCTACGATCCGCGCAAGTGTCACGATGACGTCGCCAGCCGGAGCGCCCAGGCCATCATCCCGACCCGCTAAACCGCCAACTCCTGGAAGCCCGACTGCGCGGGGGCAATTGCCCGCAACGAGGCCCTCCGCGCATCAAAACGCTTGGGACGAAGGATTTGGCGGAAGTGGAGCGGCTACCATCGCCGAAGTCGCGCGGAGACCAAAATGCACTGTATGAAGCTCTTGGGCCAACGCCTCATGGCGCGTGAGTCGGACCGCCAGGTTGCCGAGCTTCAAATCCGTGTCGCCGTCATGAATAGCTTCACCGCGCTTGGAATACCCATGACCGAGGCCATGGTACAAGTGTGCCTGGGGAAAGGGACAGCTTGGTCATCAGCGCCTTTGTGCAACAGAACCGGGTACAGGTGCACCGTCTGCCAAAAGACCTCTGGCACGCAGGTCTTCCCAAAATTCAGGGGGAATGCTCATCGTGAACCACGCGATGATCTCCTTCAGCTCTTTGGGGTCCCGAGGGCCGGGTATGACAGACGTGACCAATGGATGGCCCAGAGGAAATTGCAGTGCCGCTGCGGCCAGAGGCACGTTGTGGGCATCTGCGACGTCGGCCAACTGCTTGGCCTTTGCCATCACCTCTGGCGGCGCTTTTGCATAATTCCACGTGTCGCGCCCGACCAGGATGCCAGAGTTGAATGGCCCCCCGCATATGATAGACGTTCCTGCAGCTTCACACGCAGGAAAGAGTTCATCCAAGGCCGTCTGCTCCAACAATGTGTAGCGACCCGCCAGAAGGAAGACATCCCAATCACCGATCCCAAGGGCTTCCATACAGGCCGCGTTTTCATTGACGCCGATTCCAATGGCCTTAACAACACCCGAGCGGCGCAACTCGTCCATGGCACGGTAGCCCGATGTTCGCAGATCCTCAAAGTGACGTATGTTTTCGGCGCCGTGAGTCATCTCGCCGATGTCATGGGCAAACAAAATGTCGATACGGTCGAGGCCCAGCCTATGTAGGTTATCCTCAAAGGCGCGCATAATGCCGTCATAGCTGTAGTCATATATCACGTGGAATGGCAGCGGATTGATCATGCCAAATTCCATCGGATCGGCCACCGCGCCGGGCCGCAGGAGCCGACCCACCTTGTCCGACAAAACGTAGTCGGTCCCGCGCAGAGCATCACCCACGGCCCGCTCGGACCGACCAAAACCATACCACGGAGCGGTATCAAAGTAGCGAATCCCTGCGTCCTGCGCGGTTTTTACGATCTGGAGGGCCTCACCATCGGTCAGGTCGACAAAACGGCCTCCTAAAGGTGCTCCGCCCACTCCTAACGTGTCAATCCACAGTCCTGTACGCCCAACTTTTCGCGTCTCCATCGCTTGCCCTCGCTGTCCCGACTTAAACGGTAACATAGGGACAAACGACACAAAACGCCTAGCATAAATCTTGTTTGATGATCTCAGGTGTAAGTGATCAAGTTCGCAAAGAAACACACTCGTTCCCCGCCCATTCCGGACCTTGAACCTATTTTCGCGATGCTGCAGTCGCAGCTCGCTTACCGGCCATTGCTGCGCCGCAAATCTCCGGAGACGGCTGAACTCATTTTTTGCAAGAAAATCGTGCTATTCGGCCGGTAATAGCGAGTGCCTTTATCGCTTCGGCATGCAGACCTCCGGGGTTGATTGCAGACAGAATGTTCTGTGGAAACCCAGGCAGGAGCTTTGCGGAATGCGATTTCACATCATCAACCGGTCCACCTTGCGGCGTGCGTCTTCGCGCAGGCGGTCGGCCCGTTGAGCCCCTTCGGCCAAAGCGCGTGCATTTTCGGTTTTGGGCCCGTGGACATAGGCCGTGGCGGCCATGATCAGCCTTTGCGCGGCGTCGAACGTGGCCACGAAGAGTGTGCGGGGATCGCCCGACGCGAGGGAACGGGCGGTGTGGGTTTCGGGCATGTCGGTCATAGCGCCGGTCCTTGTCATTTGCTTGCTATACTGAAGACCAAACTAAGCAAGCGGAGCCGGACCCGCGTCGGGAGGGTTCCCCATTTTTGCGCTTTGGCATTCCCTATTTTTTCCGCCATTGTAGGCGCGGGCCATCATTGGGTGCGGCCCGCCATAGGGAGACGGCATCGTGGATATCCCTATCCTCGAACGCGACGCGGTGCTTGCGCAGCTGGACAGCCTGGCCCGGGCCGCGCGCGACGGGGCCGGGCACAGCGTTTTCGTCACCGGCGAGGCGGGCGCGGGCAAGACCACCCTGTTGCGCGCCTTCGAAGACCGGATGACAGGGGCCCGGTCGCTGCGCGGCGCCTGCGAGGACCTGTCGATCCCGGAACCGCTCGGCCCCTTGCGGGACGTCGCCGTCGATGCTGGGGTCGATCTGGATGCGCTGTGGCGGAACGAAGGCGACCGGCTGTCGGTCTTCCTGAACCTGCTCACCGCCATCGAGGAGGCCGGGGACACGTCGCTGTTGCTGATCGAGGATCTGCATTGGGCGGACGAGGCCACGCTCGATTTCGTGCGTTTCGCCGCACGCCGCCTGCGGACACGCCGCATCCTGATGGTCGTGACCGCCCGCGATGACGAGACCCAGGGCCGCCCGCAATTGCGCCGCGCGATGGATGGTGTTGCCGCCTCGGACGCGACCCGGATCGCCTTGCAGCCGCTCTCTGCCGAAGCGGTAAACCGCCTGGCGGCGGGCAGCGGTCAGGCCCCGGACGAGGTTTATCGGATCACGGGGGGCAATGCTTTCTACGTGACCGAGCTTTTGCGCGGCGGCAAGGATGACGCCCTGCGCAGCGTGCAGGACACGGTGCTTAACCGGTTGGGTCGCCTGCCGCCTGAGACCAAGCAGGTGCTTGAGGCTGTGTCGATTTTTCCTCGACGGGCAGAACGTGACTGGGCGCTGGCGATCGCCGGGGTCGAGGACGAGGCGCTTGATCCTGCAATCGAAAGCGGATTGATCTAGGAGGATGACACCCACCTGGCCTACCGGCACGAAATCGCCCGGTTGGCGGTGGAAACCGCCCTAAAACCCACGCGGCGCCGCCGTCTCAACGCGGCGCTGCTGGCCAGGATGCAGACGACCGCGCAGGTGCCGAACGCACGGCAGATGCACCATGCACGCGCCGCCGGCGACAGCGCGCAGATTGCCCGCCTTGCTCCCTTGGCCGGCCGTGAGGCGATGGCCGCCGGCGCCAACCGGCAGGCCGCCGACTACCTGTCCATCGCGGTCGAGCTTGCGGATCCGCAGGACGAAGCCTCCCTGGCCGCTCTGCTCTTTGAGGCTGGTGAGGCCTGTCGCCTTGTCAGCCGGTTGAGGGATGCAATGGCGTTTTTCGAGCGCGCGGCCGACGTCGCCGGTGCCGATACCACGCTAAAGGGCCGCATCCTGCAGCGGCTGTCGCGCGTGAAGTGGACCGCTGGTCAAAAGGCGCAGGCGCGGACGCTTGGCGACCAGGCGATCGCCCTGCAGGAGGGGGCGGACACCGATGAATTGGCCATGGCGCTAGCCAGCCGCGCGCAGATCGCCATGTCGGATTACGAGATGGAAGCCAGCCTGCCGGTCGCGCAACGCGCGCTTGAAATGGCGCAGCGACTGGGCCGAAAGGACATCGTCAGTCACGCGCTCAGCACGCTGTCGCTGGCCAGCCTGTTCGACAGCGCGGATCACAACGCGCTTTACATCGAAAGCATCGAGGTGGCGAAAGCGGCACGCAGCCCGATCAACCTGACACGGAACCTGTCGAATGGTGGCGTTGTCAACTGGTATGGCCTGCGGTTCGAGGAGGCTCTCGACCTTTTCGACAGCGCCATCGCCACGGCCTATGAGACGGACACGATCGAACAAGTGGATTTTCACCAAGGGTTTCGTGTACACGTGCTGGACCGGCTTGGACGCTGGGACGACGCCCTCGCCACGGCGCGGGACATCCTGTCCAAACCGCTGGAACAATCGTCACCGGCGATCATGTTGCGTCTGGCCGCGTCACGGATCGCTATGCGGCGCGGGAACAGCGACGGCGGGGAGCATCTGGACGAGATCGAAGCCCTGATGGGCGCCGAGGAAGATGGTCGCCACATCTGCGATGTCGCCTGTCTGTTCGCCGAACGCGCGTGGCTGGGGCTGGAAGACGCGGCCCGCGCGCAGGCCAGGATGGATGAGGCTCTTGCGCTGCCGTTCAACCCGATGCTCAAAGAGGATTTTCTGGACTGGCAGCGGCGGATTGACCCGGCCCGGCTGCCCGGCGGGCTGCGCGAGCTTCACGCTCCATATCAGGCCTCCATGGACGGCGACTGGGCCGCTGCAGCCGCGCATTGGCAGCAGGCGGGCGATCCCTACCGCGCGGCGCTTGCCTTGGCCGAAGGCGACGCGGATGCCGTTGCCCGGGCTCTTCTCATCCTCGACCGGCTTGGCGCTGCACGCGTGCGAGAGGCTGTCCTGGGCCGCGCGCGCGACCGCAGACTGGACATCGACGCCCCGGCCAGGCCACGCGCGACGACGCGCGAAAACCCGGCGGGTCTGACAAAACGGCAAATGCAGGTACTTGGCTTGCTGGGCGAAGGCCTGTCGAACGCCGCCATCGCGGACCGGTTGTTCGTCTCGGCCAAAACCGTCGACCACCACGTTTCTGCCATCCTCAGCAAGCTCGATGTCGCCTCGCGCGGTGAAGCCGCGGCACTGGCACGCAAGGAAGGTTGGCTCTGACGCAACCATTCCATCCCGGCCCAGTGCGGTCATTCGTCGAGATATCACGATGCTGCGGTGCGACCCGTCATTTCAGCCTATTTTTGCAGTCGCGAAATCTGATGATGGGCGAGCTTATACTATGCGCAAAGTGCGGCCTGGCTGCGCCCGGTGCCAAGTGATTGGTCTTCCATTTCGTCTGCAGCATAACCGGCGAACCTAAAGACTTGCCTGCATTTCATGACTTCGTTGAGTACGCATGTCCTTAAGCCTTTTCAGTTGCTCTGAATGATCGCTTCAAATTCAGGTTAGGAGTCTAGACCTGTTTGCGCCTCCCACAAACGAACCTCGAGCAGGGACCATCGGCGCCGCAGACAATAAGCGGGTGTTTGCAAGAATAACCTCGTGCAATTCATAGGGGCATGCCCGAGGCCTCAAGTGCTGCCAGCCAGCGGTCTGCCAGTCCCGGCGCCCTCCAAATACCTGTGATGATCCCCCGTTCCCGCGCCACTGTCCAGTCGGGGTTCTCTCCAAGGAAGGCTGCCATCGCGGCCTTGGCCTCGTCAGTGTCGCCAAGGCAATGGTGAATAGCCGCCAGCGTCTTGTTTGCAGCCACGGGCATCGAAGGTTCACCTTTGAATGTGTCCAGCGCCTCCTCGCAGTCGTCTTTTTGCCACTGAATTCGTGCCTTGGTCCAGTTGGTATCATGCCCGTAAATCGGATCGATCAACTCGATGTCAGCGATCTCTTCGAGAGCTTCGTCCGTCTTGCCGACGAAGGCGAGGGCTTGCGCCAACGCATTCCGGGCAAATGACGACGACGGATTCAAGTCTACCGCGCGCTCAAAGGCGCTTATGGCGCCTTCGACATCGCGGTTGAACATCAGCACACGACCCAGCGCGTGAAAGGCGAGAAAATTGTTTGGGTCGAGTTTCACGGCTCTGCGGGCAAGTTCGTCCATCCGCCGGCGGATTGCGTCCTCATCCCCTTCTACCCAGCCGTAGCGCAACCCGATGCGAAGCGACAGGGCTTGGCCCAACGGGCCCCAGGCGGAATCGGGATAGTCCCTGATGGATTGTTCCTGTTCCGCGATGTTGATTAGAAGGCTGTCCCGGGAGAAATTCCTCATGATCCGGCTTTGTGCCGCGTTCGCGATCAGCAGCGCGCTGACATCACCGCTCGACATTCGCGGCTCGGCCGTATCGACGACCGTTTCTTCCACCGCGCTGGCGATCTTGCGGCTGATCCGACTGCTCGCGCGCAAGATCTCGTCCAGAGGCACATCGAATTCGTCGGCCCAAAGGTTGCCTTCTGTCACACCGTCGATCAGCCGAGCCGTCGTGCGCACACGCGTCCCGTCATATTGCTGGCTGCCTTCCAGAACGTAATCGGCGCCGAGCTGATCGGCGATTTCCGACACAGCGAAGTCCGAGTTGCGAAATGTGAAGCTGGACCTTTGGGAGATGATCACGAACTGCGGATAGCGTGCCAGCAGAGTCGTAATGCTGTCGCTCACCGCATCGCTCAGGTAGCCGCGGTATTCCGGAGGGCTCAAGTCGTCAAACGGTAGGACTGCGATCACGGGTGGCCGCGGCGGCGCTGCGGGTCGCAGCATGGCAAAAGCAAGACCGCAGAAGCCGAGCACCACGATGGTGATTATGGCCAGCTGTTGCCAGCGTCGCGACAAATCCGGCGCGGGCGCGGTGCACGGAACCAATCGATACCCCTTGCGCGGCACGGTTTCGATGATGCGCTTGTCGCTGTCCTCCAGGACCCGTCGAATCTCGGCGATGCATT
>QCWH01000077.1:0-2391 GCA_003149565.1 Marivita sp. XM-24bin2 | reverse complement strand
GATGCTGTCGGTGGATACCGCTCGGCCCTGCCATACTTCTTCGATCAGCTCTTCCTGACTGACTATTTCACCCGGAGCCCTTGCCAGGGCCATGAGTACCTCGCGCGATTGGTGTCGCAGGTCCAGCTCCTTGCCAGCATGCGAAAAAAGCCGCCCAACGGAGCGATCGAGACACGCTGTCCCAAGGTCGATTTCAGATGATTTCGAGTCTCTTCGTTTGACGAAACTCACTTCTCAGGCCTCCGATCAAGGCCACTACCGTCCCGCATGTCGGAATTGGCCTGTCCAATGAAGATACTACGCAGGGCGCAATGATACGAAACCCATTCGCGAGAGGAAATACGCATGACACGCAAGCACCTGGCCCAAGCCGCAATCGCCCTTGTCTTCTTCACGACCAACGCCGCTTCGGCGGACCAATTCGCGATCCGGATCGACGAACCTGTATCCGGCGCATCCACCCGCCTGCTTGATACGTTGAACGTGCGCGAGATCGACGCCGTCAAGATCAACGGCGATTATTACCTCGTGCTCGAAGCAAAGAACGAGGGTTATGTCGAAGCCTATATCTTCGGGCAAGGCATCGATGCCAAGGGTCTTTACCGGCTTGAAGCCGACTGGACCGGTTCCGGCCTATCGTCCCTGCCCGTGGAAGCGCGCGGCGCCTTCTTTGAGGAAACCACCTGCGAGTTTTGCTGGAACTGATGCACTCGTTGCGGAACGCACAACGATGTAGGCGACCATTGCCCGAGTGCGTCTCACGTTGAGCGAAATCCCACAAAGGATGGGTGCATGACAAGACGTTCGAGAGGGAGCGACTGTTCGGACAGCCGCTCCCCCGCTTGCAACTGTGGAAGTAGGCTGTTGGCCGTTCAGCGGCGAATTCACACTTCCCGCCCTTCTTGCAGCTGATAGCGGGAGTCGGCTGAGATGTGCCGCATGGTTTTCTCCGCGTAGCGAGTCGTCTCGGTACTGTGAGCAGGCCGGGGCTGATAGCATCGCAGTGGCTGATGAAACTGCATAATACGGCGCTTTGCCTATTTCCCCCAAAGTCAAGAGGGGATGTCACCCTCAAGGCTCTCGCCAAGTGACGATCCAACGATGATGTTTCCGTCCGCCTCGGCGGACGTGAGACAAAAGTCAACGTGACGTTGGTGGCTCAAGGTCTGTAGTCTTCGTGCACGCGCCGGATGTCGCGCACGAAGATGAAGACCCAGATCCTGGGGATGAAGCGGGAAGCGCGGCGATACCAATCGCAAGGAGGTCGAGATGCTCGACAGTACACCCATTATACCCACCATGACCGAGGCCTGGCGCTACCACGTCAGCTATGGCGAAATCGTGTCATTCCAGTTTCCCTTCGCCGAGATGGATGCCGCAGGGCGCTCAAAGTTAGGCCCTGCCTACTCCTCGATATCGACAAGAGGGGCGGCCAGCGCTTCGCCCTTATCGCCTACGGCACCACGTCGCGGCGAGGCTCGAACATCGACCACGAGGTGCACGTCCGTCGCCGCGCCGATTACGTCGCGGCCGGCCTGAATGAGCCGACCCGCTTTGTCGGCGCGCACCGCGTGTTCGTGCCGCTGTCGCACAGTGGGTTCGTCATCTGCGGGGCAACTGGTTCCTTGGTGCTCGGTCGTCTGGCTGGCAGCCCGCTCGACGCCCTGAACGCGGTGCGCGGTCGCATCCACGCAATGCAAGATATGGCCGAGGTGCGCCGGGAAATTCGGCGCTCCATATCGCTCGCTGAAAGCGGCCCGACAGGCGTACGAGTTCGGTGAGGCGATCCGCCTAGGCATGGATATGGTCGACATGGAGTGATCGCGCGGCGCGCGCCTGTCGCGTGCCGTCCTTGAGGCCTTCCTAGCCCCGCCGCCGGACCGGATCATCCTGCCGCCGACGCGCCACACCCTGGTCAAAGACAGACCGGAGCGGGTCATCGGCCACTATCCCACAGGCGCTTTACTGGATGGATCGGAGGCGCACACGATCCGCATCACGAGCGTTGCTCTCGATCTGGCCGATCTGTGTCGCACCGATTGTGGAGCTAAAAGGAGGACGCTTGCGACGCCAGGAGAGAATAGTCTTTATTTTATTGACGCAAACTTCAACGCGAGCGTTGAAAGTGGCGGAGAGGCAGTCCCCAATATAAATGGCTTAATTTATTGATATTGTGTGAGTAAATTATCTTCTATCATAAAAATACCACAATTAGTACCACACAAAGTAGTGCTGCCCAAGCCCTAACAGGCCGCTGAAATAGTCGCTGAGCGGGAACGCTTTTCCGTCATCGCGTCCGGTTCTGCCGATGGGTCAAATCTGTCGGCACATCCGCGGCGCGCTCCTGGGTCCATTTTTCCCTTCATGCGCCCAGCAACCGTGGTAGCCGGG
>QCWH01000076.1 GCA_003149565.1 Marivita sp. XM-24bin2 | reverse complement strand
GCCTCTCGTCAAGGACAGCGGTCCGAGTGACGGCAACCCGATGCGCACCCTGCGGTGACCATCTCATGCGCCGCCGCTTGCCCGCCCATACGAGTGTTCCCAAGGTCGTCAACACAGCCTTCTGTCTAGGACAATGAAACTGCAAAGCCGTTTCGGTATCGATGGCCATAATCGGGAAGCGCGTCGAAGTTGTTTGCAAGGTAGGAATAGAGATCCTGGCACCGGGCTTTTACGCGTCTTGCCACAGGTACCATCGCATTTTCGGCGAGCCTCAATTGCTTCACCGACTTGGTCTCGCATGATCGCTTCCTGCAAGTGCTTCAACAAGGTCTTTGCGTCGTCAAGGAGAAGGCCCAAATTCTCAGAACCAAACTTATCCGGTGCTCGGCGAAGACGACCGATATTGCGCCTCTTGGTTTCTCCACAGTCAAACGTCGTCTCGACAAAATGCTGACATCCATGGTGGGTCCCGCCTTGTTCCAAAACCTTACAAGACCACGACGACCACCAGGTTTTGCCCACTCCCCTTGCATTCTGTGCACCGGACGACCAATCATTGTATTGTGCAGACCCGGCTACGGCACAATTCTTTCCGGTGATTATGACGGAGGAGACACTCGCATTGTGACAAGTCCTTTGGCTAATCCGAATTTCCGCTGGCTCTTTGGTGCGCAGATCTGCTCGCTAATCGGGATCGGTGTTCTGACGGTTGCGCTGTCGCTGGCCGCTTTTCGGATCGGCGGCGCCGAGGCAGCGGGCCAGGTTCTTGGGTTACTTCTCGCGCTGAAGATGGTGGCATATGTCGGGCTGGCGCCGGTCGCCGAGAGTCTTCTGGCCGGTGTTTCGCGTAAAAAGGCGCTCGTTGCGCTCGATGTGGGCCGGATGCTCCTGCTTGTGCCGATGGCCTTCACCGACAGCATTTGGCACATCGCAGGTTTGTCCTTCCTGTTCTTCGCCCTGTCCGCAGGGTTCACACCACTTTTTCAGTCGATCGTTCCTGATGTCGTTCCCGAGGAAGATGTATACGCGCGCGCTCTTTCATGGTCGCGGATCGCCTATACGCTGGAAGCGGTGCTGAGCCCCGTGATTGCAGGCGCGCTCCTAAAGGTACTGGCCGGGGAATCGCTCTTTTTTGTCGCGGCGCTGGCGTTCTTCGGGTCCATTGGCGCAGTCCTCGTCGCTCGGATACCGCAGCATATGGCGGAGACCACAAGAAAACGGTTTTGGAAGCGAGTGTCGAAGGGCACTTCGATCTATGTGCGCACGCCAAGGCTAAAAGGTCTGTTTCTGCTGAACTTTGCACTGTCGCTTGCCATGGCGTGGGTGATTGTGAACAGTGTCGTTTACGCCGGAGCCCGGCTTGGCTCATCCGAAACGTACCTGCCTGTGTTGATGGGGTTTTTCGGATTCGGCGCTGCGCTGGGTGCGATTCTCGTTCCTCGGTTGGTCGCCCTTGCAAAAGAGCGGCGCGTCATGAGCGCAGGAACGTTCCTTTTTGCCACGGTCGGCGTGACTTTCTCGGTTCTTTCGACCCCGTCCTTGCCTGTGCTTGCGGCGGTTTGGATCGGGTTTGGGCTCGCCTCGTCGTTGGTGTTGACGCCCGGCGGACTGGTCATCACGCGGTCGGCCCAGAAACACGACCGTGCAGCCGTTTTTGCGGCGCAGTTCTCTCTGAGCCATGCCGGCTGGCTTCTGGCCTATCCTCTGGCAGGTTGGATGGTGACATGGCTGACACTTGAATCGGCGATTCTGGTTCTGTCGCTGGCATGTGCGGTGGTTACGGTGGCGGCGCTGTGGGTCTGGCCTGCAGATGATCCGCTCGAAAGGGTGCATGCGCATCCCGAACTGCCTGCCGATCATCCACATTTACGCGCGACACCCGCGACGGGGGCGGACCATAGGCATGTTCACCCCTATCGCATTGATGATCTGCACCCAAGCTGGTTCAATGGAATGTATGATGCCGAAAATAAACGCAATGCCACGGGACCGATGTGATGCCAGTGCATGAAATCCCGCAATTCGACGATCTGGGGCTTCCAAAGCTCGAGGCCCGCCTGAAAGCGGAGCTCGAATGCTTACTCTACCCCGGCAAGGACTGGGTGCCGCAGCGCGACGGCGTAACGGACGTCGTCATTATTGGCGGCGGCATGTGTGGCACACTGGCCTGGTTCGCCCTTAAGACCGGTGGCATGCACAACGTGCGTGTGCTCGACCGGGCGGAAAAAGGTCGCGAAGGTCCCTGGCTGACCTACGCCCGCATGGAAACGCTACGATCACCGAAGACCCTGACAGGACCGGCGTATGGACATGGTGCGCTGACCTTCCAAGCGTGGTACCGTGCGCAATTCGGGGCAAAGCAGTGGGACGCCCTTGACAAGATACCGCGTACCATGTGGATGGACTATCTGCAGTGGTACCGCGAGACGCTGGATGTGCCGGTGGAAAACGGCGTCTCTGTTGATCATGTGGAACCTGATGGGGACCTGCTGCGCCTGACCGTCTCTGGGTCGGAAAAGGAAACGATCCTGTGCCGCAAGCTGGTTTTCGCAACGGGCCGGGACGGTACCGGTGGCCCGAACATTCCGGGGTTCGTCAAAGACCTTCCACGCAGCCTCTGGGCGCACAGCGCTGACGAGATCGACTTTGGCGCCCTGAAGGGCAAACGTGTGGCGGTGATCGGTGTCGGGGCGTCGGCGGTCGACAACGCCGCAGAGGCATTGGAACATGGTGCTTTTGAAGTCCGCCATCTGGTGCGACGCCACGAGATGCCGACGATCAACAAGATGATGGGTATCGGCAGTTTTGGGTTCACTGCAGGCTATGCCGCCTTGCCCGACGAATGGCGCTGGCGCTTCATGCAATATTCCTTTGCCACGCAAACGCCCCCGCCGCACGGCTCCACCCTGCGGGTCAGTCGTCATGAAAACGCGTATTTCCATTTTGGCAAGGAAACCGTCCGCATCGAGCAACGCGGGGCCGGAGCCGAGATCTTCTTTGCGGATAGAACCTCATACTACGCCGACTTCATCATTCTTGGCACCGGTTTCGTGATCGATCCGATGGCGCGGACCGAATTCGGAGACACGGCCGGAAACATCCTTTTGTGGCAGGATGTCTACACACCGCCCAAGGGCGAAGAAAACGCGGATCTGGGGCGGTTTCCCTACCTTAATTCGGATTTCACCTTCCGAGAGAAAGTCCCCGGAACCGCACCCTGGTTGGGCAATGTCTACTGCTTCAACTACGGGGCTTCGGCGAGCCTCGGAAAGGTAAGCGGCGACATCCCGGGTATCAGCGACGGCGCCGCCTGGCTCGCGCGCGAGGTCGCAGCAAAGCTTTACGCTGAAGATGTCGAAACGCACTGGCAGGCGATGCAGGACTACGACAAGCCCGAACTGCTTGGCCATGAATGGGAACCGACCGAACTCCAACAGGACGGTCGAGAGGGAAAGGTCGCATGAGCCTGTTCCAGATGACAACGCCGGGTACAGCATCCGTTTCACCCAACTCCGCGCTTGCAGAAGTCATTCGGACCCGTGCCAACATCTTCGAGATGACCGAGGCCGCAGAGAAAGCGGTTCTGTGTCCGAAGGATACGGGCAGCCTTCCGCATGATCTGCGGGCATCCATCGCCGCTCGTATCGCGGCAAAGGCAGGGGACACAACCTTGGCAGCACGTTACTTGGAGAAGGCGAATGCTTTGGCGCTTGTCAGCGATCCGGCCAAGGACGGGGGCGCGGATCATGCTCTGATCGTTCAATTTGTCGACAAGGCCGCCAATGCGACGAAAGACATCGTAAGCACCGATATCGCCGATCTTCAAGCCGCCGGTGTCAGCGATGCCGATATCGTACGCCTGTGCGAATTGGTGGCATTCGTCGCGTATCAGCTTCGCGTCGTTGCGGGTCTCCGTCTCTTGCACGGACAAACCGCATGACGCGGGTCGTACACAAATTCACCCGCCGGGTGCCAAAGTGGCAGCCGCGCGTGACACCGGTGAAGCTGGACGAAGCCACCCCGGCACAGCTCGATGCGCTGAAGGTCACACCGTCGAACACGAAGGTGTCCGACTACGTCCTGACGCTGGCGCATGACGTGGAAAGTCTTGCCGTTCGGTCCCCCTTGTTCAATGCAATCATGTACGATGAGGGCGGCATGTCCCGGGCCGAGCGCGAACTGGGGGCACTCGCGGCGTCCATGGTCAACCGGTGTATCTATTGCGCTGCGGTCCATGCGGATCGGCATGCACAGCTGGAAAACAGCACGGAGGTGACCGACCGATTGTTCTCGGATGGCGCGGATGCCGATCTGAACCAACGCGACGCAGCGATCTTCGCTTTTGCCCGCAAACTCTCAGAAGCTCCGCCGAAAGCCACCGCCGAGGACATGCGCGCATTACGTGACGCTGGCCTGGAAAATGAAGAAATCCTCGACCTGATCCTGTCGGCCTCTCTTTTTGGATGGGCCAATAGACTGATGCACGTCCTCGGCGACCCCGTCCGGCAGGAGGAGTCGCAATGAAAGAAGCTGTGCGCGTCGGGATCGTTGGTGCTGGGTCCATTGCCTTGGGCACAGCGGCGCTTCTGGCGGATCAGGGGCACGATCCGATGCTTTGGTCGCCCTCTGGCAAAGGGACGCAGGGGCTCATGGCAGGCGTCACCGCCGAGGGAGCGATCGACTTGCAATTTTCGCCCCGCATCGCTGCGTCGACAAAAACTCTGGCTAATGAAAATGACGTCTTGATGCTGGCGTTGCCGGCATACGGGCATAAGGCGGTGATGGACGCGCTCGCCCCGCATATCCGAGAAGGTCAGCATGTAATCGTGTCGTCGCATGCGTCCATGGGCGCACTCTATCTGATGCGCCTACTAGCCGCGCGCGGCGTGTCTGCGCCAATCACCGCATGGGGTACAACTGCCGTGACCGGGAGGCGGCAAGACGGTACCGTGGTTCGGGTCAACACCGTGCGAAGCAGCGTTGACCTCTGCACTGTCCCCGACAGCGAGACGGGTGCAGCGTTGGCTCTCTGTCAGAAGCTGTTCGGGGACCGGTTCCAGCCGCGCGGAGGTCTCCTGGCGATCTCCCTGTCGAACCTGAACCCGCAAAACCATCTGGGCATCGCACTTGGCAACATGACCCGCATGGAGCGAGGCGAAGTCTGGAGCCAAGGACAGAACGTGACGCCCAAAGTGGGACGGCTGCTGGAAAAGCTCGATCTGGAGAGGTTGGCCATCGCCGAAGCACTGGGGCTATCAGTGAAAACGATTTTCGAGCATTTTCACCTGAGCTTTCACGTCCCTGTAGCCTCGATCTCCGAGATGAACCAGCAGATGCACGCGCAGGGGAACGGCGGTACGGGGCCGGCATCCGCTGACAGCAGGTATGTGACCGAAGACGTGCCTTACGGCCTGCAACTGACCGCCGTTCTCGGACGCCTGGTCGACCAGCCCGCCGTTCTGCACGAAGCCGGGATCGAGATATTCTCGGCCATGTATGACCGCGATTTCGCTCGCGAGAACGCGTTGCTGGAAGCACTTGAACTGGAACGCTACAGCCTTGAAGAATTGCAGCAGGCCGCCCGTACCGGGCTGTTGCGGTAGACACATGACCCAGCGTTGTGAACATTAGGCGTACGGAAAACAAAAGAATAACCAACAAGGAGATGATGACATGACCAAGCTTTTGATGAACCGTCGCCGTTTCATCGGCACGACGGCATTGGCCGGTGCCGCTGTGGCAAGCCCGGCCTATCTGCGCCGCGCGGCCGCACAAGGCAGCGGCGAAGTGAATATCTGGACCTACAACGATTTTGTGCCGGAAAGCTTCAAGGAACAGTTCGAGTCCGAAACCGGGATCAAGGTCAACGTGCGCCTGGTCGACGATCAGGGCAAGCAGTTCAACCTGCTCGCTGCGGAGCAGCCGAACCCAACCGTGGACATCATGACCGTGGCCGGCCACCGCTTCCTGCAGTTCATCAACAGCGAATTGCTGGCGCCGCTCGACACCGACCGCCTGAGCAACTGGGGCAACATCAATCCCACCTTCTCGGAAAGCGATTGGGCGACGATCAACGGCGAGAAATGGGGTGCGCCGATCCTGTCGGGCATGGAGGTTCTGTCCTACAACACCGAGCTTGTCTCGCAAGAAGAAGCGATGACGTGGGATACGCTCTTCTCCGAGGAATACGCAGGCCAGACTGCGTATATCATTCAAGATATGATGTCGATCGTGATGCTGATGATGGGCTACGACGGCAATATGGTCGAATACATGGACGACCCGGAAAAAGCGGCAGCCATCGTCGAAGAGGCCAAGCAGTTCCTCATCGAAAAGAAACCGCTTGTGCGCAAATACTACGACAGCGGGGCCGAGGTGCAGCAGATGTTCGTCAACCAGGACATCGCGCTTGGTCATAGCTGGAATGGACCGGCAGCCGCGTTGATCAACGACGGATTCCCACTGGGCATGACCATCCCGAACGAAGGATCTTATGGCTTTGTCTACACATACAATGTCGCCAATAACGCGCCCAACGTGGACAATGCATACACCTTCCTCGATGCGATCCTCGCGTCACCTGAAATCGGTGCGGCAATGACCAAGGCGTCGGGCTTCATTTCGACATACAAGGACGCGTCAAACTATCTGACCGATCTCGAAAAGAAATCGACATCCTTCCCAGAAGAGCAACTGGCCAACCTCCAGTTCTTCCGTGCCGAGGCCAACGAGTTGAAGTACAGCCTTGTTGATCCGGCGGTCGAGGCCGTTAAAGCGGCCTGACCCGGCCATGAGCTCTGGCCCGCCCGGCCGAACGGCGGGCCGACACTGACATCGCGGCGAGAAAGGTATCCGTCAGATGACCCATGACGCATCCGTGCGCAAAGACAGCGGCGGCAATGCGGTGCCTGCGGGTGACCGTACATTCTGGGGACGCGTCGCGAACTGGGGTCCTTATCAGGCGTTCTCTGCGCTGTTAACCGCATCGCCGCGCCGGCAGTTTCTCATTCTCGCGGCGTTCCCGATACTCTGGCTGCTCACGCAGCACCTTGGCCCGATGCTGCAGATGCTGCGGGTGTCTTTGACCGATGCCTACCCAGTTGCTCCTGGCACCCAACAGGAATTCACTCTGGAAAACTACATGCGGTTCTTTGGCGACCGGATCTTCTGGATGCCGTTTTTTCGTACGCTCACATTCGCCGCCGTTTTCACCTTCTGTACCCTGATCATAACCTACCCGGTGGCATATTTCCTCGCGCGCCATGTCAGCCGCAGGAACCAGATGCTGATGCTCTTGCTGCTGCTGGTGCCGTTTTGGGTCGGCGAAATCGTACGGACATATGCAATCATGATCCTGCTCGGCAACACCGGTGCGGTGAACCTCGTGCTCAAATGGCTTGGGCTGATCGATCGACCCATCCCTTTCATGTACACGAGTTTTTCTATGGGGGTCGGTATAGTTTACCTAACGGCGCTCTACATGCTGCTCCCGCTCTACTCCGCTCTCGAGAAGCTGCCGCAGAGCATGAACGAAGCAGCCGCCGATCTTGGTGCCGGCGCTTGGACGCGGTTCCGACGCATATCGCTGCCGATGACGATCGAAGGCATCTCATCGGGCTGTACGCTGGTCTTTCTGATCTCTACAGGCTTTTACGCGACACCGGTGCTGCTGGGTGGCCCCTCCACCACGGTCTTTGCCGAAACCATCGCCGGCTTCTTTCACGTCGCAGGGGATGAATGGCCGACAGGGGCCGCCTTTGCGGTTATCATGTTCGCCGCAGCCCTTTTGATTACGGGCGTGTTTCAGAAACTGATGAACATGCTGCGCAAGGGAGACACGAAATGAACCACCGCGTCGAACTCAACCGTGGCAACCGCATCTTTCTGGCCTGCATCTACTGGGCCTTCGTCCTTTATGTATTCGTGCCACTGATCCTCATGATCCTGATGGGGTTCAAGGACAGCAAGTTCATCGGGTTCCCGATCCGCTCTTGGACACTGGACTGGTACAAAGGCGTGTTTTCCGACACCGACGTTATGTTTACCTTCGGCTATTCCGTCGCGATCGCCATTCTGTCGACACTGATCTCGGTCATTGTCGGCACATGGATCGCAGTCCTCCTGCAGGGGCGCAAGTTCTGGGGGCGGGCCGTCACCTTCGCGCTCATGGTGCTTCCCGCGCTCGTACCGGGCATTATCTCGGCCATCGCGTTCCGCATCTATGCACGCATGTTGGGGATCGAGCCGGGTATGGGGGCGATTGTCTGGGCGCATGCGGTGCACAACGTGCCGTTCGTGTCCCTTGTGGTTATGGCGCGGTTATCGACCTTGCCCAAAAGCCAGATTGAGGCTGCACGCGATCTTGGGGCGGATCCGCTTATCGCCTTTTTGCGCGTGACGCTACCGTACTTGGTGCCCGCCATCCTCGGGGCCAGCATCTTCTGCCTGCTGCTCAGCCTCGACGATTTCGTCCGCTCATTCTTCCTTGGTGGATACGAGCCGACACTTCCCGTGCTGATTTTTGCGATGCTCAGGTCCGGCATGTCGCCCGAGATCAACGCAATTGCCACCGTGGCGCTTGTACTGACCGCTGCAATCGGGATTTGGGCCGAACGGTTCACCCGGCGAAATAACAAGGAGACCAAGGTATGACGTCTGCACTTGTCCATATCGACGGAATATCCAAGCGTTTTGGCAAGACGGTCGCGCTGGAGGACCTTTCGCTCGATATTGCCGAAGGGGAGTTCGTGACCTTTCTGGGTCCGTCCGGCTGCGGCAAATCAACGACCTTGCGAATCCTCGGCGGTTTTGAACGACCCGACACCGGGCGCGTTATCCTTGACGGGCAGGACGTCACGAAACAACCACCGGAAAAACGTCATGTGAACATGGTTTTTCAGGATTACGCACTGTTTCCCCATATGACTGTCGAGCAGAACATCTCATTCGCGCTCGAGCTCAAGGGCATGGACAGATCCGCGATTCGGCGGCGCTTGGACGAAATCATGTCCTTTCTCGAACTTGACGGCTTCGGGAACCGCTACCCCAGTCAGTTGTCCGGGGGACAGCGGCAGCGGGTCGCCCTGGCGCGTGCCTTGGCTCCGGACCCCGCCCTGTTGCTTCTGGATGAGCCGCTCGGTGCCTTGGATGCCAAGCTGCGCGGGCAAGTCCAGCGCGAGTTGAAATCCATCCAGAGACAGACCCACAAGACGTTCTTCTTCGTGACACATGACCAGGAAGAAGCGCTGACCATGTCGGACCGGATCGTCGTCATGAACCAAGGCCGTGTCGAACAAGACGGCACGCCGGAAGAACTGTACTTCCATCCGACAAGCCGGTTCGTGGCCGAGTTCATCGGCGAGACGAATTTGCTGTCGGGCAGAATGCGCGGTGTCGAAAGCGGCATGGTCGTGATGGATTGGTTCGGCCAAAC
Source organism: Marivita sp. XM-24bin2 (assembly GCA_003149565.1). Lineage (GTDB taxonomy): Bacteria > Pseudomonadota > Alphaproteobacteria > Rhodobacterales > Rhodobacteraceae > Marivita. The sequence continues at coordinate 17,474 of QCWH01000076.1, read as the reverse complement.
ACTGCGCGGCCATGCCCCGTCGGGCGTCCCCATGGAAGGTGCACCGATCACGGCGTCCGTTCGGCTGGAAAAGCTCGGATTTCACACAGCGCGTCCGGACCTGCCGAATGCGGTGCAAGGGCGCGTGATCAACAAGACTTTCCTTGGCAGCCGCATGGCCGTTGACATGCTGGTTCAGGAGGCCGACGGCGCAAAACTGCGGGCCTTCGTCGATGCCGAAGCGGGCCAGTCGATCGGGGAGGACCTTGTATGGGCAGCATGGGACAGCGACAGCATGGCGGTCCTACGCGACTGATAGTCGAAGCATACTGTTGCGAAATGCACCTGTGTGAACTCACCGTTAACAAGTGCAGTTCTGGATAACTCATTTTATTCCAGTTGGTTCTGAATTTCCATCAGCTTGCGCTCGAAGACTTTTGCGGCGTTCGAAAGTCCAAGCATTTGCTTGGCGTTATGTTGAGGCGGTGGCAAATCGACTTCAAATATCGATTTGTCAGCGCCGTCGGTTCGGTTGAGCGGGGCAGGTACTTTCTCAACCTGTTGTTCGTGTTTTCCACGGTGCCTTTTTGATACGGCGCTTGTGGGTCACAAAACCAAGCATCAGCACCGATCCCGTCCTTGGGGCGCTGCCAGGGCGGCGACGGCTACGGCGCCGCGCAGGCCTTTGACGCGGCAGGCCGACCGACCCCGCTGATTGTGCTCGGAAACCGTCAAGACGAGTTGCAATGGTGGGCCGAACAACGCGACGCCAACGGTTACGATACCATGTCACTGTCGATCGCGCCCGGCGTGGCCTCGCTGGCCTTTTGGGTCGCGCAGCAAATCCTCGCCGGCGAAGAGGTGCCGAAGGATCTGACCGTGCCGTTCCTCAAGATCACGCAGGACGGTCTGGACGAGGCGCTGGCCTCGACCCCCGAAGGCTCTGTGGCAAACGTGTCCTACACGCTCAAGGATGCGCAGGCCGTCATTGCGGACGCCAAGTAAGCGCTGCACGAAATGAACGCCCCGTGCCTCGAATAGGGCACGGGGCACTTTTGGCCCTGTGGGACGGACATGACCAACACCGATGGAACCGCCGTGGTCGCGCTCAGCGACGCGGCCAAGCATTTTGGCCCGGTCAAGGCGCTGGACGGCGTGTCGCTTTGCGTCATGTCGGGCGAATGCTTGGCGCTGGTCGGGCATAACGGCGCGGGCAAGTCGACCCTGGTCAACCTGATCAACGGCACCTTCGGCCCGACATCCGGGACAGTGGACTTCCCCGGCGGCGCGCATGGGGTGCGCTCGGTCTTTCAGGAACTGTCGCTCTGTCCCAACCTCACCGTGGCCGAAAACCTGGCCATGGCGCATCCCGGTTTGAAAGGCGCAGGCTGGCGCAAACCGGCGCGGGCCGAGATCCGCAGTTCGCTGGACACGGTCTTTCCCGATAACGGCATTGACGTCGATGCCGAGGTCGACACGCTCAGCATCGCCGAGCGGCAGATGGTCGAGATCGCCATCGGCTTTGCCCCGCGCGGCGGCACGGCGCGGCTGGTCATCCTCGATGAGCCGACAAGCTCGCTCGATGAAGGCATCGCGCGGCAGCTTCTGTCCCATGTGCGCCGCTTTTGCGAGGCGGGCGGCGCGGCGATCTTCATCAGCCACATGATGGGTGAGGTGTTCGAGGTCTCGGACCGCATCGCTGTTCTGAAGGATGGCAAGGTAGTGGCAGATCGCCCGACGCCCGAATTCACCCGGCAGGGACTTGTCGACGCGATGGGCCATGTGGCCACCGAAAGAGCGGCCGACCAGGCCGCGCGCAGCGCTCCGGGTGACGTTATTCTGACAGGCGAAGGGCTGCAGGCGCGGCGCGGCGAGGTCGTGGGCCTGTCGGGTCTGGCCGGTCACGGACAGGCGGCGGCGCTGGCGCGGCTTTACCTGTCGCTCAGCTCTGATTGGCGCGGGGGAAAGGGGACCAAGGCCGTCTTTGTCGCCGGCGACCGGCCGCGCGACGGGGTGCTACCGCTTTGGTCGATCCTGCGCAACATCTCGGTTTCCGTGCTTGGACAGGGTCTTGTGGACCGAGCAAAAGAGCGTGCGCTGGCCGAAGACTGGAAAGCGCGCATCGGCATTCGCACCGACGATCTGACCAACCCGATCCTGTCACTGTCGGGCGGCAACCAGCAGAAGGTGCTTTTTGCACGCGCGCTGGCCTCGGACGCGCCGGTTGTCGTCATGGACGACCCGATGCGCGGTGTCGACGTGGGCACCAAGCAGGATGTGTACGCGATGATCCGCGCCGAGGCCGCCAAGGGCCGGACCTTCCTGTGGTATTCGACCGAGACCGAAGAAGTCTGCCAATGCGACCGCGTCTTCGTGTTCCGAAACGGCGAGATCAGTGCGGAATTGACCGGCGACGAGATCACCGAAGAGCGCATCCTCGAAGCCTCGTTCGAAATGCAGGAGGCGTCGTAATGCTGGCCAAGTATCGCATCATCCTGCCGGTCGTGTCCCTCGCCGTGCTGCTGGCGGCGACCTTCTACATGCAGCCGCGGGCGATGAGCTATTTCGGGCTGAACCTGCTGTTCAACCTCGCCGTGCCGATCGCGCTGGCGACGATTGCGCAGATGATGATCATCATGGTCAACGATATCGACCTGAGCCTTGGCGCCTTTGTCAGCCTCGCGGCCTGCATCACGGCGACCTACCTCAACGACACGCCGATGCTGGGGCTGCTGATCCTGCTGGCGCTTGTCGCCAGCTACGCCTTGATGGGGGCAGTGATCCATCGGCTGGACCTGCCCGCAATTGTGGTGACGCTGGGCATGTCCTTTGTCTGGGGCGGGCTGGCGCTCTTTATCCTGCCTACGCCGGGCGGCTCTGCGCCGGGCTGGATCCGCACGCTGATGACGGTAAAGCCGCCCTTGGTTCCGATGGCCGTGGTGGCAGCGGTGCTGATCGCCTTCGTGACCCATATGCTGGTCATCCGCTCGCGGCTAGGCACGGTGCTGCGCGGGGTGGGCGGCAATGCGCGGTCGATCACACGGGCGGGCTGGAACGTGACCGCGCTCAAGGCCATGGCCTATGGGCTGGCGGGTCTGTTCGGCGTGCTGGCGGGAATGGCTCTGGTGGGGCTGACGACCAGTGCCGACGCCAACATCGCGCTGCGCTACACTCTTCTGTCCATCGCCGGCGTGATCCTTGGCGGCGGAGAGTTCACCGGCGGCAAGGTCAGCCCCGTGGGCGCGGTCATCGGTGCGCTGACGCTGACGCTGGCGGCCTCGTTCCTGTCATTCCTGCGGCTTTCGCCCGACTGGCAGATTGGCGCGCAGGGTGCGATCCTGATCCTCGTGCTGACCGCACGGCTGCTGTTCTCTCGCAAGGGGGCGGCGGAATGAACTTGACCATGAAACCCTGGGTCTGGGCTTGGGCCGCCGCCGCGTTGGTATTCTCCGCGACGCTGATGCTGACCTCCGGGCGGGGCGCGTCCGAGCTTGCCTATGCCGCGCTCAGCTTCGGCGCGTTCGCTGCCATCGTCGGCATGGGGCAGATGCTGGTGATCACGCTTGGGCCGGGTAATGTCGATCTGTCGATCCCAGCGACGATGACGCTGGCCGGTACGCTTGCTTTGAAGATCATGGGGTCCGAGCCCGGCACCGCGTGGCTGGGGCTGATCGTGGCGCTGGCGGTCGGTCTGGCCGTGGGCTGCGCGAATTTCGCGCTGATCTGGCTTTTGCGCCTGCCGCCGATCATCGCCACGCTGGCGGCCTCGCTGGTCTATCAATCCGTAGCGATCTGGTCCAACCGCGGGCTCAGGGTCAAACCGCCCGAGGGTCTGGCAGATTTCGCCACGGGCCGGATGCTCGGCGTACCAAACGTCGCTTGGGTCGCCTTTGCGCTAGCCGTCGCCGTTTGGGTCATGCTTGAACGAGCGGTTTGGGGGCGCTATCTGCTTGCCGCAGGGCAGAACCTGCGCGCCGCCCGACTGGCGGGCGTGCCCGTGCAAGCGGTACGCGCCGCCGCCTACATCGCCGTTGCTGTTTTTGCCGCGCTGGCTGGCTTTCTGCTCAGCAGCTTTTCCGGCGGGGCGGCGCTCAACATGGGCGCTGAATACCTGCTCATGTCCATCGCAGTGGTGGTGATAGGCGGCACCTCTATCGCAGGGGGTAACTCCAACGTGCCGGGCGTCATCGGCGCCTCTCTTTTTATGTTCCTCGTGGTGTCCATGCTCAACAGCTACGGCGCGGGAGCGGGCGTGAAAAGCGTTCTGACCGGCGCCATCATCATCGCCATCGTCATCGCTGCCAGCACCAGAAAGACCCGCTCATGATTACCCTTCCGCCGCATCTGCACGTGATCGACGACCGTTTTCGCGCGCTCACTCACCCGATGTCGCAGCTCGAACGCATCGCCGAGGGCTTCATCTGGACCGAAGGCCCGGTCTGGTTCGGAGATCGCGACGCGCTGTTGTTCTCCGACATCCCCTCGCAACGGATCATGATGTGGTCCGAGACGACCGGCGTGACGCTCTACCGGGCAGAAAGCGGCTTTAACAACGGCAACACCCGCGACACGCAAGGCCGCCTGATCGGCTGCCGGCACGGCGCGCGCGACGTGGTGCGCACCGAGCATGACGGGCGGGTGACCGTGCTGGCCGACAGTTGGCAGGGCAAGCGGCTGAATTCGCCCAACGATGTCGTCGTCAGCAGCGACGGGGCGGTCTGGTTCACCGATCCGACCTACGGGATCATCTCGGATTTCGAAGGTTACCGCAGCGCCCCCGAACAGGCGGCGCGCAACGTCTTCCGCCTGTCCCCCGAGGGGGCGCTGAGCGTGGTGGCCGATGATTTCACCCAGCCCAACGGTCTGTGCTTTTCGCCCGATGAAAGTCTTCTCTACATCGCCGAAAGCGGGTCGAGCCACGACGCCTCTGTGCCTGCGGTGATCCGCCGGTTCGCCGTCGACGGCGACAGGCTGAAAGACCGGGGCGTCTTTACCATCATCGACACCGGCCTGCCGGACGGGATGCGTTGCGACAGCGCAGGCAACCTGTGGTCCTCGGCGGGGGATGGCGTGCACTGCTTTGCTCCCGACGGCACGCTTCTGGGCAAGATCCTCGTGCCGGAAACCGTGTCGAACCTATGTTTCGGAGGACGCGACGGGCGGCGGCTCTTCATCACCGCGACAACGTCGGTCTACCGCATCTTTGTCGATGCCAAAGGCGCCGAACCCTGGACCGGCGGGAGTAGAACCTGACGGTACATGCATTATTCTCCTGTTTTTACATGAATCGGCAGGGACTCGGCCTCAAAGAGGATATCCTGCGTTGAACCTCGCTCTGTTATGCGAATTCTTCGTTGTCTGCTCCAATCTGATTGAATTGAAAAACTCCAACAGACGAAAATTGTCTGAAATTCTTGGAACACTGTTCTCAGGAGTACCGCTTCAGAAAATGACGTTTGCGACGAGGGAGTTCCGCGCGAGGATATTCTGCTGTTTTGACCGTTCGCTCTCAGAGGCCGAGTTTTCAACAAAATCATCTACGTGCGGACATACGGAATTGGGCCTTATTGTGGTGGTTGTCAATTTTAGTCCTGTCGCCAGAGTTCGACTCAAGGCTCATCAATTTCCGCTTGGCTACGTGATTCAGGGTTCAAAAAAAAGAGCGGTGGTATGCCTGATCGGCTTTGTCAGGTTATTTCCGTGGGCGGGCAAGAGGGTCCGAGCGGCGGCATCACGCTACCAATTCGTGCGAATGCTCTCTCCTGTTGGCGAAGGCCTCTTCTCGGATGTGGCGATAGGAACGAGCTGAAAAATGGTGGCGTTTGGGGCGGAACAGGGCGGCAGTGTGCTCATGCACCGAAAGGAACCGCTGTACCTGACCGGGCGAGCTGAAACGGCCCATCACGTTCCCCCGCGTTCGCGTTTGGCAATGTGATGCCTCTCCCCCATCGTTGAGACCTTTGTGCTGACGATGTTAGAAGCTTGGTGTGATCTCAGCTTTTGCAGCTGCCTAGGATCGAAGCTTGTCGGTTATCAAGACACCGGGTTGGCCCCAGCGCCGGAACAGCTTGCGAACGAAACGCTTGGAGCCGTCTTGTTACGCCCGGACTGAACGAGAATGTCCAAAACATAACCGCAGGCGTCAACGGCGCGCCAAAGCGTGTTTCACCCCTTATCAGGATCACGACTTCGTCCAGATGCCACTTATCCGCCGGCTGTGAACGTCCTCTTCGAATTGAGACCGCAAGCTTTGTGCCAAAACCTGCGACCCAGTCCCGGACCATCTCATAGCAAATCGTGATCCCGCGAGAGGCCAACCGGTCCTCGACGTCGCGCAAACTCAATGCGAACCGATGTTATGCCCGAACTGCATAGCCGATGACGGAGCGCTGAACCCGAATCCCTTTGAGACGAGAAAGAGCTGAAAAATTCGACACGGTGACGCGCTACAACACCAACTCGGTCTCAACAACCGGGCAAAGCCTTTGAGTTGCTCCGAACGAATATGCAACACCGGCGTTCGCGCCGAATGACCAACCGTAGACTTGATAAGACAAAGAGTTCAGGTTTTGAGTTGCCATGCTCAAGGGTACTGTAACCCTGGGAAGTCCCGGCTTTCGGCGCCCCAAGGTCGGCGCGTTGCGCGCCAGCTAGAAGCGCATCAATCATGTCAAGATGAATTAAAAGGAACAAATTTTTTGAAACTCAAGCTACCATTTCTCCACAAAGAACAGAATGCACAACAGACATCCCCACCTCCGAAGCCGAGGGATTACCGTATCCCCACCCAATTCTATGGGGGGGACATAGACTTCTGGGCATACACGCCGGTTGATTACTCTGACAAAGAACAAGAAGGAAGAATGCAATGGAGCGGCGACGAACTCGGCTGTGTTCTCTCGCGGTCAGCGTCTGCGCTGCCTGCACTTCCACCCGCCCTTGAAAAGCTGATTGCGCATGCCTGGACCTGTGCACAGGTCTCACCTGCAGCCAAGAGATCATCGGGAGGGATCAAACTCGCAGATAGTCGAGCCAAGGCGCTTCTCGACAGAGTTGCCCGTCTCGACATGCCTCCCAAGGAGTCGGAACCGCTGACGAAAGCGTTCGAGACAGACACCATTAAAGCCAATCTTGCCCCACATCTGAAGACGAAGTTTGCATTGGATTGGACCCAACATAACTCAATCCCGAGAGTCCGGGCGTTCACCTTTCGTGGCGACACTAGAGATCCTGCAGCCATCAAGAAAGCGGGAGTCCCCCGCGCTAGAGTTTTTTGAGACACCACTTAAGACATGACCATAGGGGGGTATTCGAGGTGTTTTATGACGGAACAGAAGAAGGTTGAGCGCGAAGGAGCCGGAGCTGCGGAGACTTCAAATATCGCAGCAGGTCCGGCTGCGGCCCCGCGGCGCAGACTGACGGCGGCTCGGAAACAGGAAGCTGTCCTGCGCGTTTTGCGTGGTGAAGCGGTTGAACTGGTCGCGCGGTCAATAGAGGCGACGGCCGCTGATGTGAGCAGATGGCGCGATGCGTTTCTAGAGGCGGGTGCCAGTGGTTTGAAGCATCGCCCGCGTGACGCCCGAGATGAGGAAATCGATCGGCTGCGTGCGAAGGTTGGCGAGATCACCATGGACAATGAGCTCCTGTACGAGAAGATCTCGAAGATGGAGGCTGGTCGCCCTTTAGCGCGCCGGAAGTCGAAGCGATGAGCGCCGTCATCTCGATTTCCACGGGCAAGAGCTACGGCGTTTCCCGGGTCTGCCGTGTTTGGGGTCTGAGCCGGGCCAGTGTGTACCGCAATCTGCAACCGGTCCCGTCAGAGCTGCCGATGCGCCGTCGTCCTGGACCGCAGGGCCCGATGTCAGACGCCGATCTGGTTGATGCGATCCGCTGCGTGATCACCGACAGCCCGTTCTACGGTGAAGGACATCGCAAGGTTTGGGCGCGCCTGCGTTACAAAGGCATTCGCACTTCAAAGGCTCGGGTTCTGCGATTGATGCGCGAGAGCGGGCTCTGTGCCAAGCCCTGTCATGGGGCGTCTCATGGTCCTCGTGCGCATGATGGGACCATCATCCCAGACACCATTGATGAGATGTGGGGGACGGACATGACCGCAACACTTCTGAGCACGGGACAGCAGGTAGCAGTCTTCATCGCTGTTGATCATTGCTCGGCCAGTTGTGTTGGCATCCACGCCGCTATGCGAGGCACGCGCTTCGAAGCACTTCAGCCGATCCGGCAAGGCGTGCGGGAGTGCTTCGGTGCCATTGGCAAGGATGTGGCTGATGGCTTGACCATTCGCCATGACAACGGCTCGCAGTACATCAGCCATGACTTCCAGAGCGAGATTGTCTGGTTGGGTGCGAAATCTTCACCGTCCTTTGTGCGCGCCCCTGAGGGCAACGGGTGCGCCGAGCGCTTCATCCGAACACTCAAGGAAAATCTGCTCTGGGTCAGAGCCTTCGACACTATCGAAGAGCTCCAAGCCGCCCTGCAGAAATTCAAAGATGACTACAATGAGCAATGGCTGATCCAGCGGCACGGGCACCGCTCACCAAACCAGTTCAGACGCGACACAATGGACAAAATGTCAGCCGCTGCATAAGCATCACGAGTGTCTCAAAAACCCTAGGGCGCAACAGGAGGCTTTTCTCCTCCCAATGGTCGAACAGACGTCCATTATCTGGAGAACACGATCTTCAAGCACTTCTCGAACTACCTCGAGAGGAAGATCGGCTTGGAAATCTCGCTAGATCAATTTCGGAAGGTTCTAAACGAGACACTGTCGGACGATCTGAAACGGCAGTTTTTTCACTACGGGATTTGGCGTGCGCTAGCAGAGCAGGAAGCAATGCACCTCGGTCGCATGGTCGCAAATGAAGATCTAAAAGGCTATACGTCGACAACACGCGCGGTGACTGTGGCAAAAGGGTATGCTCGATCCGGGGGCTGGGTCTATTTGCTCTCCGTTGACGGAGGGTACGTATTACCCAAGATGAACGCTCATGATTGGACGAAGATCTTCAGTGAGCAGGAGGTGGCCATGCCTGGCCCTGTTCCATGGGAAAAGGTTCAAGGATTCAGACAGATAACTGATGACAACCCACTTATGTTCACCGGGCCAATATACTTGAGGGATACATTTGATAAGGTTGAGCCAGATGCTGCCTCTGAAACTTTCATGTTGTTGAGTGGTAGAGCGCAGGCCTGACGGATCGCTTTATCGTTTACGCGTAGCCTTTAACTTGAGAGTATGTCGGTGCTGGGCGGTCTTCCCTGGAGGAATATCACGAACCTACAGGGCTTTGTCAGGTGTTGAGACCGACTTGGTGTTGTAGCGCGTCATCGTGTCGGATCTGTCAGCTCTTTCTCGTCTCAAAGGGTTTCGGGTTCCGCGCTACGTCATGCGCGCTCCGCTGGAAAAGGACATGCGGTCTTACGGCGTAGCAGAACGGCTGCCAAGCGTTTCTTCCGCAAGCTGTTCCGGCGCTGGGGCCAGGCCCGTGTCTTGGTGACGGACAAACTGCGATCCTATGGCGCCGCCAAGGCACAGATCATGCCCGGCGTAGAACATCGTCAACACAAAGGGTTAAACAACAGGAGCGAGGCGTCCCATAGGCATACGCGGCGGCGCGAGAAGATCATGGGCCGTTTCAAATCGCCGCGCCAAGCACAGCGATTTCTATCCGTCCACGATCAGATCGCCAACTTGTTCCGCCCCAAACGCCACCCCCTATCCGCCAGATCCGATCGCCATGCGAGGTCAGATGCGTTCGGCCTCTGGGCTGGCTATGCCGCAAAACTGACCGCCTGATTACAGGATGTCACCCATTGGTATGGTCGCGCGTCAACAACCTGACAAAGCCTCAAGGACAGTTACACATTGGGCAATCAGGGCATGTCGACCTTCATGGGTCGACGACACCCCAAACCCGACAATCCAAGGTGGCGAAACTTAGTCAGTTCTTGTTCGACCTCTGGGCTGCTTTGACCATCGGATAGGCTGCTTTGAAGGTCTCATAAGCCGCGTCATGCTGATCTTTGAGCTCAGAAACGGGCTGAATTGTCTCGGCGATTTCGGGTTTCGTCAGCACGTCCTCCGATACCGCGCCGGTGTGCGCCATCACGGCTAGGCGCGCAGCGCCCATTGCTGCGCCGAACTCGCCGTCTTGGGGCCGTTCCAGCGTAACATTAAGCGCTGTAGCGATCAGTTTCAGCCAATAGGTCGATTGGGCGCCGCCGCCGATCGCGAGCAGGCGCGACAGGCTGGTGCCATTCGCCTCGAATGCCTCCAGGGAATCGCGCAAGCCGAATGCCACGCCTTCCAGAACCGCCTGTGTCAGGTCCGTGACGCCTGTGCCGACCCCCAGCCCTAGAAAGCTGCCGCGAATATCGGCATCGTTGTGGGGCGTCCGCTCGCCGGACAGATATGGCAGGAACAGCGTGTTGCCGGGCGGGCGGAGGTCATCGCCCAAGGCCGCGGTCAGCACAGGCGCCGTGGAGCCGGTGATCGAGGCAAGCCAGTTGAGACTATCGGTCGCCGACAGCATCACACCCATCTGATACCAGCGATCCGGCACCGCATGGCAGAACGTGTGCAAAGCGGAATCCGGATCCGGGCGACAGGTTGTGCGGGCAGCGAGAAGGACACCCGACGTGCCCAGTGACAAAAACGCGTCACCGTCATTCAGCGCGCCGATCCCGCAGGCGGCTGCGGCATTGTCGCCCGCGCCCCCGGCCACGGTTACGTCGGCGCTTACCCCCCAGCTTCGGGCAAGCGCGGGCGACAATGTCCCGGCGGCCTCGGACCCGTCAACGAGGCGGGGCATCTGGTCCAGCCGCATCTCGCCCGCGTCGAGGAGCGATTTCGACCAATCGCGCGCCGCCACGTCCAGCCAGGAGGTGCCTGCGCTGTCGGATCTGTCGGCGATCATGTCACCGGTCAGGTAGAAGTTCAGATAGGCCGCAGGCAGCAGAACTTTGGCGATCCGCGCGAAATTCTCGGGTTCATGGCGCTTGACCCAGAGCAGTTTTGGCGCGGTAAACCCCGGAAAGACGATGTTTCCGGACAGGCTTCGCACATCCCGCATCTCATCCAGTTGCCGCGCTTCGGCATGGGACCGGGTGTCATTCCAGAGGATACAGGGGCGGATCACCGCGCCGGTTTCATCCAGCAGCGTCGCGCCATGCATGTGACCGGCAACCCCGATCCCCTTGAGGTCGGCAAAGGCGGGGAACCGTTCGCGCAACTCGTGCACGGCGGCATCAAGCGCCTCGGTCCATTTGGCGGGGTCCTGCTCGCTCCAGCCTGACTGCGGGTGCTGCGATGTGTAGGATCGCTCTGCCGCGCCGATGACTTTGCCGCCTTCGGACAAAAGCAGCGCGCGCAGGCCGGACGTGCCCAAATCAATGCCTAAGTAACTCATTCGCTTACCTTCCCTGAGCCGGCTGTCTTGCCAATGGGGCCTGTCAGCCTGTCATGTCCATTCGTGCAAACCTTCGAACGACGGCAAGACGAATTCGGCCCCGGCCGCCAGAAGAGCCGCGCCGTGTTCGGCCTGCAAATCGATCAGATGCTGCCCACCCAAAAATCCGACTGCGGACATTCCCGCTGCTCCGGCGGCGCGCACGCCGTGTGGAGAATCCTCGACCACCAGACAGGCCGCTGGCGTCACACCCATCTTGCGCGCGGCATATTCGAACAGGTCAGGCGCCGGCTTGCCACGGGCGACCTGCTGGGCGCTGAAGATATGCGCAAAGCGGTTCGTCACGCCCATTGCATCCAAAGCGATATCGATCCGGTTGAAAGTGCTGCTCGACGCGATGCAAAACGCCGTGCCGCTCTGCTGCAATCGGTCGACCAGGTCGAGTACATGCGGGACAGGTCGAAGCTCTGCCTTGAAGCGGTCGAAAAGCATGCTTTCCCATTGCACGGCAAACGCATCGGTATCGCCGGTGCCATGTTCGGCAACGTGGGCCGCAATCGTTTTCAGCGACGTGCCCAGAAACATTTCGCGGGTATCTTCGGCGGTCAGATCAAGCCCGAAAGCGTTGAGCGTTTCTCGCAGCGTGGTGAGCGATATGACTTCGCTGTCCGAGATCACCCCGTCGAAATCGAAAATGACGAGGTCAGCCGTGCGGACCAGCCGGGCAAACCTTGACCGGGCACTCTCATGACCTGCCGCGCGGTGCTCAGACACAGTTCCCAACCCTAGATCGCGTGTCCCGCATCATTGAACTGATGCAGGCGATTGGCTGGAATAAAGATGCTTACCGTGTCCCCGACGGCGGTTTCGTCTTCGCCACTGACTTTTGCGATGATCTCCTGACCTGCATGTGTCGCAAGGTAAAGAAGACTTTCGCCGCCGAGCTGCTCTTTCACCTTCACGGTTGCATCCGCATGTCCCTGCCCGCTGGCGCGCAGCTCCAGGTGTTCGGGCCGGCATCCGATATAGGCGGCGTCGCGCGATAGATGCAGATCGGACAGTTCGGCCCCGGGCGCAAAGACGTTCATTGCAGGAGACCCGATGAACTCGGCGACAAAGCGGGATTTCGGCTTGTGATACAGTTCCATTGGGGATCCGACCTGTTCGATCCGGCCGGCGTTCAGCACAACGATCTTGTCGGCCATGGTCATCGCCTCGACCTGATCGTGGGTCACGTAGATCATCGTGGCGGCAAGCTGTTTGTGGAGCCCCTCCAGTTCGACGCGCATCTGCACCCGCAGCTTTGCGTCGAGGTTGGACAGGGGTTCGTCAAACAAGAAGACTTTCGGGTTCTTGACGATGGCGCGCCCGATGGCGACGCGCTGCCGCTGGCCGCCCGAAAGCTGGCTGGGTTTGCGTTCAAGGTAGTCTTCCAGTTGCAGGATGCGCGCGGCCTCGGCGATACGGTCCTTGCGCTCTTGCTCGTCGTAACCGTTGACTTTCATGCCGAAATCCATGTTTTCGCGCACGGACATGTGAGGATAGAGCGCGTAGGATTGAAATACCATGGAAAGTTCGCGGTCAGCGGGTTCGGCGGTGGTTACATCGCGATCGTCGATCATGATCGTGCCCGAGTCGGCCCCCTCCAGCCCGGCAACCGTGCGCAGCAATGTCGATTTCCCGCAGCCTGACGGGCCAACGAAGACGACGAATTCGCCGTCTTCAACATCTAGGTCCACATCGAACAGCGCCTGAGTCTTGCCGTAAAATTTGTTAAGATTTTCGATCTTTATGCCGGCCATCTCGGCGTCCTCCCCAAATCCGCATAAGCAGCGGCGTCGATACGTTTGCATCTCGATACAAACAAATGTATTGACTTTCAAGTCGGAAACATACTTTTGTATTCATGGCGATATAAAAGATTGCCCACAATCCATGAACTGGGAGGATCCTGAACATGAAGACATTAAGAAACCTTCTCGGCGCCACCGCCGTAACCAGCCTGATGGCGACCGGCGCCATCGCAGGCGGCCATGGGTGGAGTCTAGCAGACGCCGCAAAGCCTTACGCCGGCACGACCGTCGACGTCGTGTTCCTGCTGCGTCCCGGCTATGAAGCCATCGAGGCGATGCTGCCTGCTTTCGAAGAAGAAACCGGCATCAAGATCAACATCATCAAGCACCCGTATGAAAACGCTCTGGGCGAGCAGGTGCGCGATTTCGTAGCCGGTGGCGACCTTGATATCGCGTTGATCGACCTTGTCTGGATGGGTAACTTTGCCGAAAATGAGTGGGTGCTGCCGCTGGCCGATGTGCAGGCCAAGTTTCCTGACATCGTGGATCCCGCGCTCGACATAGACGACTTTTTCCCGCTGGTGCTGAACGCCTTCGGCGGCTGGAACGATACGATTTATGGGCTGCCGGTCGATAACTACTCCGGACTGATGTTCTACAACCGCTGCATGCTGGAGGAGGCCGGCTTCGATGGCCCGCCATCCACCTGGCAGGAGTTGAAGGACGTCTACGGGCCGGCGCTGACCAAGGACGGCAAATACGCCTTCGCTCTGCAATCCAAGCGGAATGAAACGCAGTCTGCCGACAGCTTCGCCCGCGTTCTGTGGCCCTTTGGCGGGTCCTTTCTTGATGAGAACTTCCGCTCAAACCTGCTGAGCGAAGAAAGCCAGGCCGGACTGCAGTTCCGCCAGGAGCTCATGCAGTACATGCCTGACGGGATCGTGGCCTATGACCACGCCGAGACGGTGAACGCCTTCAGTCAGGGCGATGTGGCGATGATCACCGAATGGTCGGCGTTCTATTCTTCCGTTGTGTCGTCTGATACGTCGAAAGTCGCGGACTGCGTTGAAATCGCGCCCGAACCGATGGGACCTGCGGGCCGCAAGCCGGCGCTGGGTGGCTTCTCGATGGCGGTGGCATCCCAGGCGGATGAGGCAGAGCAGGCGGCTGCTTATCTGTTCATTCAGTGGGCAACCTCTGCCGAGAACGCGCGCGAGTATCTGGAACGCGGCGGTGTGCCCGCCCGTCAATCCGTCTATCAGCAGGACGGTCTGGAGGCATTCAAGTTCGTGCCGGCGCTGGTCGAAAGCTGGCAGGACGGTGTGCCCGAGTTCCGCCCGCGATTTGCCGAGTGGCCCGAAATCACGGAGATCGTGCAGGAGTGGGGTACCAAGATGATGCTTGGTGAAGTCACGACTGTGGAGGGCGCGGAAGAAATCGGGACACGGATGGAAGCTGTGCTGGAATCAGCCGGCTACTACTCCGGCGACAAGCCTTTGGCCCAATAACGTCGACAACAACCGGGGACGAAAACAACCGCCCCCGGTTCCCCAAATGGGGATCAGGGAGGATGAGACATGCGCGGACAGGTATCCCGCAAAACCGTTTTTGCGTTTATTGGACCTGCGGTCATTGGCCTTGCAGTGGTTGGCATCGCGCCGCTGCTTTATGCTGTCTGGACCTCACTTCACTTCTACAATCTGACCAAGCTCAAACGCGTCGAATTCATCGGGCTTGAGAACTACATGACCGTCCTGACCGATGGCGTGTTCTGGCAGGCGATGGGCCGGACGTTCTTCCTGCTCGGCACCGCGCTGCCGCTGCAACTTGCCCTGGGCCTGATGATCGCGCTGGTGTTGCACCAGCCGGGGCTGACATTGATCAAGACGCTGTGCCGTCTCAGTCTCGTCCTGCCGATGGCCACCACCTATGCGGTCGTCGGCCTGTTGGGGCAGGTCATGTTCAATCAGAAATTCGGTGTCGTGAACCAGTTGTTGGGCGGTGCGGATATCAACTGGATCGGCGATCCGGAAAACGCCTTCGCGATGATCATCTTCTGGGACGTCTGGCAGTGGACCCCCTTTGTGGCGCTGGTCCTGCTGGCGGGCCTGACAATGGTGCCCGGCGAAGTGGAAGAGGCCGCGCGGCTTGAGACCAAGTCGAAATGGACCGTGCTGCGCTATGTCCAGCTGCCATTCCTGCTGCCGGGGCTGGTCGCTGTCCTGATCCTGCGCACGGCGGATACGCTCAAGCTGTTCGACATGGTCTTTACCCTGACACGGGGCGGCCCGGGATCATCGACCGAGTTCATTTCGCTGATGATCCAGCGGGTCGGCTTCCGGGGCTTCGATCAGGGGCTTGCCTCCGCGCAGGCGATCATCCTGCTGATCATCACCATCATCCTCGCGCAGATCTACATCCGCGTCTTTTACAAAGAGGTTTGAGCCATGACATCGACACGCTCCCTCTGGACCCAGATCGCTTTGCTGGTGGTCATCATCACGGTCTGCGTCTTCCCGTTTTACTGGATGGTCACAACCTCGCTGAAAACCCAGATCGTGGCGCTTGAAGCGCCGCCGGTCTGGCTTTTCGAACCGACACTCGACAACTACCGCGAGGCCCTTTTCGAAGACGGTGTGCTGCGGACATTGCTCAACTCGCTGGTGATTGCTGTGAGCACGACAATGCTTGCGCTGATCCTGGGCGTGCCAGCGGCGTTTGCCCTCGCGCGGTTCGAGTTCCGGGGCAAGAAAGACCTGTGGTTCTGGTTCATCACCAACCGGATGGTGTCGCCCATCGTGCTCGCGTTGCCTTTCTTCCTTATTGCGCGAAATCTCGGGCTGCTGGACAAGCACATCACGCTCATTCTGATCTATCTTACCTTCAATCTTCCCATCGTGATCTGGATCGTTACCGACCAGTTCAGGGGAATCCCCTATGATCTGGACGAGGCCGCGCGGCTGGAAGGCGCATCGCAGTTCACGATCATGCGAAAGATTTGCTTGCCCTTGGCCATGCCCGGCGTCGCGGTCTCGTCGATCTTTTCGTTTATATTCTCTTGGAATGAGTTGATGTTCGGCCTGATCCTGACCCGGACCGAGGCCAAGACGGCTCCCGCAATGGCAGTGTCCTTCATGGAAGGCTACAATCTGCCCTACGGCAAGATCATGGCGACCTCGACCCTGATCGTGATCCCTGTGCTGATCTTTGCACTGATCGCGTCCAAGCAACTGGTGCGTGGTCTGACGATGGGTGCAGTGAAATGACCGATTGCAGTCTGCCTTTTCCAATGACTTTCTGGCCCGGCTTTCGAAATTGAGGAGCCGCCGATGTCACGTTATGTCAAACTCGAACAGATCGACCCGGAAGAGCAACTTCTGGTCCGTCTTGCCTGGGCCTGCGAAGTCGAGGGGATGACACAGGCGGACGCGGCTAAGCGTTTTGGTATTACCCGGTTGCGCGTCAACAAGAGTCTGAATGAAGCACGCCGTCGCGGGATCATCCGGGTAAGCGTCGACTCCGTCTATGCAGCGGCGGCCCAATTGGAATGGGAGCTGCAGGACACATTCAAACTCGGCAAGGCCGTGGTCGTCCCTTCGCCGCAGAAGGAGGCCTCGGTCACCCCGCTCGTGGCGGCAGGGCTTGGCGCACATCTGAGCGAGCTTCTCCAGGGTGACCAGATCAAACAATTCGGCATGTCTTGGGGAAACACACTGAATCTTGCCACCCGGCACATGCAACCGCTTGACCGCAAGGACCTCGAGATCGTGTCGATCATGGGCGGCGTGTCCCGCGGTTCTGACGTCAACGCGTTCGAGATCACAACCCGTCTCGCCGACCTTTGCAACGCCCAGCACAGCCTGTTTCCCGCACCGCTCTATGCCGGAAGCCGGGACAGCCAGGCCATGTTCCTTCAGCAAGACGTGATCCGTGAGATGCTGGAAAAAATCTCGTCCTGCGAGGCGATTGCGCTGGCGACGGGCAACCTCGAGACCTCGCTTCTCGTCCGGGACGCCCTGCCGCGCGGTGTCACCCCGGAAGAATTGATAGCCCTCGGGGGAGTTGGTGACATCACCGGTCACATTCTCGACGCGGACGGCAATCTGATCGATCACCAGTTGAACGGCCAGGTGATCGGCCTGACGCTTGATGAGATGGCGCATATCAAGAACGTCATTTTGGCGGCAGGCGGGATGCAGAAGGTGCCGATCATCGGCGCCGCCCTTGCGCGGGGCTTCGTGGACACGCTGGTGACGGACGAAAACACCGCGCGGGC
>QCWH01000046.1:20262-28937 GCA_003149565.1 Marivita sp. XM-24bin2 | reverse complement strand
AAAAATATACAACCATTCATCAGACAAAGTGGCGTTCCTTAGGAACATGTCCACACAAAGTCATGAACGCATGTGCCAGACGGCATCGCTCGCTCGGAGGACCTGTGCGTTTTCGACATCGGCTCTGATGATAACAAGCCTGTATGGCGTCGCACGTTATTCCAGCGATTTGAGCGCCTGATAGACCGCCCGGTAGCGCTGCAAGCGTGTGTCCAATTCCTCTGCGCGCTCGGGATCGAACCAATCGGCAATCTCGGGTTGCGCACCCAGGTCTGACAGGCTCATGGCACCGGTTCCGCACGCAGCCAGACGGGCGGCGCCCATTGCCGGTCCGGCATCGGAGCCCACGGTACGGCCAATACGCCGGCCGGTCGCATTGGCGATCAGTTGCAACAGAAATGGTGACTTGCTGCCGCCGCCGATGGCCGCCAGATGGGGCAGTTCGGCGATGGTGTTGCCGAAGCTTTCGGTTGCATCGGCAAAGGTAAAGGCGACGGCTTCCACCACGGCGCGGCAGAGTTCGGCCCGGGATGTGGCATCCTCCAAGCCAAAGAAACCTGCGCGGATATGCGGATCGCCATGTGGGCTGCGTTCGCCGGTGAGATAGGGCAGGAAGATCGGAACACGGGCAGGTTTTGCCGTTTCTGCCAAGGCGATAACGTCGCCAGCGCTGATCTCCAACTGCCCGGCCAGCCACGCGATGGGGCGTGCGCCGTTCAACATCGCCGCCATCTGATACCAGCGCGCTGGCACCGTATGCGCAAACGCGTGAACAAATTTTGCAGGATTGGGGTGGTAGGCATCTCCTGCGACAAAGAGCTGCCCGGATGTCCCAAGCGAAATGAAGCCGCGCCCGGCTTCGACGGCACCAAGGGACACGGCACCCGTTGCCGCGTCGCCGCCACCGGCGACGACCGGTATGCCCGCAGGCAGCCCAGTATGTGCGGCGGCATCGGGTGTTATCTGCCCGACCACTTCGTGCCCATCCGCCAAATGCGGCAGCCAAGCGGGGTCGGTTGCGCTTGCCCGGGCCGCGGCATCGCTCCAGCGGCGGGCGCCCTGATCCAGCCACAACGTGCCGGCCGCATCCGAGCGGTCAGTGACAAGCGCGCCATGCAGGCGCAGACCGATATAGTCTTTCGGCAAGAGGATATGTGCAATCCGCCCGTGTACCTGAGGCTCTTCACGCGCCACCCACATCAGTTTGGGGGCGGTAAAGCCGGGCAGGGGCAAGACGCCGGACAGGGTTCCGATGTCGGGAAGGGCCTTTTGCAATTCTGCGCAATCGTCGGTGGAGCGGCTGTCGTTCCACAGAATGGCCGGGCGCAACACGTGCTGTGCGCTGTCCAGCAAGACAGCGCCGTGCATCTGGCCCGACAGACCGACGGCTGTCACCTGATCCAGTGGATGCGTTGCACCCACCTCGGCCAGAGCCGCACAGGTTGCCGTCCACCAGGCCTCTGGGTCCTGTTCAGACCAGCCAGGATGCGGCGATTGCAGGGTCAGGTCAGCTGTTGCTGACGCGTGAATGACCGCACCATCGGTGCAGATCACCTTGACTGCGGACGTGCCGATATCGATGCCTAAAAACATGTCCGCAGCATTACGTCAGCGCTAACATCAGCGCAAGACATCTGCTGGATTTCTGGAACTGGCGGAGGCCGCCGACGCAGGCTAGATAGGATGTCAGACAAGGGAGGTGACATGAGCAGTCTTGATGCAAAGTTCGCGCGGCTTGGGGCAGACAACGCGCCCGGGCAAGAGGTGCGCCAGAATGCGGATGATCTGAAGTCGATGATGCGGGGGGACACCATTCCCGGTACACCTGTGGATTTTTCTCATGGCGATGTCGATGCGTTCGAACCCACTCCCGGCGCACGTGCTGCGTGGGAAGCCGGGTTCGAGGAAGGCGGGTCACAGGCCTATACCGAATACCGTGGCGCTGCGGCGATCCGGGCAGACGTGGCCGCGAGCCTTGCCGCCTTTACCGGTGCGCCGGTCGATCCGGTGGATGAGCTGATCATCACCCCCGGCACGCAAGGCGCACTGTTCCTTGCCCTTGGCGCTGTGGTGGATCGGGGCACCAAGGTCGCGATCATGGAGCCGGATTACTTTGCCAACCGCAAACTCGTCGCCTTTTTTGGTGGAGAGATCATGCCGGTGGCTTTGCACTACCATGCCGACGCCCCTCAGCGCGGCCCGGACCTTGGCCAGTTGGAAGCGGCGTTCAAAGCCGGGGCGGAAGTGTTGGTCTTTTCGACCCCGAACAACCCGACAGGCGTAGTCACACCCGAAGATGCGATCACAGAAATCGCCCGCCTCGCGGCCGAACACAACGTGACCGTGATCGTCGATCAGCTCTACTCCCGCCTGCGTTACAGCGGAGAGACCTACACCCACATGCGCGCCTGCGCCAATCGGCCCGAGAACCTGATCACCATCATGGGTCCGTCCAAAACGGAATCCCTCAGCGGCTTCCGCCTTGGCGTCGCCTTCGGCTCGGCACCCCTGATTGACCGGATGGAGAAACTGCAGGCCATCGTGTCGCTGCGTGCCGCGGGCTATTCCCAAGCGGCGCTCAAGACATGGTTCCACGAACCCGAAGGCTGGATGGAGACCCGCATCGCTCAGCACGAGGCCATCCGAGACGACCTGCTCAAGATCTTCCGTGATGCAGGTTTCCCAACGGCCAGCCCACAGGCGGGCAGCTACCTCTTTCCGGAACTGCCGGAACTGGTTGTCTCGCCCGAGGATTTCGTCCGCCTCCTGAGGCTTCAGGCCGGGGTCACGGTCACGCCGGGGTCTGAATTCTCACCGCATACGCGGTCCAGCGTGCGGCTCAACTTCTCACAAGATCACGCGGCCTCGGTTGCTGCAGCACATCGTATTGTAGACATGGTCGAAAGGTATCGCGCATGAAAATCGGAATTGCAGGACTGGGCGCCATCGGGCTGCACGTCGCACAGGAACTCGACCGCGGTGGTATCCCCGGCTGTGAACTTGCAGGCATCAGCGCCCGCAACGCAGACCGCGCGGCCGATGCCAACGCGACACTGTCGAAACCCGCCCCGGTCTATTCTCTGAGCGAGCTGGCCGAGCATTGCGATATCGTCGTCGAAACCCTACCGCCGCAGCTCTTCATGGAATTGGCGATCCCGACGATAGAAGCAGGCAAGGAACTGATCGTCCTGTCGGCCAGCCAGCTGATGGGCCAGCAGGCGCTTTTGGACCGTGCTGCCGAAACCGGAGCCAAGATTCTCATCCCGTCCGGCGCGATCCTCGGTCTTGACGCGATCAAGGGCGCGGCTGTTGGCACCCTCAAATCGGTTGTGATCGAGACCCGCAAACCCGTTCCGGGCCTCGCCAAAGCCCCTTACGTGATCGATAACAACATTGACCTCAGCAATCTGACGGAACCGAAACTGGTTCTGGGTGGCGCGGTCACCGATGTGGCCAAGGTGTTCCCGGCCAACGTGAACGTCGCTGTTGCGGTCAGTCTTGCGGGCTACGGCACCGACAAGACCCGCATGGAAGTCTGGGCCGATCCGTCGCTGGAAAAGAACCAGCACACGGTCCGCGTTGTGTCGGACAGTTCAGACTTCACCATGACGATCCAAAACCGCCCGACCGAGGAAAACCCGGCCACTGGCAAGATCACCGCGCTCAGCGTGATCGCGATGCTGCGGCAGAAGACATCTGTGCTTCAGGTCGGTACGTAAGGGATCAGTCGCCCAGACGCACATTGGAAGGCGAAGCGCCCTGTTCAGCGGCGCTCCACCCCATCTGGTCGAGCGTAAAATCCGCGCCAACGGCGATCACGGCGATGGCGACAAATCCAAGTAGCATGGCTTTCACTGCGAACTCTCCTCAGGCGCTGTTTCTTTGCGCAGATAGGTCACAAGATCGGCGCGGTCCTGCGCCTCTGTGATCCGCTGCATCGGCATCTTTGTTCCGGGAATGTAGTGCTCTGGGCCGATGTCGAAAAGAGCATCAATCGTGTCTTCATCCCAGATGATATCCGACCCGTCCAGTGCGTCGGAATAGGTGTAATCCTCGACCGTTCCCGCGCGTCTGCCGAACAGGTCATAGAGGCTCGGCCCGGCGCGGCGGGCGCTGCCCGGTGTCAGTGTATGACAGATCGAGCATTTGCGCATGAACTGCCGCTCGCCATTTGGCATCGTGTCGGCGGCCTGCAGGAAGGACGGCGATCCTGTGGCCATCGGGTCGGCCTCCCCCATGGCGGCGATGGGCCAGGAATACATGCGCGGGTCCAACCCGCCTGCATGGATGTTGGTCCCATCGTTGGAAAACGCCAGCGCCCAGACCGGGCCGCGTTCAGTGGCGCGGAAATCGCGGGCGATGCGCCATTCGGGCGTGTCCACCACCATGATGTAGCCTTCGCCATCCCCAACCGCGAGCGTTGTTCCATCCTGGCTGAGCGCCATGGAAAGGATCGGCCGCCGCTCCAGCGTCAGATCGGCGAGCGTGTTTCCGGTCGCAAGGTCCAGAACCCGCGTCCCGCCATCAACCGCGCCATAGGCCAGCCAGCCCGCATTCTCATTCAACTCAATCTCGTTCACGCCGAACCCGTGTTCAATTACCCGCTGGCGTTCGCTGTTGAGGCTGAGATCCCAAAGCCGGATGCTGCCATCGGCGGATGCGGAATAAAGGCCCGTCCCGTCCGCAGTGAAAGCCACATCGTTCACTGGCCCGCTATGGCCGGTCAGAAACACCGGCGATCTGCCATCGATCGGCCAGAGACCGATGGTTCCATCCCAACTGGCTGAGGCGACCGTTGACCCATCCGGCGACAGGGCCAATGAGACCACCTTACCTTTGTGCCCAGTCCACACCGCCTGCGCGCTGCCGTCAGCGCCCCATACACGCAACGTGAAATCGTCGCCCGCCGAATAGACCCGGCCATCCGGCGCAAAAAGAACGGCATTTACTGCTGCTTCGTGCCCATCGAACCACACAGGGGTCTGATCCGACCAAAGCCCCACCGCGTTGTCGAAACTCACCGTGGCGATCTGGTCGGTCTCGGACACGGCGATCCCCATAATGGGGCCACCATGCCCGGTCAGCGTGAAAAAGTCGCCTGCGGCCCCCGAGGTCGCCCAAAGCAGGGCCGCAGATGTGGCCAAAGCCGTGCGCATGTTACTCTGCAGGGGTGGCACCGCTGGGGGCCTTGTTTTCCCGCTGCTTCACTTCTTCGACCCACAGGCTGTGGTGCTCTTTGGCCCATTGCTCTTCGACCATGCCCGAACCCATCGCGTCATAGGCGCCTTCCATGCCGACCGAACCGATGTAGATATGCGCCAGAATGATCGCCATCAGCACAAAGCTTACAATGGCGTGCCAGAGCTGCGCGTACTGCATCTCTTCATGCGGTGTCATGGTTTCCGGCAGAACGCCAAAGCCCAGCATTTCTGGCAGGCCGGTGGTGTTCAGGATGGCAAAGGTCTTGGCGAACATCGGCAGTTCGAACGGGAAAAGTAGCGACAGACCCGAGACCGAGATCGATCCACCCAACACAATGACCGACCAGAAGATCAGTTTTTGCCCGGCGTTGAACTTTTTGGCCGGGGGATGTCCGCCGCCAAACAGACCGCCGCCCTTGGCCAGCCATTTGATGTCCGTCCGGTCCGGCAGATTGTGGATGACCCACATCACAAAGATCATGATCAAGGCCAGCATGAACGCCCAGGAGACGTTGTTGTGTATCCATTTGGACCCAGTGGCCAACCACGCATAGCTTTCATGGCCGAATGCCGGGATCAGGAATTTGCGCCCCATCAGCGAAATCAACCCGGTGATTCCCAACAGGATGAACGACCCCGCCAGCAGCCAATGCCCGAACCGTTCGAAATTCTTGAACCGCTCGATCCGGCGCCCGGTCTTTTCACCGTCGATCTTGACCCGACCGCGCAGCAGGAAGAACAGTGCGAGGAACCCAAGCGTACCCAAAAGCAGATAGCCGCCATAGGTCAGCAGCGGACCTTCGCGGAACTGCAACCACCACATGCCGCGATCCTGAATCAGAACGTCTGCCGCAGGCCCGCGCACCTGTGTGCTGATATCGGCTGCGTTGAACCGCATGCCGCGCCACAGATCAGGGTCCGAAGCCCCTCCCAGTGTCCCCAGTTGGTCCGTAATGCCGGCGGCCGCTGCCGGGTTGCCGACGTTCTCGGCGCGATATTCATTATCAACCTCAAGCCCTTGCTGACGCCGCAGAATATCTTCAAGTGTCGTCGCGCCGCCGGTGGCCGTTCGATCAATCTCGGCCTGGGATGCAACGTTTTCGGTATCTTGCGCGTTGGCAGGAGACGGTGTCATCCAGGTTGCCAGAAAAATGAAGGCCAACGCGGCCATGATAGAGCCCAAGAGAATTGTCCGAATGTCACGCATGTCCCTGCGTCCTCCCGATAATGTCGCCAGTTAAGCCCGACCTTGTGGTTTTGTGTCTTTTGGGGTCAGGGTTGAGCACATTTTGTTGTCGTCTCTCGACGGAGATGATGCCTTGAAGAATATCCTAGATGACCGCAACAGCAAGATATACCCAAAGCAATTTGTTAGGTTCTCGTGACGGCTCTTGTTGAACTTCTGACGATTACGAATGCAGCTATCGCGGTGGCTTTCGCGGTTGTGGCCCTTGTTGCGTCCTATCGCGCGCTGCTGACGTCCCGCACGCCGCAGGGGGCCACGGCGTGGATTCTGCTCATTTTGCTCCTGCCGCTTTTCGGGTCAGTGCTCTACCTTGTCTTTGGACATGCCGATTACAAACGCTTTGAACGTGAGCGCCGGAAGTCGGACGAGGAAATGTTCGACATGGCGTCCGATGATCAGGTCGCCGAAAGCCCGTCGCGCCTCGATTCCTTTGCACGCATCGCACGTCTCCCGGTGACCAACGGCAATGACATGTCGTTGCTCATAGACGGAAAGGCCACCTATGACGCCGTGCTTGAGGCCATCCGAACCGCCGAATCCAAGCTCTTTGTGCAGTTCTACACAATCGCAGATGACGATATCGGGAAGGAACTGCGCGACGCGCTGATCGAAAAAGCACGGGCGGGCGTGTCGGTCTGGTTGCTGCATGATGAGATGCCGTTTGTGGGACTGCCGCGCTATTTCAAAAAGCAGTTGACCGATGCTGGCGTGCGCATCGCCCGGCCCAAGGGGCCCAAACGACTCTTGGGACCGTTGCAGTTCAATTACCGCAACCATCGGAAATTGGTGGTAATCGACAATAAGCTTGCCTTTACCGGGGGGCTGAACGTCTCCAAGACCTATCTCGGGCGGAACCCGTCCATCGGACCGTGGCGCGATACCTTTGCGGCTTTTCGCGGTCCCGTTGTGGCGCAGTTGGCGCTGCATTTCTCCTCGGATTGGATGTGGGCCTGTGGCGAAGACCTGAGCGACATCGCCTCTGGCGTTCCCGCGCGGGCCGGCGACTTCAGAGCGGTCGCTCTCGCACCATCTCCGGCCGAAGAGATCGCCGCCGGAAACCTGTACTTCATCGCTCTGGCTCATACGGCGCAAAAGCGGCTCTGGATCTCGACGCCCTATTTCGTCCCGGACCGTGACGTTCTCACCGCCCTTCGCTTTGCCGCGCTGCGGGGCGTGGATGTAAAAATCCTCGTTCCTGGCCGCGCGGATCACTACATCACCTATTTCGCCGCAATGGCTTATTTTGACGATCTGCGCTCGGCTGGGGGTGAAATCTGGACCTATGATCCCGCCTTCATTCACCAAAAAGTGGCGCTGGTGGACGATGATGTCACCTCTATTGGCTCGATCAATCTCGATATCCGCTCTGGTCTCTTGAATTTCGAATTGACGGTGCTGCTGGAAGGAGAAAGCGCGGCGTCTGCCGTCGAGGATATGCTGAACACAGATTTCGGCAATGCCACCCGTGTTGATGTCGACCTCTCCGACCGGAGCGTGATCATCGGCATGCTGGCGCGGGTTGCCCGTCTGTTTGCTCCGGTGCTTTGATGCGGATTGCCAGCTACAACATCCGAAAGGCGGTAGGGCTTGACTGGCGGCGGGATCCGCTGCGGATCATCCGGGTTCTGGACGCCTTGGATGCGGATGTCGTGGCCTTGCAGGAAGCCGACAAAAGACTGGGTGCGCGGCCTGCGGTCTTGCCAGAAATGCAACTCTATGATCACACGGGTCTTCGGGTGCTCAACGTGATTGATGGACCAAGCTCCGGATGGCATGGGAATGCGCTTCTGGTCCGTGATGGCTGGCGTGTGGGCGAGACCGAACGGCTCAGCCTTCCGGGAATCGAACCGCGCGGTGCCTTGATCGCAGATCTTGAAGGGCCCGAGGGACGGCTCACGCTTGTCGGTACGCATCTTGGATTGCGGCGGGGGTGCAGACAATTGCAGCTGGCGCATTTGCTTGAAGAGCTGGAGTCCCGAACCGATCGCGCAGTGATCGCGGGGGATTTCAATGAATGGTCGCCGCGCATCGGGTTTGACATTCTTGACCACGTCTTTGACGTGATCAGTCCTGGTCGCAGCTTTCATGCCTCCCGTCCGGTTGCACCGCTGGATCGCTTTGCCGTGGGACGTGGTCTTAAAATCGCTGCTAGCGGTGTCCTGACGGAAGGGGAGGCGCGCCGGGCCTCGGATCATTTGCCGGTTTGGATGGACCTCGATCTCTGATGC
>QCWH01000046.1:0-19504 GCA_003149565.1 Marivita sp. XM-24bin2 | reverse complement strand
CTATCACCCCCGGGCGAAGACCCGAGGACCGCAGATAGAAAAGATCCTCGGGTCGGGCCCGAGGATGACACTGACGCGTGTCTGGCGGGTTCTTTGGGTCACGCCCAAGGATAACAAGCCGGCGTGTCACAAATGAAAAAGCCCCGGAGCATACTCCGGGGCTTTTCTGGTTGCTTCAACTGAGCCTGAGCGGATCAGCCGTCTTTCTGGTCGTAGGCTGTGCCCCAGCCCCATGCGCCCGAGCCGAAGCCGCGTGCCACGACGCGCTCGCGGTAGATCGACGCGACGATGTCGCCGTCACCGGCCAGCAGAGCCTTGGTGGCGCACATTTCCGCACAGATCGGCAACTTGCCTTCGTCGATGCGGTTGCGGCCGTATTTGGCGAACTCGGCAGTGGAGTGGTTCTCTTCCGGGCCGCCGGCGCAGAAGGTGCACTTGTCCATCTTGCCGCGCGACCCGAAGTTGCCCGCTTGCGGGTACTGCGGTGCGCCGAAGGGGCAGGCGTAGAAGCAGTAGCCGCAGCCGATGCAGAGGTCCTTGGAGTGCAGGACCACACCCTCTTCGTTCTGGTAGAAGCAATCCACCGGGCAGACGGCCATACAGGGCGCGTCCGAGCAGTGCATGCAGGCCACCGAGATCGAGCGTTCGCCGGGTTTGCCGTCGTTGATCGTGACCACCTTGCGGCGGTTGATTCCCCACGGAACCTCGTGCTCGTTCTTACAGGCCGTGACGCAGGCGTTGCATTCGATGCAGCGTTCGGCGTCGACTAGAAATTTAGCGCGTGCCATGTCTTTTTCTCCTCCTTACGCTGCCATGATCTTGCAAAGCGTTGCTTTGGTTTCCTGCATCTGGGTCACCGAGTCATACCCGTAGGTCTGCGCGGTGTTGGTCGATTCACCCAGGACATAGGGATCAGCCCCTTCCGGATACTTGGACCGCTGGTCCTCGCCTTGGAAATGCCCACCGAAGTGGAACGGCATGAACGCCACACCCGGAGCGACCCGTTCGGTCAGCATGGCCATGACTTTGACCTTGCCGCCTTCCGGACCTTCCACCCAGACCTGTGCCCCGTCGCGCACACCAAGGTCGTTGGCATCGCGCGGGTTGATCTCGATGAACATGTCCTGCTGCAGTTCGGCCAGCCACGGGTTCGACCGTGTCTCGTCGCCGCCGCCCTCGTATTCGACCAGACGGCCGGAGGTGAGGATGATCGGGTAGTCTTTCGAGAAGTCGTTGGCCTGGATCGACTTGTACATCGTCGGCACACGCCAGAACTTCTTGTCCTCGTAGGTCGGGTAGTCGGCCACGAGATCGTAACGGTTGGTGTAGAGCGGTTCGCGGTGCAGCGGCACCGGGTCCGGGAAGGTCCACACCACTGCACGGGCCTTGGCATTGCCGAAGGGCGCACATTCGTGCTTGATCGCCACCCGCTGGATGCCGCCCGAGAGGTCGGTTTTCCAGTTCACGCCGCCGACTTTGGCCGCGTAATCCGAAGGGATCTCACCCGTCTGGGATTGCTCGCCTGTCTCGGCGTTACCCGGACGAATGTAGCCCGCGACCTTCTCGATGGTCGCACGTTCCTCATCTGTCAGGTCGCTGTCCCACCCAAGGTCCATGAGCATCTGCATGGTGAATTCCGGGTATCCGTCCTGGATTTCCGAATTTGCAGAGGCCACGCCCTCGGCCAGAAGGTTGTCGCCATCACGCTCCACGCCGAAACGGGCACGGAAGGTCAGACCACCTTTGGAGACCGGCAACGACATGTCGTAGAGGTTCGGCGTTCCGGGGTGCCCCATTTCCGGGGTGCCCCATGCCGGCCACGGCATACCGTAGTAATCGCCATCTGCCGGGCCGCCAATGGCTTGCAGCGTCGTGCGGTCGAAGGTGTGCTGGTTCGCCATGTGCAGGCGCAGACGCTCGGGCGACTGGCCGGTATAGCCGATCGTCCACATGCCGCGGTTGAACTCGCGGGTGATGTCTTCGATATTCGGCGTCACGCCATCGTCTTCGATTGCGATGTTGCGGAAGATGCGGTCGTGGAAGCCGAACTTTTGCGCAAAGAGGCCCATGATTTCATGGTCGGTTTTCGACTCGAAGAGCGGGTCCATGACCTTTTCACGCCACTGGATCGACCGGTTCGACGCGGTGACCGAGCCATAGGTCTCGAACTGCGTGGTCGCCGGCAGCAGGTAGACACCATCGGTGCGGTCATGCAGCACTGCGGACACGGTCGGGAACGGATCGATCACGACCAGCGTGTCGAGCTTTTCCATCGCCGTCTTCATTTCCGGCAGGCGGGTCTGCGAGTTGGGCGCGTGGCCCCACAGAACCATCACGCGGGTGTTGTCCGGCTGATCAAGGTTTTCCTTGTCTTCCAGAACACCGTCGATCCAGCGCGAGACCGGGATGCCGGTGAGGTTCATCATCGGCGTATCGCCGACTTTTTCCTGCGAGAACTGACCCTTCAGCCAATCCAGATCCTCTTCCCAGACGCGCGCCCAGTGCGCCCACGATCCTGCGGACAGGCCGTAGTAGCCGGGCAGGGTGTCTGCGAGAACGCCAAGGTCGGTTGCACCCTGCACGTTGTCGTGGCCGCGGAAGATGTTGGTGCCGCCACCCGAGGTGCCCATGTTGCCCAGCGCAAGCTGCAGGATGCAGTAGGCGCGGGTGTTGTTGTTGCCGTTGGTGTGCTGGGTGCCACCCATGCACCAGATCACGGTGCCAGGACGGTTGTTGGCCAGCGTGCGTGCGACGCGCTCAAGCTGCGAACCGGGGGTGCCGGTGACGCGCTCGACCTCGTCGGGGGTCCACTTGGCAACCTCTTCCTTGATCTGGTCCATGCCCCACACGCGGGTGCGGATGAACTCTTTGTCTTCCCAGCCATTCTCGAAGATGTGCCAGAGAATGCCCCAGACCAGCGCCACGTCGCTGCCGGGACGGAAGCGGACATATTCGTCGGCATGGGCTGCGGTGCGGGTAAAGCGCGGGTCGCAGACGATGAGCGGCGCGTTGTTCTGCTCTTTCGCCTTGAGGATGTGGAGCAGCGACACCGGGTGCGCTTCGGCAGGGTTGCCGCCGATCAGGAAGATCGCGCGCGACTTGTGGATGTCATTGTAGCTGTTGGTCATGGCGCCGTAGCCCCATGTGTTCGCCACGCCGGCCACTGTTGTCGAATGACAGATCCGCGCCTGATGGTCGATGTTGTTCGTGCCCCAATAGGCCGCGAACTTGCGCATCAGGTAGGCTTGTTCGTTGTTGTGCTTGGCGGAACCCAGCCAGTAGACCGAATCCGGGCCGCTTTCTTCGCGGACCTGAAGCATTTTGTCACCGATCTCGTTGATCGCCTGTTCCCAGCTTATGCGCTTCCACTCGCCACCCTCTTTCTTCATCGGGTACTTGAGGCGGCGTTCACCATGGGCGTGCTCGCGAACGGCGGCACCTTTCGCGCAGTGGGCCCCAAGGTTGAACGGGCTGTCCCAGCCGGGCTCCTGCCCGATCCAGACGCCATTGCTGACTTCGGCGACGACGGTACAGCCGACCGAACAGTGGGTGCAGACGGATTTGACGGTTTCTACCGCGCCGTTCACGGCGGATTGTGCGCTGGCCTGCGTGACAGCACCACCTGTGGCGCTGATGGCGGCAAGACCACCGATGGCAAGGCCGGAGCCCCGCAGGAACGAGCGTCTGTCGACGGATTTGTTCGAGATGTCCGAAATCAGGCCGGTGCGCGCAGCGCGCCGTGTCAGCCCTCCGGTTTTCTTTCTTAGCATGGTATCCCTCTTTCGCTACCTGAGCGCGATGCGCTGTCGGCTGGGGGTCGTTCTTGGGCCAGAGCCGGTCTGGTCCGGTCGAACAGGTGAGAAATCAGTACTAGAAACGCGTACTGGCGAGATAGGCACGGGTGTGCGGCGTGTCTTGCATCCGCCCGTCCGCTTTGGGGGCGTCTGCCGCCTCGGCTTCGGTGCCGGATACCGCCACGGCCGCGACGGCTGCCGGTGCTGCGGTGCCTGCCAGTTTCAGAAAATCACGACGGCTGGCGGCCGCTTCGGTTTTCTCAGTCATGGAAGGTTCCTCCCTTCTTCCTTTAGGTTGCAGCCAGAGCGGCTGCGGAGTGACGGTTGCCCGTCCGTTGAGTCCCGGCTCAGGCCGAGGTCAGTCTGAACGCTTCGCGTTCAATCTGCATAAACGCTTTTCCGACCGATCCGACGGCGCTGTAGAGCATGGCCGATTTTGCGGTTTCGAGGTCGGAATAGAAATGACTTGCCCATGGGGCGATGTGGCGATTGAAGAACAGCTTCTGATCATCCAGCGTCGCTGGCGTGGAGAAGCGCCCGACAATCAGACCGCCCATAACTTCCATCAACGTCGCGATATTGTCTTCCGGCTCGTACACATTCGGCGCGCGCTCGATGCGGCGGGCAGACAGATCGCTGCGCAGCACCGCGAGCGGCTTCTCGTTCAGAAAGCCGGTCAGATAAAAGCTGGCATAAGGCAACAGCTCGCCACGCGCCAAACCAATAAAGAGCGCGTTGAATTCACGTTCTGCCTGCTTGGGTGTTGTGCTCTTTGCGCACTCCGCAAGGCGGGAAATGGCCTGTCCAAGCTCGGTATCATCACCAGACAGACCCGCAGTCTGGGCCAGTAAAAGCTCGTCAGGCGGTGCTGACAGGATCAAGCCTAAATAGTTGTAGAGATCCGCGCGAAGGCGATCTTCTTCTGATACCGATGGCGAGGTCTGAGCCGCGCTCATTGTCATCCCGTCTCACTTTCAATTCTGAAGCGCATCCGGCGAGGACGCACAGGTTCCTCCGTCACTGTATCCAATGGAGTGCCGTTGGCATAATCATCCGCAGCTTCCGGGCCTACGACCTTGGTCGCAGATGCACCCGCAGCATTTGCATTTTCTTGCATATTTTCCGGAAAGGGCACCGGATCAGACGGGTTTTCCGCATCTGCATCGGTCAAGGTGATATCCGACAGATTCTGTGGGGTATCAAGGCCTTCGCCTGCGTCGGCCATTCCCTTGGTGCGCTCTTGCGCCTCAAGAGCCTGGACGTGGCGCAGTAGGCCCTTGCCCACCTGATAGGCCGTCTTGACGCCCGGCGCGTCGGTCACCGCATTGGTGAA
Source organism: Marivita sp. XM-24bin2 (assembly GCA_003149565.1). Taxonomy (GTDB): domain Bacteria; phylum Pseudomonadota; class Alphaproteobacteria; order Rhodobacterales; family Rhodobacteraceae; genus Marivita. Next base: position 14,377 of record QCWH01000046.1, on the reverse strand, counting down.
ATCGTCGTCGTAATCGTTCAGACCGTCGAGATTTGCGAGCACCGGATTGAGCCGCCATAACTGCCGCATCGCGCGACGGCGCAGGCGCTCCGGCACCGCCTTGTTCATGAATCCCGCAATATCCTGACCTGGCTCCAGGCTGTCCGGGTCGGGCAGGCCCAACTCCTCAAGGATGTCGGCGTCGCTCTTTTCCTCAAGCTGTTTCTGTTTGGCCTCGATTTCGGCCGCTTCGGCCTTGCGCGCCTCTTCGACTTCTTCCGCCTCGACCCGTGCCTTGCGGCGCGACCAGAAATCCGATCCCCGGCTCATTGCTTGCGCGCCTTTCGGACGCTGGCCGGGGTCCGATATACATCGCTCACCTGCGCGATACGTGGATCGCCGATCCCATCCTCGACCTTGTCTTCGTGATACCGCTTGCGTTTGCGCTTGACGAACGGCTCTTCGACAAAGTGCTGGTCGGTCCAGTCCTGCACCCAGGCCACCAGCGCCGGGGGCATCGGCACTTTCTCCACCACATCCTCACCGCCATCGGCATATTGCATCGCCTCATGCGGATTTGCGGTGATCAACTTGAGCTTATAGGGCCACTCGTCTTCGCCGGGTTGCAGCACGACATAGGCGCAGACCACCGCTTCCGCGAGGCCGATGCGATAGGCCTCGGCATCGGTGCGCCACAGTGTGAGGGTGGCCGTGCCAATATGAAACTCGGCGGTGTCCCCATCTTCGCGCAAGAGTTTCCAATGGGCAGGCCCGGCGCCGGGCATTAGTGCGGTGGGCATATAGGCCCATTTCTGCCAGCGGGTGACGCCCGGTCGACGTTGCACAACAACGCCAACGGGCAGCTCGATGGAACGGCTGTCTGTCGGTGTCAAACTCAAGTCCTCCCAATCCGGCCTTACGGGCGCGGTTGACATCTGCGTAGCATAGCCCTTGGGTATGTCCAAACATCAACCAACAACAAGAGACCACGCGGGCAACCGCCGCGAAAGGGCCAACATGGGAACCAGACTGCTTCTTTGTGACTGCCTTGGCAGCCAGACCGTCGACGCCACCGCCATTGGCGATGCGACACAGCTTGATCCGTCCAAGCTCTATACCAACCTCTGCGGCACGCAGGCCGAAGCGGCCGCCAAGGCGATCGAGGCGGGCGACGTAATGATCGCCTGTGTGCAGGAATCCGCATTTTTCGAGATGCTGGCCGAGGAGCTTGGTGTCGAAGCGCCCGGCTTTGTGGATATCCGTGACCGGGCCGGATGGAGCGACCAGTCCGCCAAGGCGGGGCCGAAACAGGCGGCATTGGCGTCCGAGGCGGCGCTTGGCCTTCCGGCGGCCAAGGTGGTCGATGTCGTCAGCGAAGGCACCTGCCTGATTGTCGGCGGGGGCGAGGCGGTATTCTCGGCGGCGGCGCAACTATGTGACGCGCTGGCTGTCACGGTGTTGCAGACCGATACTTCGGATGTGCCAGTAGATCGGCGCTTTGACGTCGTGCGCGGACGGGTACGCAACCTGAACGGCGCGCTGGGTCAGTTCGAGGTGCGGATCGACGGGTTTGCGCAACTGCTGCCCGGCGGGCGCGGAGCCTTTGGGTTCAGCGATCCCAAAGATGGCGCAGTGTCGGAATGCGACGTGGTAATTGACCTGACCGGCGAGCCCGCAATGGTGCCCGCACCGCACAAGCGCGAAGGCTATCTGCGCGCCGATCCGCGCCAGCCTGCGGCGGTCGAAGCGCTGTTGGCCGAAGCGGTGCAGATGGTCGGCACGTTTGAGAAGCCGCTCTACATCGCCTTGGAGCCTGCTTTGTGCGCCCACAGCCGCGCCGAACAGACCGGCTGTTCCAAATGTCTCAACATCTGCCCGACCGGGGCGATCACCTCGGCAGGCGATCACGTCGCCATCGACCCGATGATCTGCGCCGGGTGCGGGGCCTGTGCCGCGCTCTGCCCGTCGGGCGCCATCGCCTATGACGCGCCGCCGGTATCGGCGGTGTTCCGTCGGCTGGACGCGCTGTCTTCGACCTATCGCAAGGCGGGCGGCACCGCACCGCGCCTGCTGGTCCACGATGCCGACCACGGGACCGAGATGATCGGCCTCGCCGCCCGCTTTGGCCGGGGGCTGCCCGCCGACGTGATCCCCTTTGCCATGGACAGTCTGGCCGCCTTCGGCCATGCCGAGATGATGGCCGCGCTCAGCTGTGGATTTGCGTCGGTGGATGTGCTGCTCGCCCCGCGCACCGAGCGGGACACGCCCGAACATGAGGCGATGCTGGCCAATGCGCTGTCCGGTGGTGGCCGCGTGCAGGTGATCGACATGGTCGATCCCGATGCGCTAAGCGATCACCTGTATGGCGGTGCTGCGCCCAAACCGGTGGCCTCGCCCAGCCTGCCCATCGGCACACGCCGTCAGGTGGCCCGCGTCGCCGCCAAGGCAATGATGCCCGAGGCCGAGATCCTACCGCTTCCCCAAAACGCGCCTTACGGGGCTGTGCTGGTGGACACAGACGCCTGCACGCTCTGCCTGAGCTGCGTGTCGCTCTGCCCGTCCGGCGCGCTGGGCGACAACCCGGACCTGCCACAACTGCTGTTCCAGGAAGACGCCTGCCTGCAATGCGGCATCTGCGCCACGATCTGCCCGGAGACTGCAATCACGCTGGAGCCGCGCATGAACCTCACGGACGCGGCCTTCAGTCAGGTGGTGCTGAACGAAGAAGAGCCGTTCGCCTGCATCGAATGCGGATCGCTGTTCGGGGTGAAATCGACCATCGAAAAGATCAGCGAAAAGCTGGCGGGCAAACATTCCATGTTCGCCACCAGCGATGCGGCCAAGATGATCCAGATGTGCGACAACTGCCGGATCCAGGCGCAGTACCATTCGCAGAACAACCCGTTCTCGCTCGGCGAGCCGCGAATCCCGCGCACGACGGATGATTACCTGAGCGACTCGCCCTATTCGAAACGCAAGGACCACTGAGCGCGGAAGCCGTTTCGAAACGGCTTCCGCGATTTCGAAATCGCGGTGGGCTGCCCTTCGAAGGGCGGTCTGCCTCAATCCTGCAAGGAGCGGATCGGGCTGCCTAGATCGGCGGGCGCAATCCCCTGCACGAAGGCCATGATGTTTTCCAGATCGTCCAGCGTGATCTCCATCGTGTGGATGGGGGAGGGGCGTGTTGGGTCGAAGGGTTCTGTCACGTCGGCCACTTGGGTGAAAGCCGGGTGGGGGTTCAGGACGTAGAACGCCTGAAACCGGTCCTCCCAGTCGCGCAGCGTCCGCAGCACTGCAAAGGACGGGGTGGAACCAATGGAGTTCATGCGGTTCTTGTCGCTTACCACGTGGCAGCGTCCGCAAAAGACCAGCGAGGCCTCTTCGCCGCGCAGGGCATCGCCATCGTAGGTGATCTCGACCACCACCTGTTTGACCTCGACCTCGGAAGTAAAGAGCGCTGTGCCGTCGACCTGATAGCTGTCCACCGTGTTGCGCCCGACATCCGAGCGCAGCCAGTCGGCAAAGCGCTGGGCGTCGGGATCGTCGCCCGCATCGAAGCGCCACACGGTGTCGAGGCCCTCGAAGGCCACGATGCCCTCGTCGCCAAAGCTGGCATCGGCTGGCGCGTCCGGTTCTACCAAGGTGATCCGCGTCTGGGTCTTGAGCGAAAAGCGCGGCAGGATGTATTGCATCACCCCGCTGTCGATCAACGCCTGTGGTGCGGCGAGAGTAAAGGTCTTGTCCTGTGCAAGTGCTGGGCCTGTCAAAAAAAGGCCCGCGACAAGTGGCAGGACGCACGCGGGGTGTCTGCGGAATGTGGTCATCGCGGGCTCCTCCTTGCTTGAAAGCCTAAAGGTGCTGGCTTACACCCGTCAACGCTCTAGCCCGCCAGAAGTGGGCGGAGCCACAGGGGAGAAGACCGATGAGCGATGATTTCAACATGTCGATGCGCAAGTTTCTCAAGCAGGTTGGGGTCACATCCCAGCAGGCCATTGAAGAGGCGATGCGCGACGCCGAAACCAGCGGCAAGACCTTTGACGCCAAGGTCGTTCTGACGATCGACGGGCTCGATCTGGAACATGTCGTCACAGGAACGATCAAGGGACAGGACTGACGTGGCACTGACACGCGACGCGGTTCTCGCCGCATTGAAAGCCGTGACCGATCCGGTTTCGGGACAGGATATCGTGGCCGCGGGTGTTGTCCGGGCTCTGAACGTGGATGGCGACGCGGTGCGCTTTGTGGTCGAGGTGGCACCCGACAAGGCCGACGCCTACGGGCCGGTGCGCCAGGCCGCGGAAGACGCGGTCAAGGCGCTGGGCGCGTCCAGTGTTTCGGCCGTGATGACAGCGCATTCGGCGCCAAAACCGCCGCCCGACCTGAAGGGCGGTGCCAAGCCGAAACCGGCAGGGCCGGAAAAAATCCCCGGTGTGGACCGGATCATCGCGGTTGCCTCGGGCAAGGGCGGGGTCGGCAAGTCCACCGTGTCGGCGAACCTCGCCTGTGCGCTCGCGGCCGAGGGCCGCAAGGTCGGTCTCTTGGATGCGGACGTCTATGGGCCCAGCCAGCCGCGGATGCTGGGTGTCTCGGGCCGTCCTGCCAGCCCGGATGGCAAGACCATCCTGCCGATGCGCAATTTCGGTGTGACCATGATGTCCATCGGTCTGATGGTGAACGAAGGTCAGGCCGTTGTCTGGCGTGGGCCGATGCTCATGGGGGCGCTGCAGCAGATGATGATGCAGGTGCAGTGGGGTGCTTTGGATGTGCTGCTGGTGGACCTGCCGCCGGGCACTGGGGACGTGCAGATGACCCTGTCGCAGAAGGCGCATGTGGACGGGGCCGTTGTGGTCTCGACCCCGCAGGACGTGGCGCTTCTGGATGCGCGCAAGGGGATCGACATGTTCAACCAGATGAACGTGCCGATTGTCGGGCTGATCGAAAACATGTCGACGCATATCTGCTCAAACTGCGGTCACGAAGAGCACATCTTCGGCCATGGCGGTGTGGCGGCGGAAGCGGCCAAGCTGGGTGTGCCTCTGCTGGCGGAAATTCCCTTGCATCTTGATATCCGCAAGGCCGCCGACGGCGGTGCGCCCATTGTCGTGTCCAAGCCCGACAGCGCGCAGGCGGGTGCGTTCCGCGATCTGGCCCGCACCCTGATCTCTGCCGGAAAGGCATGACAAGCGGACCAACCTTCCCGCCGCTGATGCAGGGCGTCAATGCGGCGGGCGCCGACCCGTTCGATGCCGCGTGTACCGAGGCGGCACAGGGCTGTGACGCGGGTACCATCCTGTACGACGCAAACCCAGAGCGGCTGCGCGCAGCCATTGTGCTGGCCCCCGAAGTCCCGCTTGCCGATGCGGCTGCGATGTTGCCGTTGACCGGCGTGGCGCTGCAGAATGCGCTGGGAGCATTGGGACCGTCCGAAATGGCGGTGCATCTTTGCTGGGACGGGCCGATCCGGGTGAACGGCGCGCTTTGCGGTGGGGTGCGCGGCGCGACCGATACAGCCGAGGCCAGCGTCGAGCCCGGCTGGCTGGTCACCGGATTCGAGCTGGTCTTTGCCCGTCCTGACATGACGGGTGGCGACACTCCGGACGAGACCGACCTGATGAGCGAAGGCTGTGTCGACCTGACGCCGGTCGGCCTGTTGGAAAGCTGGTCGCGGCATTTGCTCAACTGGATCAGCCGGTGGGAGGACGAAGGCATCAAGCCTCTGCACACCGAATGGTCCGGTCTGGCCTATGGGTTGGGGCAGGATGGCAGTTATCTGGGCAAGTCCGGGCATGTTCTTGGCCTTGATGAAAAGCTTGGCCTCTTGCTTCGCAGCGACGGGCAGACCATGCTCTTGCCTGTGACCGACCTTCTGGAGACCCGCACATGAAACTGGCCCGTGCCATTCACTTCGACGAAAGCGATCAGCGCGTGTTTCATTCTCCGGCGCGCACCGGCGAATGGTGCATCTCGGGCGGGTTCGAGTTTTCCAACTGGTCCGAGGCCGATCTGGAAGGCCGCGCGAAACAGGCGTTCACCAATGGCTGGCTGGGGATCGAGACTTTTGGCCGGGTGAGCTTCGTCGCGGTGACGCAGATTGAACCAGTGGAGCATGAAGCACTGGTTCAGGGCCTCGCCCAGCATTTCGTCGATATGTACGGTGCGCCATCGGTCGAGGCCGCGCGCCCGGTGGCCGAGGCCGAGATCGTCCACATGTCGGAACTGTGTGACGAGCACGCGCCGAACACCCTGTTGACGGTGAGCCGCGAGTTGACCGAGGCCGGGGTGAAGGAAAGTTTCCGCGTGATAGAACCGCAGGAGGCAGAGCTGACGCTGCTTGCGGTGCATGGATCGCTGGACGAATAAAGCGTCTTCGAAGACGCTTGGTCCGCGATTTCGAAATCGCGGCTCAAGGCTCTTCGAAGAGCCTTTCCGCCGCCTCTGCCAAATCGCGCGACGGCATCTCGCCCGATATTTCCAAAATCAGCTTGCGCTTCACCGCTTCGGCAAAAGACGCGCGGTTCTCGGCGGTGACGACAAACGCACCCAGCCCGCCGATGATCTGCGCCTCGTATTGCGCTTCAAGCCCACCCTGCGCGCGGCCCGGATCGTCTGGGCGCAGAATCGGCAGGGCGTTGATCGTCACGCCCGCCGCCACCACAGTCGCGCGCGCCTCGGCAATCGAGGGGCCGGAATAATTCCGCACGCTGTCGCCTGAAAAGTCGATCACCCGCCGCCAGCCGTCATATTGGTTTGTCTCCATCAGCCGCAAACCGTCGAGCAGCGCCGCCCCGATGGCGTTGCGCCCGTAGGCCTGACGTGGCTTGTTCAGCAGTTCGGCGGCAAACAGCGTTGCGCTCTCCGGACCGTCGATCTGCATCCAGTCGGCGACCACCGCCGTGTTGGCGGCCCATTCCACGTAAGTCACGGCAATCGAGCCATAGGCGGTGTTGGCAATTGCGGCCAGAACCTCGGGATCGGTGATCGCCTGTGCGTAGCCCTGACGCTGAAAGTCGATCTCGCGCTGATCGATAGACCCTGAGGCATCCGCCAGCAGCACCAGTTCAAGGTCGGTGTCCTGCGCCAGAACGGGTGTGGTCAGCAGAAGACAGACAGTCAGGATCAATGCGCGCATATCGAAAACCTCCGGCTCGGCCCGATTGAGGTAGCTCGATCTGCGTAATATGCAAAAGGCTTGATCCGGATCAACGCAGGCTTGGACCAAGCAGGTCAGACTGGGGCCATCCTCAGACAGACGGAGACTGACCCATGCGACGTGTTCTTGCCTGCCTTTGCCTCTTTGGACTGACCGCCGCGCCTGTGATGGCGCAGGATGTCGGTCAGGGGCGCGCCCTGTTCCAGACCCATTGCGCCACGTGCCACGGGGCCGACGCCAAGGGTCAAGGGCCTCTGGCCGGGGCGCTGGTGTTGCAGCCTGTGGACCTCACCGCGCTTGCGGTGCGCAACGGTGGCGATTTTCCACTGCAGCGCGTGCTGAAACGGATCGACGGCACCGACCCGTTGGTCAGTCACGGATCGCCGATGCCGGTCTATGGCCCCTATTTCGAAGGGGTCGCCAACACACCGATGAAGCTGCCCAGCGGGCAGCCGGTATTGGTGTCAGAACCGATTGCCGATCTGGTGGGGTATCTTCAATCGGTCCAAGCTGCGGAGTGATCCGCGCCGTGTCTCAACCCGCCTTCACCGCCCGTTCCGCAATCCGCAGGCACAGATCGGTGGCGCGTGTCATGTCCTGAACCGAGATCCATTCCTGCGGGCCGTGCACGTTTTGCATCCCTGTGAAGAGGTTGGGGCAGGGCACACCCATTTCGGTCAGACGTGACCCATCGGTTCCGCCCCGAATCGGAACGGATTTTTCCTCGATCCCAAGATCGCGCAGGGCGTCGCGGGCCAGATCAACCGGGGTCATATCGTTTTCCAGCCAATAGCGCATGTTGCGGTACTGGGGGGTAATTTCGCAGGTGATTTGCGCGCGCGGTTCTGTAACGGCGATGGTGTCGCAGACCTGCCGTAGCAGCGCGCCTTTCGCCTCCAGCCCCTCGCGTTCGAAATCGCGCAGGATAAAACGCAGCTCCATCCGGTCGGCGCTGCCTTTCATATCGACCGCGTGTATGAAGCCTTGGGTGCCGTCGGTGGTCTCGGGGGTCATGGTGACTTGTGGCAGGGTGTCGATGATCTTTGACGCCAGATGGATGGCGTTGACCAGCTTGCCCTTGGCCCAGCCCGGATGGATCGACACGCCGGTGACGGTGACAACCGCAAAATCGGCCGAGAAGGTCTCATAAGTGATCTCACCCAGATCCGCACCGTCAAACGTATAGGCGAAATCAACCCCCAGATCGGCGGGCAGCTTGGCATCGACCCCGCGCCCGATTTCTTCGTCCGGGGTAAAGGCGACCCGGATCGTGGGGCGTTGGATGTCCGGGTTCTGCAAAAGGTGCCGCGCGGCGGTCATGACGATGGCGACCCCCGCCTTGTCATCGGCCCCCAACAAGGTAAGGCCGGAGGCGGTCACGATGTCATCCCCGACCTTGCTGGCGAGATAGGGAAACGCCGCCGGATCAAGCACGAGATCGGGATCGTCGGGATAGGTGATCACTCCGCCGTTGTAGCCTTCGATCACACGCGGTTTCACACCGGTTGCGTTGAACTGTGGTGCCGTGTCGACATGAGCCAGAAAGCCGATGGTCGGGCCGGGCGCGGTGCCGGGGATCGTGGCGATCACCGTGCCGTAGTCCGTCTTGGTCACATCCTGCGCGCCCATCTCGGTCAGTTCGGTAACCATGAGGTCGAGCATATTGTGCTGGCACGCGGTTGAAGGCGCGCCGGGGCTGTCCATGTCCGACTGGCTGTCGATGGCGCAATAGCGGACCAGACGGGTTTTCAGCTCTTCGTGGAATTGGGACATGGGGCGCTCCTTGGGTGGTCGGAGCGAGGGGGCAGGAAGGGGCGGGCAGAGTCAAGTCATCAGGCGGGCAGGCGACAAGGACGCAAGCAGGGCCGGGTCAATGTCAGAGCTTTGAGCAAGGCACAGGGTCCGGCAGATATGTGCCAGTGCCGGTGACGTTTGCACGCCATAACCGCCCTGCGCGGCCAGCCAGAAAAAGCCCTCTGCATCTGGTGCAAAACCGACAACCGGGCTGCGATCGGGAACAAAGCTGCGCAACCCGGCCCAGCTGCGAAGGGGGCGGGTTATGGGGATGTCGACCATCTCTTCAAAGCGATAGAGTCCCTCGGCCAGAACCATGTCGTCGGGCCACGCATCCTGGGGGTCGACGGGGTCTTCGTCCGCTGGCGAGATCATCAGGCCAGGCGCCATCGGTTTAGCATACCATGTCTCGTGGATTGAGCCGAAAAGCGGCCAGGTCTTGTGTCCCGCAATGTCGTCAGGCAGCGCCATGATCACGGCTGACCGGCGCATCGGCTGCAAGCCAATCGGGCGCACGCCCGCCATTGCGGCGATGTGATCGGCCCATGCTCCGGCGGCGTTAACCACAATCGGTGCAGATAGGCGGGACGTGGCTGTTTCGACCGTCCAGCCGCTGGCATCGCGCTGGATCTTCGTGACTGGCGCGCCCTGACGGATCGTCCCACCCCGGTCGCGCAACAGTCTCACGCAGCCCTGAAGCAAACGGTCGACATCAATGTCCTGAGCGTCTCGTTCGATCGCGCCACCAAGGATGCGTTCCTTGCGCAGGATCGGAACCAATGCCGTGACTTCAGCCGGAGTCAGCCGCTCAATGCCGTCAGTGTCTGCGAGATGCGCTTCAAAAGCGCTTGCCTCGTCCCTTTTGGCGATCAGCAATTCCCCGCGCGGGTACAGAACGTTCTGGCCCAGCAACTCGCCGGCGAGTGGGGCATGCGATAGCGCGTTGAGCGCGCGCAGCGTCGCGTTGCCATAGTTGCGCACATAAATCGCTGCCGAACGGCCGGTCGCGTGGTAGCCAAGATGTGCCTCGCCTTCGACAACAACGACACGCACGTCGCGCGCCAGTTCGGCAGCGGCACTGATGCCGGCAATTCCGCCGCCAATGACAATGATATCGGCTGTGTCTGACATGATGATTGCGACCCTTGAGCCTTGGGGTGAGTTTTCAGCAGGTGCGCAGTATATGCAACGGCGGACCGGGCTGTCCTGACGAATTAATCGCTGTGCTCGTTATGGAAAGAGCGCCCGAAACGGACGTCGGGCGCTCTTGTTGTTCTGGCTGGTGAGCCGGTGTGTCGGTAGGTCGGACCAGAGGCGCCACTGCTTTGGAAAGTGACGCCTGAGGCCTGTCGCGACAACAGTTCGGCTTAGTTCGGGATGTCGCCGGTGATGCCTTCTACGTAGAAGTCCATGCCCAGCAGGGTGCCGTCATCGGCGGTTTCGCCTTCAGCCAGCCAAGCCGACCCGTCCTGCTTGTTGATCGGGCCGGTGAACGGGTGATATTCGCCCGCGGTGATCGCGTCGATCATCGCCTGTGCTTCGGCCTGTACGTCCTCGGGGATCGCGTCGTTCATTTCACCGATGACCACTTCGCCCTCGGGCATACCCGCCCAGCTGTCGATCTGCTCGTAGGTGCCGTCCATCAGCTGACCTACGCGCTTGATGTAGTAGGGCGACCACTCGTCGATGATCGAGGCCACACGCGGGCCGGGGGTGCCATCATCATTGGTCATGAAGGCGGCCATGTCGGACGCCTGACCAAAGCCCCATGCGCTGCCGCCTTCCTTGGCGATCTCGGCCAGCGGTGCGGTGGAGTCGGTGTGTGCGGTGATCACGTCAACGCCCTGGTCGAGCATGGCGCGCGCTGCATCGGCCTCTTTCGCCGGGTCGAACCATGTGTAGGCCCAGGTCACGACGAGTTCTACATCCGGGTTCGCCAGCTTGGCGTGGTGGTAGTACGAGTTGATGCCCATGATCACTTCGGGAATCGGGAAGGACGCGATGTAGCCGATCTTGTTGGTCTGGGTCATCTTGCCCGCGATGTGACCCACAACCGCACGGCCTTCGTAGAAGCGCGCGTTGTAGGTGGACACGTTCGGATGCTCGCGCTTGTAGCCGGTGGCGTGTTCGAACTTCACATCCGGGAACTTGGCCGCGACGTTGTTGGTCGGGTCCATATAGCCAAAGGACGTGGTGAAGATGATGTCGCAGCCCGACAGCGCCATCTGGGTGATCACACGCTCGGCATCGGCGCCTTCGGGCACGCTTTCCTGCCACGCGATCTCGACCTTGTCGCCATACTCTTCCTTGACGGCCAGCGCGCCCTGATGGTGCTGATAGGTCCATCCGCCATCGCCGATGGGGCCGACATAGACGAAACAGGCTTTGGTCGTGTCCTGCGCCATCGCAGGTGCGCCAAAGGCCAGCGTCAGGCCTGCGGCGGCTGTGGCAAGTAGGGTTCTGCGGATCATAGGGTTTCTCCCGGTTGGTGGGGCGGCAGCGCCCCCGTTGGATTGGATGCGCCCGGTTGTGTCACCGGGTCGCGTGGAAAGTCTGTCCAAGGTTCGCGGGGGCATTGTGACTGCCCCGCGAGCGGTTGGACGAGATCAAAACAAGCACGAGGATCGTTATCAGATAGGGCGACATGGACAAGTACTGCACACCCCACGTCAGACCTGCGGCTTGCAGATTGAGTTGCAGCACGGTGATGCCGCCGAAAAGATAGGCACCGACCAGAACGCGGCCCGCGCGCCAGCTGGCGAAGACCACAATGGCAAGCGCAATCCAGCCGGCGCCGGCGGTCATGCCTTCGGTCCATTGCGGCACGCGCACAAGACTGAGATAGGCGCCACCCAGCCCCGCGCAGGCCCCACCGAACATGATGGCCAGCATCCGGACACGGATCACCTTGTAGCCCAAGGCGTGCGCGCTTTCGTGGCTTTCGCCCACAGCCCGCAGGATCAGCCCGGCGCGGGTGTGTTTGAGGAAGGCCCAGACGGCAACAACGATTCCGAGGCTGATATAGACCATGATGTCATGGCTGAAGAACATGCGCCCGACCGCTGGCAGATCGCTCAGGATCGGAATGTCGAGCTTGGGCAGGGTGACGGTCTTCTGGCCCTCATAGGGTTTACCCAAGAGCGAGGACAGTCCAAGCCCCACCAGTGTCAGGCCAAGCCCGGTAGCAACCTGATTGGACAGGAAGATCTGCGTCAGCACGCCAAAGGCCAGCGACAGTACTGCGCCTGCAATGGCGGCTGTGGCAAATCCCAACAGAGGCGCGCCGGTGTTGATGGCGACGATAAAGCCGATCACCGCGCCAGTAATCATCATGCCCTCGACGCCAAGGTTCAGAACGCCGGATTTCTCGACCACCATCTCGCCAATCGCAGCCAGAAGGATCGGTGTGGCCGAGATCATGATCGAGGCGACCAGAAGAACCGGATTGATTGCGCTCAGATCCATGTTGGCGCTCCGTGCACAAGGTGGATCGCTAGAGCAAAGAGCGCGGCACTCCCCAGCATGATGGCGATGTGGGACAGGCTTGGCCGGTGCCGCGTCAGTCGTGCCAGAACCGGAAAGCGGCGATGCAGACCCAGCGCCGCCGTCAGCGCAACTGCGGCGACCACAGCCACATGACCCAACACGAACACAAGGGCATTTGCGGGGCCGTCCCCGATCAGCCAGCCATGCATCATCCAGAGCATCATCGCGCCCATCATCAGGCCCATGAGTGCAGGTTTGAGGATATGAAAGCCCATCACGCCACCTCCGCCGCGCCGAACCTGACGCGATAATTGGTCAGTACATCGACACCGAGCAGGAAGAACAGCAGCATCCCCTGAAAGAGCTGGATCGACGCGCCGGGTACACCCAGCATGAGCTGCGCAAGCTCGCCTCCGATGTAGGTCAGCGCCATCAACAGCCCCGCCAGCAGGATACCCACCGGGTGCAACCTGCCAAGGAAGGCCACGATGATCGCGGTGAAGCCATAGCCCGAGCCGAAGTCGATGCTGATCTGTCCTGCGGGGCCGGTGACTTCAAAAAGCCCCGCCATGCCGGCCAGTGCACCTGCGAGACCCAGACAGAACAGGATGGTGCGCGCAGGAGAAACCCCCGAGAATTTGGCGGCGCGCGGCGCTTCGCCAGTCAGACGGATATTGTAGCCCTGAATGTGCCGGGTCAGCAGCACATAGGCGAGGATCACCGCGATGAATGCTGCCAGAACACCAAGGTGCATGCCGGTGTTCGGGATCAATTCAAGGTTTTGCGAGGACGACCATTGCGACAGGTTGCGCGAGCCGGGAAAGCCCATCCCTTCGGGGTTTCTTAATAGACCTGAGGAAACCGAGGCGAGAATGTTCTCGGCCACGTAGACCAGCATAAGCGACACCAGAATTTCATTGGTCCCGAACTTCACCTTGAGAAGCGCCGGGATCATCGCCCAGGCCCAACCGCCCAAAGCGCCTGCAACCACCATCAGAGGCAGGATCAACGCCGACTCCATCGGGTAGAGCGCGAGCCCCGCCCCAGCGCCGCAGATTGCGCCCATGATATACTGGCCTTCAGCACCGATGTTCCAGATGCCAGCCCGGAAACCGATGGAAAGTCCGATGGCAATCAGGATCAGCGGCCCCGCCTTCACCAGCAACTGAGGACGCGAAAAGCCGGAAAACTGCGGGTGAAACAGCGGATCCCAAAAGATCGTCCGGATCGCCTCGACCGGCGAGGTGCCGATCAGGCCGAACATGATCCCGCCGAAGATCATCGTCAGGATCACCGCAAGAATCGGCGTCGCCACCGTCCAGGCCTTTGAGGGCTGCGGGCGTTTTTCAAGCCGGATCATGAACAGCCCTCCCGGGTCCCGCAGTGGCGACCGTTGGCTTTTGCATATTTGGAAAAAGAAGAAGCCGGGGAGTCTGCGCGCTGTCCCAGCTTCTTCTTTTCATAAATATGCATATCCACGGATACCAGGCAGCACAGGCCTCGGTCAAAGGCGTCACGCGTCCACATGGGCCACCTCCATGTCATGCGCTCCGCCCATCATCAGGCCGATTTCTTCGATGCTCAGGTCTGCAACCGGCTTGAGCGCGGACAGCCGCCCTTCGTTGAGTGCTCCGAAGCGGTCGGCTATTTCCATCAATTCATCGAGGTCCTGACTGACCACGAGGATCGCCGCGCCCTGTGCCGCGAGATCCAGCAGTGCCTGCCGGATCGCGGCTGCGGCAGCAGCGTCGACACCCCAGGTGGGCTGGTTGACCACGAGGATGCTGGGGGTCTGCGCCACCTCGCGTCCGATGACGAATTTCTGCAGGTTCCCGCCCGACAGCGCCCGCGCGGCGACATGGGTGCCGGGGGTGCGCACGTCGAAGCGTTTTATCACGTCCTGCGCAAAACCATCGGCGCGTTTCCAGTTGATGAAGCCTTTGTTCACCAGCCTTTGTCGCCGTCCTG
>QCWH01000075.1 GCA_003149565.1 Marivita sp. XM-24bin2 | reverse complement strand
CCTCAAATTCAAGAACATTACGCAGACGTCTTAGTAGAGGCTGTGTGCCTGATGATGGCTTAGGAGGCTTTTCGCGGAAACTCCAACATAGCGCAGCGCGCGGGCGGCGGTGACTCTGGCAGCCCCCTCCATCTTCGAAGACCGCAGCAGAGACCAGTGTTCGAGGTTTTCGCTTTCACATGAAGGACTTCACGCCTTCTTGCTTCCACAGCGCTTCCACGGGTGGTGGAAACGCAAACGCCGCCCAGGAGGGCGGCGTAAGCGTTTGATATCTTGTCGGAAAGTTTGGTTGCGGGGGTAGGATTTGAACCTACGACCTTCAGGTTATGAGCCCATTATTTAATGATTCCAATAACTTAGAAATTTCAAAGACATAGGCGACAAGCCTTTGAATTCACAAATTTTCAGCCCTGAAACTGGCTGACATCGGCCAACATCCACCGCGCCTCACACTGAAAAAATGACGTACGTTCGTTGACATGGCGTTGACATGGCTGATCGTTCGTTAAAGCGGAAGATAATCGTTTTAGACCCATAGCCGACCTTCGCACCTGGTGCGGCGGATGATCAGAGAAAACCCAAACCGGCCAGATCGTAGGTTTCTGGCCGGCTGCTGATTTTCGTCGCTCACAGTTTGCTAATCACGCCGTCGCAGCGCGTTAAACGGTTACGGCTTGTAGGCCGCATCTTGCTGCCAGCCGGTGAAACCAGTCTGCATGACGACGACGTTCGACCGCCCCGCAACCCGCAGGGCGAAGGCCGCCTGAGCCGACAGGCTGCCAGTGTTGCAGAAGAGGATGGTCATCCGGTCCTCGGGGATCTCGTCGATCCGGTCGAGTACCTCGCGCCACTCGATGTTGACGGCGCCAGGGATCGTGCCTTCCTCGAACTGGCCCACGTCGCGGGTATCGACGAAGAGTGCTGTCTCGAAGACGGTCTGGTCGAGTTGCTGAGGCAAGATGATACCGGACTCATATTCCGAGAACATCATATATTCTTGCATCGCTTCGACAGCAGCTTCCTGCGCCATTGCGGGCACAGCATTGATGCAGAACGCGACTGAGGTCGCCAAGAGTAGTTGCTTGAGTTTCATCCATTGTCTCCTCAATTTGGATGTAGCGTGAAAGCTGTCTCTAGATCGGCGAAAAACGCCGCAATCCGTCGGGCGTTGGCCCCACGGTCAATTTGGCCGAGGCGCGAGCGCGAGCGCATGTCGATGCGGGCGCCGGCATTGGTTTCGGTGACGCGGATCGCCACCTCGTCCTCGAAGCCAAACAGACGGCTCGTGGCGATGGCCTCGATCTGGCTTTCCGAAAGATCAGCCGACAGCACCTCCCAGCCGTGCTCTTCCACGAGGGCGAGCGCCGCCGCGAACGCGTCGTCAACGGGCAGCGACAGGTCCAGCGGGCGCACATCCGGATAGGCGGCGCGCTGCGACTCGACGTTCTGCGCGGGGTAGTCACTGGGCGTGGCGGTGAACCAGAAGACGGGCGGATCTTCGGTGTCGGTCGAGATGTCGTTGATCGGCGGCGTGTTGCGGGCGGCGATCTCGAAGGCCGCGCCAAGGCCCGCGACGGGCAGCGACAGGATCAGCCCCAGCAGGACCGCGCCAGCGCCACCCCTCCTGCGGCGGAGCCAGACCACCAGCCCGGCCAGCGCGGCGATGACGCCGGCACCCGCCGTCCAGGCGCCCCAGCCGGCAAGGTCATAGGCCTGCGGCCAGGGCCAGCCGCCCGCCCGGAAACCCCAGACAGAAACTGCAAGAAGCGCGATCGAGGCAGTGCCCAAAAAGATCGAAAGGAAGCCCAGAGGGCGGGCAAGCGTGTCAGGCATCTGCAAGCTCCCGTGGGCTGGCGGGGTTGAGCCGCGGGTGCGTTTCTTCAGACAGCCAGAACAGCAGGCCGCCGGAGACGAACATGGAGATCGCGACGAACCAGAAGGCCGCTTCCGCAGCGCCGGTCAGGCTGGCCGCCAGGCCGAGACCGAGCGCGCCGATGGCGTAGCCAAGGTCACGCCAGAATCGGTAGATGCCGATGGCCGAACCGCGCCAGGCGGGCGGGGTGATGTCCGCGACGGCCGCCGAGAGGTTCGGGTAGAGCAGCGCCATGCCGAAGCCCGCCACGCCCGCTGAGACCGACCACCAGAACGCGCCGCTGCCCATGACCACCATCGCCACGCCCGCGCCGCAGATCCACATGCCGAGCACGTTGGGCCAGAACCGGCCCACATGGTCCGACAGCCGCCCGGTGACAAGCTGCGAGCCACCCCAGACGAAACCATAGGTGCCGACGATCCAGCCGACCTCCGTAAGGCTTGCGCCTTGCGTCACGAGGAAGACAGGGAAGAGCGCCCAGACCAGCGCATCGACGAACTTCTCGACCAGCCCCGCCTGGGAGATCGCGAAAAGGCGGCGGTCGCGCCAGCTCATCAGCGCGAAGACCTCGGACGTCGATGGGTGCTCGGAGACACCTTGCGGATAACGCGGCAGCGATTTCGGCGGCGCGGCCTTGTGCGCGGCCGTCTCCGCCTTGGCCCATGGCAGCGTGTCCTTGACCCAGACAACCGTCAGGACCAGCGCCAGCAGGACCACGGCCATGCCAAAGACCAGAAGCCCCGTCCGCGCGCCCAGCCATTCGGCGGCATACGCGGTCAGGATGCCCGCGATCGCCACGCCGACATAGCCCGAGAACTCGTTCAGCCCCATTGTGAGGCCGCGTTCCTCAGCCTTGGTGATGTCGAGCTTGGCCGTCTGCGTCATCGACCAGCAGAGGCCCTGATTGACGCCGAGAAGCACGGTCGCCGCGACGATCCAGTTCCAGTCGGGCGCATACCAGATCATCACCGGGATCGGCAGCGCCACGACCCAACCCCAGAACAGCACCCGCTTGCGCCCGATCCGCTCCGACCAGCGCCCGGCGACGAAGTTCATCACCGCCTTCACCGCGCCGAAAGCTACGACGAAAGAGGCGAGCAAGAGAAACGAGCCGCGCTCGAGTCCGAACTCGCTCTCGGCCTGCGCCGGGACCACCGTGCGCGTCATGCCGATAGCGAAACCCACCAACATCACCTGGATCAGCTGATGCGCGACCTGAACCCGGTTCTCGCGGATGCCGCGCGTGAATTCACTTGCGGTCATTCTGCGGGCTCCTTTGTCGTGATCTGGGGATCTAGCGCATGGCCTGATGCCGGTCCGCGCAGCGGCTGGACCAGCATCCGGTCAAGCCACAGGTCGCGACGTGTGCGGAATTGCTCGATCCCGATCTCCATCCCCTCGTGTCCCTTGGCGGGCTGGGCGATGTAGGTGCCCAGAAGCCTGTCCCACCACGGCAGGTTGAAGCCGTAGTTCGAGTTGGTCTCGCGCGGGTCGGTGGAATGGTGAACGCGGTGCATGTCGGGCGTGACCACGATCAGCCGCAGCACCCGGTCCACCGGGCGCGGCAGATCGATATTGGCGTGGTTGAAGAGCGCGGTGGCGTTCAGGATCACCTCGAACAGCAGCACCGCGACGGCGGGCGGTCCGAGCGCGGCGACAGCCGCAAGCTTGATCCCCATCGAGATGAGGATTTCCACCGGATGAAACCGCAGCCCGGTCGTGGCGTCGAAGTCCAGATCGGCGTGGTGCATCCGGTGCAGCCGCCAGAGCCCCGGCACCGCATGGAACATCACGTGCTGAAGGTAGATCGCCAGATCGAGCAGCAGCATCGAGACGATGATCGCGACCCAGACCGGCACATCGAGATTGTTGAACAAGCCCCAGCCACGATCCTCGGCCATGACGGCCAGACTGACCGCGAGGATCGGGAACGACAGCCGCAGGATGATTGTGTCGACCACCACGAGCGCAAGATTATTGGTCCAGCGGATGACGCGCGGGATTTCTCGCCTGCGCCGCGGGGCCGCCACTTCCCAAAGCGCCATCGCCGCCAGAACACCCAGAAAGATGGCAAGACGGATGATCGCCTCAGTGGCAAGGATGGTCTCGGACATGGATCGCTGGCCTTGGGGCTTGTGGGGCGCAATGGAATCGCTATTATTCAAGTTATCGCTTGAATGATCTAACGTCCGGAGACATTCCTTGTCAATCAGCCCGAAGCTTGCCCTCTTGGAGGAATATGCCCTCGTCGCGCGCGCCCTGTCCGCCCCCGCGCGGCTAATGCTCCTCGAACAACTCGCTCAGGGTGAACGCGGCGTGGAGGCGCTTGCGGAGAAGACGGGCCTGACCATCGCTAACTGCTCGCAACATCTGCAACAGCTCCGCCGCGCCGCCCTGGTCACCAGCCGCCGCGACGGCAAGGCAGTGATCTACCGGCTGACCGACGCGAATACGCTCACGCTGATGGACCTTCTGCGCATCGTTGCGGAGCGGAACCTCGCGCAGGTCGAGCGCATCCTGCGAGGGCTTTCAGGCGGCGAGGATGCCCCCGAACCGGTAAGCAGAGAAGACTTAGCAGCCCGGATCGCCGAAGGTTCTGTGACCGTGCTCGATGTACGCCCCGCAGACGAATACACCGCAGGTCACATTCCGGGCGCGCTCAACATGACGCTGACGGACATCGAACGGATCGTCCCGATGCTCGATCCGGCCGCCGAAATCGTTGCTTATTGCAGGGGTCCGTACTGCGTCTACGCTCATCAGGCCGTGACCGCCCTGCGCAAGCGTGGATTTACCGCCCGACGCTTAGATGGTGGCCTACCAGAATGGCGCGAAGACGGGCGACCAGTGCTCACTGAAGCATGAAAAACTAGCTGAGCATTGAAAAATAAGACGCAGAACGTTCTCGTAATTTTGAGTTATAACCCCGGAAACCGTCTGCCGAACAGGTGCGGGTGATCGGCCAATTCCCGCCATAGAGCCTTGTAGAACTATTCGCAGGCCCTACTGGCCCCTGGATCATGGCAACACGCGAACCGATGCGTCCCGGTATGCTAGTGCCATCTCCCGCAACGCCACCGGCTCAACTACATCAACCTCCCGCCCCCACTTGGCGAGATGCCATGCCATCTCGACCAGCCCACTGGCTTCAAAGGTGACCAGCAACCCGCCATCGTCCAGCCCGGTCATTACCTGCTTTGGATGAAACACAAACTCCCGGGCCGTCGGCGCAGCAGCCGGGCTGAACCGCCACACGACCCGGCTGAACTCTTTGTCCGAGTGAAACGACCCGAACGATCGGGCGGCGTAAGCCTCAAGATCGAAGTCCTTGTCCTTCTCGAACCAGTCATTGGTGATCTCGGCCTTTTCGATCCGATCTATGCGGAAGCGGCGCAGGCTGGCATCTTTGGCGGTATCACGGGCAATCAGATAGTGTCGCGTGCCGAGCAGGATCCCATAGGGCTCGATCACACGCTTGCGCGCTTTGGCATCCTGCGCACCCTGGTATCGGATGACCAGCCGGAACGGCCCTCTGAGGGCAGCCGAAACGATGTTCAGCACAGCCGGAGAGGTTTTGACCTTTGGGCCTGGGCGGCAGGCATAGCCTTTGGCCTCGAGGATCGCCTCGGCATCCACCTCCATGCTGCGCGCCTGTGCTGACGGCAAGGTTGCCACCAAGCGGTCCCGCAGGGACCGTAGCGCCTCCACTTCCATATGCGCGCCCTCCCGCTCAGCCCGCGTGATGCTGGCCTCGAGCGCGACGAGTTCCCGGCGGTAGAGCCCTTGCATGCCGAGCATGCTGGTGTCGCGCAGCTTCCACCGGCGACGACGCTCGTTGTCCGTCTGATGCGAGATGCTTGGAAAGACATCTTTCAGGGCAGCGATCATGCGCTGGGCGGTCCGCTCATTCACGCTGAACTCTTCGGCCACCTCCTTGACGGTGATGCCGCCGTGCCGGCTGGCCGACATGCCTGCAAGCTTCAACAGGTCTTGTGCCTTTTGGAACGACATAATGCCCATCCCCGACAGTTCTTGACGTAGTGCCTGGGTTATAACCCAAGAGAGGACGATTCGTCCTAAGGATGCAGATCGATTGAAGAATTTGGCAGTCACCGCATGAGCGTGAATGCGGGGGTGCAGCTTCATGCGACCTGCACCCCGGAGTTTCTGCCTCGCTGCCACTTGGGCGGCTTTTGCCACGCGCGAGGCCGCCCGCTGTCTTACCTCGACATCAGAACTGGAGCCCGCATGGCACTACCTCAAAGAGCATTCTTCACCCTGCATGAAACCGCGTCCCGATGGGGCTGCACGATCGCCGACATTGGAGGCTGGGCCACCGAAGGCAAGCTGGACATCGTCACGGGGATTTCTCTCGCGATCTGCGGAGACGAAAAGGTCTCCGGCAAGATCACTATCTCACCGATGGATATGCTGCCCCTCTTTCGCCGCGCGGGCACCGGCCCAACGGTCATCAAGCTACAGCGGATCAAGCCCGAGCATTCCCAAGACTGGTGCTATGTCACAGAGCCCGCGGATGGGGTCGAAGTATCCATCGCGGACCTTTTGATCACCGGTCAGGACGTCCTGCGGTTCGAAGACGAATATGACCTGCTGCGCCGCATCGGTGGCGGCACCGGTGCGCTCTCGCCCTATGACTGGGAAGGCATGTATGTGGCGCTGCTGAAGCGCGTCCACGAACATGGCATTCCAGAGACGCAGGCCGAACTGATCGGTTATCTTCAGGACTGGTTCGCCGACGTTGCCGAAAACGGGGAAATCCCCGACGAGAGCACCATCCGCCGTCGCTTGCGCCCCTTCTGGCGCGCCATGCGCGGCGAGAAGTAAGCCGGCCCCAGCTTTTAGGCCCGCTTGGCCTCTTTCTCGGCATCCGCGTCATGCACAATCTTCGGCCGTGGCCGGAACATGCCGGCCACAGCGTCGACACCCGCGCGCAGGGGCGAATCCATCAGATGCGCATAACGCAAGGTCGTCTGCATTTGACTGTGACCCAGAAGCTTCCCGATCATTTCCAACGAGGCGCCGCCGCTGACCAAGAGCGAGGCGAATGTATGGCGCAAGTCATGGATGCGCACATCCGGAAGGTCCGCTTCGCGCTGCACCTTTACCCAAAACCGGCGGATTTCCTTGACGGGCTGTCCCGGCACATCACCGGGGAAGAGCCATGGATTGCCCTTGGGCACCACGAGCGCCCGCTGGCGCACGATCGCCGCCACATCAGCTGAAATCGGCACCCGGTGGATCTTGCGCTGCTTAGTGGTCGCTGCGGGCTTCGACCAAATCCCCAGCTCCAGATTGAACTGCTCGAACTGCGCCTGGCGGACCTCTCCAACGCGCGCTCCTGTCAGCATACAGATGCGGATGATGCCCGCGGCCCTCTGATCTTCGGCCGCATCCAGCACTTCGGCCAGTCGGCCGATTTCTTCATGGGAGAGGAACCGTTCGCGCGCTGTCTCGACACGTTTCTTGAAGCCGGCCGCCGGATTGTCCGTGCGCCAGCCCCACTGGATGGCAAGGTTAAACATCTTGCGCAGCACTTCGCCAACGCGGTTGGCGCGCACCGGAGTGGGCTTGCGCCCCTGCAGCTTGCGCGCACGATTGTTTGGCTTCGCTTTTGAGGGTCGGGCCCTGCCCTCTGCAATCAGGTTCAAAAGCTTTGTCACATCGTGCGGCGTGATTTCGGTTACCAGCTTGTTGCCCCAATGCGGTGCGACCAGCTTGGTCAGGAAAGATTTATGATCGGACGCGCTCAAAGGCGTCAGCGTTGAGGCATGCTCGATCAAATACCGCTCGATCATGTCGTTGAAGCGAGGCGCCTCCCGTAGCGTATCGCGCTCCTCCATCGGATCTGTGCCCTCGTCAATCAGGCGGCGCAGGTCTCGGGCGCGCTCCCGGGCGGCAGTCACGCTCCATTCGGGCCAGCGCCCGATCGCCATGCGGCGCTGGCGGCCAGCAAAGCGGTAATCCATCACGAAGGACCGCTCGCCCGAGGGCATCACACGGATGGAAAGCCCACGTATCTCGGTATCGAAAACCTGGTAGGCCCGATCCTCTTCCGGGATCTGCTCGCGCACGGTTTTATCATTTAATCGCAATCGGTTGACCATGTTCATACCTCCTTCATGCGCATGACACAGGCGTAGATGCGCAGGCTTATCAAGCGAAGCATGAGGATTTGGCCGGCACATAGGCGGTGACCGGCGGTGATGCGGCAAAACTCTGCCGGTCATTGAAAACATGGGAGAAATTACCGGGGAGCGTTCATCGCGCTGGGCGAATCTACCGGCCAGCGGAGTATGTTTCGCCGCCTAAAGCGTGCTCCTCAGGCCATTTCGCTTCCAGACCAAGCCCTGATTTTGTAAATTCCGTTTAAAATCAATGACCGGCAAGGGTCCGGACCCCTTGCCGGTTGGGCGAATACCTTTGAACGCCCGTAAAACCTGCTGAAACACGGCGAAATCTTGTAAATTGGCCGATTTTGGGCGGCTACGACTCTGCAAAGGTCAATTCGCGAGGGCTCCGCGCCGTCCTCTGCTGCAACCTCGACCGGCGCCAAAACCGCAAAAGCCCAATGATATCAATGACCGGCAGCCATTTGGCGCATCACCGCCGGTCTCCGCCTTCCCGCCACCCTTTCGCGTCTGCGCTTCTGAACACCTGAACTCTGCCCGTGCCGGGCCAAACTCAGGAGAAACCAGATGCCAGACATTGGAACTGCCCCCCGATCCAGTAGCCCTCAGCGCCTGATGAGCGGTTGGATCAGCCGCCTCGACCTCGCCCTTGAGCTTGGGGTCACCGTTGAAACCCTGCACCGTTGGGAAAAGATCCGCTTCGGCCCGCCCTGCGTACGCGCCGGCCGGAAGATCTATTACCGCCGAGATGCCGTGCAGGAATGGTTGTTGCTGCAGGAAGCACCTGCGCCACGACGTGCGGGGTCACGCCGATGAGCCTACCCCTTCCCTTCCGCAAGCCCAGCGCCCGGGACCGTGTCCGCCAGGAGTGGATTGAAGAGCGCCGGCGCGAGGCGCGCATGGTGGTCGCCGATATGGTTCACCATTCCGACTACTTGGTGCGCCTCGCATGCAATGTGTTGGTCCAGCACGGCGAGACACCAGAAGAACGCGAGGACGCGCGCATCCTGCTTGTCGTGCTCGATGCCAAAACGCCCGGGCGGCTTCCTGCGCCAGATCAGGAGGGCCGCTCATGAAACGACGCGGAACACCCGAGGCAGACCTGCAGCGTACCGTCGTGACCGCGCTGCGCTTTGCCCTCCCTAAGGGCGCGATCCTCCATCACTGTGCCAATGAGGTGACCGAGGCCGGCCCGCGCGGGGCCAAGCGCCAGGCCATCCTCGTTGGCATAGGTGTCCATCCCGGCTTTGCCGATCTGGTGGTGTTAAGCGCTGGGCGGGTACTGTTCCTCGAGCTGAAATCCCTCAAAGGGCGACTGAGCCGAGCGCAGGAGGCATTCCGCGACGCGGTGCTGGCCCAGGGATTTGGTTGGGCCCTGGTGCGCTCGCTCGATGACGCACTGGGCGCCTTGGCAGACCACGGGTTCACAACGCGTGTGGCCTACCCAACTGGGAGGGTCGCGCCATGAGCCATGCCGCCACCAATTGGGCCATTCAGCAGCGTGGGCTCAAGCCCACCACCAAAATCGTCCTCTGGCATCTCTGCGACCGGTTCAACCCGGACTTCGGCTGTTTTCCATCCCAGGAGCAGCTCGCACATGATTGCGAGATCAGCCGATCAACGCTGAATGACCACCTGACGCTGCTCGAAAGCGCTGGGCTGATCCGCCGCGTACAGCGGCTGACTCCAGGCACCAAGCGACAGATGCCGACCCGCTACATCTTGGCCTTCGAGCCGGGCTTTACTCAAGATCGCGCGATCCCGGGTCCGAAAACCGGACACGGCTTCCAAGCGACCCACACAGGCGAAGCTGAGGATTCGGAAATCACAGCCATTTCTGAGGATAACTCTGTGGATAACCCGCACCTGTGTCCGAAATCCACACACGGAGCCGTGTCCGATTTTGACCCAGACCCGTGTCCGGAAAATGCCGATTCCCGTGTCCGAAATCCGGACAGTAACCCTGTAAGAGAACCAGTAAGTAAACCAGTAAAGGAGGAGGAGGACGCGCAGGCGCGCGAAATCGTCGATGAAGAGTTTTTCGGATCGCTGTTGGAAGCGCTGGGCTTTGACCCTGACGGGCCTCTCACTGGCTGGTGGCAGGGTTGGCCGCCCCGGGAGCATGTGCAGCGCTGGCAGACTGACCTCGGGCTGACCAAAGCCGAGATCCTTGAAGCAGCTGAGGCTTCTCGCCAACACCACCCCGAGCCGCCAGATGGGCCCAAAGGGCTGGATCGCATTATGCAGCGCGCTGCCCAGCGCAAAGCAGACGAAAAATCCCGGGGGCGGCGCAAGGCGCGAAAGTCCGCGAAGTCCGAAGCGCGGCCCATCACCGACTTGCCCGTATTCTACGCCGAGATGGTCAACTCCGATCGCTACCTGCCTGTCAGCGCAATCTCCAACTCCATGCGCGATGCCATGCTGGCCCGGGGCCTCGTGACGGTCGAGCGCCTGCGTGAACGAGGTATCCGATGAACCACGATCGCAATTTGCATAGCTCGTCACGGCAAGCCGGCCACGGACGGCCGAAGCGCGTCATGTCCGTGCAGCAGGCTCTGGAATGGGCGTTTCGCGTTGAGCATGCCCAGCTGGAACTACCCGAGCCACCCGATCCGGAACGTGGTCAAGGATTTGGCTTTGGCCTCGAATACGTCCTCATGCAGCGGGCGGCGCTAGGCTGCAAAATCGACGGCGGCCAGTACAAGATGGGCACCTACACCCACGAAGACGCCGAAGTGATTGCTGCCACCGTGGCTGGCATGCCCGACACCCTCGGCGGCAAACGCATGGCCATTCGAGTAGCAGAGCTCGCCCGCGCTGGGCTCACACCGGACTGGATGCCAGGGGCTGTGCCGCATTGTGTACCAGTTGAGATGAAGCGTAACCGGCATGGGGATCATGCGATGACCGTGGTGGTTGGGACGGAGCGGGTGTTGTCGCGCGGGAAGTGGCGGACTGTGGAGGTGCGGGCCTGTCCTGTGATGTTTCGGCCGGATGCTCGGCAGATTGAGGCGGCAAGGCGGGCGTATAGCGAGTGGTGGCAGGCGCTGGTTTGGATCCGGGATGGGCTCATCGCAGGTGGCATGTTGAGAGAGGTCGATATGACAAACGTGACGCCGAGAGCTGAGCCATGGGCATCGACATGACAGCGATCAGAATGGGCGTTAACGGCCATTCCACCATCTTCGGAGAATGGCCGCCAACGATGTCACTATTTTCCGATGATATCGGTGTAGCTCCCACGTAATTGCAACGTAATGGTCACGTCGGAATCGTCACGGTTGCGCCAGAACCAGCCGTGTTCGCCGGGAAACGGCGCCTCGATGCTGCCTGCGCCGTCGGTCGCGCCGCGGCCGCGGTCGTAGTCCACCGACTGGCCATCGCCATGGGCGTGCAGGTCGAAGTTGATCCGTCCGCCTTCCGCGACCCACGAGTATTCGACGATATCGCCTGCGGCCATCACCATCTTGACCTCGGTGAACGCGTCCGGCGCCAGCGTGAAGGTCACCGTGTCGGTCCAGGCTTCCTGTGCATGGGCCGCGCCGACGAAGAGGCCGAAGATGTCGTTCATCAGGCTTGAGGACTGATCCCCGTCGCCGTGGACCGCCTCATCCTCCGCCGCCTCGCGAGCGAGCTGCTGTTTGATCTCGCCCATCTCGGTGAGGCCGAGGACATTGCCCACGCCGGTCGGGTCGATCCCGTATTCGGCCGGCAGGTAGACGCCGACACCAATGAAGGCCGCGCCGATCACAGCGGCGATGGTCGAGCGCCGCAGTTGCTTCGGTGTGGGCAGGAGCGCCGGATCGGGCTTCTCCGCGGTCAATTGCATCGTGTCACGCATTCTATCGATAAGTTGCATATCCAATTCTCCTTATGCGGCCGCAAGAAAGCCGTTGATCTGGTAGACGGTGAGCCAGATGCCGAGGCCCACCATGATGATGTTGGCGACGACGGCCTGGCTCATGAACCGCTCGGACCGGCGCCAGTAGCCCATCACGACGAGGATCGCGAAGAGCGCGAGGACCTGGCCGACCTCGACACCCACGTTGAACGCCAGAAGGTTCCACAAAAGGCCATCCTCGGAGATGTCGTATTCGATGATCTTCGAGGCGAGGCCGGTGCCGTGGAAGAGGCCGAAGATAAGCGTCGCGGCCTTTGTGTTGGGCTGGAACCCGAACCATTTCCGGTATGCGCCAAGGTTGTCGAGCGCCTTGTAGACGACGCTGAGGCCGATGATGGCGTCGATGATGTAGGAATTGATGCCCCATCCCCACCAGACGCCTGCGAGCATGGTCACCGAGTGGCCGAGGGCGAAGATGCTGACATAGATGGCCACGTCCTTCATCCGGTAGAGGAAGAAGACGACGCCAAGAAGGAACAGGATGTGGTCGTATCCTGTCACCATGTGCTTGGCGCCGAGATAGATGAAGGAGATGACGTGCACCCCCCAGATTTCCTGGATGTAGCCCGCGTCACCGGGGGTGACGTCATGGGCGAGCACCTGCGCCACGCTGGAGGCGTAGAGCGCAAGGGCTGTGAGAAGGATGGCCGTGACGCGTCGCGATGCGAGCGCGTGCAGGTCCATTGAGTTGGAACTCATGAATAGGTCTCCGTTCGTGGGTTTGAATGATCGGTGAAGCCGCGCGCGGGCGCAGCGCCGATCAGGCACGCGGAGGTCGTTCGATCCTGAATGTGTGGTGGCCGCCGCCCGGCGAGGCCTTAAGCCGCCATGCGTCCCGGTTGGCGGACGTCGAATGGCTTCGGTCCCCGAGCGCCATCAGCGCCTGGCTGTGGTCGTGGTCGGCCACGTCATGGCTGTGACCGTGCATCGCCCAGTAGAGGTCTTCCTCGAATCCATGCGAATGCCCGTGATCGGCGATCATCTCCAGATGATCTTGGATCGTGTCGAACACGGCTGGCGTGTGAGTCGCGGTGGGCATGACGGACCAGACGACCAGCGACAGGCAGAGAAGCACTGCAAACGCCTGTCTTCCGAATGTCGCCAGCGGTCTCATCGATCTTGCCTGTCTGTCCATCTGCGCGGCCCCTTCTGAGGTCATCTTGCTCTATCCCCCCGGGGAGGATAGCGTTTTTCTATGACAAAGCCGCACATCCATGCAACCCATCCTTCCTTGATCGCCCGTTTGAAACGCGCCGACGGTCATCTGCGGGCCGTGATCGGTATGATTGAGGACGGCAAGCCCTGCCTCGAGATCGCCCAGCAGCTGCAGGCAGTCGAGAAGGCTGTCGCCAACGCCAAGCGGGCCTTGATCCACGATCACATTGACAATTGCCTTGACGAAAACCATTCCCCCGCGGATCGCGATGAGCTGAAGGCCATCGCCCGCTACCTCTGAGATCATCGATGCTGGAGATCCTCGCCGACCGCACCTACCGCCACCTGTTTCTGGCTCAGGTCGTGGCCCTGTTGGGCACCGGACTTTCGACAGTGGCACTTGGGCTGCTGGCCTATGACCTCGCGGGCGACGGGGCGGCTATGGTGCTGGGTACGGTCTTCACCATCAAGATGGTGGCCTATGTCGGCATCGCGCCCATTGCGGGAGCCTTTGCGGACCGCGTCAACCGCCGCGCGTTCCTCGTCGGGCTCGACGTGGTGCGCGCGGGCGCGGCGCTCTGCCTGCCCTTCGTGACCGAGGTCTGGCAGGTCTATGTCCTGATCTTCCTGCTGCAATCGGCCTCAGCGGCCTTCACGCCGACCTTTCAGGCGATGATCCCGGACGTTCTACCAGAGGAGGCCCGCTATACGCGTGCGCTGTCCCTGTCACGGCTCGCCTACGATGTTGAGAACATCGTCAGCCCGACGCTGGCCGCGCTTTTGCTCGCCCTGATAAGCTACAACTCCCTGTTCCTCGGCACGGTTGCGGGCTTCGCGGCCTCGGCGCTGCTGGTCGTCTCGGTCCTGCTGCCGAGCCCGAAGGCGTCCGAGCCGCGCGGTATCTACGACCGCACGACACGCGGCATCCGCATATACCTTGCCACGCCGCGTCTAAGGGGACTGCTGGCGCTGAACTTGGCCGCGGCTGCGGCGGGCGCCATAGTGCTGGTCAACTCGGTGGTGCTGGTTCGCGG
The DNA here is from genome assembly GCA_003149565.1 of Marivita sp. XM-24bin2. Taxonomy (GTDB): domain Bacteria; phylum Pseudomonadota; class Alphaproteobacteria; order Rhodobacterales; family Rhodobacteraceae; genus Marivita. Next base: position 14,496 of record QCWH01000075.1, on the reverse strand, counting down.
CGCGCTCGGCCTGTCCGAGAGCGCGCTCGCCTGGACGATGTTCGCCTTCGGTGCAGGCTCGATGCTGGCGGCGCTCGCGCTGCCGCGTCTGCTCGACCGCGTGCCCGACAGGCCCGTGATGGTCGCGGGTGCCACGCTGATGGTCCTGTCCCTGCTGGCCTTGGCTGTAGAGGTCGCGGCCCTAGGACTCGACTGGCCCTTCCTGCTCGGCGCTTGGCTGCTGGTAGGGCTCGGCTACTCCGCTGTTCTCACCCCGTCCGGCCGTCTCCTGCGCCGCTCGGCCCATGCTGAGGATCGCCCCGCGCTCTTCGCCGCCCAGTTCGCGCTGAGCCACGCCTGCTGGCTCGTGACCTATCCGCTTTCCGGCTGGCTGATGACGCAGTTCGGGTCGGTCGTGGCGCTCGGGTGCCTTGCCGCGCTGGCGGGTGCCGGGGCGCTCTTGGCGCTGCGCCTCTGGCCCAAGGAGGATCCCGAAATCCTCGAGCACACCCACGAAAACCTGCCGCTCGACCATCCCCATCTCAAGGGCGAGCGCCGCCACGCCCACCCGTTCGTCGTGGATGACCAGCACCCAAGGTGGGCATCGCAACTATAATAATCGTTCAAGTACAGGGTCTGAAAATTTTTTAGGCCCCGCAGACAACGAAGTTTGTTTTGGGCCGAGAGCGTTGGGGCGAAACCAGTTTCAGGCAGGTTTGCTTGCGATTTCGGCCAAGATAATTCGCACCGTCTTAATTTGTCTCTCCCACCAATTAATGACTGACCGTTTCGGCTGCCCGTCCAGGCGTGCCAGGTGTTGCTCCGTCAATCAGCATATGCTTGACAAGTTCCCAATTTGGTAACATATAGAGAAAAGTTCCCACACAGGGAATGCGCTGAGGTAACATGCGGATCCTGTCGAGAAGAACACTTGTGGAGTACTGGACCAAGCATGCTGCGGCGAAGGCCCCGCTGCTGTTCTGGTACGCTGAAGTCGAGCGGGCCCAATGGGAGCGCCCGCAGGACGTGAAGGACATGTTTGGTGGTTCGGTGGACTTCGTTGGCGACAGCAGGGTCGTGTTTGACATCGGCGGCAACAAGTTTCGGCTGGTCGCCCGCGTTGTGTACGGCCCGTATTACCGTGTGATGATCAAGTTCGTGGGCGCCCACGCAGAATATGACAAGATTGACGTAACCAAGATCTAAGTAAATCAGGAAGAAACAAATGGAACTCCGCGCCATTCGAACCGATGAAGATCTGGATTGGGCGCTTGCGGAAATCGAACAATACTTCGATGCACCGCCTGCGCCTGGAACGGAAGAAGCCGATCGCTTCGACATCCTGACCGATCTGATCGAAGCCTATGAGAACCGTGAATACCCCATCGAGACGCTCGATCCGATCGAAACGCTGAAGGTCTTCATGGACATCAAGAAGAAGAAGCAGAGTGATCTAGCCGAGCTCGTTGGCGGCAAGCCACGTGCCTCTGAGATTATGAACCGCAAGCGCCCGCTCACCCTGCGGATGATCCAAAAGATCAACAGCAGCTGGAGAATCCCAGCGGCATCGTTGATCAAACCCTATCACCTCGAGGCCAACGGCGAGGGGGCCTGACCCCCCTCCCATGGTTCCTCCCAGAGCCTTTGCGTATACGGGGGTACTCAGCGCGCAAGTTTGCTAGCGTCTGGCCTTTTCACCGGGGAATCCACCTGGAAGCCAGCACGCCCGCGACGCACAAAAACCTGACTCTTTATCAACGGGTTACGGGCCCCGATGTCCTCCCAGATGGATTCCACCGAGGAATCCAGGGAAGCCACCTTTTGTTGGAATCCACCCCACCACCATAAGAAGCCGTTGATTCAAAACAGAAAACGGATTGACATTTCTAGCCCCCTTGACCTATCAAAGAACCATCGAAGATTTGCGCCCGGAGGAGAACCTCACGGGCGCTTTTGTTTTTCCGGCACCGCGATCGCTGACACGCCCATGCATTTGGAGCTGGCTTCAGCATGCCTTGCCTGCAGCCAGTGAGCGTCCCGCCCCATGGATCTTGTCTTTGCACCGCGCCAGATCGAGCTCTGGCCGATCGAGAAGCTGCGCCCTTATGCCAAGAACGCGAAGATCCATGGCGAGGCCCAGGTCTCGAAGATTGCGGCCAGCATGGCGAAGTTCGGATGGACCGTACCCTGCTTGATCGCGGACGACGGCGAGTTGATTGCGGGCCATGGGCGCGTGCTGGCAGCCGGCGCGCTGGGCCTGACCGAGGCCCCTGTCATCCGGCTTGGCCATCTAGATGAAGCGGAACGGCGCGCCTATCGCATCGCTGATAACAAGCTGACCGAGCTTGGCGAATGGGACGAGGCGATGCTGCGCGACGAGATCGCAGGGCTCTTGGCGGAAGACTTCGACCTCGATCTGCTGGGCTTCTCGGATGAGGATCTGGATGCCCTGCTGCAGGATCCAGAGACGGTGACCGACGATGGGGCCGTTGAGGGCGAGGATGATATTCCGGAGCCGCCGGTTAACCCGGTGTCGGTGGCAGGCGACCTTTGGCAGCTTGGGTCGCATCGACTTATCTGCGGTGACAGCACCAGCGCCGATGTGGTTGGGCGCCTCCTGGGCAGCGTCAAACCGTTGCTGATGGTGACTGACCCACCCTACGGCGTGGAATACGACCCGTCCTGGCGCAATCAAGCAGGAGCTGCAAAGACGAAGCGAACCGGTAAGGTGCTGAATGACGACCGCGCTGACTGGCGTGAGGCCTGGTCCATCTTCCCCGGCGACGTCGCCTATATCTGGCATGGCGCGCTGCATGCGGCGACTGTGGCCGACAGCCTGATCGCCGCGGGCTTCGCCATCCGTTCCCAGATCATCTGGGCAAAGGACAGGCTGGTACTGAGCCGCGGCGATTACCACTGGCAGCATGAGCCCTGCTGGTATGCGGTGCGCGCCAAGGGCAAAGGTCACTGGGCCGGCGATCGCAAACAAACCACGCTCTGGCAGATCGCCAACAAGGACCAGGATGCCGAGACCGTACACGGCACGCAAAAACCGGTCGAATGCATGCGCCGCCCGATCTTAAATAACTCGAGCCCCGGCCAAGCAGTCTATGAGCCCTTCATGGGATCGGGCACCACGCTGATCGCAGCTGAGACCACCGGGCGTATTTGCTACGGCGTCGAGCTGAACCCGGTTTATGTCGATGTCGCTATCGAGCGCTGGCAAGCCTTCACGGGCGAGGAGGCAGTTCTGACAGACAGCGGGGAGAGTTTCTCAAGCCTCAAATCCAAGCGCCTGGCAGCGTGATGCAATCGCGACGCCAATCGCTGATCGAGGCGATCACCAATGTCGCGGTGGGCTATGCGCTGGCCGTGCTGACGCAGATCGTGGTGTTTCCGTGGTTCGGGTTGAAAGTAAGCCTGAACGACAACCTCGCGATCGGCGCGATATTCGTGATAATCTCGCTTCTACGCAGCTATGCGCTGCGCCGGCTTTTCGAGCGCTGGCGATGACTGGCGGAATCAGGCCGCGTTCAATTTGTAAACAGTGCCGCGCTCGGGGTGTTTCTCAGACGTGATTGGTAGGTCCAGCTTCTTCTTGAGCGCGCCGGAGATTGCACCTCTCGCCGTATGCGCTTGCCAAGATGTCGCCTCAACGATCTCGGTGATCGAGGCACCTTCGGGGCGCTGCAGCATTTCGATCAACAGGGCCTGCTTGGTACCTTGCCGGATAGAGACCAGCTTAGGGCCTGCGCTCGCGTCTGCGGGCACTTCTGTAGATTTAGCTGCCGGTCGATCCTTGCGGATATTACTGACAGTGCTCGCGACTACCGGGTCAATGCCGATGGCATCAAGTCCGGCCTCAGTTACAATCAAGGTCGTGCCATGACCATCGCCGGTCTCACGCCAGAGCGGTTCATGACGCCGGAGATTGGCATCGACCTCTTCAAGCCAGCCGCGCTCGATCATCTTGGTGACGGTCATCTTGGCCGCAGCGCCAGCCAGCCCGTCGGGCAGAGGCATAGCCAAGTTGCCAGGGCGGGATGCGGCGCGGGTGAGAATAATGGTTTGTGTATCGGTGAGTTTGGACATCGTTTACGCCTTTTCAAAAGGTTTCGGGAAGCAGGTTAGTTGGCATCTTCCACCGCAGCCGTGACGGCGAAGTGCTGCACCCAGCCAGTTAGATAAGGCAGCCCCACGGGGATGCCGTGCTCACGTTCAGTCTTGCGGTCGATGCGCCAGCCCTGCCAGCGGTGGATCGCGGAGCCGATAGCAGCCTCGACCCCAATGTTGCCGCCCGTCATATTGCCGACGACATCATCGGCGAAATGCCGACCTATGCGGCTGTCGAGGAAATCACGGATGCCGCTCATCTCGTCCTCGCTGTCGGCGTGGATGGCTTCGGCGATCAGGCGCGAGGCCAGCGTCCAGACCTCCGCGCTGCGGCGGTCGCGCTGAGGGCAGACAGTCAGGGTGCGGAAGAAGCCGTAATCTTCGTTGCGGCTGGGCAGGATGGGGTGCTTGGTCATGGTGGGGATCCTTGTCATGGAGGATGGCGGGGCGCTGGGCCCCGCCATTGTGCGATCAGGCGGCGCTGAGGGCTTCGAGCGTGGCAATATGGCGGCGGAGCGCTGCGGCCTCTTCGCGCGCGGCGTCGGCCCAGAAGACTGCACGGGCGTTGCAGGCTTGGGCGAGATGCTCGGCATCTGCCTTCGTGAAGCGGTTGACCTTGTGCGCGCGGCCGTGGCCCGTGCAGGTGGCGCGATGCTTGCCGCCTTCAGGCGTCAGCATGAAGGTCAGGGGTCCAAAGTCGTCGATCACGATCCAGTTGTGCGAGGCGATCATGGCGCAGGCGCTGGGCGCGAGGCGCGCTTCGATCTCTTCAGCGGCGGCGCGGAAGTTGGCGATCAGGGTGGAAGTGGTCATTGCATGGGCCTTTCAGGTGAGTTGCATCGTTTTGGTGCAATCACAATTGCTCTGAAGAGCCGATTAACGTAGCAAAATCAGAGCACTATAATTGCTATCTGATCACTGCTCTTAATCCGTCGCATCGATCCAATGCCCGTCCAGCCAGAGGTAGAGATGGGACAATTCACAGGTCGGCCGCGAGAGGAACCGGGGCGGCCGAGGCGGGTTGAAACAATCCAGCGCCTCGGCGGTGACCTGCCGGATTTCCTGAGCGGCCAGGATGTCCTCGGGCGTCCAAGTTGCTAGCGCGGGAAGCATGTGCTCGGGGTAGCCATCGTAGTGGACATATACATGCGCCCATTCTTCGGGCCCGGTCTGGATGGCGATCTGTGCGCGGGTGCTCATGGGTTCGCCCTCACTTCTGCTGTTCAAGCAGTGCAAGGAGGACCGCCGCCATGCCGCCCAAGTATTCGCTGCGACGGAACACGATCTCGTCGATGTGGCCGGCGTTGTCGATCGCGGGGTCAACCGCGAGATCGTCTGCCATGTGCGGCATCAGGCGTTTGGCTTCGGCGTTGTAGCGGGTGGCAAGGGTCATCTGTGTTTCTCCAATCAGGCAATTTGCTTGATGTGAGACTCGCTCGACATCGAAGTGTAATCAACTCAAATAGACAGTTTTTTCTGTTTATTTTCAATGTTTTGAGGCATTTTCAAACGCCATGGAAGGTATGTCTGAACGCGCCTATGCCGAGCATGCCGGGATCTCACGCGGAGCCGTGCAAAAGGCGCGCAAGACCGGTCGCCTCGTGCTCTTTGCCGATGGCTCGATCAACGCCGCGGCCTCGGATGCGCGGCGTGGGGCTTCGACCGATCCGGATCAACAGATGCGCTCACGCGGTGGCATCAGTGTCGCAAGTGAAGGGCCTGCGCCTGCAGTCTCAGGCCCTGGCGACAGCACGTCTTATATCAAGGCGCGCACCGCGCTAACGGTCTACCAGGCTCAGGAACGGCAGCTGTCGATCCAGAAGAAGAAGGGCGTGTTGGTGGATCGCGCACGGGCCGAGACCTTGGTGTTTCGTCTGGCCCGTCAGGAGCGGGATCTTTGGGTCACCTGGCCCACACGCGTGGCGGCGCTCATGGCCGCACAATTGTCCGCAGACATGGAGAAGGCATCCGGCAAGGCGGTGACGATCGAGACTGCGATCTTGCAGAGGGTGCTGGAAACCCATGTCCGAGAGCAGCTCGACACCCTGGCCGACCTCAGGGTCTCGCTTGAATGATGAGGAGAACACATCTGATCTGACCAAGGGCCTCGATCTCGCTTTTGACGGCGCCGAGGATATCCTGCGCGCATGGCGCCGGGGCATGCGACCCGACCCGGACCTGACGGTTTCGGAATGGGCGGATGCGCACAGGAAACTGTCATCGCGGGCCTCGGCTGAACCCGGTCAATACAGAACAGCCCGAACGCCATATCTGCGCGCCATTATGGATGCGCTGAGCCCGGGCCACCCAGCCCAACGGATCAGCTTTATGAAGGCCGCCCAGGTCGGCGCAACGGAAGCCGGCAACAACTGGATCGGTTTTGTGATCCATCACGCGCCTGGCCCCATGCTGGCGGTGCTACCCACGGTCGAGATGGCCAAGCGCACCTCGCGGGGCCGGATCGACCCGCTGATCGAAGACAGCCCTGCGCTGAAAGAACGCGTGCAGCCCGCGAGATCGCGGTATGCGGGCAATTCGATGCTGTCGAAGGAGTTCCCAGGCGGCATTTTGGTGCTGACGGGGGCAAACTCGGCCACGGGCCTGCGATCGATGCCCGCGCGCTATGTGTTTCTGGACGAGGTGGATGCCTATCCGGCCTCGGCTGACGAGGAAGGCGATCCGGTCAGCCTAGCTGAGGCGCGCACCACGACCTTCGCGCATCGGCGTAAGGTGTTCATGGTCTCTACGCCCACGATCCGAGGGCTGTCACGCATCGAGCGCGAATTCGAGGCTAGCGACCAGCGGCGGTATTTCGTGCCCTGCCCGCATTGCGGCCATATGCAATGGCTGCAGTTCGAGCGCCTACGTTGGGCGAAGGGAAAACCGGAAACAGCGGCCTATGCCTGCGAGGGATGCGACGCCCCCATCGCCGAGCACCACAAGACGCAGATGCTCGAGCGAGGAGAATGGCGGGCGACGGCGACCAGTTCCGACCCGAACGCGATCGGCTTTCACCTGTCGGCACTCTATTCGCCGATTGGCTGGAAAAGCTGGGAGCAGATCGCACGCGACTGGCTGGCGGCGCAGGGCTCGGACGAGATGCTGCGCGCAGCGCGCAACACGCTTCTGGGCGAGACATGGGTTGAAAGTGGCGATGCGCCGGAATGGCAGCGGCTGGCAGATCGACGCGAGGCCTATACGGCGCAGGTTCCCATGGGCGGGTTGTTCCTGACAGCTGGGGCTGACGTGCAGAAAGACCGCATCGAGGTCGATGTCTGGGCTTGGGGCCGTGGCCTCGAAAGCTGGCTCGTGGATCACATCGTGCTTCCGAGCGGACCAGGTGACCCTGTCTGCTGGCAGGCGCTGACCGCGTTGCTCGGACAGACCTGGGCGCATGAAAACGGTGCCGTGATGCCACTGGCCAAGCTGGCCATCGATACCGGTTATGAGACCTCTGCGGTCTACGCCTGGGCGCGGGCGCAAGGCATCTCGCAGGTGGCGCCTGTCAAAGGGCTTGAGGGGTTCAACCGGGCGACACCAGTGTCGGGGCCGACCTTTGTCGACGCGACCGTGAATGGTCGGAAGCTCAAGCGTGGGGCACGGCTCTGGACCGTAGCAACCGCCACCTTCAAGGCCGAGACCTATCGGTATCTGAGGATCGAACGGCCATCCGAGCCAGAGGCGCCGATACCGGCAGGCACGATCCACCTGCCCGATTGGGCAGACAGCGAATGGCTCAAGCAACTGGTGGCCGAACAGCTGGTCACCATCCGCGACCGACGCGGCTACGCCCGCCAGGAATGGCAAAAGATGCGCGAGAGGAACGAAGCGCTGGACACACGGATCTATGCGCGGGCCGCAGCCTGGATCCTCGGCGCCGACCGCTTTGACGAACGGATGTGGCGTCAATTGGAGAAACAGGCCGGCGTGGAAACGGCTGTCAAAGCCCTGGGTACTGAGCCCGAGAAACCGACCGAACCTCAGGCGGGGCGGATTGCAACGCCCCGGCGGCGCGGCTGGAAGATCAGCACGCCCAAATACATGGAATGACGAATGACCCTCGACGAGTTGAAACTCCGCCACAGCGCACTGTTGGCCGCGCGCTACAGCGGCACGCGCTCGGTCAGCTATGACGGCAAGACCGTGAATTACGGCACTGACGCCGAACTTGCCGCCGCGATCAGCGATGCCGAACGGCGCATTGCAAAACTCGAGCGCGGCGCTGAGCGTGTGCTCCGGGCCTTCGCCGTGAAGGATCTGTGATGAACTGGCGACAGCGCCTTGGGGCGTTTATCGGCGGGTTTGACGCGGGCCAGCACCATCGGCGCCTGCGCGGGTTTCAGGCCACACGCGCGCATGTGAATGCGCTGATCGCGGCATCGGGCCCTGATATCACCGCCCGCGCGCGCTGGCTCGTGCGCAACAACGGCTATGCCGTGAATGCGGTCGAAAGCTGGGCAGCCAACACGGTTGGCGACGGGATCAAGCCGATCTCGAAACTCGCCGATGCCGCGCGGAAGGAAGAGCTGCAGCGACTATGGCTTGCCTGGACCGATGAGGCCGATGCCGAGGGGCTAACGGATTTCTACGGGTTGCAGCGCCGCGCTGCGCGCGAGGTGTTTCTGGCGGGCGAAGTCTTCGTCCGGATCCGGCCGCGCCGGGTAGAGGATGGACTGACAGTGCCCCTGCAGCTGCAGATGCTGCCCTCAGAAATGCTGCCACTGCATGAAACCGGCGTGGCGCGCAACGGCAACCCGATCCGGCAGGGGATCGAGTTCGATCGTATCGGGCGGCGCGTCGCCTATCACTTCCTGAGCCGTCATCCCGGCGACAGCACCGATCCGGGGCTCTCTGGCGAGATCGTGCGCGTTCCCGCCAGTGAGGTCATCCACGTCATCGACCCAGTCGAGGGTGGTCAGCTGCGCGGGGTATCGAAACTGGCGCCGGCCATCGTGAAGCTCTTCTTACTAGATCAATACGACGACGCCGAACTCGATCGGAAAAAGGTCGCGGCGATGTACGCGATGTTCGTGACCTCGCCGGCCCCTGAAAACCCACTCGCCCCCTTGGACGATGAAGAAATGCCCGCGGGCGTCGAGATCAGCCCGGGCCAAATCGTCCGGCTTGATCCCGGCGAGGACGTGACCGTGGGCCAACCCGCTGACAGCGGCGCCACCTATGAGCCGTTTCAGTACCGCACATTGCTGCAAATCTCAGCCGCGCTGGGGATCCCCTACCCCTACCTCGCCAATGACATGGTGAAGGGGAACTTCTCGAACTCGCGTCTTGCGCTGATCGAGTTCCGCCGTCGGGTTTCGGCCTGGCAGCACTCGGTGATGGTCTATCAACTCTGCCGCCCCGTCTATGCGCGCTGGCTGGATCTGGCGGTGCTGTCCGGCGCGCTGGCCCTGCCCGGCTATGAGGCCGAGCGCCCGCGCATGCTGGCCGCGGATTGGCTGCCTACGAAATGGGACTGGGTCGATCCGCTGAAAGACGCCAATGCCGAAATCGCCCAGATCGAAGCTGGCCTCAAATCCCGCACGCAGGCCATTGCGGAGCGCGGCTACGACGCCGAGCAGGTCGACCGCGAAATCGCTGCAGAGCGGGAGCGCGAACGTGCGCTGGGCCTTGATTTTCGGAGGCCTGGCTCGCCGGCGCAAGGCGTGCAGGCAGTACCGGCCCAGGGAGAGCAAGCGGACCCAAAAGATGAAACCGATGACGCGGAAGATCGCCCGCGCGCTGACGAGGACCAACCCTGATGCTCCACGCCCAAATTGCTGCGCGCGCCTTCAATACGCCGCTGCTGGTCGAACCGTCCAAGGCCATGGCGTTTCTATCCGGCCTCGGGCCGCGCATCCTAGGACGGCGGGTAGAACTGGCAGAGGGCGTCGACTCAGAAGATGGCGCTGCCAGCCTTCCCGCCCGCGCCGGTATACTCGCCGGAAACCTTACCGAACGACTTCAGCAACATGGCAATGCGCCCTACCCGGTCGTGGACGGCATCGCCGTGATCGAGATTTCCGGCGTGCTCATCCATCGCGGGGGCTGGATCGGACAGTCCTCCGGCCAGACCAGCTATGAGGGGATCACCGCACAGATCGAGGCCGCAGCGCGCGATCCGTCCATTCGCGCGGTGGCGCTCGAGATCGATAGCTTTGGAGGCGAGGTTGCCGGCGTCTTTGACCTGGCTGACCAGATCCGGGTGTTGCGCCGTAACAAGCCGGTCTGGGCGTTTGTCGCCGAGCACGCCTTTTCAGCGGGCTATGCGCTGGCCTCTCAGGCCGACCGCATCCTGCTGCCGCGCACCGGCGCCGTCGGCAGTATCGGCGTGGTGGTGATGCATGCAGATCTGAGCGGTCAGCTCGATCAGGACGGCGTGCGCGTGACGCTGATCCACTCGGGCCGGCACAAGGTCGATGGCAATCCCTACGCTCCGCTGCCCGAGAGCGTGCGGGACGACATCCAGCGCGAGATCGATGTCTTGCGGTTCCTCTTCGCCGAGACTGTCGCCGCGGGCCGCGCTGGGCGGCTAAGCCAGGAGGCAGCGCTAGAGACCGAGGCTGCGACCTTCCGCGGGACCGATGCCGTCGCCGCAGGCCTTGCCGATGAAGTCATCGATCTGGCTCGGGGCTTTGCCGGCTTTCGTCAGATGATTTCCAGCACCCCACCACACTCATCCATACGCGCGCAGCGCGTAGCCCTTCCCCAGAACCGACAGGAGGCACTCATGGCCCAAGAGAACCAGCCCGACGACAGCATTCAAGAGACCGAGGCTGATGTGATGGAAAATGCAGAGGGCGAAAACGATGCTGCTGATGCGCCGGCTTCACCAACTGCAGCACCTAAGCCGCCTGCTGCAACGTCCGCTGCCGTCGTCCCCGTTGCGTCACAACCCAGCAACCTGGCGGAACTCTCAGTTCAGCTTCGTGAGGCGGCGGCAGAGATCGCCGAGATCGCGGCGCAAGCGGGCCGGCTCGGCATCGCGATCGATGCAGCGAAGGCGTTGCGCGAGGGCACAGCACCTGAAGCCCTCCGCAAACTGGTCCTTCAACGCGCCTCCGCGGCGGCGGATGCGCGCGACATCGTTGCAGCCCCGCCTTCCGCCGTCCTGCCCAAATCCGTGGAAAGCCCGATTGTGGCCGCCGCGAAGAAGGCTGCCTCGGCGGGCAGCAGGGGCTGAACCGCCAGCCCCCAGACAGCTGACCACCCACCTGATCCCCCGCCGCTCCTCCCCGGCGGGGGATTTCTTTTTGACCCCCACATCTTCGGAGATTGCCCATGTCCGTGCTGACTCAACCGCCCACCATGGGCGATGTCCTCAAATACGAGCTGAACCCCAACTACACCCGCGAGACCGTCACGCTGCTGGCCGGCACCAGCTACCCCGTTGGCGCTGTTCTTGGTCGCATCACCGCCAGCGGCAAGATGAAGCTCAGCACAGCCACAGGCACGGACGGCGCGCAAAACGCGGCGGCTGTCCTGCTCTACGCCGTGGATGCGACGGCAGCAGATGCGACCGGCATAGTCGTCCTGCGTGGCCCCGCCATCGTCTCAAAGGCTGCGCTCTTGTTCGACGCAAGTGTCGATGACACGGCCAAGACGGCGGCCAAGCACGCCCAGCTGACAGCGCTCGGCATCATCCCGCGCGACGCCGCCTAATCCGGCGGATTGCCCGTTCCAATCATCGCGCTTTCGCGCGTCACCCCTCAATCCCCGGAGTTCCCCATGACCATCACGCGCAACCCGTTTGACGCGGGCGGCTATTCGCTCGCCGAGATGACGCAGGCCATCAACATCCTGCCCAATCTCTACACCCGCCTCGGCCAAATCGGCCTCTTCCGCTTTGAAGGCGTCACGCAACGCTCCATTGTCATCGAACAGCGCGAAGGCGTCCTCAGCCTCCTGCCCTCGGTCCCGCTGGGCGCGCCTGCCACCGTCGGCACCCGCGAACAGCGCTCGATGCGCAGTTTCGCCCTGCCCTGGATCCCGCATGATGATGTGATCCTGCCCGCCGATATCCAGGGCATGCCGGCGCTAGGCATCTCAGATGCGGCCGATCCGCTCGTCGAGGTGATGAACCGCAAGCTGACGTTGATGCGCCGCAAACATGCTCAGACCCGCGAATACATGGAGATGAACGCGCTCCGCGGCATCGTGAAGGACGGCGCGGGCACGACCCTCTACAACTACTTCACCGAATTCGGCATCGAACAGATCTCGGTCGATTTCGTCTTCGGCACCGCCGGCACCAACATTCAAGGCAAGGTCCGAACCGTTTTGCGCGGGATCGAGGACAGTCTTCTGGGCGAGACGATGACCACGGCGCATGCGCTGGTGAGTTCGGAGTTCTTCGACAAGCTGATCAGCCACCCCAAAACCGAAGAAGCCTACAAGTTCTTCTCGGCGACCGGCGGCCAGCCCCTGCGCGAGGACATGCGCCGGGCCTTCCCCTTCGCAGGCATCCTCTTTGAGGAATATAACGGTTCGGTCACCCTCTCGAATGGCACCTCGGAGCGATTGATCCCCGCGGGCGAGGGGATCGCCTTCCCGCTTGGTACCTTCGACACCTTCACCACCTATGGCGGCCCGGCCAATTTGCTGGAGACGGCCAATACCGTGGGCCTACCGCTTTACGCGCGGCAGATGATGGACACCAAGGGGCGCTGGATCGATCTCATGACCGAGGCCTCGATCCTGCCGGTCAACAAGCGCCCGCGGCTGGCGGTCCGGATCTTCAGCTCGAACTGAGGCCGCTGAGACATGACGGCTTTTGCCGTGGCCCTCGATCTGCTCTTCGCTGATCCGAACCTCGCCCACGAGGCCTGGCATCGTGACAGCGAAGGGCAGTTCACCCGCATCCGCATCATCATGCGTCGTAATGACGATGTGACCACGTTCGGGGCCGCGCGTCTGGTCTCAGAGACCATGCGCTTTGATGTGCGCGTCTCGGAGCTCCCCGCGCCCCGCCCCGATGAGCAGATCCTCATCGGTGACGAAACCTTCCTGATCCAGGGCGAGCCGATCCGTGATCGGGAGCGCTTGATCTGGACAATCGAGGCGACGCCCGCGTGAAACTCGATCTCTCCGTGACCGACGACATCGTCACCGCGATGCGCGCCGAAGTCCTTGCTGGCGAAAAGGCGGTAACCACGGCGATGCGCGTTGCAGGCAGCAGCCTGAAGTCAGACTGGCGCGCCCAGATCACGCGCGCCCGCCTCGGTCAGCGGCTTGCCAACACGATCAGGTCCAAGACCTTTCCGGCAGCGGGAGAAAGCCTGGAAGCGGCCGCACTTGTCTGGTCCAACGCACCCCAGATTATCGGGGCGCATGACACGGGACCATTGATCAGGTCGAAAGACGGCTTCTGGCTTGCCATCCCAACGCCTGCGGCTGGTAAAGGCACGCGCGGCAAGGCGCTCACGCCCGGCGAATGGGAGAGGCGGCGCGGTCTGCGCCTGCGCTTTGTCTATCGGCGGGGCGGTCCAAGCTTACTCGTGGCCGAGGGGCGGCTCAACAGTCGCGGGTTGGGCGTGGCCTCTCGATCCAAGACTGGGCGCGGACGGAGCACTGTGCCGATTTTCCTCTTGGTGCCCCAGGTAAAACTCGCAAAACGGCTTTCGCTGGCGCGGGACGCTGAGCGGGCACAGAAGGCGATACCGGGGCTGATCGTGGCGAATTGGCTGAACATGCGGCAAACTTAATTCATCAATCACGGCTTAGAATAGAAGAGCAGCAAGCTTTTTTCGGAATTGCAGTGCTTGCATGGGGTTTGGGCGCCTATCTGTTCAAGCGTTAGGTTCGAAAGCTTGGCATAGTCTGCAGCCAGGCTTGCAGCACTATGCTTTGTTTTCCTCAGGCATTTTGGGTTCTGACAGAGCGAGTTTACATCGTATCCGTAGCCCGCCGCTTGGAGAACCGTTAGCGCCTGATCAACCGGCGGCGGTTTCTTATAGACAGTCCGAACCGCACTGCCGTTCCGATATCCGCCTTGTTGAGCAGTACTCCAACCGTGGCTTGGCTTTCGAGTCATCGCATTCCCGCCCTTTTGCGAGGTTCCGATAAATCTAAAGGTCAACAAGGCAGAACTCAACAATGCCCACCACCCGCGAAACCATCCTGACCGCCCTGGCGGACCTGCTCAGGACGATCCCGCATGTGCCTGTTCTGCGCGGAGAAGTTCTGCCGGAACGCATCCCGCCCGTAGGTCTCATGATCCTGCGCGATGGCGCCCCGGGCGAACCAGGCGTGACGCTGTCGCCGCTGACCTATCACTTCCAACACCGAGCCGAGCTCGAGGTGATCGTGCAGTCAGCGTCGAACCGTGACAGCCTCTTTGACGCGCTCTCCGCTCAGGTCGGCGCGGTAATCACCGCCGATCGGACATTGCGGGGGTTGTGCGACTGG
>QCWH01000045.1 GCA_003149565.1 Marivita sp. XM-24bin2 | reverse complement strand
CATATCCTGCAGCATTACAAAGCCGCCCTGGCCGTGTCTGAGCGGCCAAATGTTGCGCTGTTTCACTACGCGGACATGAAGCGGGACTTGGTTGGCACGTTTGAAAGATTGGCCGGACGTCTCGGCGTTTCCCATTCCGCCGCGGACTTGGCCGAGTTGGTGAAAGCAGCCAGTTTTGAGAACATGAAGCGCAATGCAGCGCGGTTTGCTCCGTCTGGCGGCAAAGGGTTTTTCAAGTCTGATGCAGGGTTCTTTCCCAGCGGCAGCAATGCCAAGTGGCTGGGCAAAGTGTCCGAGGGTGAAATGTCAGCCTATAATGCGATCATGGATGCGCATCTCACGCCATCAGAGCGCGACTGGCTGGAAAACGGCTCAGGCGAGGCTTGATCTTTCAGGTCGCTCTTCAGCCGAGGAAAATACCGACGATCACCAGCATCAGCCCCAGCACCGAGACAAAGAGCGAACCAAGATTGATCGGCATCACGGATTTGACCTCGGTCCGAAGCTCCTCGTCACCGAGGCCCGCTTTACGCGCCTTGTTGACCCGCAGAATGCAATAGATCAGCCCGCACAGACCTCCGAGAGAGAGCGCGGCTCCTGACCAGATCAAAATGTCCATGATATGCTCCTGCGATGGTCGTGATCCTTCGGGGCGGTAATTCATCGACCGGCCGCTGACAAGCCCTTGAAGGCGCGCGCAGCCATCGCTACGACACCTCACAGGCCGAAAAGGAGCACCGAGATGGACGACAGCGCAATCGAAGCCAATTACCGCGTTACCGCAGATGAGCTGCGTCAGTTCATCGAGCGGTTCGAACGTCTGGAAGCGGAAAAGAAAGACATTGCAGACCAGCAGAAAGAGGTCATGGCCGAGGCAAAGGCACGCGGCTACGATACCAAGGTGATGCGCAAGGTGATCGCGCTGCGCAAGCGCGAGCCCGATGACATCGCAGAAGAAGAGGCCGTGCTGGACATGTACAAAGAAGCGTTGGGCATGTCCTGAGCTTGCGGCACCGCAACCACCGACCAAGAAAAAGGCGGCGCATCCGTGAGATGCGCCGCCTTGCTTATCTTGGGTCTCGCGATGACGTTTGCAAAACAGTCACGCCCTTGCCTATCCCTGTGCGGGTAGGACCTTTGAGCGCTGTTCGCCCAGCCCCGCGATGCCCAGCGTGACGACCTCGCCACCTTTGAGGTACCGCGGCGGCTTTTGGCCCATGCCGACGCCGGGAGGGGTGCCGGTCGAAATCACATCTCCGGCCTGCAAGCTCATGAACTGGCTGCAATAGGAAATCAGGTGCGGGACTTTGAAGATCAAAGTCGCGGTCGAGCCTGACTGCATGCGCTCGCCATCCACGTCGAGCCACATATCGAGATTGTCCACATCCGCAATCTCGTCAGGTGTCACCAGCCACGGGCCGGTGGGGCCAAACGTGTCGCAGCCTTTGCCTTTGTCCCATGAGCCGGCGCGATCCAGCTGGAATTCACGTTCAGAGACATCGTTGATCACACAGAAGCCAGCGACGTGCTTCATCGCGTCCGCTTCGTCGATATACACACCCGGCTCGCCAATCACGACGCCCAGTTCGACTTCCCAGTCGGTCTTCACCGACCCACGGGGGACTTGAATGTCGTCGTTCGGGCCAACAACAGCCGAAGTCCATTTGTTGAAGATGATCGGCTCTTTCGGGATCGGCATCCCGGCCTCTTCTGCATGGTCTGCATAGTTCAGGCCGATGCAGACATATTTGCCGATGTTGCCGACACACGCGCCCAGACGCAGATCGTCCTGCGGTGAGCCGTCCACGAGGGAAAGGCTTTCCGGGTCGAGAGCGCTGAGCTTGGCAATCGTATCCGGGCGCAGTGCGTCACCGGCCACATCTGAAATAACTCCAGACAGGTCGCGCACCCGGCCAGAGGCGTCAAGCAGGCCCGGTTTTTCGGCACCGGGTGCACCGTAGCGAAGCAGTTTCATGCTGTTCTTTTCCGTTTCTTAGTGGAGTGAAAATTTAGGTCTGTTCTGACTTTCCCTGGGCCGCCCAAATCGCGCCGCGCCGTATGATTTCCGTGACCTGAGGCAGTTTCAGATCGTCGAGCTCATGCCCGATCGAGCAGTAAAACACCCTACCCTTATCCCATCGGCGTTTCCAGACCACCGGGATCACGGTGCCTTCAATCCACCACAGGTGATCGCCAGAGAAGGTCGTCGTGGCCAAAACATCGTTCGAGGGGTCAGTCAGCATGTAATACTGCTCTGACGTCAGACGAAAGCTTCGAATGCCTTTCACGATAGGGTCGTCCGGTTTACAGATCGTCACATCGTAGTCGATGTAATCTTCTGCCGGTTGCAGGTTGTCAGGCCATCCCGGCGGGTGAGCAACGAACTGGCCGCCGATCAGGAAATGGTAGGTCGGACGGTCGCGAAACGCATCTCCCATGTGTCCGTGCCAACCGGCAAGCCCGCAACCGTTTCCGATCAGGTCGAGCAACCCGTCTTCCTGCGGCTTTGTCATGTTGCCGAACTCTTCCCGATGTCCGGACCGGGCCGAGGACCAGATCGGTGTAATCAGGTCAAGATCCCGCAGGTCATCTGGCGTTTCGAGGGGCTCGAGAGTGTCATAGACATCCACCTGAAAGCCGTTTTCTTCCAGCAGTGCCTTGTACCAATCGGCAAAGGCGGTCGGGGTATGACCTTCCCAACCTCCCACAAAAAGCGCAGCTTTCATTGTTTTTCCTTTCGTGCAAATGCCAGCATCGCTGCCATGTCGCGGTCGCCGTAGCCTTGGGCTTCGGCGCGCAGCAGAGCGTCCAACGTGGCCTGCCCCTGTGCCATCGGAGTGCCGAGCGTCCCGGCGAGTGCAGCTGTCACCTCCATGTCTTTCCGGGCCAAAGCCACGGTAAAGGTCACGTCATGGGCGTCTTCGTCCAGATAGAGAGGCCTTCGGTATTTCAGCATCGGCGCGCAGGCGGCGCTGGCTTCGATCACGTCAAATGCCTTGGCTGACGGAATGCCGGACGCCTCTGCCAATGTCATGGCTTCTGCCAGCGTCTGATTGATGCCGTGGATCAGCGAGTTGACCGACAGCTTCATAACAGCGCCCAGCCCCTGTTTTCCAAGGCAAATGGTCTGCTTTCCCATGGCGTCGAAGAGCGGCATGACAGGTTTGGCCTCCTCTTCGGAACAGCCAGCCATAATGAGCAAAGCGGCGTCCTGTGCAGCCTGTGTGGCACCGGAAACAGGCGCGTCGATCACCAATGCCCCCTGTGGCGCCTGTCTGGCCAGCGCAGCGATGTGGTCCGGGCTCATGGTGCCCATTTCGACAAAGATTTGCGCGCCGCCCGCAAAAAGCCCGTCATTCCCATGATGGACTGCGTCAGACGCAGCGTCGTCGGCCAGCATCGTGACGACAACATCAGCCGCATCTGACAGGGCTTTCGGACTGTCGGCAGTCTTACAGCCCAGTTCTGCTGCCAGATCCCGCGCTTTCGCGCCGGAGCGGGTCCAGAGAGTAAGAGGATGCCCGGTGCGCGCGAGATTGCGCGCCATCGGGACACCCATCCTGCCCAGTCCGGCGAACCCGACCCGCATCACGCTGCCTTGTCGTCGGACAGTCCAGAGATTGCTTTGATGAGACTGTCTTCGGTGACCTCTTCTGAAGTGAAGGTCCGCATAACCCGCCCAGAATACATCGCGATGATCCGATCGGAGACGTGCAGAACCTCGGGCATTTCCGAGCTGATCACCATCACCGCGTACCCTTGGGCTGCCAATTCGCGCAACAGTTTGTGGATCTCTGATTTGCTGCCCACATCAATGCCGCGTGTGGGTTCGTCCACGATCAGCAGGTTGGGATGCATGGACAACCATTTACCTATGACAATCTTTTGCTGGTTGCCGCCTGAGAGGTTGCCTGCCTGTGCTCTCCATCCCGGTGTGCGAATGTCCAGACGGTCGCGGTACTGATCAAAGATCGCCACCTCCGCGCCTTCGGCCACAAATGGCCCCGCCTTCAGATCATCGACTTGTGGCAAGGTCATATTGTCCCGGCAGTTCATACCAAGCACGAGGCCCTGCCCTTTGCGATCTTCAGGAACAAGACTGATGCCACGGGAAATGGCATCGGCAGGCGAATGGATACGGACTTCTTCTCCTTCAAGCAGGATTTGTCCCGCAGAGGGCTCACGCAGGCCAAACAAGGTCTCTGCGATTTCGGTACGCCCGGCACCGACTAGACCGTAGAACCCCACAACCTCGCCGCGGCGGACCTCGAAATTGATGTCCTGGTAGAGCTTGCCACAGCTTAACCCACGCACCTCAAGCGCGACATCGCCCAATTCGTGATGTGATGCATTGCGACTGAGGTCGAGCTTTCGCCCGATCATCATCTGCGTGATCGATTCCTCTGTGCTGTCTGCTGTGTTCACGGTGCCCTGATATTGGCCGTCGCGGAGGACCGAAATTCGGTCAGTGATTTTGAAAATCTCTTCCATCCGGTGAGAAATGTAGATGATTCCAACGCCGTCGCGCTTGAGATCCGCAATCACGTCAAAAAGCACGACTTTTTCGGCGTCTGTCAGAGACGCGGTTGGCTCGTCAAAGATCACGGCCTTGGCGTCAACCGTCAGCGCGCGGGCGATTTCGACCATTTGCTGGTTGGCAATGGACAGATCGCCAACGCGGGTTTTTGCGTCAAAGCTGACATTCAGTTTCTTCAGAATGGCATCTGTCTGCTCGGTCAGTTTTGCCCAATCCACACGGCCAAAGCTTTTGCGGGGCAATTCGCCAAGATAGATATTTTCCGCCACGCTCAATTCGGCAGCAAGGCTGAGTTCCTGGTGAATGAACATGACCCCTTTGGCTTTTGCCTCCAGCGGCCCAGCCATCACGACCTGCTGATCCTCCATGAAGATTGCGCCGCCATCGGGTTGGTAGATCCCCCCCAGGACTTTCATCAACGTGGATTTTCCAGCCCCGTTTTCGCCCATAAGCGCATGGACTTCGCCGGGAAAAACCGAAAACGACACGCCATCCAAAGCCCGAACGCCCGGGAAGGTTTTGACGATATCCTCAAGCCGGAGGACCGGTTTCACATCGGTCATACCTTCAACTCCTCTTTGCCTTTGACGTTGAGCTGGCGATCCAGGAACAGAACGGCAATCAGGATCAAACCAATCACGAGGTTTACGGTCGACGTGTCTGCGCCGATGTGACCAAGCCCCTTACGCAGGAGCTGGATCGCAATGACGCCACCAAATGTGCCGATCACGTTGCCTGCGCCGCCGGTGATCTTTGTGCCGCCCAGAACAACGGCGGTGATCACCCACAGCTCATAGAGCTGACCGTCGTTGGGATTTACCGAGCCGGATTCCGAGTAGAACACCACGGCAGACAAGGCCGCGAGGAAACCGATGATTGCAAAGTTGATCATCATGTGAGGACCAACGCGGATACCGGCGTTTACGGCGGCTTCACGGTTGTCGCCTATGGCATAGGCATTTCGGCCATGTACCGTTTTGGTCATCAGAAACCAGATCGCAAACGTCACGATCAGCAGAAACCAAGACGCCGTTGCGAGACCAAGAAACTCGGCTTCAGCGAAATCCACGAGGGTCCAGTTCAGGTGGCTTGTCGGGTTCTCTCCGTTGAACATGAAGACAATGCCACGGTAGCCGAGCATGGAGCCCAGCGTGACGATGAACGCATCGACCCCGGTTTTCCATACGATCAGACCATTCAGCGCGCCAAGCAACGTGCCAACGGTCAGCGCCAGCAACCACGCGATGGGAATAACCCCATCACCGAGGCTTGCGAAAATCGGCCATGTCATACTGTCCAGCATGACGATGGCCGCGATGGCAAAGGTGGCGCCGACCGACAGGTCAATGTTTCCGTTCACCATCACCAGGGTCATGCCCATCGCAATGATCCCGATAGGCGCCGACTGCTTGAGGAGCAGCAGCATGTTTTCCCAATCCATGAACGCCTTGTCAGAGAGCGACAGGTACTCACCAGCGATCGAGAAGAAGATCAGTTGCAGGATGATGAAGCCCCAGATCGCGCCGTTTGCCAACGCTTTGGACACAGCTCCGCTTTTCATGATGTCCCCCTCCCTTACGCGATCGGTGACCAGAGCTTGCCGCGCTTGGCTGCAATATCGAGCCAGACAGCAAGGATGATGATGATCCAGGTCACAACGAACTGGACGTAGAATTGAAGCCCCATCAGCAGCAATCCGTTTTGGATGAATCCAAGGATCAGCACACCAATGACGGTTTTGAACACCGTGCCGGAGCCGCCAAGCAGCGACGCTCCGCCAAGGATGACAGCGGCAAGCACTTCGAGTTCAAGCCCCTGCCCCACGGTGTTCTGCGAGCCCAAAGACCGGCTGGCCTGAATGAGACCGGCAGTCGCCACACAGGTGGCGGAGATCAGATAGCAATAAAACACTGTGCGCGCTCTCGGGATACCAGAGAAGGTCGCCGCGGTGCCATTTCCACCCACCGCATAGACCTTGCGGCCAAACGGCGTCTTGGCAAGGACCATCCCGAGAAGAGCGGCGAGGATCAGAAAGATCAGGATCGGTACTGGTATTCCAAGCGCCGTGCCCTGACCAAAGACACTGAACCATGTTCCTTCCTTGTCGGCGATATCCATGTTTTGGCCGCCGGAATACGTCAGCGTCAGCCCGTGAATGGCCGACAACATGCCAAGGGTCACGATCAGGGAGTTGAGTCTGAGATACCCGACAAGAAATCCGATGAAGGCTCCCAGACACATCGTCATGGCGAACATCGCCGGGATCGCCAGCGCCGGGCCAAGCTTGTCATGCAGATCGAGCACGACGATGGTCGAGAAGGACATCATGGAGCCAACAGACAGGTCGAGATTGCCGCTGATCACCACAAAGGTCACACCCAGCGCCATAACGCCGATAATGGCCGAAGACCGGACCACACTGAACACGTTGTCCACGCTTAGAAACTTTGGACTGGCGATTGCAAAGGCAATCATGAAGACCGCAAAGGCAATCAGGATCCCCTGTTTTGCCAGAACCCGTCCAATCTGTTGTTTGCTCATAGAAGCCATCATCCCCTCCCTCAGGTTGCTGGCATTTTGCGACATGTCTGACATCTGACCCTCCCAGCCAAAGCCTCAAACCAGCGTCATGCCCCCATCGATCATCACAATCTGCCCGGTCATGTAGTCGCTGTCTTTGGACGCAAGGAACGTCGTCGTCCCCGTTATGTCCGCCGGTTTGGCGACGCGCCCCCTGAGAATTTCTGCAGAGAACTCGTCCATCGCCTGTCCCGGTCGCTCGGCCGCTCCGATCTCCATGAGATCCTGATCGACCTGTTCCCACATTTCAGTGGCCACGACTCCCGGAGCAAACCCTGTAACAGTGATGTCGTGCTTGGCCAGATCTCGCGCCGCAGATTGGGTCAAAGACACCACGGCCCACTTCGAAGCGCAATAGGGTGCTACGTTGTCAAAACCCTGCCTGCTGGCGATTGAGGCTGTATTGATAATCTTCCCACCGCCGCCCTGGGCGATCATCTGGCGGGCGGCTTCCTGCATGCCGATCATGCAGCCAAGCCCGTTTACGCCCATAATGAAATTCCAGTTGTCCTCGGTGACGTCCATGAAGTTCATTGGTTTGTTGACGCCGGCATTGTTGAATTTCACATCAAGGCGACCGAAGGTCTCGACCGTGTGCGCCACCATAGCGCGCACCTGTTCACGGTCTGTGACATCCACGGCTGCCGAGGTCACGTTATCAGAATTGCCGTTCAGCCGGGACCGATTTGCTTCGGCCACTTCGGACACCTGTTCACCGTTAATGTCCGCAAAACAAACTTTGGCGCCCTCATTCAAAAGCGCTTCACCGATGGCGCGGCCAATGCCTCGCGCCGCGCCTGTGACAATGCACACGCGCTCAGAAACACGCCCCATGCCGCGTCTCCCTAAATAGTCATGTTTGGATCAAAGGAAGCGGGACGCGGCAAACCGCGCCCCGCCAGGGAGGAGCCTTAGAATACAGGCTTCGTGAAGTCGCCCATGTTGTCCTGGGTGATCTTCGGAGTGTCGAAGTAGTTGAGGAACGGAACGTCTTCGCCGTTCAGAACGTCAATCGCAGTCTTGAGAGCCGCTTCGGCGTCGTCAACCGGCGACTGGTAGATCGAACCCCAGTAGTCACCTTCCGCCATTGCCTCGTAGCCAACCGCGAAGTTGGTTGCGCCGACGAAGATGATTCCGTCACGCCCGGCTGCCTTGGCCGCGTTCAGGGCGCCAACACCCATGTTGTCATCGCCAGCATAGACGCCGTCGATGTCGTCATACTTGACGAGGAAGGCCTCCATCACCTGTTGGGACTTTTCGCGGTTCCAGTCGCCCGGCTGCTGGTCGATCTGCTCGACGTTCGGGCAGACTTCCAGCAGGCGATCATTGAAGCCCTTCGCGCGTTCGATCGCTGTCGTGTAGCCCGGCTGGCCAGTGATATGCACCACTTTGGCTTCGTTTTCGATGCCCATGTCCTTGAACTTGTCACACATGATTTCGGCCGAACGTGCGCCTTGGGTGATGTTGTCGGGGCCGGAGAACGACTTGACAAAGTCAAAGCCCTGCTCGGCGATGTTGGAGTTGGTCACAATGACCGGGATGCCAGCCTGATGCGCCTTGCGCACTGCCGGGATGACCGCTTCGCCATTCGTCGGCCAGATGATGATGGCATCTACTTCCTGCTGGATCAGATCTTCCATCTGAGCGATTTGACGCGCCACGTCGCCGCCCGCATCCAGAACGACGGTTTCAACTGCGTCATTCGCTTCGGCTGCAGCGATGAACGCCTTTTCATATGTGGTCTGGTAGCTGTCGACGCCGACGTTGTTCTGCGTGATGCCGATCTTCATGGTCTCGTGACCCGCAGCATATGCAGTGCCCGCCAAGGCCACGGCGGCTGTAGATGCAGCAAGGATATTGCGAATTTTCATTTGGTTCTCCTCCCGAGAAGGTAAACTGTTGGTTTCTATCCGTCGGACACCCCTCCTGGTGCCGGTGTATCACCCGGCAGCCCAGGCGATTGCGACGAATGTGCCGCCAAAGCCCCATCCAAAATGCATCAAATTTATTCATTACGGATATTTTTTTATCCATTTTGGACTTTTCGGGGATACGCTGCCGATATCACTTTGGACATTTTGGAGGAAGGAATCATGAAGTCGTCCGTTTCATCCAAATTGGATGATTGCGAAAACACCATCAACCCTTCGAAGAGAAAAAGGCAAGTCGCCAGCATGAATGCGTTGACAGGACATCGCCAGACAAAGACCGCGCCTCCCCAGGTGTCGTCGGATGCGCTGGACGCCCTGTCTTTTGTCAGCGAGTTGATGGACGAGATGGACGCGGCGCTTGATCTGATCACGCCAAATGCGCATCTGCGGATGGCCGTGCATCTTCTTAAGGGGCATTTCGACGCCAAGATCGTGACCCCGACGTCGCTGATCAGTGCCAGCCAAGTGCCGTACGCAACCGCGAACCGCCGCTTGAAAGAGATGGTGGATGCTGACCTGATCGAACAGCGGCCCCGCACCAAGACCGGCAAGAGCTTTTCCATGCATCCCAGCGAAAAGCTTCTGACACAGTGGATGCAGTTGTCCGGCCGTGTGCGCAGGTTGGCGGAAGCTGAATTCGGTCATGGCGAAGCAGCTGCAGAAACCGAGGATTACTATTTTGGCGGCAGTTATGCGGCGGCGCAGTCGATCCCCCCTTTACGGGTCCTGCCGAAGCCATTGAAGCTTGCGGGTGGTCTCAAAGTGCTCGTGCACGGTGATCCCACCTTCATGGTCATGGACAACCTCAAGCGTCAGTTCGAACAGATCGTCGGGACCGAAATCAGCCAGCGCGCCTTTTCCATCGACCGTCTGCGCGAAGAAGCGCTGCGTAACGCAGAGCGCGATACGAGCCGCTACGACATTATTGCGGTCGATCTACCGTGGATTGGCGAATTTGCGGAAAAAAACGTACTCATGCCGCTGAACAAGGTAATGGACCTTGCCAAGCTTGATACAGCGGATTTCCACACTGCAGGCTGGAAAGCCACGCATTGGGGTGGACAACCCTACGGAGTCCCGGCTCAGACCACACCGGAACTGCTGTTCTATCGGCGCGACCTGTTTGCCGAGGCTGGCTTAGAGCCGCCGGCGACGACCGACCAACTCTTGCATGCCGCGAAGACATTGCATGATCCCCGCCGCGGGCAATACGGGATTGCCTGGAATGCGGCTCGGGGAACAGCCCTGGGGCACACCGTTCTCATGACGATGGCCGATTTCGGTCAGCCGGTCCTTGATCTTCCTGAAATCGCTGGCGGGTTCGAAACGGCCCACCTGTCAGGCCGCGACTATCGTCCGACCATTGACACAGAGGCCGGGTTACGCGCCGCCGAGTTCCTGATGGAACTGCTGAGCTTTTCGCCACCCGACATCTTATCCATGTCTTGGTACGAACGCGTCAGGCCCTATGCAGCGGGTACAGTCGCGATGGCCTTTGGCTACACATTGCTGGCCCCATACTTTGAGCGTGACGAAAGCTCACCTGCTTACAAGCAAACAGGTTACTTGCCGCACCCCGCCGGACCGGGCGCGACCCAAATTGCGCCGGTTGGTGGCTATGTGATGGGGATACCCGCCAATCTGGCCCCCAATCGCGTGCCTGAAGCCGCCGAGGCCTTGCGGATTTTCACGTCGCCTCAGGCTCAGAAGCTTTTCGTCCAGAACGGAAGCCGGACCAATCCGCGTTACTCTGTTGCCGCCGACCCGGAGGTCCGCCGTTCTTCGACCATTTTCGAGGCCGTGGACGCCATGTCCTGGCGCGACGAACTTCAGTTCTGGCCGCGCCCGCCCGTTCCAGAAATTGGCCGTATCATCCAAATCTGCGGCGAAGAATTTCACGACATGCTGCGCGGGATCGTCTCACCGCGCGAAGCATTGCGCCGGTCCCAAGAGCGGGCCGAAGCGCTGATTCAACACAACGGGACACCGTGATATGAGGAGGAGAAACCATGGACCCCAATCGCCTGAAAGGTAAGAACATCCTGATCACCGGCGCGGCGCGCGGCATGGGTGCCGCTAACGCCGAAGCATTTGCGGCTCAGGGCGCAAATGTTTGCATCGGCGATCTGGATGGCGATGAAGCTCAAAAAGTTGCCGACAGCATCAATGCCGCCGGCAATGGCAAAGCCATCGCGATCAAAATGGATGTGACCAAACGCGAGGACAATGCCGCCGCAGTCGCCGCAACCGTTGAGGCGTTTGGGTCCATCAACGTGGGCCTCTTTAACGCAGGTCTGAACAAGCCCCGGTTCTTCATGGATATCGATGAAGAAAACTGGGACATGATCATGAACGTCAACACCAAGGCGATGTGGCTTGGCATGCAGGAAACAGCCAAGCAGATGATTGCTCAGGGGCCGATGGAAGATCATCCCTACAAGCTCATCAATGTTGGTTCCATCGCGTCACGCAAGCCTCTCGTGGACGTGACCGTCTACTGTACATCGAAATACGGCTGCCTCGCCCTCACAGAATGTGGCGCTCTTGGCCTGGCCGAGCATAACATCACCGTAAACGGATACGCGCCCGGCGTCGTGGTGACACCGCTCTGGGAACAGTTGGACAAAGACCTTGTCGAAATTGGCTTCAAGGAGCGTGAAGGTCAGGCCTATGACGACATCGTCGCCAACAACCTGGTAATCAAGCGCGTGTCATATCCGAATGACATTGTCGGCACAGCCTCGTTCCTGGCATCCGACGACAGCGACTACATGACCGGTCAGATGATCTCCATCGATGGCGGCTGGGTCACAAAGTAACCCCTCACCTAACTGCATTTACTCAACCAACCGGGTGCGTTGAGACGCACTCGAAAGGAGCTTTACATGTCTCGCGCACTCATGCCCAACATGCTCACCCCGCAGGATCTGGAACCAAACTGGGAATGGCGCGATCGCCTGCCCGCTTGGGGCCACACCTCGGTCGATTTCGAGCGCCGCGTCGATCATGATCGTCTGCGTCGCTACCGCTTGGCGCGCACGCGTCAGTCGCTGAAGAACTCGAACGCCGGTTCGCTGCTGCTGTTCGACGTCAACAACATTCGCTATGTCTCTGCGACCAAGATCGGCGAATGGGAACGGGACAAGATGTGCCGCTTCTGCCTGCTGACCGGTGACGACAGCCCCTATGTCTGGGATTTTGGTTCGGCCGCCGTGCACCACAAGCGCTATTCCGATTGGCTCGAACCGGATCACTGCCTGGCTGGCGTGGTTGGCATGCGCGGCACGATCCCGCCGGATTTCGGGCTCATGCAGAAATACGCCAAGATGATTGCCCAGCTGATCAAAGACGCGGGCATGGCCAACATGCCAGTTGGTGTGGACTACGCCGAAACTGCAATGTTCCATGCGCTCAAGGAAGAAGGCATCAACGTGGTTGATGGCCAACAGATCATGTTGGCGGCGCGTGAGATCAAGAACTGGGATGAAATCCAGCTTCTGACGCAAGCGGCTTCGATGGTCGACGGCGTTTACCACATGATCTACGAAGAGCTGAAACCAGGCGTGCGCGAAAACGACATCGTCGCCATGTCGAACAAGATGCTTTACGAAATGGGATCGGATGACGTTGAGGCGATCAACGCCATTTCGGGCGAACGCTGTAACCCGCACCCGCACAACTTTACCGACCGGTTGATCCGTCCGGGTGACCAGGCGTTCTTTGACATCCTTCAGTCGTACCAGGGCTATCGAACCTGCTACTATCGGACCTTCAACGTCGGACGCGCAACGCCAGCGCAAAACGACGCCTATGTAAAGGCGCGCGAATGGATCGACGCCTCGATCGCAATGATTAAACCAGGTGTGACGACAGACAAGGTCGCCGAAGTCTGGCCGACAGCAGAAAGCCTCGGTTTCCCGAACGAAGACGCAGCCTTCGGCTTGCAGTTCGGACACGGTCTGGGTCTTGCCCTGCATGAACGCCCGATCATCAGCCGAGCAATCAGTCTCGATCACCCGATGGAAATCCAGACCGGCATGGTCTTTGCGCTGGAAACCTATTGCCCGGCGGCAGACGGGTATTCCGCCGCGCGGATCGAAGAAGAGGTGGTCGTGACAGAGACCGGCTGCGAGGTGATCAGTCTCTTCCCTGCTGAAGAGCTGCCCATCGCCAACCGGTACTGACCGATGGCAAACCTGTTCGACCTGACGGGCCGAAAGGCCCTTGTCACAGGCGGGGCGACCGGCATTGGTGAGGGCATTGCCCTCGCCCTTGCCGAAGCCGGGGCCGACGTCGCCCTGACCTATCGCAGCCATGCGCCTGAAGACACGCTTGCGAAAATCGAAGCCGTGGGGCGCAAAGGTGCCGCGGTCAAAGCCGACTTTGTCGACATGGACGAGGCCGCAGCCTCTGACGTCGTCGGATTTGCCAGCGACGCGCTTGGTGGTCTCGACATCCTCGTGAACAACGCGGGTATCATCCACCGGGAAGACTCGTCCGAGATGCCGCTTGAGGAATGGCGGCGTGTGTTGTCCGTGAACCTGGACTCCGTCTGGCTATTGAGCCAGGCAGCGGGCAAACAGATGCTGGCACAGGGGTCCGGCAAGATCGTGATTGTGTCCTCGGTACTGGGCAGTCAGGGCGGTCTGCGTGTCCCGGCCTATGCATCAAGCAAACATGCCGTCCTGGGTTTGACGAAAGCGCTGTGCAATGAATGGGCACCGCAAGGCATCAATGTAAACGCCATTGCACCCGGCTACACAGCCACGGACAACACGCAGGCGCTGCGGGACGATCCGGACCGATCGAAGACGTTACTGGAACGTATCCCCGCCGGACGATTTGCTGAACCCTCCGAGATCGCGGGCGCGGCCGTCTTTCTGGCATCCGACGCCGCCGCTTATTGCCACGGAAGCGTGGTGACGGTGGATGGCGGCTGGCTGGCGCGCTAAAAGAGAGAGAATATGGAACAGACACTTACAGGAAAAACCGCGCTTGTGACGGCAGCCGCCAATGGCATCGGCCGCGCCTCTGCCGAGGCACTGGCCGCACGCGGCGCGCATGTGATTGCGACCGATATCGACGGTGACGGCGTCGCAGCTCTTGCCGAGACGTCGGACCGGATCACAGCCCATAAGCTGGATGTGCTGGACGCCGCTGCAGTCAAACAACTGGTGTCGGACGCAGGCCCATTCGACATTCTCGTCAATTGCGCCGGCTGGGTGCATGACGGCACGATCCTTGATTGTGACGATGAGGTCTGGGATCGGTCATTCAATCTTAACGCCAAGGCACTCTTCCGCCTGACACAGGCGGTCATACCGGGCATGCTGGACAAGGGAGCGGGCTCAATCGTCAATATCGCTTCAATCGTTTCGAGTGAAAAAGGCGCCCCGCGTCGGTTTGCATACGGAGCCTCAAAAGCGGCGATTATCGGAATGACGAAATCCATCGCAGCGGATTTCGTGAAGCAGGGCATTCGCTGCAATGCGATCTGCCCAGGAACGGTGCAAAGCCCGTCGCTTGAAGACCGTCTGCGCGCCACCGGCGATTTCGACGCGGCGCTTGCAGCCTTCAAGGACCGCCAACCAATGGGCCGATTGGGCACCCCGGAAGAGATTGCCGAAATGGTCTGCTATCTGGCCAGCGACATGGCGGGTTTCACCACCGGTCAGGCTCTGGCGGTTGATGGAGGTTGGTCGATCTGATGGGACTGGACCGCGCTGCTTCGATCGAGGATTTGCGACGGCGCGCCAAGCGCCGCATTCCCCGCTTCGCCTTCGACCTTGTCGATGGTGGAGCGGAAAATGAACGCAATATGCAGCGCAACAGCAGCGCCTTTGAAGACGTCGAACTGACTCCACGTTATCTCATCGACGTGTCCAACATCGACACCCGTGCGAATATCTTCGGGCGGCAGTTTGATCTGCCGTTCGGCATGGCTCCGATCGGAATGCTTAACGCGTTCTGGCCTGATGCCGACGTGACCATCGCTCGGCTCTGCAAGCGCGAGAACATCCCTTACGTCGCAAGTTCAGCATCGTCCACAACCTTGGAGCGTCTTGCCGAAGCTTCTGACGGGAATGGCTGGTTCCAGCTTTACGTATCAGGCGACGATGCGGTGACTGACAGCCTCGTTACCCGTGCGGAGACCGCCGGATACGACGTCATGATGGTCACCGTGGATGTCCCCGCGGCCGGCAAGCGGGACCGCGACATTCGCAATCAACTGGCGGTCCCGTTCAAATTCACCCCGGACGTCCTGCTGCAATTGATGACCAAACCCGTCTGGTCGCTGACCAGTCTCATGCATGGCACACCGAATATTGCCAATTATGCCGACTTGCTGAAATCGGCGACGTCTTATGCGGATGTACAGAAGACGCTCATCACACCCGGGTTCACCTGGGACAAGCTGCAAGCCCTGCGCGCACGGTGGAAAGGCAAGTTGCTCGTCAAAGGTATTCTGCACCCCGAAGACGCCATCAAATGTGCGGAGCTTGGCATAGACGGTATCGTTGTGTCGAACCACGGCGGGCGGCAAGTGGCGTTTGGTCCTCCGACCATTGAAGCACTGCCGGCAATTGCCAAAGCCGCAGGCGACAAGCTGACGATCATTCTGGACAGCGGCATACGGCGCGGCGCCGATATCTTGCGCGCCAAGGCTTTGGGCGCAGATTTCGTATTCACCGGACGCGCGCTTGCTTATGGTGTCGGCGCAGGAGGCAAAGACGGTGCACAGCGCGCAATGGATATTCTCAAGCTCGAACTTGTGCGCGCCATGGGCCAGTTGGGCGCGCCGGTATTTTCAGAGATGAACCCGTCAGACTTTCCAGCGCGCGTACCAGCAAGGTAGAGCGCACATCAGCGCGCAGCGATTATGGCGTGATCAGCGTGACACCCGGCATGCGGCCCAGGTCGTACAGGTCTTCTTCGTATTGCTCGGTCAGATCCTGAACCAAATCAGCATCCCATCCCGGCAAATCAAGCTCGTCGTCGATCTTCGAATCGTCGGCATACTTATCGAGAAACGCCACCTTCACCCGCCGGATTTGCACTTCGGTCAGGTCCGGCCGCTCTGCCAAGTAGGCGCGAAAACGGGTCATCCCCTCTTGAGTCGCGATATCAGCCATCCGCGAATAGGCTCCGATGATCGGATGGGTCGGCGCCACGCCCGCAATTTCGCGTACAAGTTCACCCCAAATGAGCGGGCTGTCTTCATCGCACCAGACCGTCAGCGATACACCCGGAAGTGCCTCGGTGATTCGTTCGATCAGATCAGACCATCTGACCTGAGCCGGGTCCAAGCCCTGCAAAAGCTGTGAAATGTCGTCAAGCGGCGTCGCCTTGAGCAGCGCGGGCAAATACGTTGCCGGGTTGCGGAGACCGATAAAGACCTCAAAGCTATCCTGCGAAAAGATCTGGCGCAGGGTCGTCAATCTCTGTTCAGCCTTGCGGTAGAGCACACCCCCCTGAAACGCGATCTTGGGAACCGAAAAAAGGTTTTCATGCGAAAGGATCAAACGGTCCACATGCCCCGTGTCCTGATCCAGAATGCTGTCCAGCAAGATGTCACGCGTATCCGGCGCCGGAGCCCCGTCGCCCAGCGCGTTCAGCATCTCAGAAATCAACTGCCGGTACTTACCCGGCCCCGGAATCGCGATACCTTCGGAGCGCAAGCCGTCGCGATTGCGCAAAAGTGTCTTGAAAAGCCGGTCACCGCCGGTTTCATGAACGCCTGTGTGAAGGACAACCTGCATCAGTTTTCGTTATTACCCGCTGCTCGGACGCAGTATACCCCTGCGAGACTGGATGAAAACCGTGTTCGGGCGAAGAACAGCAAATCGCAAATTTTCCCCAGATTGCCTCTTGCACAGCCGCGCCACACTCAGTAATCACGCCCCCGGAGCCCCTATAGCTCAGCTGGTAGAGCAACTGATTTGTAATCAGTAGGTCCGCGGTTCGAGTCCGTGTGGGGGCACCATTTCTTCAGATAACTCATTGGTATGATCAAGCTCTTAGCCGCCGCTAGGGGGCGTAGGCCATGTCGGGGGCCATCTCACGCCGGTTTACTTTCACCACAGACGGGGTCTCTTACTTCAGCCGATGCATCCGGAAAGAGCTGAAGCACCATTATTCGTCCCCTTGGATCGCGTATTCCCTGTGCACCAAATTACCAAGGTCGCTGAACAGCTCGACGAGTACTGGTAGCTGTTGCGCTTGTGTGACGCTGACCTGCCCGTTCACCATATGCTCAACGGACCTGGGGTACATGTTCCCCAACCCGAGGGTCTCCGCCGCTGGATCGTCGTCCCTGAGACCTGCCCGTTTCAGCGCCACTGTCAGGACCAATTTCAAGGCTCTCGACTTTCGTAGCCAAATCTCGCAGCGTGGCCGCTCGGGAGGA
The DNA here is from genome assembly GCA_003149565.1 of Marivita sp. XM-24bin2. Lineage (GTDB taxonomy): Bacteria > Pseudomonadota > Alphaproteobacteria > Rhodobacterales > Rhodobacteraceae > Marivita. Next base: position 11,697 of record QCWH01000045.1, on the reverse strand, counting down.
ATATCGCATGGCAACCAAACACGTGGTTTTCGATATTGGCGGAGTGCTGGTCGACTGGAAGCCTCACTTGGCTTGGCAAGAGAAGTTTGGTTCCGCAGAAGCAGCCCATGCCTTTATCGAGCGCACCAATTTTCGCGCGCTCAACACGCGCGCTGACGGAGGCGAGCGGTTTGCAGATCTTGCAAAGCAAATCGAAGATCCAGAGGACCGCGCGCATTTTGAGGACTATGTTAGGCTCTATGCCCTCACCGTGACTGATCCGATCCCAGGGACGTGGGACCTGCTTGACCGGCTTAAGGCGCGCGGCACGCCGCTTCACGCAATCACAAACTGGTCCGCCGAGACGTGGGACGAGGGGCTCAAGTCACAACCCAGGCTCGGACAGGTGTTTGAAACTTTGGTGGTTTCGGGCCGCGAAGGACTGACGAAACCAGACCCTCGCATTTTCCAGGTGTTTCTCGCTCGCGCCGATGTCGATCCCGGCGCATGCGTGTTTATCGACGACTCCCGTAAAAATGTTGAGGGCGCCTGCGCATTGGGCATGGACGGCATCCATTTCACGACCGCGTCAGACCTGGAAAATGAATTGGACGACCGAGGGCTCCTTTGACAGATCAATGTATGAAAAAGCCCAAGAAATGAGCCGGCGAGCCACTGCCCAGCGAACACCGGATCATCCGTTCAAAGGATAGCGCTCGATAACTTCGAAAAGACCATCCGGACGCTCTCCAACCAGAGCAACCTCATCAAGAACGAATGGTTCAGGCAGCGCGGGAATTTGCGACTGGATGGCACGGGTCCAATAAGGAATGTCATCAACAGGCAAACGCCCGGTCAGTGTCATGTGAAACCGAAACGCCTCCATCACATAGGGGTAGCCCCAGCGCTCCAAGAGTTCCTCTTGCCGCGCGGAAAGACGCGCGCGACGGCGCTTGGCCAACTCATCTGCAGTCAAGGGCGCGCGAAATCTGTCCAGCGTCACGACACAGGTTGAAGCCACGCGAGAAACCGCTTCGGCGTTGCCAACCGGTGTGAGAGCTAGAAAGCGCCCCAAGGCCGTGATCGTCAAACCATCACACTGCGCAGGAGCGCAGGCTTGCGCCAGCTTCGAGACTGCTATTTTCAGTTCACCCATCGTCTGTGCATTCGCCAAACGAAAAGGCGGCTTCAGTGTCCCGTGAAATCCATATTTGCGCGGTGATCGTGTCACCTTTTCAATGCCTGAAACGTTGGGTTGTTGGACAGAGCAGCCTGCGGCACTGTCCCAGCCGAGCCATGCATGTCCGAGCGTCGCGAATGGGCCTTCAGGCGGGACGTAGAAGATCGCAAACCGGGAGTAGACCACGGGCTTCACTCTCCTGACTAAACTGCGTCATTTGTCCATGTCAGAGCTTCTTTGTCTTGCCAATGCCCATGTATGAGGGATTACCAAGTGGTAATCTTCCGTTCCTCGACGATTTTCGTCTTTCGAAGACGCGTTCGGCCACTACTGGGACAAAGACGGAGATACACTCCAGCACCAAAAACAGTCATGGCACCTCAATTTCTCGCTGCGCTGAGCAATGCCAGACTGCTTAGGGTACTGTTTCCCAAAGGGCCGTCACATGACCACAGCACTGCACCTTTGCCCCAGAAGAAATGTGGCCGCAATTTCCCGATAAAGATCGCGGTAGCGAATCCCCTCTGGTCATGTGGCGTATGATCAAGGACTCTTTCGGGCCCGGTGAACCCGATCGACACCATGAGTGTTCATGGGTGCTGCAAAGTATCGACGCAATGCAAACGGGATTGCTTTGCCGCCTTCCGTAAACCTCAGCGCGTTTGGGCAGTTAGCGCGCATGATCTCGGATCCGTGTGAGTTAGTGTAACGATGGCCTCGTATAGCGTCACGACGTCGAACTGGAATTCGCCAGTGTTCTGGGCAAGCATCAGTCAAACCGGTTCAGTTCACACGCTCGATTTGTCGGGTTTGCCATCCAATTTCACCATCTCGTACGACACTGACACCGGAACGGTGACCATCGCCGATGGGTCGAAGACCTAGGTTGTTGCTGACAGCAGCTACACGGGCACGGCAGACGCGACACTTGGTGAAACCACAAGCTGGCTCTTCTTCACCTCCCTGACCTTCAACAGCGGCCCGAGCTACGTCGCGGGCAGGCACTACGGTAAAGGTGTTATGCCCGGCGCGGGCAACGATGCAATCTTTGCGTATGCGGATGCTGACAGCGTCCACGCGGGAGACGGCGCGGACTCGCCGCAGGGTGGTCAGGGCAATGCAACCCTGATCGGCGGCAACGACAATGATCTGATCATTGGAGATGGTCAGTGATATGACCCGGCTCTGTACGCGTCAGGTCCGCGAACATTCGCGACCAAGCTGACCGTCATAAATAGCAGTGATGGCCAGATAGATCTTTGGTGGATCGACGGATCGGGGATACTGCAATACTACGCCTCGATCCAGGCCGGGGACACCTATAATCAGTCGACCTTTACGGATCACAACTGGCTGCTCCGTGACCCGGAGGGCGATTGCCTTGAACTGATCGCAGGCGCGGCGAACCAGACCATCGTTTATGGTGCCGAGGGATTGGCTGACTCGATCGCAGGCGACGACACCGCCTATGGCGTCACAAGCGACGACCGTGTCTGGAGCGGCTGGGGCAATGACTCGATCTTCGGCAGCGATGGCAATGATACGTTTGTCTATGTCGCGGGTGATGGATCTGACACGATCAGTGATTTCAACACCGACAACACCGGCACCCAGACGGATGGCGATGCCGCGAATAATGACTTCATCGATCTTTCGGCCTTCTACGACATCATTTGGGAGCTGACCGCCGGCCAACGCGACGACCGCATTCTCAACAAGTCAAAGGATGGCGTGAATGGTGTCGACTATTCCGACAACGCAAGCTTTGGCCGTGGCAGCATGGTTTTCAGCGATGCAGTTGCAAGCATCAGCTATTTCAATGTCGAAAAGACAGGCGTGGTTTGCTTTGCCGCTGAAACCCGACTGCAAACGGCCAAAGGGTTCGAATCCGTCGACACCCTTGTTCCCGGCCATCTGGTCATGACCGAAGATCATGGATTGCTGTCCGTCCGGTTCACGCGCTCAACGGAACACGAATGGAGCAAAGAGCCCCATAGTGACAAACCGATCCTGATTTCGAAAGCGGCGCTGGACGGCACCGTGCCAGATCGAGATGTGCGCGTGTCGCCTCAGCACCGGGATCTGATCCATGATATGATCACCGGCGACGAGCGACTTGTCCCAGCCAAAGCGCTGACGGGTTTGCCGGGAGCACGCACATGCGTTATTGCCGGTCGGTCCGCTACATTCACGTTTCGCTTGATCGGCACGCCATTCTCAATGCGGACGGCCTCGCTGCCGAGAGTTTCCTCACCGGGCCCATCGCCCGGCGAAATCTGTCCAACGAGCAACGCGCGGTCATCCGGCCCTACCTGCTCTCGGCAACCGCCGGGGCGTCGAAAGGCGGCTATCGTTTCGCGCGCCCGCTGAAGACGGTCTGGCAAGCAAAACAATACCTTCGCGGAGGCGCGCCGATTGCCGCCATTTCGGAGCGGTCAAATGCAGCGGTCGTCCTGCCCGCCGTTTGTGCCCAATACGGTCAAGCCAAGCGCCGCAGCGGCGGCACATTGCGGGGTAGCGCCCCGATAAGCGCCACACTTCTATGCCGCATCAGCCTGGGATTTCGCAGTCCGCTTGAAGAACGCGTAGTAGAATACCGGTGCAGCCACGAGCGTTAGGACCGACGCAAAAGCGAGCCCGCCCATGATCGTCACGGCCATAGAGCGGAAGAATGCATCCCAGATCAATGGCAGCATTCCCAGAATGGTTGTTGCCGCCGCAAGCACCACCGGGCGCAGACGCGATGTAGACGCTTCGACAATGGACGTCTTCAGGTCCTGATCCGGCTTCTCGGCGCGGACAAGGTCAATCTCTTCGACAAGGACGATACCGTTCTTGATCAGCATCCCCGACAACGACAGCAGGCCCAACAGCGCCGTGAACGTAAACGGGAACCCGGTAGCCAGCAGCGCAAGGCTCACGCCGTTCACGGACATCGGCACCAATAGCCAGATGATCAGCGGTTGCCGCAGCGCGTTGAAGAGCAGCACTGAAATGACCACCATGATGATCAGGCTCATCGGCAACTGACGCCCCAGGCTCGCCTGCGCGTCAGACGAGCTTTCCAGCTCTCCACCCCATTCCATCTTGTAGCCTGCCGGTAACTCCATCGACTCGATGGTGTCGGTCACTTCGGCCTGCACTTGTGCGGCGGTCAACCCTTTGACGATGTCGGCCCCCACGGTAATCGTCAACAGCCGGTCGCGGCGCATGAGCAGCGTGTTTTGTGCCTCGAACGTCAGACCATCCGTCACCTGTTCCAGCGGCACAAAGCTTTGGGCGTTCTGCGAATAGACGACGTGATCGGTCATCGCGAGATCCGCCTCGGGATCAGCGCGCAGCACGATGGGGATCTGCCGGTCGCCTTCGCGGTACACCCCTGCATCGATGCCAGTGGTGGCAAACCGGAGGATACTTGTGATGTCGTCGCGGGTGATACCCGCCTCCTGCGCGCGGTCGGTTGCGTAGACAGGTTTGAGCACCAGTTCCTGCTCTCGCCAGTCGATGCGCGGGGCGACGATATTCTCGGAGGCCGCAACAAAGCGCTCCATTGCCTCATCCGCCAGATCACGCAGCACTTTCGGATCAGAACCCGAGAACCGCACCTGGATCGGATCACCACCGCCCGGCCCGAAAGCCAGCCGTTTCGCACGGAATTCGCCCTGCGGCAGGGTTTCTGCCGCAAAGGTCTCAAGCTCGGCAATCAGCGGTGCGATCTGCTCGAGTGTTTCGGTTCGCACGATGATATGGCCATAACTCGGGTTCGGGTCTTCAGCCTGATAGGTCAACATGAACCGGTCCGCGCCCTGCCCGACAAAGGCAGTTGTGGCGACCACATCCTCTTGTTCTGCCAGCCACTCTTCGAACACCATCAGATCGCGCGAGGTCTCATGGATCGACGCGCCTTGCTCCAGCTTGTAGTGCACGAAGAACAGCGGCGTGTTGCTGTCGGGAAAGAATTGCTGCTTGATCTGACCGAACAGCATGAAGCACACGACCGTGATCCCCACAAGTCCGAGGATCACTAACCACCACGCCTTCAGCGCGCCGTGCAGCGTAGCCCCGTAGATGCGGAACAGAGTACTGCCATAAGCGTCGTCTTCGCCCCCTTCGGCACCACGCTTGAAAAAGTAGTGCCCCAGCAAAGGCGTGGCCGTCAGTGCCAGCACCCACGAGAGCAGCAGCGAAATTCCGATCACGGCAAAGAGCGAAAACAGAAATTCCCCCGTCGCGTCAGGACTAAGCCCGATGCCCGCAAAAGCCATGATGCCGATCACCGTCGCGCCCAAGAGCGGGATCTGTGTCTTGCTCGCCGACTCATCCGCAGCCGCGCGACTGTCCTTGCCGCGTCGCATCGCGATCTGCATGCCCTCGGCCACCACAATGGCGTTGTCCACAAGCATGCCCATCGCAATGATCAGCGCGCCTAATGAGATGCGCTCCATCTCAATGGAAAAGATTGCCATGAAGAACAGCGTCCCGACCACCGTCAACAAAAGCGTCACACCGACGACCACCGCCGCGCGCCATCCCATGAACAGCGCCAGAACGATCACCACGATACTGACCGACATTGCAAGGTTGATCAGAAAGGCATTCGACGCTTCCTCGACCACCACATGCTGTTGATAGATCGGCTGCAATTCGACGCCCACGGGGATCTGCGGTGCAAGCTCTGCCAGCTTGGCATCGGCGCGCTTGCCCACATCGACGATGTTCTCCGATGCGATCCCGGCAATTCCCAGCGTGAACGCCTCAACCCCATTGTGCCGAATGATAAGGTCCGGCGTGTCCTTCCGCGCGCGGGTTACCTCGGCAAAGTCGAAAAGGTTGAGAATCTCGCCCCCAACACCGACAGTCAGCCCCGCAATTTCCTGCACCGTGTCATAGCCGTCTGGCCCTTGGATGAGGGTCCGGCCATCAACATCCTGAATAGAGCCACCATCGACCACCGAGTTGGCCGTCGCCAACGCACCCTGTATGGCCGCTGGCGGCACGTTGAGGTTTGTCGTCAGCGCCAGATCAGGCTCGACATAGATCACTTCATTCGGCACGCCTGAAAGCGCAACATCGGCGACCCCGTCCACCGTCAGCAATTCCCGCCGCAGGAAGGTCGAGAGTTCGTAGATCTCGGCGTCGGAAAAACCCGGCGCGGTCACGGCATAATAGATGCCGAACACATCCCCAAACCCGTCATTCACAAACGGGCGCCCCGCCCCCGTTGGCAACCGCGCCGCGGTCACCCGGTTGCGCAACTTGGTCCAGATCTCGGGCAGTTCTTCTCCGTCATACTGGTCTTTCATGTCCACGCTGATGCGCGACAGACCCGGTTGGTTCAGCGACCGGACTTCCTTGACCTCGGACATCTTCTGGATCTCGGATTCCAGAGGCTCCGTCACCTCGCGCGCCACCTGCTGCGCGCTGGCGCCGGGGTATTCCGTCACCACCACAGCGGTCTTGATGGTAAAGGCCGGGTCTTCCAACCGGCCCAATGTGAAGAATCCCCAGATGCCGCCCAGCAGAGCAGCGAGCATGATCAGCCATGTGAAAATCGGGCGGTCGATGGATGCTTTTGCGATGTTCATGGCGCGGTGCTCAGTTCGAGAAACCGGTAAACCGCTTGACGCGATCCCCGTCCGCCAACTGGCTTGCCCCGCTGGCAACAATCTCCTGTCCCGGCTTCAGCCCTTCGGTCACGCGCACATTCCCCCGGATCGTCGGCTCTACCGTCACGGGACGCCGTGCGACTGTGCCTTCATCCGCGCCGGTCGGTGTAAACACCATGACCGATGTGCTGCCGTCATTCGCGGTGCTGACAGCGGAAGCCGGGATCACGATGTCCTGTGTTTCGCTGTTCAGTGTGGCATAGACCGTCACAGACGACCCCGGCAGAACCGTCCGGTCCTCGGGCGGGGTCATGCCCAGCGTGATCTGATAGGTCTGGCCAACCTGCGACGTCTCGGCGTTGAATTCGCGGGGCGTTACGGGATAGCGGGCATCATCGGTCGGAAACTGCGCCCAAAGCTCGAGGTTCGGATCGGTCCCGGCGCGCTGAAACAACACTTCGGGCACGTCGATCTCGATCCTCAGATCGGACATGTCGTGCAATCGCACAATCGGCGTTCCCGCAGAAATGGTCGCATAATTCGCCACGTTCCGTGACGCGACCAACGCATCAAATGGCGCGAGCAGCGTGGCATTGTTCAACTCACGTTCCGCATTGCGCACTGCGATTTCGGCCAGTCGAAGCGAGGTTTCGGCATCGTCCACCGACACCTGGCTCACCGTGCTGCCTTGCAGCTTTTGCAACCGGTCCAGCGTTCGTTCCGCTTGGTTTCTCTGCACACGCGCCTGGTCGAGCGCCAGCTCGAACGGCTCCAGATCGAGCTGCGCCACCATTGTGCCTTCGTCGATCCGCGCGCCTTCGATCACCGGCAATTCGACGATCTGTCCGCCGACCTGAAACGCCAAATCAACCGTTTCCTTTGCCACCACATGCCCGAAGAACTGTCGAGTGACCGCGCTATCGCTGGATTGGACCTCGATGATCTTGGCCAGACGCATGTCCTGCGCCAGCGCCGCAAATGGGCTGAGAACCAGCAAAAGAAGAACAAACAGACGGCCCATGACAGATCTCCAGATTTCGCGCGAGGTTAACACGGCAACGATCTTTGTTCTGTGACGTTCCCGCAAAACCCCACCAATATCTAAACTGATCGGTTCAGTTTGCCAGATCTATTCCTGCGCGATTGTATGAAACATCTGTGCGCTGATGCGCGGATCTCCGTTCAGTAAAGCCAGAACAGCGTGATTGCCGGAAACAACACCAGCAGGATCACCCGCAACAAGTCGGACGCCACAAACCAGATCACCGCCTTGTAGGTCTCCATCATCGGCGTGTTCCGATCCATCGAATTGATGATGAACAGGTTCATCCCCACCGGCGGCGTGATCAGGCCGACCTCGACCACGATCAGCACAAGGATGCCGAACCAGATCGCCACCCATTCCGCCTCGATCCGGTTCGCCATGCCCTGCGTCATGCGAATGTCCAGCGCCCGCATCTGGTCCCGCGTCAGTTCCACGCCGCTGGCAATGGCGCTTTCGATGCCTTGCAGCATTTCCTGCGTCATGCCCTCGGGAATACCCGCTGCCAGCACCTCACGTGCCGCATCCGCCTGCATGACCGCCAGATCGACAAAGCCGAAATCCATGACCGAGATCACCGGGAAGAAGATCGGGATCGTCAACAGGATCATCGAGAGGCTGTCCATCAAACAGCCGAACACAAGGTAGAAGAGCAGGATCAACGACAGCACCATGAACGGGCTCAGCCCCATCTCCACGACCCAGTTCGACAATTCCTGCGGCACCTGCGTCAGCGCAAGGAACCCATTGTAGAACGCCGCCCCCAGTACGATAAAAAAGATCATCGCAGTCGCGACGCCTGTCTGAATGATGCTCTGCTTGAACACGTCCCAGCTCAGGTTGCCGGACACCAGCGCAATCAGCCCGGTGCCCGCAGCCCCTACAGCAGCCCCCTCGGTCGGCGTGAACCAGCCCAGATAAATACCGCCCACCACGAGCCCGAACACCAGCAAAACAGGCCACACGTCGATCAACGCCCGCACCCTCTCGCCATAAGGCACCGGGTCACGATGTCCCGCCGCTTCGGGGTGCCGCCGCACATAAAGCGAAATCGTGATCATGTAACCGATGGCAGCCAACACACCCGGAATGAACGCCGCCAGAAACAGTTTGGCGATGTTCTGTTCCGTCAGGATCGCATAGATCACCAGGATCACCGAAGGCGGGATCAGAATGCCCAGAGTGCCACCCGCAGCCAGCGTTGCTGTAGAAAATCCGCCTGAATACCCATTGCGCCGCAATTCCGGCAGCGCCACCCGGCTCATCGTGGCGGCGGTCGCCAGTGACGATCCGCAAATAGCCCCAAAGCCCGCGCAAGCCCCGACGGAGGCCATCGCGACCCCCCCCTTGCGGTGCCCCAGCCACGATTCCGCCGCCTTGAACAAGGCCTGCGACATGCCCGAAAGGGTCGCGAACTGCCCCATTAACAAGAAAATCGGAATAATCGACAGAGAATAGCTGGAAAATGTTGAATATGTCTCGGACTTGAGCCGCGCCAGCACCACGTCCGGACTGCCCAGCGCCATCCACAGCCCGCCAATCCCGCAGAGCATCATCGCCAGCCCGATCGGCGCGCGCAGGAATATCAGTACCAGCAGGACCGGAAAGGACCAGAACCCAAGTTCAAGCATGCTCATGCCGCATCCGCCCCCGATGCAGGCAGGATCGACCGTCCAGTGGCGGCATAGGTGACCCGGCCGACAGAACAGTAAAGCGCCGTCACCGAAGCGGTCAAAGCGGCGACGAAACTCGCCGCATAGGCCCACCAAACCGGGAATTGCAGCAGGAACGAGGTCTCACCGTTCCCGAGCTTGTCCAGCAACCCCGCGAACAGCCGCCATGTGATCAGCCAGATCACCACTGTCAGAACCACGTCCCAAAATGCGATCAGCCACGAATTGGCCCTGCCGGACAGCCGCGATGTGAACACATCGACCGTCGCATGGCCTGCATAAAGCTGGCAGATCGGCAGGAAGGCGAAGATCGAAAACGCGATCCCTGCTTCGACCAGCTCGAAGTCGCCTGTCACCGGCCCGACGCCGCTGGCAATCAGCGCATCGGCAAAGCCTTCGGACAGCGCAATAAGCCAATCGCTATGGCCCATTGAATTGAGGCCGCGTCCCAGAACCGACACGCAGGTCAGCAGCACAAGCGCCACCATCACCACACCGCCAAGGATCGCCATACCCCGCGCGAGGCGCTCAATCGCCGTCTTCATCCCGCTCTGCCCCTCGCCGTCCCGTGCGCCGCCCGACTCTTTGGTCGCGCGACGCGGCACGCTTTACTGCGTGTGGTGCTTGTCCAAAAGCTCTTTCGCCCGCGCGATCAGAGCATTTCCGTCAATGCCCTTCTCATCCATCTCGGCAATCCATTCGGCTGTCGTGGAAGCGGCAGCTTCGCGCCACGGACCGGCATCCGCTTCGGAAAGCGTGATCAGGTTGTTGCCCATATCAAGCGCCGCTTCGCGTGACGGTATATCATCCGCCTGCATCTGCGCCCCCGCCATACGGCTGAAATCGGCCCCCGACTGGGAATCGATGGCTGCCTTCAGATCATCCGGCAGGCTCTCGTATTTTTCCTTGTTCATAGCAAAGATGAAGGTGGTGGTGTAGATTGCAGGTCCTTCGAACTCGGTATGGTTCTCAACCAGCTCCGCCACCTTTAAGGCACCCGTCACCTCCCACGGGATCACGGTCGCATCCACCACCCCCTTGGACAGCGCCTCGGGAATCGCCGGAACCGGCATACCCACGGTGGTCGCGCCCAGATTGGTGAAAAGCTTGTTCGTGACCCGTGTCGGTGCGCGCAGCTTCACACCATTCAGATCACCCGGCACTTCAATCGGGTCGGCGGAATGGATCACGCCGGGGCCATGCACCCAGACGCCCAGCACTTTGAAATCGGCAAAGTCCTGATCCATCATCTGCTCTTCGGCCAGCTCCCAATAGGCAGCTGACATGTCGCCCGCATCGGTCATGGTGAAGGGCAGCTCGAACACTTCAGCGCGTGGGAACCGACCCGGCGTGTATCCAGCTACGGTCCAGATGATGTCGGCCACGCCGTCAATCGCCTGGTCGATCAGCTGCGGCGGCGTACCGCCCAGCTGCATCGACGGGAAATGCTGGATCTCGATCCGCCCGCCCGATGCCTCCATCACGCGCTCGGCCCAAGGCACCAGCACGTTCTTCGGCACATTGGCCTGCGCCGGCAGGAACTGGTGCATCCGCAGCGTGACCTCCTGCGCAAACGCCCCTGTGCCCAGCGTCAAAGCCAGTGCCGTGGTTCCAGCGAGCTTTAGAAACGCGCGCTTGATCATGGTATTTCCTCCCTTTTGTCTGTTGGCATAAACGCACAAAGCTCAGACCGATTCCAAGGGAAATCTAGCCGCGCGCGGCATAGGGCATGGTGGTCGTCTTCGCCGTCATGAACTGCACATTGGCGCCCAGCGGCAAGCCGGCCACATGCGCCACATCCGTCACCGGCTCCACCGGATTGTCCGACGCCAAGGCCTGCGCCGGTGTGGTCTTGTCACAGCCTGTGGTCAGTACGACCCCGTCGATAGGATAGCCATATAGAACTTCGACAAGTCTCAGGTAAGCGAGGTTCCGGTCCAGCGCCGCCATAGGGCGCTTGTCGGTCTCCTGAACCGGATGCACCGGAAACTCCATCGGCATGCCTCCCCAGCGCGACTGCTCCCTTTGATCCGATCCCTCCGGGACAATTGGATCTTGTTGCGCGGTGCCAGATCAGACCCCGTGTTGGCGATACCGATATTCGGCTTTTCCGCCTGCAACTCGCCCTGGGTAAAGCTCTGTTTCTGATACCGCTCCAGACACAGCGCGGTCATTCCCGGATTGTTGGGATTGTAGAAGCATTCCTGTGACCGGGAC
>QCWH01000044.1:27738-30652 GCA_003149565.1 Marivita sp. XM-24bin2 | reverse complement strand
GGGCGCCGCGCAGGCATCGAAGCGCACGCCGTCCGCGTCTATGATAAAGCGCAGAGTGAAGGGGGAAATCACCGGCCGGGGGGCTGTGATCTGCAGCGCAAGGCGCAAATCGTCATCAGCGCGGCGCGCCAGATCGGCCTCGACGCGGCGGCGGGTGTCTTCATTCTTTACGGCACCCTTGATCGCCACGCGGCCAGCTTCGACAGAGATTTTCGACCGATCAAGCACGCTTAGAACCGAAACCGCGTAGTCCATCGCGTCGTTCCACCCATCCGGGATCGGATAGTCCGCCACTTCGAGCAAGTCCGCCACAGACTCACCGGGCACTGCGCGTGAGATGTCTTCGACGAGCTGATCGCGATCCACGTCAGACGGGAGCAAGCCGATCATCGAAACGCCATCGTCACTGCGCAGAAGTTCAATCGAGAACCGTGGCGGGGTCATGCCCTCGCTGTCCACGATATCGATCTGATCAATTACTCTGGCAGAGTCGACCACGCGGCCTGCGGCGCTAAGCGCCTGAAATCGCGCGGCCTCGGTCGGGGCGATGCCAATCAGAAAGACCAAAAGGCCATCGGTGTCGACATCGGCCCAAGTCAACGCATCGCGATCCAACTCCGTACGTACGGCCCGCTCGGAACTTTCCTCGACCGCATCCGCGGCCACCCAAGCCGCCCCGATGCTGAGCAGCGCTGCCGCGGCAAAGGCACAGAACAGAATGAAAACAGAAGACAGGCGCATTCAAGATCCGCGTCAGTTGAGATTGGCAAAGCGATACGCCGCAGTGGTCAGGATGGCAATCACACGAAAACCGCGATGGCGAAAAACAGCACAGGGATCAAACCGGCATCGCGGTTTGATCGGAAGAGATGCAAGAGGCCGTCCATGTCGTCGAGCTTGAGCCGCCGCATCTGCCACATCATGTGCCAGCCCATCGCCCAAGGGCCACCCAAAGCGATCACGAGGGCAAAGATTTCTCCGCTCGGGGCCGCAAGGATGATGGCAAAGCCCATCAGCGCCACAGTTAGGACCAGAAACCACGCGAGGTATTTGGGCGTTTCTTCGCCAAACAGCCGGGCGGTGGATTTCACCCCGATCAGCGCATCGTCTTCCTTGTCCTGATGAGCATAGATCGTATCGTAAAACAGCGTCCACGCCATGCCAGCAAGGTAAAGGCTGACCGCAGGCCACTGCAATTCGCCGGTATGCGCTGTCCAGGCCAGAAGAGCGCCCCAGTTGAAGGCGATGCCGAGGAAAATTTGAGGCCACCACGTGAACCGCTTGGCGAAGGGGTAGATCGCAACGGGCACAAGCGCGATGATCCCAAGCAGGATCGCCTGCATGGGAAACGTGATCAGGATGCAGAAGGCCACCAGTGACTGGAGCACCGCCCAGCCTAGCGCCTGTTTCGCGGTGACCTGACCGGAAGGGATCGGCCGGGAGGCGGTGCGGGCCACGCTGCCGTCGAAGTCGCGGTCGGTGATATCGTTCCACGTGCAGCCCGCACCGCGCATCAGAAACGCCCCGATGCCGCAGCCAAGGATGATCCAAGCATCGAAAAGCCGCGCTTCGCCGGTATGGAACATCGCCAACAACGTGCCCCAAACGCAGGGAAGATAGAGCAACCAAGTGCCGATGGGCCGGTCGGCGCGACTCAGCCTAAGATAAGGCCGTGTCCATGCCGGGGCGCGGGTGTCGACCCAATTGCCCGTTACGGCGTCAGAGACCTGACCGCTCTGGTCTGGTGAAATCTGCGGACCGGGCATATGTGTTGCTCCATGAATTCGAATACGTGCGCGAAAGTCAGGCTTTTTGTAGAGCAGCCGCTTGGGGCGGTACAACCGGTTCCTCTGACGCGGGAGCAGGCACATTACCTGTTTGGCGTGATGCGGATGGGGGTTGGCGACCGTGTTGCTTTGTTCAACGGGCAAGATGGCGAGTGGCAGGCCGAGGTCGCCGAAGCAGGCAAGCGTGGCGGTATCCTTGTGTGCCGCGAGCAATCCCAGCCGCAGGTGATGCCGCCGGATGTCTGGCTGATGTTCGCACCGATCAAGAAGGCACGCACCGATTTCATCGTCGAAAAGGCAGTCGAGATGGGTGTGCGGCGCATCCTTCCGGTGCAGACCGCGCACACCAATTCCGAGCGCATCCGACAGGACCGCTTGCAGGCGCATGCGGTCGAAGCCGCCGAGCAATGCGGTGGTGTGTTTGTGCCCGAGGTGGCGGAGTTGACCAAACTGGACCGATTGCTGGGCAGTTGGGATGCCGTACGGCGGATTGCATTTTGCGATGAGGCACTGGCCGGGGAAAGTGATCGCTTGCCCGATGCGCCGGGGCCTTGGGCAATCCTGATCGGGCCGGAGGGCGGGTTTTCCGAGGACGAACGCAAGAGGCTGCGGGGAATGGACTGCGCCTGCCCGATCAGTCTTGGGCCGCGCATCCTGCGGGCGGATACGGCGGCGGTGGCGGCATTGACCCTGTGGCAAAGCACGCTGGGGGACTGGGTGTGACGGATTTTCGGTCGACCGAAAATCGCACATCCGTCGACGGATGTGCGGCGGCACCTGGAGGCTTGCGATGAGCTTTATCCGCCCCGAAGTACGCATGGCGATCCTGCGCTGGCGCGAGGCGCTGGTGGGGGCAGCGGTGCTGTTGCTTGGGCTGTACTGGGTGCTTGGCGTGACGCCCGGTTTGTTGGTCTGGATCGGGTATGTGGCTCTGTTTCTGGGAGCGGCGCTGTTCTTTGCCGGGCTGCAGCGCGGGCGTGCGCGCATGGGCGGCGGCGGGCCGGGCGTGGTGCAGGTGGTGGAACGACGCGTCGGGTATTTCGGACCACTGAACGGAGGTCTGGTGGATCTGGACGCGGTGACCTCGATCAGCCTCGACCCAACCGAGCACCCCCGCCACTGGGTCA
>QCWH01000044.1:16109-27016 GCA_003149565.1 Marivita sp. XM-24bin2 | reverse complement strand
GCCGAGGGCGCGGATGTGCTGTTCGATGCCTTCGCCAGCCTGCCCGGTCTCAGTCCGGGACGCGTTGCATCGATCTTGAAGCACGAAGGCACCGCGCCAATTGTGCTCTGGCGCAGGCCTGACCTCTCGAAACGGATCCAGAGCCTGCATTGACAGCCCCGAGAAATCAGCCCAAGGCTGACCCCGATTGACGAGCAGAGAGACCGGAGACGCGCCATGTCCATCCCCCAATCCGGCGGCGGGCCCATTGAACACCATGACCAGTTGGCCGAATACCTCGCCTCGGGTTGCAAGCCCAAGGAAGACTGGCGCATCGGAACCGAGCACGAGAAGTTCGGCTATTGCAAGGACTCGCTACGCCCTCTGCCCTATGAAGGCGAACGGTCGATTCTGGCTGTTTTGCAGGGTTTGCGAGACGGCCATGGCTGGGACCCCGTCGTGGAAGGCGAAAATCTTATCGGGCTGGTCAAGGGTGGTGCGAACATCTCGCTCGAACCCGGTGGGCAGCTGGAGTTGTCGGGCGCGCCGCTCGAGACGATTCACCAGACCTGTGACGAGGTGAACGACCACCTTCGCGATGTGAAGGACATCGCCGACAAGATCGGTGTTGGCTTTATCGGGCTGGGCGCCGCGCCGATCTGGCGGCATGAGGACATGCCGCTGATGCCCAAGGGGCGCTACAAGCTGATGGACAGCTACATGGAAAAGGTCGGCACGGCTGGCACAACCATGATGCGGCGCACCTGCACGGTTCAGGTGAACCTCGATTTCTCATCCGAGGCTGACATGGTGAAGAAGATGCGCGTGGCGCTGGCGTTGCAGCCGGTGGCGAACGCGCTGTTTGCCACATCGCCTTTTTTTGAAGGCAAGCTGAACGGTCACAAAAGCTGGCGGGGGCGCGTGTGGCGTCATCTGGACGATGCGCGCACCGGCATGCTGCCCTTTGTGTTCGAGGACGGGTTCGGGTTCGAGGCGTGGGTGCAATACGCGCTCGATGTGCCGATGTATTTCGTCTACCGCGACGGGGTCTATCATGACGCGCTGGGGCAATCTTTCCGCGACTTCCTGAAGGGCGAATTGCCGGCGCTTCCGGGGGAGACCCCGACCCTGTCGGACTGGGCCGATCACCTCACCACGATCTTCCCCGAAGCACGGGTCAAGAAATTCATCGAGATGCGCGGTGCCGATGGCGGTCCGTGGCGGCGGTTGTGTGCTCTACCAGCGTTCTGGGTTGGCCTGACCTATGACCAGTCGGCGCTGGATGCGGCTTGGGATCTGGTCAAGGGCTGGGATGCCGAGACCCGTGAAGGGCTGCGCGTCGCCGCGTCCATCGACGGGCTTCAGGCCGAAGTGAATGGGATCAATATGCACGATCTGGCGCGCGAGGTGCTGGCGATCTCTGAAGCCGGTCTTGTCGCGCGCGCTCGCCCGGGTGCTGGCGGGTTGGTGCCGAACGAGACCCATTTCCTGAATGCCCTGAAAGAAAGCGTCGAGACCGGCAAGACAATGGCGGACGAGTTGATCGACCATTATCACGGCGATTGGAATGGCGATATCAGCCGGATTTATAGCGAATACAGCTATTGAGGCGCAGCACCCCTTCGAAGGGGTGCGCCCGGCTTTTCGAAAAGCCGGGCACTTTTGATCAATAGCCGATGGCGCAGCCGTCCTTGCGGGGATCAGACGCCCCTTCGAGAACGCCGTGTTCGTGGATAAGGATCGCCTGAGCGCCACCGATCGCCACGTCGGGTGTTTCCACCTCATGCCCCATTTCGACCAGTTCGGCGCGCACTGCGTCGGAATAGCCACGCTCCACCATCAGCTTGCCGTTCTCTGCGAAACAGCGCGGCGCATCGAGCGCGTCCTGTGGCGCAAGGCCGAAATCGGTCATGTTGGTGATCGCACGCGCATGACCGCAGGATTGGTACTGCCCGCCCATCACACCAAAGGGCAAGGACACGCGACCCGCATCGCGGATGATCCCCGGAATGATCGTGTGCATCGGACGCTTGCCACCGCCATACTCGTTGGCATGCCCTTCCTGCAGCGTGAAACCTGCGCCGCGGTTCTGGAAGAGGATGCCGAATTTCTCGGACGCGATGCCGGAGCCAAAGCTGTGGAAGATCGAATAGATCAGTGACACCACCATGCGGTCCTTGTCGACCACGGTGATGTAGATCGTGTCCTTGTGCACCGCTTCGCTGAGCGCTGCCGGACCTGCCATCGCTTTTTTCGGGTCAATCAGCGCGGCCAGTTTCTGTGCCGTCTCCATCAACAGCATATGATCCAGCTTTGTCATATGCGCGGGATCCGCGACAAACCGATTTCGGGCGTCATAGGCCAGCTTGGTCGCTTCCGCTTCGAGATGGGCACGTTCGGCACCAAACGGGTCGAGCGATGCCAGATCGAACTGAGACAGAATGTTGAGCAGAAGGATGGCCGTCGCGCCCTGACCGTTTGGTGGATGCTCAAGCAGCTCGCGCCCTTGGTACGTGCCACTGACCGGAGCGCCGATTGTGGTGGCGGCGTTTGCGAAATCGGCTTCGGTATGGACACCGCCCAACGCGTTGAGCGTTGCCAGCATGTCTTCGGCAACCTCACCGGTGTAAAAACCGTCCCGTCCGTCTTTGGCGATCCGACGCAGCACTTCTGCATTGCCCGGCAGTTGGAAGACGTGACCGCGCTGCGGCACTGCACCACCCATCAGATAATGCGTGCGCGCATGGCCCTGCAAAAGATGTGCGTTCTTGTCCCAATCCCAGGCGACACGCTCTGCGACCGGAAGACCGTTTTCCATGTAATCAATGGCTGGAGCAACACTGTCCGCGATGCCAAGCCGTCCCCATTGTTCTGACATTGTGCAGAACGCATCAACCGCGCCCGGAATGGTCACGGCTTCGGGACCATGGAGCGGCACAGTTGCCTCACCCCGGCCACGCAGATCATCTGCTCTTGCACCTGCTGGCGCCCGACCTGAGCCGTTGACAGCAATCACGTCGTCGCCCCCCGCGGGCGAGACCAGCGCAAAACAGTCGCCGCCAAGCCCTGTCATGGCCGGTTCGGCCTGACCCAGAATCACAGCACCGGCGATGGCTGCATCCATTGCATTGCCGCCGCGCTTCAGGATGTCGATCGCTGCCTGAGCCGCAAGTGGATGTGATGTTGCACACATACCGTTTGTCGCCATCACCGCCGAGCGGCCCGGCTTCTGAAAGTCGCGCATAGGTTCAGTCCCTCCCGTTCTGCGCCTCAAAATAGGCAGCCGGGGAGGCAGGTCAATCAGATGATGGTTGGAAAGGCAGTACCTCGACGTCGCACACTGGGTGGGGGCTGTTAACGGCGCGACGCCGAGGTGAAGCTTTATGCAGCTACCCTTTCGTTATGCCGGACAACAACGGCCACATTTCGCAGTGATTGCGACCATTCTGCGGCATTCGACATCAAAAAAATGGTAAATAAGCCCTTAAAACTAGAACTTTTTCCAGTTTGGAAACAATCAGGCAAACATGGCATGAATTGGTCATTTTCACTCCGCCCTAGGTGGTTCAAATACCATGCGGAGCCGGTTCTTTTCAGCCTGCTGCGTATAGTCACATGACACGGTCAATTCCCGAATCAAAAACCAGCCATAGCCCCCTTCCTTCAGGCTCTGCGGATCGGGTTGAACCAGACGCGTCAGATCGCCGGTGTACCCACATCCCCAATCCGTGACAGTCACGATAAGAGCCCCGTCCATGCGGGACACGGATACAGCCACCGCTCCGAGGGATGTATCAGGGTATGCATGTTCGGAAACGTTATTCATCGCCTCTGCAAGTGCGAGTTGTACGTCGCCACGGATGCCCTTCGCATGGTCTGCAGCAAGCGCCATGTCGACGCGATGCAACACATTCGGTGTCACAGCGTCTAGCGCTGGTAAGCATATCGCAAAAAGATATTCGCCTTTAGCGGGTGTTTGTCGCAATGACCTCATCCGCATCACCATGGATCCGAAAGATGGTGTCCATCCGGGTCAGGCGAAACACCTTGTCCACAATCGGTTGCAGCGCAGCCAATTCAAGCGCCTGACCGGGCTGCAATTGCTTCATTGAGGCCACAACCGCGCCAAGCCCGCTTGAGTCGATAAAGTCGACTTGCTGCAAATCGAGGATAAAACGTCCGACGGCCTGCGTTGTCAGAGTTCTCATCTCTTCCTTGAATTGAAGGGCGGTCGGCGCGTCGATCCGGCTGGCGTTGACCCGGATCACAGTTGCTGCGTCATGCTGTTCAGCGATCAGTTCCATAAAGCCTCGGCAATTGATGTGCCGGACACCCTAGACGCCAATCCTTACCATCCGGTATGCAAGACCCGACATCCGACAACGAGGACGAGGCATGGCTGACGTAGTGATTTCAGGAGCATCGCGCACGGCGATGGGAGGCTTCCAAGGCGCATTTTCCGAGGTTGCGGCAGCTGATCTTGGCGGCGCTGCCATTCGCGCCGCACTGGAACAGGCCGGATCGCCTGATATCGACGAAGTGCTCATGGGCTGTGTACTCCCTGCAGGTCAAGGGCAGGCGCCTGCGCGTCAAGCCGGGTTCGCAGCCGGTCTGGGTGAGGAGGTGCCCGCCACAACGCTTAACAAGATGTGCGGGTCCGGGATGAAGGCCGCAATGATGGCGTTTGATGCCATCGCGCTGGGTCGCGCGACAACAATTGTCGCCGGCGGCATGGAGTCGATGACAAACGCGCCCTACCTGCTGCCCAAAATGCGTGGCGGCGCGCGGATCGGGCATGGCCAAGTGATCGACCATATGTTTCTCGACGGTCTGGAAGACGCCTATGACAAAGGCCGCTTGATGGGCACATTTGCCGAAGATTGCGCAGAGGCTTTCCAATTCACCCGTGAAGCGCAGGACGAATACGCGCTGCGCTCATTGTCCAATGCGCTTGATGCACAGACCTCCGGGGCCTTCGCCCGCGAAATCACCCCGGTCAGCCTGTCCACCCGCAAGGGCGATGTCACAGTCGACCAAGACGAGCAGCCCGGGAATGCCCGTCCTGACAAAATCCCGCAGTTGAAACCGGCCTTCCGCAAGGATGGGACGGTTACTCCGGCCAACAGTTCGTCTATCTCGGATGGGGCCGCGGCGCTGATCCTGACGACCCGCGAAGCTGCCGGAGACCACGCTCGCGCCCGTATCGTCGGTCATGCCAGCCATGCGCAAGCACCCGGGCTCTTCACCACGGCGCCGGTTCCCGCTGCGCAAAAACTGCTTCAACAGATTGGCTGGAGTAAGGACGACGTCGATCTGTGGGAAGTGAACGAGGCTTTTGCCGTTGTGCCAATGGCCTTCATGCACGAGATGGGTCTGAGCCGGGACATTATGAACGTCAACGGCGGGGCTTGTGCATTGGGGCACCCCATCGGCGCATCAGGCGCCCGGATCATGGTCACGCTGCTTAACGCTCTTGAGACCCGGGGGTTGAAACGGGGTGTTGCCGCGATCTGTATCGGGGGTGGAGAAGGCACGGCTATCGCCATTGAGCGTCTCTGATCTTCTTCGTTTTACAAATACCTCGGGGGTGAGGCCGCAGGCCGAGGGGGCAGGGCCCCCTCTCTCCACAAATCAAAAGGCATTGCCATGACCGTTGACTATCCAACCCTTGCCAAAACCGTTGCTGCGTTGACAGAAGGGGAAACCGATCCTGTCAGTCTTATGGCTACGGTCACTTGCGAAGTGCATCATTCCGATGCGCGGTTCGACTGGACCGGGTTTTACCGTGTGGCTGGACCGGCGCTGCTGAAAATCGGGCCGTATCAAGGCGGTCACGGGTGTCTGACAATTCCGTTTTCCCGCGGTGTCTGTGGCGCGGCTGCGCGCAGCGGCGAGGTGCAGCTTGTCCCGGACGTTGAGGCGTTCCCCGGTCACATCGCCTGCGCCTCATCAACCCGGTCGGAACTGGTCCTTCCTGTTCGGAACGCCAAAGGCCGGTTGCTTGGGGTGTTCGACATCGACAGCGATCAACCGGACGCCTTCACGAAAGAGGACGTGGCAGGGTTGCGTGACATCCTGCAAGCAACCTTCGCGGATGTTCTTTGACTTGGTCGGCTGGAACGTCGCGAGCTGGCCGGTTACGCGAGGCCGATAAACGACAGAATAGCGATTACGATGACAACGAGGCCGACAAGATAGATGATGCGGTTCATAACTGTTTCCTTGGTTTAATTTGGTAGCCAATTAACCATCTGCCTCCGTTTTGGTTCCGATACGCGATCGGCCATTCGCCACGGGTGACCTCGGCCGTGAAAATTCCTTTTGAATTTTCACAATTCCGTGCGATGAAAATCCTGTTCATATTTTCACAGGCGAGTCGTGCAGCACGATCCGGTACTTCACAGCAAAACCCTTGGCGCCGACCTGCGGGCGCTGCGCAAGGCGCGTGGGATGACGCTGCAAGACATTGCTGATCAACTGGGCCGTTCTGTTGGCTGGGTCAGCCAGATCGAGCGTGACCTGTCAGAGCCGTCGATCACCGACCTGCGCCGCATCGCCAAACTGTTCGACGTGCCCGTATCATTGCTCTTCGGCACACCACAGGCCGCAGCTGACGAGGCCGGATATGTCGTCCGCGCCGGTGCGCGACGTCCCATCGGCAGCGGCGACAGTGGGTTGGTTGAAGAACTGCTTTCCCCAGACTTGTCAGACGATTTCGAGGTGGTGCATTCCACCTTTCAGCCGCACAGCCGTATTGGTGAGGTCGTCACACGGCCGACACAAGAGGTGGGCTATCTCCTCTCCGGCAAGCTCGACCTGATCATCAGCGACCGTCGCTTTACCCTGACCCCGGGCGACAGTTTCCGGATCAAGGCCGAGCCCTTTGAATGGATCAACCCTTATGACGACCCCGCCGTGGCGATCTGGGTCATAGCCCCACCGGTGTATTGATGCGTGATGATTTGCAAACCGATCCGGTTGCCCTGACGGGAAGCTGCCTCTGCGGCGCGGTCACATATACCGCGCATGGTGCAGCTGGCGCGCCTGCAGCCTGTCATTGTACCCAGTGCCGCAAGCAGTCGGGGCATGTCTGGGCCTCGTCCTATGTGCCGGATGGCACGCTAGAGATCCGGGGCGAGGTGCGCTGGTACCAGTCGTCGGAGAAAGCAAGGCGCGGGTTTTGTCCAATCTGCGGATCTGCGCTGTTCTGGGAGCATGAGGACGATCCGTTCATCTGCTTCTCAACCGGTTCCATTGACGGGCCGACCGGGCTGAGTCTGCGCGGGCACATCTACACCAAATCCAAGGGTGATTATTACGAGATCAACCCCCAAGATCCGCAGCGAGAGGACTGACCAATGCTTGATGTTGCACTGGCCATTCCGATCTGGACCTACATCACCTTCATGGGTGCTGCGCTGGTGCTGTATATCACGCCGGGGGCCGACATGATGTTCACGCTGGCCAGCGGCGCGCGTGGCGGTGCGCGGTCGGGTGTCGCCGCCGCAGCCGGTATTGGGCTTGGTGTCATGGGCCACGTGATCATCGCCGCAGCAGGGCTTGCGGTTCTCCTGATCACCTATCCCATCGCCTATGACGCCTTGCGCTATGCCGGGGCAGCCTATCTGCTTTGGCTGGCCTGGCACAGTTGGACAGACACCTCAGATCCTGCCCGCCGTGAAGGCCGCAGTGATACATGGCGGGCGTTCCGGCGTGGGTTTCTGACCAATATCCTGAACCCCAAGGTTGGCCTCTTCGTGCTGGCCTTCCTGCCGCAATTCGCAAACCCCGATATCGGCCCGGTCTGGCAGCAAATCCTGATTCTCGGCACACTTCTCGCGGTCGGGGAACTGGCCGTCTACTGCGTGCTCGGCGGTTTCGCCGGGATGGCCGCCGCCCGCATTCAGCGCGCCTCTGGCTGGATCAACAAACTGTCAGCCATCGTGTTCGGCGGGCTCGCACTCCGCCTTGCCTGGAACTGAGGAGACCACCCATGTCCGATTTCCCAACCACCACCCGTGTCGTCATCATCGGCGGCGGCGTCGTTGGCGCGTCCTGCGCGTACCATATCGCGAAAGCAGGCTGGGATTGCGTGCTTCTGGAGAAGAACGAACTGACCGCAGGCTCCACATGGCACGCCGCCGGGAATTGCCCCTCCTTCAGCACAAGCTGGGCGGTGATGAACATGCAGCGTTATTCGCTGTCGCTCTACCGGACATTGGCGGATGAGGTTGATTACCCGATGAACTACCACGTCACCGGGTCGATCCGTCTGGGGCATACGAAAGAGCGGATGCAGGAGTTCGAACGCGCCCGCGCAATGGGGCGGTATCAGGGTCTTGACCTTGAAATGATGGCCGTGGGCGACATCAAGGAGCGGTATCCGTTCATCGAGACCCATGATCTGGCAGGCGCTTTGTATGATCCCGACGATGGCGACATCGACCCGGCGCAGTTGACACAGGCTTTGGCCAAAGGCGCGCGGATGATGGGGGCCAGGATCGAGCGCTTCTGCCCGGCCACAGGCGTGACCCGCAAAGGCGACGACTGGGTCGTGCACACTGACAAGGGCGACATCACCTGCGAAAAGGTGGTGAACGCGGCAGGCTACTATGCCCAGCGCGTCGGCGAATGGTTCAAGCCCTATGGCGGGCGCACGGTTCCGATGACGGTGATGAGCCACCAGTTTTTCCTGACCGAGCCGGTGGCCGAGCTTGAGGCCTGGTCGAAGGAGAACGGCAAGCTGCCGCTCTTGCGCGATGTCGATAGCTCTTACTACCTGCGGCAGGAAAAATTTGGTTTGAACCTTGGACCCTACGAACGGAACTGCAAGGCGCATTGGGTCACGCCGGACGATCCGATGCCCGAGGATTTCAGCTTCCAGCTTTACCCGGACGATCTCGACCGTCTCGAATGGTACATCGAAGACGCGATGGCTCGTGTGCCGATCCTTGGAGCGTCAGGTGTCGGTCGGGTGATCAACGGCCCGATCCCTTACGCACCCGACGGCTTGCCGCTGATCGGCCCCATGCCGGGCGTACCGAACGCATTTGAGGCCTGCGTGTTTACCTTTGGCATCACCCAGGGCGGTGGCGCGGGCAAGGTGCTGGCGGAATGGGTCACTGAAGGTCAGACCGAATGGGATATGTGGGCCGTCGATCCGCGCCGATATACCGATTACACCGATCAGGACTACTGCGACCGGAAAGCAGTCGAGGTTTATGGCCACGAGTACGCGATGCACTTCCCGCGTCATGCCTGGCCGGCCGGTCGCGACAAGAAGGTGTCGCCAGTGCATGACATGATCATCGCGGCGGGCGGCGTGATGGGGGCCTATAACGGTTGGGAACGTGCCAACTGGTTTGCCCAGCCGGGTGATGACACCTCCGAAGAGAGCACACAGACCTGGGCGCGAAAAGGCCCTTGGCAGCAACGGATCAAGGAAGAATGCGAAGCGGTGCGCGATCACTGTGGCGTTCTCGACCTGCCCGGGTTTTCGCGGTTCAAAATTCAGGGGCCGGGTGCGGATGACTGGCTGCGCGGGCTTGTGACCGGAGCGCTTCCCAAGATCGGCCGGGTCGGGCTTGTCTATTTCGCCGATGATCGCGGGCGGATCGTGACGGAAATGTCGGTGACGCGCGAAGCCGAAGACCTGTTCGTTCTCGTCACAGCCGCCTCTGCGCAATGGCACGACCGCGAATGGCTGGAAAGCCATATGCCCAAAGACGCCGCCTTCACTCTGGAAGACTGGACAACGCGCATGTCCACCCTGATCGTCACCGGCCCTGCGGCGCGGGACTGTCTTGGCAAGATATGCAATGGCGACCTGTCCCTTCCCTGGCTCAGCTTTCAGGAAAGCGAAATCGCGGGTGGCTGGGTTGCGTTGTTGCGGGTGTCCTTCGCAGGAGAGCTTGGCTGGGAAATCCATGCCGAAAACGCCGACATGCCTGCAATTTACGATGCTGTTCTTGGCGCTGGGGCCAAGCCCTTTGGCATGTATGCTCTGAACGCGCTGCGTCTGGAAAAGGGCTACCGCGCGTGGAAAGGGGATCTTTCCACCGATTACAGCCTTCTCGAAGGTGGGTTGGACCGCTTTGTCAAACTGGACAAGCCGCAGGATTTCCCGGGCAAGGCCGCGCTTCAGACCGAAAAACAGCAGGGCGTGACCAAACGCTTTGTCACGCTGATCATCGATGCGGGCGACTACGATGCGCCTTACATGTCGACGCTCTGGCATGACGGTCAGGTGGTGGGCGAGACCACCAGCGGCGATTGGGGCTACCGGGTGAACGCCTCCATCGCGCTTGGCATGCTGCGGGCCGATCTGGCGGTGCCCGGTACGGAACTTGAGATCGACATCTACGGCGAAATGCGCAAGGCGGTCGTCCAGAAGGATGAACCCCTCTGGGATCCGCAAAACGAAAGGCTGCGCGCATGACAATCACAATACTGGACGGTGGAATGGGGCAGGAACTCATTCGCCGTTCAGGCACTCCGCCAACTCCGCTCTGGTCCACGCAGGTGATGATCGACAAGCCGCATCTGGTACGCGAGATCCATGCGGATTACTTCACCTCCGGAGCCGAGTTTGCCACCACCAACACCTATGCCATCCACCGCGACAGATTGGCGGGCACAGAGCATGCGAGCCGGTTTGAAGAGCTACACCAAATCGCTCTCGACATGGCTTTGGCGGCAAGAGAGGCGCATGGCTCCGGCAAGATCGCTGGGGCGATTGGCCCGCTTGGCGCATCATACCGGGCCGATCTGCAACCGCCGCATGAGATTGCGGTTGAGCTGATGGCAGAGGTTGCGGGCCTTCTCGCACCCGCCTGCGATTTGCTGCTGTTCGAGACGGTGATTTCAGCCGCTCAGACCCGTGCCGCGCTCGAGGCTGTACAGGGCCTTGGCAAACCCGTTTGGGTCGC
>QCWH01000044.1:0-15393 GCA_003149565.1 Marivita sp. XM-24bin2 | reverse complement strand
CCGAAGCCGTTGCCCTGTGCAATGACGCGTCGGCGCTGCTCGCCAACTGTTCAGCGCCCGAAGCGATGCCTGCCGCGATTGACGTCCTCAAGGCCAGCGGCAAATCGGTTGGCGCTTATGCCAATGCCTTCACCCAGATCACCAAGGAATTCCTCAAGGACAAACCCACGGTCGATGCCCTGACCGCGCGCCGCGATATGGGGCCCGAAGCCTATGCGGATCAGGCTGCGACATGGGTCGATCATGGTGCCACGATCCTTGGTGGCTGCTGCGAAACCACCCCTGCCCACATCGCCGAACTGGCCCGGCGGTTCGCAAGAGCCTGACAGATATGACCCACAGGCGGCCGCACTCCCCTTTCAGTCTTAATCCCGGATTAATGTTAATGCGCGGCCCCCTGCTTCTTCTTTTTCCAAATATGCACATGTCCAACTCGCCACAAAGTCTGACCTTGGGCAGGCGCGGCCCGGTGCCGCGTCCCCGTTTCCACCGCATGACCCATTCAGGAGTTCCGTCATGAGCGTCCCCACACATGCCCGCGCTGTCATCATCGGCGGCGGTGTCGTCGGTTGTTCCGTCGCTTATCACCTGACCAAGCTGGGCTGGAGCGATGTTGTTCTGCTCGAACGCAAGCAATTGACCTCTGGTACGACCTGGCATGCGGCAGGTCTGATCGGACAGTTGCGGGCGTCTTCGAACATGACGAAACTGGCAAAATATACCGCCGATCTTTACTCGACCATCGAAGAGGAAACCGGGGTTGCCACCGGCTTCCGCCAGGTTGGCTCCATTTCGGTTGCGCTGACCGCGGAGCGCCACGAAGAGCTACGCCGTTCAGCGGCGATGGCTCGAGCCTTCGGGGTTCCGGTCGAGGAAATCGACACGGCCGAGATCAAGAAAAAGTACCCACATCTCAACATCAGCGATGTGGTGGGCGGCGTTTACCTGCCCAGCGACGGACAGGGCGATCCCGCGAATATCGCGCTTGCGATGGCCAAGGGCGCACGGCAGCGCGGGGCGCAGATTTTCGAGCGCACCAAGGCGACCGGCGTCAACCACGACGGGCGACGGATCACATCTGTCGATTGGGCGTCGGAGGACGGCCACAGCGGCACCATAACCTGCGATCACGTGGTGAACTGCGCCGGCATGTGGGGCCGCGAGGTGGGGCAGATGCTGGGGGTCAACGTGCCTCTGCAGGCCTGCGAACATTTTTACATCGTCTCCGAACCTATCGCCGGGCTGGAGGCCCTGCCGGTGCTGCGGGTGCCGGATGAATGTGCATACTACAAGGAAGAGGCGGGCAAGATGATGCTGGGCGCGTTCGAGCCCACGTCAAAACCCTGGGGTATGAGTGGCATCCCGGAAAGCTTTGAGTTCGACCAACTGCCCGAGGATTTCGACCATTTCGAACCCATCTTGGAGGCGGCGGTAAACCGGATGCCGATGCTGTCCGAGGCTGGGATTCATACCTTCTTCAATGGCCCCGAAAGCTTTACCCCCGACAACGCCTATTACCTTGGGCAGGCGCGTGAGATGGACAATGTTTGGGTGGCGGCGGGATTCAACTCCATTGGCATCCAGTCTGCCGGTGGCGCGGGCATGGCGCTGGCACAGTGGATGGAGGACGGCGCGAAACCGTTCGATCTGGGCGATGTGGACATCGCCCGGGCTCAACCGTTCCAGCGCAATCGGCGTTATCTCAAAGAGCGCGTGACCGAGACCTTGGGTCTATTATATGCCGATCACTACCCCTACCGCCAAAAAGCCACCGCCCGCGGTGTAAGACGGACGCCGTTCCGTCAACACCTTCTGGAGCGCGGCGCGGTCATGGGTGAAATTGTCGGATGGGAGCGCGCCAACTGGTACGCGACCGAAGACCAGACGCCGGAATACGCCTATAGCTGGAAGCGGCAGAACTTCTTCGACAATGTCGCCCGCGAACACAAGGCGATCCGCGAGAATGTGGGCATGTACGACATGTCCTCCTTCGGCAAGCTGCGGGTTGAGGGGCCGGACGCCGAGGCGTTTCTGAACCACGTCTGCGGGGCCGATCTGTCGGTGCCGGTCGGCAAGATTGTTTACACGCAGTTCCTTAATGCGCGCGGCGGGATCGAGGCGGATGTGACCGTCACGCGGCTGTCCGAAACTTGCTATCTGGTGGTGACTCCTGCCGCAACTCGGGCGGCGGATCAGACCTGGTTGCAACGCCATGTCGGCGACCGGCGCGTGGTCATTACCGACACAACAGCGGGCGAGGGCGTGCTTGCGGTCATGGGGCCGAATGCGCGGAAAATCATGCAGGCGGTGTCCCCCAATGATTTCTCGAACGCCGCCAACCCGTTCGGCACGGCACAGGAGATTGAAATCGGTCTCGGAACCGCCCGGGTGCACCGTGTGTCCTACGTAGGGGAACTTGGGTGGGAGATTTACATATCGGCCGATCAGGCATGCCACGTGTTCGAAACGCTCTGGGAGGCGGGGCAGGATCACGGTCTGGCGCTCTGTGGGATGCATGCGATGGACACCTGCCGGATCGAAAAGGCGTTTCGGCATTTTGGCCATGACATCACTTGTGAAGACCACGTTCTGGAAGCCGGTCTGGGCTTTGCCGTGAAAACCGCGAAACCCGACTTCATCGGCCGCGAGGCGGTTTTGCAAAAGCGCGAGGCCGGTTTGCAAAGCCGAATGATGCAGTTCCGCCTGACAGACCCGGAGCCGCTGCTCTATCATCACGAACCGATCCTGAGGGATGGGGAGATCGTGGGGTACCTGAGTTCCGGCGCCTATGGTCACCATCTGGGTGGTGCCATCGGCATGGGTTACGTGCCTTGCGCAGGGGAGACAGCAGAGCAGCTTCTTGCGTCGACCTACGAGATCGACGTGGCCGGTACACGGGTGACGGCACAGGCCGCGCTCAGGCCTATCTACGATCCGGCATCGGCGCGCGTGCGGGCATAGCCAGAAACTTCGTACGAAGTTTCTGTGGCGACAGGATTTTCGTACGAAAATCCTCTCCTTGCCCAAAATCGCCAAGCTGCATAGACGGTGTGGATGACCTGTTACAATCCTCCCGATACACCTCTCGACATTCTGCACGAAGACCACGAGATCCTCGTAGTCAACAAGCCTGCGGGGTTGCTGTCGGTTCCGGGCAAAGGGCCAGAGCTGGCCGATTGCCTGATCACGCGGCTGGAGGCGGTCTATCCGCAGGTGCTTCTTGTGCACCGGTTGGATCGGGACACGTCCGGTGTCATGGTGTTTGGCCTCACGCCCCACGCCCAGCGCCATCTGGGATTACAGTTCGAAAAACGGCAGACGAAGAAGACCTATCTTGCGCGCGTTGCCGGGCGATTGGAGCCGAAGACCGGCACGGTGGATTTGCCGCTTATCGTCGATTGGCCGAACCGGCCTTTGCAAAAGGTCGACCATGAGTCCGGGAAACCGGCGGTGACAGATTGGCGGGTGATGAAGGCGTCGGACACCGAAAGCCGGGTGAAGCTTTTTCCGCAGACCGGGCGGAGCCACCAATTACGGGTGCATATGCTGGCACTGGGGCATCCGATCCTTGGCGATCCGCTTTATGCGCCCGAAACGGCAGATGAGTATTCCCGCATGATGTTGCATGCCGAAGAGTTGCGGCTGCGGCATCCGGATGGTGGAGAAGGTGTGAAATTCCGGGTGGCAGCGCCGTATTGAGGCGGGACGGACGCTGGCGCGTCCGATGTGCATATTTGGAAAAAGAAGAAGCAGGGGACCTGCGCCCCTGCCCTATGGTGTGATCACTCGGCAGCCCAGCCAGAGACCGCTTTGACTTCAAGAAAGTCCTCAATTCCCCAGACGCCGCCTTCGCGCCCGTTTCCCGACTGTTTCATACCGCCGAAAGGCGACCCTGCGGAGCGGCCGACACCGTTCATTTCCACCATGCCCGAGCGCAGCTGGCGGGCCAGACGATTGCGGCGCGCGCCGTCCTGGCTCTGCACGTAGTTGGTCAGGCCGTAGACCGTGTCATTGGCAATCTCGACAGCTTCTTCCTCGGTTTCGAATTTCATGATCGACAGAACCGGGCCGAAGATTTCCTCGCGGGCGATGGTCATGTCATTGGTCACGTCGGCGAACACCGTGGGACGGACGTAGAATCCCTTGTTCAGACCTTCCGGACGACCGGTGCCGCCGGTCACGAGGCGGGCACCTTCGTCAATGCCTTTCTGGATCAGGTCCTGGATTTTCTGCCACTGGGTCGCGTTCACAACCGGGCCGATATGGCGGCCTTCGGCAGAGGCCGGACCGACGCTGACCTTGGCGGCGATCTCGCCCGCTTCTTCGACGACGCGGTCATAGATCGGGGCTTCGACAATCATGCGCGACGGCGCATTACAGGATTGGCCGGTGTTCTGCATCATGTGCAGGACGCCGCGCTTGACGGCTTTTTCATCGGCATCGGCAAAGATCAGGTTCGCACCTTTGCCACCAAGTTCCAGATGCACCCGCTTGAGCGTGTCGGCAGCTGCCTTGGAGATGAGCTTGCCCGCACGGCTGGAGCCTGTGAAGCTGACCATGTCGACATCGGGATGTGCGGAAAGTTGGCTGCCGACGCCGACGCCATCGCCGTTCACGAGGTTGAAGACGCCCGGCGGGAAGCCGGCCTCGTGCACCATTTCGGCAAAAAGAATGGCGTTGAGCGGGCTTTCCTCGGACGGTTTCAGGACCATCGTGCAGCCCGCGATGGCCGCCGCGCCGACCTTGAGCGTGACCTGGTTCATCGGCCAGTTCCACGGCGTGATGAGAGCGCAAACGCCGACCGCTTCGTAGATGATCCGGTCCTGAGGACTGTGGTCATTCAGTGGGCGGTCGAATTCGAATGACTTGGCGGCGTCGATGAAGTTTTGAAGGTGCCAGGTGCCCGCACCGACCTGGCTCGCGCGCGACATATCAATGGGCGCACCCATTTCAATGCTTATGGCTTGGGCCATTTCGTCTCCACGCGACTGGTAGATTTCAAGCAGTTTTTCCACCATCGCAATGCGCTCTGCGGGCGGCGTTGCCATCCAAGACGGGAAAGCATTCTTGGCGGCGGCCACGGCCGCATCTGTATCGGCCTGTCCGCCCAGTGAAATCACCGCGCAAGGGTCTTCGGTAGATGGATCAATGACATGATGATCACGCCCATCGATGGGGTCGACCCATGCTCCATTGATGTAAAACTGGCGTTTCTGGATCATCTGATCGTCTCCCCTCAGAGTGTTGCAGACGACACTCTGTCACCCCAATTCGGCTGCCGCAAGGGGGTGTAACTGGGGGCGCGCCTGCCTATGTCTGCAACCAACCGACAACCCGCGAAAGGAGGCAAATATGGGCCTGCGCATCAATGATGAAATTCCGAACCTGACCGTTGAAACGGATCAGGGCACGATCTCACTGCACGATTGGATCGGCGACAGCTGGGCGATCCTGTTTTCACATCCGAAAGACTTTACGCCCGTGTGCACCACCGAATTCGGCGCGGTCGCGCAGCTGGCGGATGAATGGGAGAAGCGCGGCACCAAGGTGATGGGCATTTCCGTCGATGGTGTCGAAGACCACAAGAAGTGGAAAGGCGATATCGAATCGACCTCTGGTTCAAAAGCAGGTTTCCCGATCATCGCAGATGAGAGCCTGACCGTTGCCAAGGCGTTCGACATGCTGCCTGCGGAATATGTCCTGCCCGACGGTCGCACCCCGGCAGACAGCGCAACCGTGCGTGTGGTGTTCATCATCGGCCCGGACAAGAAGCTGAAGCTGTCGATGACCTACCCCATGACGGTTGGTCGCAACTTCGCAGAAGTTCTGCGGGCGCTTGATGCGCTGCAGACATCCGCACGCGAGAATGTGGCAACTCCGGCGAACTGGACCGTGGGTCAGGATGTGATTGTTCCGACTGCGGTCAGCGACGAAGATGCAATTGCAAAATACGGTCAGATTGAAACTGTGCTGCCGTATCTTAGGAAAGCGAAGTTGCCATCCTGAAGGCGCGGGCTTTTACTGTGAAGAGTGGGCCGGAGGTACTCTCCGGTCCATTTTATTCGACCGAGATGAGAACCGCCTCGACACGGCGATTTGCCTCGCGGCCAGCAGCAGTCAGATTGGTTGCCCGTGGCGACAGGAAGCCGACACCATCCGCGGCGACTTGCCCTTCAGATACACCGCGCGCGATGACATAGCTCCGGGCAGCTTCGGCACGCCGGCGCGACAATGCGATATTGCCCTCAAGAGACCCCGTCGCATCTGTGTGGCCAACGAAGGTGATCTGACGTGTCGGATTGGCGATGAGATACGCCACAACCGCGTCGAGCGATTGAACGGGCCCATCGCCCAACGCGGCAGAACCGCTGGCAAATTCGAGATCGGCGAGGACCACATGACCGACATTTTCAAGTGTGCTCACCACATCGCCCGCCGTTTCAGGAACGCGAACACTCGGAGCGTTTGAGATCGTAACCGAGGGGCGCCCTGATGGACCGACCTCGATCAGTTGCAGGAACACAGTATCGTTGTCGCGGCTGACCATGACACTCAGGGCCTCGCTGGCATCATCCGATTTCGCCGAGAGAAACCGATAGTCTGACAAGTCGACATACATATTTGGCGCGCGCAACACTTCGACACCGAAGCGAAAATCAAAGCCGCCGCAGCTTTGGGCGGTGCATTCAAAGATGATGTCGAACCCATCAGAAATCAGTTGTTCGCGGATCGGCCCCAAAACCTGCCCAGTGGTGATCCCCACTCCGGGAATGCGCCACGCCTTACGTCTGACCTCTCCGTCGAGACTGGCGACAGGCACGCCACTGCCCTCGACCCAGGCACCGATAGGCAGGTCATAGCTGTCAGACGGGCTGGTCCGGGATACAGTTTCCCGCGCGCTTGTGGGCAAAGCAAGATCCAACGCAGCGGTCTGAGACGAGATCAAAACCGCCGCAAGACATGCCCCCAGCCGACTAGCGCGCTTGCGCGTGGTACTCATCATTGGGTCGCATGTCGGTGGCACTGGCCACACGATTTGTCATGTTGAAGAACCCGGCAACGTTAGCGATGTCCCAAATATCGCGATCACTGAAACCGGCATCGCGTAGGGCTTCGCGGTCGAACTCGGCGATTTCGGCACTGGATTTGGTCATCTTCTCGGTAAAAGCCAGCATTGCACGGTGCCTGTGCGGCAGGTCGGCTACGCGCCAGTTCATCACCAGCATTTCGCCAAGCTTTGGGTCCCCTGACAACTGGCGCACAGCAGCCCCGTGGGCCGTGAGGCAATAAAAGCACTTGTTGATCGAACTCACCACGACCGCGATCATTTCCCGCTCAAGCTTGCTGAGCCCGCTGTCGGCCAGCATCAGATCGTTGTACATCGCAGTAAATGCATTCAGCTTTTCGATGTCGAAAGCATAGGCCTGAAGCACGTTCGGGATCATGCCCAGCTTGTCCTGACAGATGTCGAAATATTTCTGTGTCTCTGGCGGGAGAGGATCGACCATCGGCAGATTGAGCGCCGTGGGGAGTTTATCTTTGGTCATGCGCTGTCGCTTGTGTTGGGTAAGATGCGGTAGTGGTACTGTCCCACAACCTGCATTCCGAGGGAAGCGTAGAGACCATTTGCCCCAACGTTTGCTTGCGTGCAGAGAACCGACAGCCATTCGGCTCCGTTTGCATTGGCCCAATGCGCTGCCTGTCGCATCAGCCAGACGCCCATGCCCTTTCGACGATGCGCCTTGGCGATTTCCAGGGCATGCACCATCGCAACCCCGCCTGAGATTGCGCAATACGCGGTGCCGGCAGGTTTGTCTGTGATCCGTCCAAATATTCCGGTTTTTGGCACTGACGCCCGCTCCATCACGGCGACACGGGATGGGCCGATGCCGCCGGCCGACCAGATATCCCGCATGATGGCAAGCGGCTCCCAGATCGAAAAGGCGGTGACACGGGGCACGCACACATCTGTCAGGTCGCCAATAGGGCACAGCCACAGATTAACCGGATCAATGATCTCGTATCCGCGTGCAGAAAGGGCCGAGTCCAAAGTATCCTCACCCTCGCGGATCATGAAGAGCGGGTCCTGACCCAGCATGCGCATGGCCTTCTCTGCGGCTGAGAGGTCCTCTGGACGCCAGTCGCCCTCAGCCGTGGCAGCACTCACCCGTTTGCCGCCACCAGCACCGTTTCGCAGCATCCAAGGGCCGGCAGGGGTGCGGTCAGCCGGGGGCCATGTCGCCTCGGTCACAGCATACAAATCTCGAACAGTGGGCTTCATACAGGAAAAAGTTCAGAGAGCCGCGTGATCGCGTGATCCACGCGGGCACCGTCACTGCCACGCACGACGATGTTGGATCCATAGGCGCCATTCTGCTGGAATGGATACGAGCCGATCGAAAGGTCCGGGAATTCTGCGGCCACTTGCCCAAGTGGCGCGGCAATATCGCCTTCACCACGATCCACGCGCAGGGTCTGCGACAGAATCGGCGCGCCTCCTGTCAGTGTTGGGATCACACTGGCGACCATCGCCTGGAAAACAGAAGGGACACCCGCCATGACATGCACATTGCCAATCGAAAAGCCCGGCGCGATGGAAACTGGGTTTTCGATCAGGGTCGCGCCCTCGGGAATGCGCGCCATACGCTTGCGGGCATCGTTGAACTCCATTCCGCGGCTGTCATAATGCGCCTGCAAGAGAGCTGCCGCATCGTCGCGCACATCAATAGGCGCGCCAAACGCCGCCGCAACGCAGTCAGCCGTGATGTCGTCATGGGTCGGACCGATGCCCCCAGACGTAATCACGGTGTCATGCGCTGTCCGCAGATCGTTCAGAGCCGAGACAATCGCATCGCGGTCGTCACTGACAATTCTTACTTCGCGCAGGTTGATGCCAACCTTCGTCAATTCCTGCGCCAGATGATGCATGTTCGCGTCGCGCGTCCGTCCAGAGAGGATTTCGTCGCCGATCACCAGCATGGCTGCGGTTGGGTTGGGCATGCGCTGCCTCCTTGATCCCGTTTTTTCTCAGGTATAGGCGGGGGCCATGCGCTTTCAAACCCCTCTTGTCCCGGGCACACTGATCCGACGGTACAAACGTTTTCTCGCAGACGTCGCGCTCGCAGACGGGCAAGACGTCACGGCGCATTGCGCCAATCCAGGGTCGATGATGGGCTTGGCGGAACCTGGCATGCAGGTCTGGCTGGAGCCGAACGATGATCCCAAGAAAAAGCTGAAATACGGTTGGCGCCTTGTTGATCACGGGAACGGGCATTTTACCGGTGTTGATACCGCGGTCCCCAATCGGATGCTGCGGCAGGCGTTGGAAACCGGTGCCATCCCGGGCTTGGAGGACTTTGACACCCTGCGTGCCGAGGTTCCCTACGGCGAAAACAGCCGCATTGATTTTCTGATCAAAACCGAGGGCCAAAGCGACCTGTATATTGAGGTGAAGTCGGTCACTTTGAGCCGCACCGCAGGCTTGGCAGAGTTTCCAGACAGTGTAACCAAGCGCGGTACAAAACACTTGCAGGAGCTTGCCAACATGGTGGCCCAAGGACATCGGGCAATGATGCTTTATCTGGTTCAACGAACGGATTGCGACCGCATGACCTTGGCACAGGACATTGATCCAGCTTACGCATCGGCTTGGCGGGCCGCGACCGAAGCCGGAGTTGAAACCTTGGTGTTGGATTGCCAGATCACGCCCGAGGCGGTGCAGATGGGAAAACTGCTTAGAATGAGTTTCTGATCCGAGCCTCAATGACGCGCCACTGGCAAAAACCCACGAGCGGGGCTAAAACGCACCAAAGCAGTAGTGGAGTTCCCTTGTGAACAATAATCACGATGGCCGCATGACACGCGAAGGCATCCGCATCCATAGTGACGCGGATTTTGAGGGCATGCGCAAAGCCGGCGCGTTGGCGGCCACGATCCTAGACGAAGTGGCTGAGCATGTTTTCGTCGGCCAAACCACCGAAGCTCTGGACGATTTCATCAGGACCCGGGTCGAAGACGCAGGCGCGACTTCCGCCACGATCGGGTACAAGGGCTACCAGCATGCAAGCTGCATCAGCGTAAACCATGTCGTCTGCCACGGCATCCCGGGCGAGAAGAAGCTCAAGGATGGCGACATCCTGAACATTGATGTGACGGTGATCGTCGATGGGTGGTTCGGGGACACAAGCCGCATGTATGTGGCTGGCAAGCTGAGCCGAAAGGCGGAACGCCTGATTCAGGTCACCCATGACGCGCTTTTCAAGGGCATCGATGCCGCGAAGCCGGGAAACACGTTTGGCGACATTGGGCATGCAATTCAAAGCTATGTCGAAGCAAATCGCATGTCAGTCGTCCGCGACTTCTGTGGCCATGGACTTGGTCGCGTCTTCCATGCGCCGCCCAATGTGCTGCACTACGGACGCGCTGGGACCGGACCCACGCTTGAAGAAGGCATGTTCTTTACCATTGAGCCTATGGTGAATCTGGGTCGTCCAGAGACCAAAGTGCTCGCAGATGATTGGACGGCCGTTACGCGGGACAAATCCCTCTCAGCTCAATTCGAACACTCGATCGGCATCACCGCAGATGGCTGTGAAGTGTTCACACCCTCGCCTGCGGGTCGGTTTCATCCGACTTATGGCGTCTGAGTAATGCTGAACTTATGGGCACAGGTCCGATCCGCGTTCTGACAATCGGCTGCAGTTGTATCAACCGGTTCCAATTCGATTTCTTTCAAACACGCCATCCGGCCACAGCGCCCCAATTTGTAAGATCTCTGTTCGATTGGAACATCACGTCATTGAATGGCACCCAAGCTGTTCTGCAACATGCCGTGGCCGGAACGCTTCGGGATGCAATTGAGGCGAAACAAGACTACACCGTCGAATGGGATGTTCTGTTATTTAACAAACGGCTCCCGGGGCTGTGCCTTTTCCACGAACAGGACATTGCAAAGTCGTTTGAAGAGCCGGGCCAGAAAGACACTCTTGTCAGTAAATTGACCCATCAGGCCGCACCGTTTCTCTCGCCTGACTATGCAGGGCGGACTCATCTGGTTTGGTCGAATATCCAGCCGAACCTGCCTGACACAGTCGATAACGTGACACCGTGGGAGGACTTTCAACTGACGGAGCCCCACTACAAAAGCATCACGCGACTCGCGCGGCGTCTATTTGGGCGGAATACCACGTTTTCTTTCCTCAGCCTTGCAGAAGATGCCGAGCCTGAGTTGCATAGGCTGCAAGACGTATACTTGATCGACCTCCCCCGGGGCTCGGACTATGAGGGCCCACCGCATCTATACGACTCGATCCTGCAGAATATCCTTACTGCGCCGCACAGCTAAACCGGTCGCACGATGGGGTGGTTTGTCGCTTTCCCTTGCGCGCCCGCGCCGCTAAACCGTATCGCATAGCGGAGGCTCAGATGACGAAGATCACCCCACAACCCGGCATCATGGATATTGCGCTGTATGTCGGTGGCAAATCGCACATCGACGGCGTGTCAAACGTGGTGAAGCTCAGCTCGAACGAAAACCCGTTCGGCCCCAGCGCCGCAGCTCAAGAAGCCGTGCGCCGTTCTGTTTTGGACCTGCATCGCTATCCATCAACGGATCACGCCGCTCTGCGCGCCGCGATTGCCGAAATTTACGAATTGAACGCCGATCAGATCATCTGCGGCGTCGGTTCGGACGAGATCATCACCTTTCTGTGCCAAGCCTATGCCGGGCCGGGGGATGAGGTGATTCACACCGAGCACGGCTTTGCTCTCTACAAGATTTGTGCTTTGGCCGCAGGCGCAAGACCGGTCGAAGTGCCCGAGCATGAGCGCGTTACGGATGTTGATGCGATCCTTGCTGCGTGCACCGACAAAACCAAGCTTGTTTTCATCGCAAACCCCAATAACCCGACAGGGACAATGATCGGATTGGCGGAGGTCGAGCGGCTTGCCGAAAATCTGCCACCGCAAACGCTTCTGGTGCTTGATGGCGCGTACGCAGAATTTGTCGACGGATATGACGGCGGTGCTGGCCTCGTAAAGGCGCGTGACAATGTTGTCATGACGCGTACATTCTCGAAGATCTACGGATTGGGTGGCTTGCGGATTGGATGGGGCTATGCGCCTCAGGAAGTGATTGACGTCCTTAATCGCATTCGTGGCCCGTTCAACCTGTCAGGTACCGCGCTTGCTGCGGCAGAGGCCGCCGTGCGTGACACGGCATATGTTGAAAAATGCCGGTTGGAGAACACAAGATTGCGCGCATGGTTGGCCGAAGCATTGGCAGAGCACGGTGTGCCGTCCGACACATCCATGGCGAATTTCATCCTCGCCCGCTTCACAGATGAGGCTGAGGCAGAAGCCTGCAATCTCTACCTCCAGAAACAGGGGCTGATCGTCCGGCAGGTCGGCTCGTACAACCTGCCCCACGCACTTCGTATCACTGTCGGGGACGAAGCAAGCTGTCGCCGGGTGGCGCATGCCGTCGGCCAATTCAAGGCAGGTGCGCGATGACCCAAATCTACAACCGCGTTGCCCTGATTGGCTTGGGATTAATCGCGTCATCAATGTTCTGGTCGATGAAACGCGGTGGATTGGCCGGCCACGTTACTGGCTATGCGCGCAGCACGGAAACGCGTGAAACGGCGCGGCGGATCGGCTTGTGCGATACCGTCTGCGATACGTTGATCGACACCGTAAGAGATGCGGACCTCGTCGTACTTGCGGTGCCGGTTGGCGTTATGGGACCTTTGGCCAAAGAGATTGCGCCACATCTCAAGCCGGGTGCAACAGTGACGGATGTTGGATCGGTCAAAGCCCAGGTGATCCACGATGTCGCGCCACACATTCCGGACGGAGTGCATTTCGTGCCGGCACACCCGCTCGCAGGAACGGAACACTCTGGTCCGGAATCCGGCTTTGCGACGCTTTTCGACAATCGGTGGTGTTTGCTTGTTCCCGCTGAGGGCAGTGACCAAAAGGCCATCGATATGCTGTCGCGGTTCTGGCGCGCGCTTGGCTCCAATGTCGATATCATGGAGCCGGAACACCACGATCTCGTGCTCGCTGTCACCTCGCATTGTCCTCACCTTATCGCATACACAATGGTTGGGGTTGCCGATGATCTGGGGCGTGTCACTGACAGCGAGGTGATCAAGTATTCGGCGGCAGGCTTCCGTGATTTCACCCGCATTGCGGCATCAGACCCCACTATGTGGCGGGACGTTTTTCTGACGAATAAGGACGCAACACTCGAAATCCTTGGGCGCTTCACCGAAGAGTTGTTCGCACTGCAACGCGCCATCCGACAGGGCGACGGCCCATTCTTGCACGACTATTTTACCCGCACACGCGCCATCCGACGTGGTATCATTGAAGCGGGTCAGGACACGGCGGCTCCGAACTTCGGGCGATCTGGATAGGGGACATGACGCGGGTCTTGAGTGTTCTGGTTTTTGTTTTCATGTCCTTCGCAGGTGCAGCTCAGACCGCCCCGGAGACGTCATTAAAGCCTGTCGCACGCGAGATCGGGGCAGGGACGGAACTCAGTCTGCTGGCCGACATACGTCCTCTCGCGCGGCCAGCCATACGTGAAGCGGGATTGATTCAGCAGCATACCAAGAAAATTGAGACAGGCGCAGATCCCGGCTTTCAGCGCGTTCTCGCCCACCAAATGGGCATGAACAGCCGCGCCTTTGCAGCACTTTCACCTCAGGCCACGTGGTTTTCCACCCGGCCGTCTCTGCGCCCGCGCAGTCTGGTCGAAAAGGCAATG
This sequence comes from Marivita sp. XM-24bin2, assembly GCA_003149565.1. Classification (GTDB taxonomy): domain Bacteria; phylum Pseudomonadota; class Alphaproteobacteria; order Rhodobacterales; family Rhodobacteraceae; genus Marivita. The sequence goes on along the minus strand of QCWH01000044.1, from coordinate 1,622 downwards.
GCTCAGCGCCGCGCTCGAGCCAGAGGCGCCGTTTGCGGTGATCCGGATATTCAGGGGGAAACGGTAGGATATGTACCGGGGCGCATTTCAGCATGCGGTATCCAAGACGGTGTGCGCGTCAAATCGGTTTCTGGAATTCCACTGAGCCAGGGAGCTGTCCTTGACTGCAGGACAGCAAAGGCCCTGAAAAAATGGGTTGTGAAAGGGATGAAACCCACGATCGGTACCACGGGTGGCGGTGTGTCTCAAATCAAGGTTGCAGCGCATTATGCGTGCCGAACGCGCAACAATCAGCCTGGTGCCAAGGTCAGCGAGCACGGCAAAGGCCGGGCAATCGATATCTCCGGATTTCGCTTGCGCAACGGAACAGAGGTTACGCTGCTGAAGGATTGGAACCGACGCGACACCGGGGCCGTACTCCGTGAGATGCATGGTCGGGCCTGTGGTATCTTCGGCACCGTGCTGGGCCCGGATTCGGACCGGTTTCATAAAGATCACTTCCATTTCGACACCGCGCGCTACCGCAGTGGCGCAATTTGCCGCTGACCCTATTGGTAAGAGCGTACAAGGCTCTCGGCAACGAGCGACCAGCCATTGGCAACCACGAAGAACGCGAGCTTGAACGGGAGCGACACGATGGCTGGTGGTACCATCATCATGCCCATCGACATGAGAACTGCCGCAACGACAAGGTCAATGATCAAAAATGGCAAAAAAATCAGAAAACCGACCTGAAACGCGCGCGCCAACTCGGACAGGAGGAAGGTCGAGATCAGGATCGAAAGTGGTGTTTCTGGGGTCGGTTCAGAGAGTGCGAGATCTGAACGTATCTGCGCCATCGTTGCAAAGGTATCTGGATCAATCTGAGCCGCCATAAAAACGCGAAAAGGTTCAAAACCACGATCAAAGCCTTCTGCGGCCTCAATCTCGCCGTTGAGAAGCGGCTGAATCCCATCGGTCCAAGCCTGAATGAGGACCGGCTCCATAACGAAATAGGTCAAGAATAATGCAATGCTCACGATGAGCATATTTGGCGGTGACTGCTGCAGCCCAATGCCTTGTCGCAGAATCGACAGAACCGTGACGATAAACGGGAAGCACGTGACTGTAATTACGATCCCGGGGGCCACACTAAGAACCGTAATCAGGGCAATCAGCTGAAGGGTTGTCGCGGTGACGGATCCACCTTCGCCAAAATCCAGCGACAGTGCTTGTGCCGACACCTCTGACGATGCCATGCAGAAAAGCAGAACAAAAAGCCCCAGCGTCTTCATCGCCTAGGCACCGGATGCTCCGAATTCATTCACTTCAATCAAACGTACGCTCAACTGGCCTTGGTTTTCTCCCATCTCGGAGATTTCCAGCACGCCCAGACCAATCAACCGATCACCGACATAAAGCTCAACCGTGTCTTCCACGCGTTTGTTCAAGAGCAGAACCGACCCCTCTTCCAGCTGGAGAAGCTCCCTCACCAACGGGCGCGCGCGTCCAACGGAGACCATGATTTCGATTGGAACATTCGTAAATGCGACATCCGGTTTTGAGCTTTCAGCGACGTGTGATGGATCAGCCATAAGCGCTTGTCTCCGCAGGGTCATAGAGCACAGCATGAACGGCATCAG
>QCWH01000043.1 GCA_003149565.1 Marivita sp. XM-24bin2 | reverse complement strand
GTGATCCACCGACAGCATGTCACCGCTAGCGAATGTCACGCGGGATTTCAGATGATCAGGCAACCGGTCAGAAGCGATCTTGACCAGCGACGGCGAGATATCCACGGCCACGACGTCAGCGCCCCGCTGGGCCAACTCTTGGGTCATCTGCCCGGCGCCACATCCCGCATCCAGAACGCGCACACCGTTCAAGTCGGACGGCAAAGCCGACAAAAGCTTGTCGCGCATCTGGTCCCGGCCCTTGCGGACCGTTTCGCGAATACGGCTGACCGGTGCGTCAGACGTCAGGCGCTCCCAAACCTTGGTCGCCGTGCGGTCGAAATAGTGTTCGACCCGATCGCGTGTGGCGTCGTAGCTCATCAATCGAACCCCAAAAGCTCAAAGATTTCGCGGTCTTCCAACGGCTTCGGCGCCATCGCCTCGGTTCCGTTGAACAGGGTCTCCGCCAGACGGATGTATTCCTTGCGGGCCATGACAATGTCTTCCTCGTCCGGCATCTCGAACAGTGTTTTCTTCTTGAGGCGCGACCGGCGGATGGCGTCGTAATCGGGCATATGCGCGATGCGCTTGAACCCGACCTCGTTACAGTAGCGATCCACCTCATCGGTGTCCTTGGAGCGGTTGGCCACGCAACCCGCCAGACGCACCTTGTAATTGGCCGACTTGGCCTGAACCGCAGCAATGATCCGGTTCATCGCGTAGATGCTGTCGAAATCATTGGCTGTCACGATCACGGCGCGATCCGCGTGCTGCAGTGGGGCGGCGAAACCACCGCAGACCACGTCGCCGAGAACGTCGAACAGCACCACGTCAGTGTCCTCCAGCAGATGATGCTGCTTGAGCAGTTTCACGGTCTGGCCGACGACATAGCCACCACAACCAGTACCGGCAGGCGGCCCTCCGGCCTCGATGCATTTCACGCCGTTGAAGCCGTCGGCCATGAAATCTTCGGGCCGCAGTTCCTCAGCATGGAAATCGACCTCTTTCAAAATGTCGATAACGGTGGGCTGAAGTTTGCCCGTCAGCGTGAACGTGCTGTCATGCTTCGGGTCGCAGCCGATCTGCAACACGCGCTTGCCCAGCTTTGAAAAGGCGGCCGACAGGTTCGACGACGTGGTCGATTTGCCGATCCCGCCCTTGCCATAGACGGCAAACACCTTGGCCCCTTCGATCTTCATCGAATTGTCCTGGTGCACCTGCACCGACCCTTCGCCGTCCTGACCTTTCAGCACGGGCGGTGCCGACAGGCCACGCGCTTCCAGTCCAGCGGCTTCGCGCAATGCGGCGCGGGCTGCGGGTGGGCTTTTTGCGTCAAGTGGGCTCATGTGGGCCTCCGGTTATACGTGTTGGCGCTCATTCTGCGGCGATCCCCTCTAGGCGATCTTCCAGAGCGTCTGCTGCATCTTGCAATGCAGCGAGCGTTTCGGCGTCGGGTTGCCAGTAGTTGCGGTCATGCGCTTCGAGCAGGCGGTTCGCCATCCGGCTTGATGCGGTCGGGTTCAGCTCGGCCAGCCGCGCGCGCATGTCGGCATCCAGCACAAAGGTTTCACTCAGGCGCTGATACACCCAGGGTTCGACCTTGCCGGTGGTCGCAGACCACCCCATCGTGTTGGTTACCTGCGCCTCGATCTGGCGTACGCCTTCGGCACCGTGCTTGAGCATGCCCTCGAACCATTTGGGGTTCAGGCTGCGCGACCGGGTCTCCAGGGCGACCTGATCCTGCAATGTGCGCACCTTGCCATTGCCGCGCGTGGTGTCGGAAATGTAGATCGCCGCTTCCTGACCACCGCGGGCGCGTTTCACGGCGCGGGAAATGCCGCCCAGCGTGTCGAAGTAGTGATCGACCGTGGTGACACCCAACTCTACGGATTCGAGGTTCTGATAGGCCACATCAACGGTTTTCAGCGTTTCCTGAAGCAACGCCGCATTGGCGGCAGCCTTGCCGTTCACACCGTAGGCAAAGGATTTTCGCGCCTCATAAGCGTCGGCGAGCTCGTCTTCGTCACCAAAGGCGCTGCTGTCAACCAAGGCGTTGACGTTCGATCCATACGCCCCTTCAGCGTTTGAGAACACGCGCAACGCGGCAGTTTCCAGATCCACCCCGTTTTCCTGCGCATAAACCCAGGCATGCGCGCGGATGTAATTCATCTCCAACGGCTCATCAGCCTCGGCGGCCTTCTTTGCGGCTTCTGCCAACATGCGAGTCTGCAATGGCAGAAGATCGCGGAAGATACCGGACAGCGTCATGACAACGTCGATGCGCGGGCGACCCAGTTCCTCAAGCGGGATCAGGTCGGCACCAGAGATGCGGCCAAAGCTGTCGAACCGTGGCTTGGCACCGATCAGGGCCAATGCTTGCGCCAAGGGTGCGCCATCGGATTTGATGTTGTCCGATCCCCAAAGAACCAGCGCTACAGTGCGCGGCAAGGTTTTGTGCGTTTCCAGCAACAACTGAGCCTGTTTCGCGCCGTCGCGGCACGCATACTCGGTCGGCATGCGGAACGGATCAAAAGCGTGGATGTTGCGCCCGGTCGGCAGCACGTCGGCCGAGCGGATCAGGTCACCGCCGGGCACAGGAGGTGTGAATCGGCCGTCCAATGCGCGCAACAGCCCGGCGATCTCGGTTTCTTTTTGCAAAAGGGCATCAACACGCGCCTTGGTCTCGTCATCAGAAGTTTCGATGAGCTTGAGATACTCGGCTCGCGCCGCATCGCTGAAGACTTTGCCGACAATGTGCAGGCCATCGGGGATCAGGGCGTCTTCAGTTTCGAGCAACTTGAGCCAAAGCGCGTCGGGTTCTGTGCCAGTCATGTCCACAGTCTCCGCCTGTTCAGCGATAAGCGTCTCTAACTCTGCCCTTTCCGCATCATTCGTGTCCAAGGACCGCCACCGAGTCAGACTGTCTTTTAGCTCTTGCAAGCCTTTGTAGAGACCGGACTGCGCGAGTGGCGGCGTCAAGTGGGTGACAGTAACCGCGCCGGAACGACGCTTGGCCAATGCCGCCTCAGAAGGATTGTTCGAGGCATAGAGATAAACATTTGGCATTTCGCCGATCAGCCGATCCGGCCAGTCACGCGCACCAAGACCTGCCTGCTTGCCCGGCATGAATTCCAGCGCACCGTGCATACCAAAATGAAGCACGACGTCTGCTTTGAAAGTGTTGCGCATCCAGAGATAGAAGGTGACGAATGCATGAGTCGGCGCAAAGCCACGCTCGAAAAGCAAACGCATCGGGTCGCCTTCGTAACCGAATGTGGGCTGAACCCCGATGAAAACCTTACCGAATTGAGCACCGAGTACGAAAACGCCGCGTCCGTCGGATTGGATTTTGCCCGGCGCCGGACCCCAAACCGCTTCGATGGCTTTGAGCGGCGGCGTGTTGCGCACGATCTCGTCGGCGCTCACATGAGCGGCGACATTGGCTTCCTGACCGTATTGCTTGGCGTTGCCCTCGAGAACAGCTGCGCGCAGCGCCTCTACCGTTTCGGGTGGGTCAAGATCATAGCCCTCGGCCTTCATCTGGTGAAGCGTGTTAAAGAGCGACTCGAATACGTTGAGATACGCGGCTGTGCCAACAGCGCCCGCGTTCGGAGGGAAGCCGAAGAGGACGATGCCAACGTTCTTCTCAGCATTCTGTTTCCGGCGAAGGGTCGCCTGACGCAGTGTCTTCTCCGCCAAGCTGTCAATGCGTTCGCGGCACGGGGCCATCGCCTTGCTTTGCGTATCGCAAGGGCATTGGTACTGGCAGCCATTGCAGCCTTCGGCGCCGTGGCGACCGCCAAACACGGTCGGGCATGTCGCGCCATCGAGTTCCGGCAACGCGATCAGCATCGTGGTTTCGATCGGGCCGAGGCCCTGGTCGCCAGTGGCCCATTGGCCAAGTGTCTGAAACTCAAGCGGATGCGCAGCAATGTAGGGAAGGTCGAGTTCTTTCAGCACCTCAACCGCTGCTTCACTATCATTGTACGCGGGCCCACCAACAAGGCTGAAGCCTGTCAAAGACACCATCGTATCAATCCGCGGGCCCTCTTCGGACTTGAAAAACGTATGAATTGCAGGACGGCCATCAAGACCGCCAGCAAATGCCGGCAGCACTGCCATACCTTTTGCCTCAAATGCGCGGATAACCGCGTCATAATGTGCGGTATCATTGGCCAACACATAAGAACGCATCATCAACAGGCCGATGGTCGCCTTAGCGTCCGCAGGACGGGGCAAATCTGCGATATCGGTCGTAATGCGTTGGGGCAAATCAGGGTGATATAGAGCCACATCCGGGTATTCGATGGGCGCTTCGGCCACTGCGCCGAGCCATTCGTTGCGGCCCTTTGCGTACTTACCCAAAAGGTAACGAACCATCTGTTCAATGTTGTCATCAGACCCGCCCAGCCAGTACTGCATGACAAGGAACCATGACCGCAGATCCTGCGCCTTGCCCGGCACCATCTTGAGGAGACCCGGCAAGCGGCGCAGTTGCTGCATCCGCTTTTCGCCCTTTTCCACCTCTGAATCCGTGGATTTGGGTTTGAGCGACTTGAGAAGCTTCATCATCGGCGACGCGGGCTTGCCCATGTCGAGCTTGCCCAGCTTGGTCAGCTTGATGATTTCCGCGTCGGCAATGACACCGACCATGCCATCGACCTTGTCTCGAACCCTGCGAAGATCGTCGATGATCGGTTTGATGTGTTCTTCGAGAAAGAGCAGATTCGCGACCACCATGTCGGCGCTGGCGATGGCCTGTTTGGTCTCTACGAGAGCCTCGGGCGTTTCGGCCCATTCCGCCGCCGCGTGCACGGTGACGCTCAGACCCGGAAAGTCTTTAGCAAGGTTCAACGAGGCCCGCGCCACAGGTCCAGCGGCGTGGCTGTCCAGAGTGATGATGGCGATGTTATACGCCCGGGTTTCGTCGAAGTTATCGCGCATAGTGAGCTTTCGCTTCGTAGAGGGTATCGACGCTGATCTCTTGCACGCCGCGCTCAAACGCGAATGTCTCGGTGTTGCGTCTGGCTTTGCCGCGCACGAAAAACGGGATTTTCTTGAGTTCTTTTTCGGCGGCCGGGAGCCAGACGATCTCTACCGGTCCAGTGCTCGCTTGCACGGGTTCTGGCGTAACAGTCTCTGAGTCAGGGAGTTCTCTTATGCCCATCTCACGTAGCTTGGCCTTGTGCCCGTGATGGCTGGCTCCGGCGTCGTCGTGGAATTCGAAATCCTCGCGGAACATTGTGAGCAAGTGCTCTTCAAGTCCCATCACCAAGGGATGCACCCAAGTGTCGAAGATCACGTTCGCACCTTCGATGCCCATCTGCGGGCTATAACGGGCTGGGAAATCCTGCACGTGAACCGGCGCTGAAATGACGGCGCAGGGAATGCCCAGACGCTTGCCAATATGGCGCTCCATCTGCGTGCCAAGGATCATTTCGGGAGCCAGTTCTTCAATACGGCGCTCAACTTCGAGGTAATCGTCGGTGATCAGCGCCTCGACCCCGTAATCTTTGGCGAGACTACGCAGCATCCGAGCCTGTTCGCGATTGTAGCAACCCATGCCAACCACTTCGAAACCCATCTCATCGCGCGCGATCCTTGCACAGGCGGCGACATGTGTGCCGTCGCCGAACAGGAAGACACGTTTGCCTGTCAGGTAGGTGCTATCAACGCTGGCCGAGTACCACGGCATCCGCAGTCGGCTGTCGTCCATAACAGGCTCTACACCGGCGATTTCAGCAACTTCTTTGACAAAATCACGTGTCGCTCCGACACCAATTGGCACGACCTTGGTGTAGGGCTGGCCCAATTCACGCTCCATATAGCGCGCGGCAGTTTCTGCCGTTTCGGGGTACATCAACACGTTGAAATGCGCCTGACCCATCTTGGCGATGTCGGACGGTGACGCGGGCATTGGGGCCACCACGTTCACTTCAATTCCCATATCCATCAGCAGGCCAGTCACTTCGACAATGTCGTCGCGGTGGCGAAAGCCAAGACCCGTGGGGCCAATCAGATTCGCTGTGATGCGCGCTGTTTTTTCCATTGGCTTCGCCAATACGCGCACGATCTGGAAGAAGGTTTCATCTGCCCCGAAATTTTCCTTGCGCTGATAGCTGGGCAGTTCGAGCGGGATGGCCGGGATCGGCAGGCCCAAAGTTTCGGCCAAGCCGCCCGGATCGTCCTGGATCAGTTCGGCTGTGCAGGAGGCACCGACGATCATCGCTTCCGGCTTGAAACGCTCATACGCGGCAATGGCGGCGTCTTTGAACAGATATGCCGTGTCGGCACCCAGATCGCGCGCCTGAAATGTCGTGTAGGTCACAGGAGGGCGATGATTGCGGCGCTCGATCATTGTGAAAAGCAGATCGGCGTAAGTGTCCCCCTGCGGTGCATGCAAAACATAATGCATGTCTTTCATGCCGGTGGCGACACGCATGGCACCAACATGCGGCGGGCCTTCATATGTCCAAACAGTAAGTTTCATTCTGCCGCCTCCAGCTTGAGGAGGTCACGACGGCGAACAGGTCTGGAAAAGAGCCCTGCCAAATCTCCGGCTTGTTCGTAGAAATGCACGGGCGTGAACACCAATTCGATGGCCCATTTGGTCGTCAGGCCTTCGGCTTCGAGCGGGTTGGCGAGACCCAAGCCGCATACTGTTAAATCAGGGCGTGCTGCTCGGCACCGATCAAGCTGCTTGTCTACGTCCTGCCCCTCGGCGATGACCGGTCCCTCAGACAAGAGGTTCAGGTCAGAGGACATGACAGCTTTGTGGATAAATGGCGCTCCAACTTCGACGGCTTCCATGCCGCATTCGCGGGTCAGAAAACGCGCCAAAGGGATTTCCAACTGGCTGTCCGGGAAGAAGAAGACCGACTTGCCTTTGATCGCCTCGGATGCCTGTGCAACGGCCTTGCGCGCTCGCGCTCGCGGAGCATCAGTCACTTCGGCGAATTTCGCCTCGCTAACGCCAAACTGATCTGCAATGGCACGCAGCCACTGAGTTGTACCTTCCTCTCCGAACGGAAATGGAGCTGCGATGTGCTGAGCACCCCGACGCTGTAACGCTTCATGCGTGTCGGTCAGGAATGGTTGTGTCAAAGCATAAAACGTGTTGGACCCGATCCCGTACTCGTCATTTATATGCGATGCGGGCAATACACGGATCGGGCCAATACCCATCGCCTCAAGAAGACCAACCGCCTGTTCTTCAACAACGTCCGGCAACGCGCCAACAAGCAAAAGCTCACGCGCTTCGGTTTGCGGCAGCACCGGAACCATAGCTGCAAGGCAGGCATCTTCACCTTGGGTGAAGGTTGTCTCGATTCCAGAACCTGAATAGCTGAGCACCCGAACATTTGGCGCAAATTGCGCACTCATGCGTTCAGCAGCCTTCGCGAGGTCCAGCTTGATAACTTCGGACGGGCAGGAACCGACGAGAAAGAGTTGCTTGATATCAGGTCGCCGCGCCAGCAACTCGCTAACGACGCGATCCAGCTCTTGCTGTGCGTCAGCCATGCCTGCCAGATCGGTTTCTTCGAGGATTGCGGTTGCAAAGCGGGGCTCGGCAAAAATCATTACGCCAGCAGCCGATTGAAGAAGGTGCGCGCAAGTACGGCTGCCAACAACGAGGAAGAAAGCATCCTGCATTTTGCGATGCAGCCAGATGATTCCTGTGAGACCACAGAAAACTTCGTGCTGTCCGCGTTCCTTCAAAACGGGAGTATTGGCGCAGCCACGAGCGGGCGGTGGCGTGAATTGCTCGGTCATGCTGGAGCCTCGTCCGTGAGGGTCGTTTCGGATGCCTGAAGGCGCGCCAATCGCAGCTTCCAAAGGAACTGGCCTGCATTGATGACGTATGCGGCGTATGCCGCCAGGGCGAGCCACATCTCTTCGTTCGGACTAAGAGCACCGGTCCAAACCGCCCAGACATAGGCTAGATGCAGCGCGATCACGAGAAACGAGAAAACATCTTCCCAGAAAAAAGCCGCTGCAAAAAGATACTGACCGAAGACAACTTTTTCCCAGATCGCGCCGGTGACCATGATCGTGAGAAGGAACACCGTCTTGATCAGGATCGAGATCGTTGCTGCATCGTAACCGACACCGGCCACAAGATAACGAAGCACCAATACTAAAGAGACCAGGAAAACAAGGAACTGAAGTGGCGCCAGGACACCTTGGATGGTTGTCCAAATACTACTATCGCGACGCGCACGCTGTTCCTCTGTGTAGAGGAAGACAGGCTTGGCAGCGGCGCGTGGCGTGTCAGACATGGTGACGATTCCGTGTTGGTTACCTGAAAAGTATCTACTGCGCAGCCCAAGTGTCAACTAAAACTTACACTCTGAAGGCGATGCCATTTGTCTGAGCAAAAGCACGCTCTGATTCTCCAAAACTCTCGAAAAACATAAGTTTTTTTGAACTTTCTCCAGCTTTATCGCGTTGAAAGGAAAGCGGAACAAGATTCAGTGTCAATTATCTTTGACATTAATGACCAAGAATCAGAGACTAAGGGTGTCTTATATGCCTGACACGTGTAGTGCATTATCCGACAACGAGGTTTGACAATGGCGAATGACCATACGGACGAGCGCACATCCTCTGATGAAAACAGGCTCGACATCTCAGCTTTGGCCACAACCGTGCTTTCCGTTTTGAGCGACAAAGGCGAAGGCGGCGCACAAACGATCCGCAACAGCGTCGTTGAAAAACTTGTCGAAGCCGCGCTTCAAACTGGCGCGTTCAATGCGGAAGCATTGCTTGAGGATCTGAAGGATCGCCGCATCAACGCAGATCAGATCGTGGACATATATATTCCACAAGCTGCCCGTGAGATGGGACGCATGTGGTCTGCGGACATTATCGGGTTTGCAAAAGTAACTATCGCAACTGCGCGGCTGCAGGGGCTTTTGACAATGCTGGCACCGCCTTGGGCTGCCAAGCCGAATGATCTGGCGAATGGCGCCAACATCCTGATGATCCTGCAGGGAAATGACAGTCATACGCTAGGTCCGCACGTTGCAACAGCACAGATGCGACGCGCCGGAGCGTCTGTACGCATCCTCTTTGGGGCAAGCGATGATGTCGTTATCAGAGCACTGTCGGAAGAAAGCTACGACATGGTACTGTTTTCGGGTTCACGTCCCGACGCGCTTGCATCAATCGGAAAGTCCGTTAAACGCATTAGGAACGGTGTCTTGTCGCCCCTCCATTGGTTCTTGGTGGACTCGTTCTAAACCTCGCAGATGGTGTCAAAGAAACGACAGATGTCGACCTGGTGACAAACGATGTGAAGGTTGCACTCAAGCTGTGCGAAAAGAACAAGTCCAGAAACAGGCATTTGACACGGTGATGAATACGGGTAGATCCAGTTTCTGGAGCAGCGGCTCCGTTCCTCTTATCGACGCGGAGGTTCTGTCGAGCATCATTACCGTTGCATCCGACATTGCTCTCGTGGTGTCGCTAGAGGGCAAGATTCTATCAGTCCTCATAAATCCGAACGAGACGTCCTTTGGAAAGCTGAACCATTGGGAGGGTCGGCCTCTTGTGGATTTCCTTACGAGAGAAAGTCGTCCCAAGATCGAAGCGGTCATGGAGTCGATGGAGAAGGGCGAGCCGACGACACGCTCAGTCGAACTGAACCACACAGATAATGCTGTATGGGAATTTCCGGTCCGATACAGCTTCCACCCCTTCGGTTCAGACGGTTCTTTCCTGATGCTTGGTCGGGATTTGCGCCCGATTGCTGAAACGCAGCAACAACTTGTTCAGGCACAGATGTCTTTGGAGCAAGGCTACGAGGCGCGCCGTGAATTCGATGCGCGCTATCGGCTTCTGTTGCGAACGGTTCGCGACAGCGTCGTTTTCGTGTCTGTCAACGATGGCAAGATCAAGGATTTGAACGATCCGGCTGCCGCGCTTTTGCAGTCCAGCCGGGACGATCTGATTGGCTCTAATTTTTCTCAGGAGTTTCGAGATAAACGCACGGAAGAGTTCACGGAAGCTCTTATCAATGCATCGATTTCGGAAAACAACTCAACTCTCGAAGTGCAGTCCCGCAGGGGCCGGCAGCGCGTGCTGATCACACCCCAGGTATTCCGAGCGGCTGGCGAGCGAATTTTGATCTGCCGTCTGACGACCGCCGAGGAAGGCGCAGCACGGTTCGACAATCTGACCAACAATCTTTCTGCCGTGTTCGAAAAAGGCGCGGACGCTTTTGTCTTTACCTCTGCAAACGGTTCGATCGAAGCATGTAATGACGCGTTTCTCGATCTTGTCGATGCAGCCCATGCGGTTGACGTTCGAGGCCGCAGCCTTGCCGACTTCCTTGGTCGCGGGCAAATAGACATGAGCGTGCTCGTTGAAAACGCGCGCCGAACTGGTCAGATGCGGATGTATTCGACTAAACTGTTGAATGACTTTGGGGCAAAAACTGCCGTTGAAATGTCAGTGACCTTTTTTGAGGATCGCGGCGAACCGACACTGGGCTTTGTCATTCGAGATGTCAGCCGCGCTGATGCGATGCGGAAAGTACCACTTCAGACCAACGAGGAATCCAGCCGCAATGTGATGGAGTTGGTCGGGTCTGCGACCTTGAAGGAAATCGTGTCCGAGACCACGGATGTGGTCGAGAAGATGTGTATCGAAACCGCTGTCAGCTTGACGCGAAACAATCGTGTAGCCGCAGCGGAGATGCTGGGTTTGTCCCGTCAGAGTCTTTATGTGAAGCTTCGCAAATATGGTCTCCTGAGCAAGGATGGCGATGGCGAATAACGCACAAATAGCGTCAGAACGTCCCAATCAAAAGCTGTGCCGACCTGTCTGTTTCGCTTGATGTGAATCGATTTGTCGTGTCTAGTTGACACATGACTGTCAGCGTAAGTTTACACAAAGATCGCTACCCGGCCCCTTCGGCCATGCTGGAGTTGATCAAACCCGTCACATGGTTCCCGCCGATGTGGGCCTATGCGTGCGGGGCCGTGGCCTCCGGTGTGGCCATCACAAGCCATGTTGGATTGCTCATCGTCGGGGTCATTCTCGCTGGACCAGTGGTCTGTGGAATGAGCCAGGCCGCGAATGATTGGTGCGACCGACATGTCGATGCAATCAATGAACCAGACCGCCCGATCCCATCCGGGCGCATACCCGGACGGTGGGGCCTCTGGATCGCGCTTGCGATGTCCGCATTGTCACTGGCTCTGGGTGCCACCTTGGGCACGTGGGGCTTCATCGCGACGGTCATCGGTGTGATCGCGGCCTGGGCATATTCGGTAGAACCAATCCGATTGAAACGCTCTGGCTGGCTTGGTCCAGGTCTTGTCGGATTGTCTTATGAATCGCTTCCTTGGTTCACAGGAGCTGCCGTTCTCAGTCAGACACTCCCATCAGGTCCAATCATTCTGATCGCCCTTCTCTACGGGATTGGCGCGCACGGCATCATGACCCTCAATGATTTCAAGGCGCTTGAAGGCGATAAACAGATGGGCGTGAACTCATTGCCTGTGACGCTTGGCCCAGAAAAAGCGGCAAAAGTCGCCTGTGTCGTGATGATCGTTCCCCAAATCTTCGTCATCCTCGCGCTGGCAAAGTGGGGTCAGTCCACCCATGCAGCGGCAGTTCTGGCGTTGGTGCTTGGCCAGCTCTGGGCTATGTCCGTCATGCTCAAGAATCCGAAAGCCAAGGCGCCTTGGTATAATGCCACCGGCGTGCTGATGTACGTCTCCGGCATGATGGTCTCGGCCTTTGCACTCCGAGCGGTTGAGGTGATGTGATGACGCTCAGCTGGTTTGCGATTGTCCGATTGGGTCTGGTGCAAATGGCACTTGGCGCGATCGTCGTGCTTACCACCTCAACCCTTAACCGTCTCATGGTTGTAGAACTGGCTCTTCCAGCGGTTTTGCCCGGAATGCTGGTCGGCCTTCATTACGGCATCCAGATCACACGTCCAAATTGGGGGTTTCTCTCAGACAAGGGTGGAAACAGGACACGCTGGATCCTGCGGGGAATGGTGATCTTGGCCGCTGGCGGCATTCTGGCAGCGCTTGGCGTGGTCAAGATGGAGGCCAACTATGTGTATGGCTTGCTCATGTCGGTTTTCGCTTACGCACTGATCGGCCTCGGGGCAGGCGCTGCTGGAACGTCCGTTTTGGCCCTGCTTGCAACGGCAACAGCACCGCACCGCCGCGCAGCTGCCGCAACAATTACCTGGTTGATGATGATCTTCGGGATAGCGATGACTGCAGGAGTGGTTGGGCAGCTTCTTGATCCGTATACACCGGCCGTTCTGATACGTGTTGTATCAGGCGTTGCCTGCGCTGCATTGGCCATCACTCTTATGGCAACATGGCGGATCGAACGCGGTGTGGAGGCTGCACCCGAACCTGACCCAGTCCCGTTCCGCGAGGGTCTTGCCGAGGTTTGGGCAGAACCCAAAGCACGCATGTTCACGATCTTCGTGTTCCTCTCGATGACGGCCTACTTCATGCAGGAACTGATCCTGGAGCCCTATGCCGGTCTGGTCTTTGGCTTCACACCCGGGGAAAGCACCACGCTATCAGGAATTCAGAATGGCGGTGTTTTCCTAGGCATGTTGACCGTCGGCATTGCCGCCACCGCGTTGCGCTTTGGGTGCCTCAGAAACTGGGTCATCAGCGGGTGTCTCGGCTCTGCCGCGAGTCTGTGCGTGATCGCAATACTCGGAGGCTATCCTCTTCATCAAACATTGCTTCCCGCTGTCTTTGCGCTTGGGTTCTTCAACGGTGCCTTTGCTGTCGCCGCAATTGGCTCAATGATGGCACTCGCGGGTGAAGGTCGCGAGAAACGTGAAGGCACGCGAATGGGCCTTTGGGGCGCAGCACAAGCGATTGCCGCAGGGTTTGGCGGTCTCACGGGCGCCGCAGCCGCTGATGTGATGCGAACCTTGACAACCGACGCGCCTGCTTTTGGCGCTGTCTTTATCTTCGAAGCCGGATTGTTCCTTTGCGCGGCCTTAATGGCCTTGCGCATAATGGAGGGCCGTCCGGCACAAGCCGAACTGATCGCAGGAGAGTGACCATGTATGATGTTGTTGTTGTGGGCGGTGGTCCGTCTGGCGCGACCGCCGCCGAAGACCTTGCCCGATCCGGGCACAGCGTTGCGCTTCTCGATCGTGAAGGTCGCATCAAACCATGCGGAGGTGCCATTCCACCGCGCTTGATGCAGGACTTTGATATCGGTGAGGACCAGCTGGTCGCCAAGGTGAACACGGCGCGGATGATCTCACCAACCGGGCGCCATGTTGATATTCCGATTGAAAACGGATTTGTCGGCATGGTGGATCGCAAGGATTTCGATCCGTTTTTACGTGCACGCGCAGAAGCTGCAGGCGCAGTACGCTTTACTGGAACGTTTGTCCGTATCGAACGGGACAAACCCGCGAAACGCCGCTGGGTCGTCTACCGAGACAAGGAAACCGGCGAAGAGCGGTCACTTGAAACCAAGCTGATCATTGGTGCGGATGGTGCGAATTCCAGAGTTGCGCGTGAGGAGATCCCAGGCGGCGATAAGGTTCCACTGGTATTTGCGTATCATGAGATCATCGCTGCTCCCGAAAAGAACGATATCTACGATCCGATGCGTTGCGACGTTATATATGACGGTGCGATCAGCCCGGACTTTTACGGCTGGGTCTTCCCGCACGGAGGCACAACCTCGGTCGGGATGGGGACCTATATCCAAAGCGTCAATCTCAAGGATGCTACCGCCGCTCTGCGTGAGGCATCAGGTCTGGCCAATTGCGAAACACTCCGTAAGGAAGGTGCTCCGATCCCGTTGAAGCCTTTGCGCTTCTGGGACAACGCACGGGATGTTGTTCTTGCCGGTGACGCAGCCGGAGTTGTTGCGCCCTCCAGTGGCGAGGGGATTTACTATGCGATGATCTGTGGACGGTTCGCCGCTACAGCCTGCGCCGCTACTTTGAAGTCTGGGCGCATCACCGATCTTGCATTGGCCCGTCGCTTGTTCATGAAAGAACACAAAACGGTCTTTCGTGTTCTCGGACAAATGCAGGACGCCTACTATAAGAGCGACTCGCGCCGAGAACGCTTTGTGTCGCTATGTCATGATGTTGATGTTCAAAAGCTGACTTTCGAGGCGTATATGAACAAAAAACTGGTGAAAGCACGGCCCTTGGCGCATTTGAAGATCGGTTTCAAAAACGCGCGCCATCTTCTGGGCCTCGTGCGGGAGACCCATGTATGACGCATACCCTCATTCCCGCCTGGCGTGGCGAAACGCTTGAGCCTGTTGAAAAGCTCGACGCACATATTCGCGGGCTCAAACACAAAGCGATTTCGGTATTCGTGCTACGTGGGGATGAGATTTTGATTCAACGTCGGGCAATGGGAAAATACCATACGCCTGGCTTGTGGGCGAATACGTGCTGCACACATCCAAATTGGCAGGAGTCCAGTTTGGATTGTGCCAATCGTCGCCTTAACGAGGAACTGGGCATCACCGGCCTGTCGCTCGAATTTCGGGATCGGGTCGAATACCGCGCTGATGTCGGCGGTGGTCTCATCGAACACGAGGTGGTCGATATCTTTGTTGCCGAAGTCGATACGACTCCATCGTTGTCACTCAATTCAGATGAAGTGATGGCGACTCGGTGGATTCGCTACGGGGAATTAATCCAGGAAGTGGTTAAGGAGCCAGCACGCTTCACCCCGTGGTTGCGCATTTACCTTGACACATATGCGCCGCAAATCTTCGGAAAACTGGCGATTTCCTGCGTGAACCCGGCGTAAAACAGCAAATTTTAAACACATTCGCTCCAGCTTCTTGCCCTAGTCCGTCCTTAGACATTTATGAGGGGCTCGAACTGGGGAGTTTGAGATGTCTGCTGCCACCGCGACTGATTTAGAGCGGTACATGTTGGACCTCGTGAACGAGGAGCGCACAAGCCGCGGCTTGAATGCTCTCGTGCTCGATAAGGTCTTAAACGCGTCCGCTGATGAGCATTCTTTATGGATGCTGGAAAACAATGTTTTTAGCCATACCGGCGTGGGAGGGTCCACGCCGACAGAACGCATGACGGCCGAAGGTTTCGATCTGTCCGGCTCATGGCGCACCGCCGAAAACATCGCCGCGCAAAGTGAACGCGGAGAAGACGGCCTCTTCGACGATGTTTACGACCTCCACATTGCTTTGATGAACAGCACGGGACATCGTGAAAACATTCTTATGCCCGAGCTTGAAGTGGTTGGTATCGGCATTCAGACCGGAACCTATACATATGATAGCGGTACCTATTACTCCGTGATGATCACGCAGAACTTCGCCATGACCGGCGGGCAAACGACCCCTGATATCATTGGTCAGAATGCACGGACGCCAGACACGACAACGACACAACCCGATTCAGACGCGGTTCTTGTTGGCACGGCGACGGCCGAGAACCTGGTGGGCACAGATGCAGATGACCGGATCACTGGTTCCGGTGGCAACGACATCCTGTCGGGCGGAGCTGGGACCGATACAGCGGTCTATGTGAATGACATGTCCAACTACGGTCTCACGATCAGTAACGGAACTGTCGTGATAGAAGACCGAAGCGGCGGAGATGGCACCGATACTCTCAACAGCATTGAGATACTGGAATTCGCCGGCAGCCCATTCGCATTGAATCAATTTACCAATGTCAGCACGCTTTCGGATGCTGACATGTTGGCCTTCTGCGAGCTCTATGTGGCGTATTTCAACCGCGCCCCGGACTCAGCTGGCCTTCTGTTCTGGGGGTCGGCGTTGGCTGAGGGCATGTCGATGGAGGACATCGCAGAGATGTTCTTTGATCAGCCCGAAACACAGGCTCTTTACGGCGGTTCCAGCACGACTGGTGATTTTGTTTCAGCGATCTACAACAACGTCTACGGTCGAAATCCCGATCCAGAGGGTTTCGAATACTGGACCAGCCTCATTGACGGCGGCATTCTCGACCAGTCAGCAGTCATTCTTGCAATGATCGACGGGGCCAAAGCGGTCAGTGGTAGTGCAGCAGACGCTCAGTACCTCGAAACCAAGGCAGAGATCGGCGCGTACTATGCAGTCGTAAACGGTTTGAACAACATAGAGGTTGCCAATACGGCCATGCAGACTTTTGATGGAACCATCGCCTCAATTGTCGGAGCAAAAGGCATCATCGACGATCACGCCGCCCTCGTCGACTCTGCTCAAGGAACAGAGTTTACCATGAGTGTTACAGGTCTCGTCGAAGACGCGCTTGATTGGATCTGATCGTTACGCACCCTTTGTGAGCGGAACAACGTTGCCGTCACTGGATGTCAGGGATACGGCCAACTTGTAGAGATCAAAGCGCGTCATACCGGCATCTGCATACATTTCGTCTGGCGATGCCTGATCAATGAAGCGATCGGGCAAGGTGACCGTTCGCATCTTCACGCCGCCGTCCAAGGCACCCCGGTCTGCCAACTCGTGCAGGACCATAGCACCGAAACCGCCCCTTGCGCCCTGCTCTACCGTGATCAAAGCTGCATGCGTTTTCGCGAGGCTCAGAATGAGGTCTATATCCAAAGGCTTTGCAAATCGAGCGTCTGCGATGGTGACGCTGATGCCATCCTTCTCCAATAAGCGCGCAGTCGCTTCGACTTCAGCCAGGTGCGCTCCAAAACTCAGGAATGCAATATCGTTGCCCTCTTGGACAATTCGGCCCTTGCCGATCTCCAGAACCTCGCCGCGTTCAGGTAGTTTAACGCCGTTTCCTGCACCGCGCGGGTAGCGGAATGCGATTGGCCCGGAATCATGGGCTGCGGCCGTGGCAACCATGTGCATCAACTCGGCCTCGTCCGCGGCTGCCATCACGGTCATGTTTGGAAGCGCGGCCAGATATCCAACGTCAAAAGAGCCAGCATGGGTGGCCCCGTCCGCACCCACAAGACCAGCGCGATCAATCGCGAAACGAACAGGCAGGTTCTGCAACGCCACATCATGCACAATCTGATCATAGCCCCGCTGAAGAAAGGTCGAATAGATCGCGCAGAAAGGCCTGAGACCCGATGCCGCCATTCCCGCTGCAAAAGTGACAGCATGTTGTTCTGCTATACCAACATCGAACACACGCGATGGAAAGCGGTTTGCCAGAATGTCGATCCCAGTCCCACCAGGCATGGCTGCTGTCACGCCGACGATATTTGGGTCCCGCGCCGCTTCATCCGTTAGTGTGTCGCCAAACACCTTTGTGTAGCTCGGCGCATTCGGTTTGGATTTGGCTTGCGTACCGGACTCGACGTCGAATTTCGACACGCCATGATACTTGTCGGCGCTGTTTTCGGCAGGCGCGTAGCCTTTGCCTTTGACCGTACAGCAATGGATCAGAACCGGCCCGGTAGCCCTGGCACGTGCAGCTCGCAGGACGGGCAACAGCTGCCCCATATCATGCCCATTGATCGGACCAATATATTCAAAGCCCAGTTCTTCAAACAGAGTCCCGGAGCCTTGCAGGTTTCCTGTAACAAGCTGTCGCGCGCGCTTTGCTCCCTCCCGCATCGGCGCAGGCAATGACGATTCGAAACCCTCGGCCAATGATTTCATCTTGGCGAGAGGTTCGTTCGCATACATGCGGCTGAGATAGGACGACATCGCGCCAACGGGTGGAGCAATGCTCATCTCATTATCATTCAGGATGACGAACAGCCGACGGCCTTCGTGCCCAGCATTGTTCATCGCCTCATAGGCCATGCCTGCGCTGATTGACCCGTCCCCAATAACGGCGATTGCGTCACCAGTCGGACGACCCATGTCGCGACCGACCGCAAAACCCAAAGCGGCGGAAATTGAGGTGGAGGAATGCGCGGCGCCAAAGGGATCGTATTCTGACTCGCTGCGTTTCGTGAACCCGGACAAACCGTCCTTCTGGCGAAGCGTCTTCATGCGGTCACGCCGCCCAGTAATGATCTTGTGCGGATAACACTGGTGACCCACGTCCCAAACCAGCTTGTCCATCGGCGTATTGAATACAGCATGGATCGCCACGGACAGTTCGACAACTCCAAGGCTTGAGCCAAGATGCCCGCCTGTCTGCGAGACTGCCGAGATCACTTCGGATCGAAGCTCGTGTGCAATCTTGGTCAGCGTTTCATCATCCATGCTGCGCAAGTCGGCAGGTCCGGCGACCCGATCAAGATTTGGGGTAAGAGAATGTGTCATTTGGCAGACTCCTCGGGGACAGAGGGAAGAAAGGCGTCACGTTTGCCAGGGTGAGCCTAGAAACGTGACGCCAGTTCCTGTAGCCAACAGGAAGGGAACCGGGGTGTTGAGCCCCGTATCCGGTTTTGCATTTTGGGAACCTGTCAAAACCGGATCTGGCGACGGTCGGGGCGGCGAACCGCCCCGATCTGGTCATTCGTAGACAGGTTCACCTGTCGTCGCGAGCTCGGGCCAGTCAGCAATGACATTCGTCCCTTGCAGCGGTTGCTGATATCCTTTGTGACAGGTTTTGCAGGCGGCTTTCGGCGCGTCGGCAAAGACCGGTCCAAGGCGTTCCGGCGGATACACATCCTCAAGCGGCACGAGGTACTCGTTGTTGATTTCCTGAACCATTCCGATGCCCAGCTGTTCGGTGGACCACTGCGGTGTCACCTGCTCAGGGTCGTAGAAGGCGCGGCTGTTGTGACAGAACACACAGTTCACACCCAGCGAGTTTGAGACGTAGTTCATCAAGCTGAACGTCCGTTCAGTATCCTGCCAGGTGGTGACACCTTCCTCGTCCGGGTATTCGGCCACATGCGCTTCGAGGTTGTGGACGCCAATGCGGCCATAATCCAGAAGGAACGTCTCCAAAGCGTCAGACGGGAGAGACGTGTACTGGCTTTGCACCGTCACCCTGTTCTGAACCGCCGCCCAACCGCCGGCTGCTTCGTTGACCGCACCCATCTTGAACCAGATATCGGATGGCACGTTCTCTCCGCGGTGACAGGTATAGCATGTGACTCCGACCTGCTTGTTGGCGTTCACGTGACCATCCCAGCCTTCGTTGATGCTCTGGGTCATCTGGATCATCCGGCGCGCAACGACCTTGGTGTACAGGTCGTCATTGCCGTATTCTTCGATCTCAACGTCACCGTGGCAGTAGGCACAGCCCTGCTCAGGCGCCACCCAATCCGTCATGGCCAGCATGAGGCGGTTGAAGTTGTCCTCTGTGAGATCACCAAGCACCTGAACGTTCTGGTAGATCTCTGACGCCTTGGCCTCTCCGCCTTCCGGAACATAAGGCGCTTCGGTATACATGACATCGATGGACGGGTCTGGTTTGGCAAGGTCAGAGACGAATTCTGGCCGTGACATACCCGTTCCGCGTGGACCCGTTTGCAGACTTTCCGTTTTGAAGGGTTGACCAACCACCACAAGGAACGCTGCAACCGTGACGGCGACCCCCGCAGCCCCAACCAGGATAGCCGGACCGTATATATTGGTCGGGTTCTCCCGGTTCCATTTATTGAACCAATTCGGAAGCATGATCAGTTCTCCTGTCCAATAAATGTTTCGTAGGAACCGTAGGCTTCGTATCCGTAAGAGCCGTCGTACATCGGAGCGAAGTGATGCTCCTGTGCCCAGATGAACCAGTTGTCCACCACGGTGCCTGTCAGAAGGATCCCAATGCCGCCTGTGATCGGGGTCAGGACTGCGAACCACCACGCCCAACGGTGGATACCTTCCATCGTCGCGTTGAAGCCCATCGTCCAGCGCCAGAAGAGTGCAGCGCGTTCGGTGGCAGTGCCACGGTCGACAATCTGTTCCAACTCGCGGTCGCCACCGTAACGGGTCACCGCCAGAATGGTCGCACCGTGCATCGCAAAGAGCAGAACGGAGCCATAGAGGAACACGATCGAGAGTGCGTGGAACGGGTTATAATAGAGGTTGCCGTACCGGATCGAGAAAGCAGTGGTCCAGTCAAGGTGCGGGAAGATCCCGTAGGGCACCGCCTCTGACCATGACCCCATCAGGATTGGTCTGAAGAGACCCAAAACCAGAAACAGCCAGATCGCAGAGCCAAACGCCCAGAAGACGTGTTTACCCATCTTGTGTTCCATCGCCAGCAAGTAGGTTCTTGCCCACCAACTCATCACCGATATCAGCAGGAAAAAGCTCGCGATGATGTACCAGCCACCATCCTGAAGCGGCGGAATGCTCAGGCCGTATTCCGGGCTTGGCGGTTCAAGCGCCAGCCAGAACAACTGGCGGATGAACTCAGGGATCGACCAGCCAACCTGCGCCAGCATATTCAGCCCAATAATGTTCAGCGCCAGAATACCTGTTGCGAGAGACACCATCCCCGTCCAACCCAGCCATACCGGGCCAAGCTGTGCGTTGCCGATCCATCCGATAAGGGTCGAGAAGCCGGCTTTGCGCGTACGTTCGTGTTCGGCGTTTTCGGTTGCCATGCCCCATTCAGGTTTCCCCTGAACTTGGACCTGTGTGAAAATGTTCTGATACTCAGCCATGATTACATCCCCACATTCACGCCCCAGATGGGCAATTCGAGCCACCAGTTCCACCACTCAGGCCAACCCTTCGTCCAGACGGGGCCAGAGATGATGATACAGATCGCGGACCAGAACCCGGCATTGAGCGCGAGAAGCAGACCAACGCGGTGGATACCCAGCGTACCGACCGAGTAGCCGATGAAATCGCGGAAGAACGTGTCTTCGTGATCCGGGGTCCTCATTTCTTCACCCTTTTCAGGGTTGGCTGCCGACAGGATCAGACCCCCATGCAACGCCAGTGCGAGTGTCGTGGTGAAGAAGAACGTCACCGCGATCATGTGCGCCGGGTTGTAATGGAAGTGCAGGTAGGCGTAGCCGGTGTTCGACACCCAGTCGAGATGGCTGAAGATGCCGTATGGAAACCCGTGACCCCAAGCGCCCATCAGAAGCGGGCGGAACACCACCAGCGTCACATAGGCGAAAATCGCAACGCTGAAGGCGAACGGAACGTGGTACCCGATACCCAGCTTGCGGCAAATCTCGACCTCGCGCAGTGCCCAACTGCTGAAAGCGCCAACCGCACAGATCGTGATGATCTGCCAGAGGCCGCCTTCCATCAGCGGTGCCATACCCAGACCATAACTCAGGTCAGGCGGCGCAATATTGATGAGCCAAGGATTGAATGTGCCTTGATCGGCCGCTCCCCACAGAATGAGGATCGTGCCGAGCAGAGCGAAAAAGGCGGTCGTGACCCCGAAGAACCCAACGTAGAAAGGCCCTACCCAGAAGTCGAACAGATCGCCGCCGATCAGCGTCCCTCCGCGGACGCGATACTTTTTTTCGAAGCTGAGCAGCGCCATCTTCTTTATCTCCGCGTTTGCCGGCATGCCCCGAACGAGACCCAGCCGTCATGTTTCAGTCAGTCAGTTTTGCCGCGGGCGGTCCGGAACCGGGCTCCGCCCGCAGCGATCTTTTGAGCTCTTCCGAGCTCGCGAGCATTTACATGCCAGCGGCTGCTGCGGTTTCGAACCAGTTGATGCCGTTGGACAGCACCACCAGGTGAATCATTGCAGCCAGCAGGAAGAGGAAGACGCCCTGCGCGACGAACACGCGACGGGGATCAAAGATGAGCCAGATCTTGTAGAACTTTGCCATTTTCTAATCCTTCCTCAGAACCACGGGCGCCAGATGAAGGTTGCAAGGTGTGCAACCACTGCAACCGCCGAGAACAGCCAAAGGCCGCTCATGTAGACGGAATGCAGCTCCTGGGCCTGCTCGTCAGTAAGACCTGTGAATGACAGGTCGGTATTATCAGCCATGAACTTTCCTCCGGAACGTTATGCTGACGCCGCACTCCCTGCGGCCGGGTCCCTTGGAGCCAAAGCTCCGCAGGTCCTGTCCACCCCGCCGGGCGGACAGTCTCGCTCCCCCAACCCTTTCAGGCTGAGAAAATCAGTGGCGTGATCCGATCCGCTTCACACCATGCGCGCGCCAATGGCCCGCGCATGTTGAGCGTTTGCTTCTGGAAAACTTCGAGCATCCAGATCACTGTCGCGAAGGGGATCGCGACGATGAAGATGATGCTGAAGTAAACCAGGAACTCGGTTCCGCGTTTTGTGTGACCGTGCCTGTGAGAGCGCGTGTCAGAAGAGGTGAAATCCGTCATTTGGTCGGTCCTCCTTGGATATTGGCAAGGGCGTGAACGGTCTCGAAAACGACACGTTCTGCGCCTTGTTTCAGGGCCGCGGCTTCTGCGGCGTCGCGCAGATTCTTGGCGGCTGAAATTCGAGTCAGGACAGGGTGCTGGGCGACAATCCGATCAAGTTCGGACTGCGCATCGGCATCCCACGGGAAATCCCGGCGCAGCGGGGTGAGGGTCGAGTCTGCCTTATCCATCTCGCTGCCAAGCGGCAGGATGTGGAACAGCGCATCGAACAGTCCGTTGCAGACTTCCTGAAGAAGATAGGTTGCACCGGCGTAGCCCATCATCGGTGTGCCGGTATGGCGCCTGATCGCGGCACCGGGAAAACTTGCCGGGATAAATGTTGGCTGCGGGCCGTGCCCTGCCTGCATTTCAGCAAGATACATTTTTTCGTTGATCGACCCCATGATAACCAAGGGTCTTTTTGAGTGGATCAGAGAACGAACTTCTTCATTGTTCGTTTTACTTCCTGCGACGCGGGCCACAGCGAAAGCACAGGGCAAACCAAGATCACCCTCTAGGTAGTTGCGAATGCCGCGGGCGTAGGTCTCGTTGGCCACGATCCCGAACTGCGCAGTGGCAAAGAAATCCTGTGTGACGGACCGCCAGAGGTCCCAAACCGGTTTCAGCGTCGAGTGCTTTTCCTGCTCGATGAACGGCTCGGGATCGAGCTCCAGCAGATCACCCAGTTTGCGCAGGAATTTGGTGGTGCTGTCCATGCCGACAGGCGCTTGCAGATAGGGCTTACCAAGACATTCTGCGAGACCCCGACCAAATTCGCGGTACATGCAGATGTTTACATCTGCATTCACGAGATTGCGCATCTCAGCCAAATGAGCGCCCAGCGGCATCACCATGTTGACTTCGGCGCCGATCCCTTCGACCAGCCGACGGATTTCCGCCAGGTCGGAGGGCATATTGAACGTGCCATACATCGGGCCAAGGATATTGACGCGCGGTTTTGCACCTTCCTCGCGTTTCTTCTCGGGTGGCATTCGACCCTTGGTCATGCCGAATTCCGTAAAGATCCACGTCATCGCGCGATCCGCGCTTTCCCATTGATCCTCGTCAATGGTACGCGGAAGAAAGCGTTGAATGTTCGTCCCCTGCGGTGTCACGCCGCCACCAATCATCTCAGCGATCGATCCGGTCACGACAACTGCAGGCAGAGCTGGATCGAGAACACCCCAGGCGCGTTTCATTGCCCCCTCGGTCCCCTCCCGACCCAGCTCCTCCTCACCGAGGCCAGTCACCACGATAGGGAGTTCATGCGGGGGAAGCGCATCTGTGTAATGGAGAACCGACGTCACAGGCAGGTTTTCACACCCAACCGGTCCGTCGATAACGACTTGCAGACCTTTGACAGCGGTAAAGGCGTAAACAGCCCCCCAATAGCCACCGGCGCGGTCATGATCTTGAATCAACATCAGATCATCTCCTGCGCTTTGGCAGCACGCGCCTGTTTGTCGAGTTTCTTCTGATGCTGCGCACGGAAATCGGGGCGCAGGTTCGGGGATTTTTCCCAAACACCGGCGGTGTCACCAGTGCCGACACCCTCGAAAAACGCTTTCATGTCGTCCATGCGGGACTTGCCCGCGATCGCGGCATTGATCACTTCCGCCAGAGACCCAGCCCCGGCAGGCCCCATCAGCGGACGCGCAGAAATAAGGTTGGTGTAATAGAGACCCGGGATGCCCATCTCCTTGGCCTTCTGCACTACCGGGGTCGTGCCTATTGCCAGGTCCGGCTTGATCGCCTCCATCGCCGCGCAATCATCTTCAAGCGATGCGCGATAGGTCACCTTGATACCCTTGCTCTCCAGCCATTCCCGGTCTGGATCGGACCATCTCGTGCGGGGGCAAGCTGTGCCGACATAGCGAAGATCGGCACCGCTTTCGACAAGCAGCCGCGCGACAAGTAATTCAGAACCTTCGTAGCCAGACAGCGTGATCGTTCCTTTGATCGGCGTCTGCGCGAGAGCAGCCTTGATTGCAGGGAGAAACGCATTCTGTGCTGCTGCGATTTGGGCGGCAGGAATGTTGAACGCATCCCCAATTCCCGCAAGCCAGGCGGCGGTGCCGTCATGACCCACAGGCGCAGAACCCACAATTGGGCGACCAGCCGCTTCGAATTCCCGAATGGCGGCTGTGTAGAACGGATGGATCGCGGCAACGACACCACAATCAAGCGCAGCATAAAGCTCGCGCCATTCACGGCACGGCACAACCGGACCGGCCGCAAGCCCCATAGGCGCCAGCATGGCACCAATCATCATTGGATCTGCGGGAAACATTTCACCCAGCAGCGCGACAGTCGGTCGGTCGGCTTTACCGCCGGCCGGAGCCTGAACTGGACCCGCTTTGATTTCTTCCCGCGCGTAGTTGAGCATTGCACCCGCCAAGACGTCCTTAGCTTCAGCATGAGTCGGAATTCCAAAACCCGGAACGTCTATGCCGACCACGCGCACTCCATTGATCTCTTTCGGCAGCAGCCGAAGCGGAACACCAGAGGCCGTTGGCACACACAGATTGGTGACGACGATGGCGTCAAACCGGTCTGGGTCAGCCATTTCGTGCACGCTCTCACGGATATCTTCGTATAGCTTACCTGTGACGAGCGTTTCCGAATTGAACGGAACATAGCCAACAGACCGACGCGCGCCGTAGAAGTGGGACACAAAGGTCAGACCGTAGACACAGCAGGCCGACCCGGACAGAACAGTCGCAACCCGCTTCATCCGCAACCCAACGCGCAGCGACCCAAAGGCGGGGCACATGCTTTGTGGCTGGTCGTGCGGACCTTTCGGATAGTCCTTGGCGAACTGATCCAGCATCTCGGAATTGCCGGCAAGACGTGCCGCCTTTTCCATTTCGGAACCAGAGTGACACCCAAGCCCATCCGCCAGCACGGGCGCATCGGGGGCGTTGACCCGTGGTTCCCCACGGATCACTTCAACCTCTGCCGTCTCGTCGTATGTTGCTTCGTTCGTCACGTGTTCTTCTACTTTCGTTCCCAAGGGCGCTCCGGGGGCTAACCGTCACGCTTCGTCGTAAATCACTTCCAAAGATTCCTGCGGGGCGGCGTTCTTGCCTCGCATGTCAATGTCTGTTGCAGGCTCGAGCGTGATGCCCGCACCAGTTTCGGACCCATCAAAGAGTTCGAGCAAACCATCCTGACTGAGCGGAGTCGGTCGCACGGGCGGTGCCACGGCAACGTTCATGCCCAGCTCGGCAAACAGCGCGCCCCAAGGCGAGGCATCGGTGCCAACAATCTGGTAATTCGCGGATTTCTTGCGCAGGTCGTCATCCTGCGGGATTGACGCCAATACAGGGATGTTGACCGCTTCAGCAAAGGCCTGTGCTTCGCCCGATCCGTCATCCTTGTTGATGACCAGACCGGCGACACCCACGTTGCCACCCAGCCTACGGAAATACTCCACCGCAGAGCACACGTTGTTCGCCACATATAGCGACTGAAGGTCATTCGACCCGACAAGGATCACCTTCTGTGCCATGTCACGCGCAATTGGCAGTCCAAAGCCGCCACACACCACATCGCCCAAGAAGTCGAGCAAGACGTAGTCAAAGTCCCAATCGTGGAAACCAAGTTTTTCGAGCAGTTCGAACCCGTGGATGATGCCACGGCCACCGCATCCACGACCCACTTCGGGGCCGCCGAGTTCCATCGCAAACACACCGCCGCGCTTGAAGCAAACATCGCCGATTTTCACCTCTTCCCCGGCCAGCTTTTTCTTGGTCGAGGTTTCGATGATCGTGGGGCACGCTTTGCCCCCAAATAACAGAGACGTGGTATCGGATTTCGGGTCGCAGCCGATCAGCAACACGCGCTTGCCTTGTTCGGCCATCATGTGGCTGAGATTGGCCAGGGTGAAGGATTTACCAATACCACCCTTTCCGTAGATCGCGATGATCTGGGTTTTCTTGGTGGCCTCTGCCGGGATGACATCCGCCAGGTCTTCGTTCGCTTCGTCGCGCAGGCGTTGGTCGAAGTCTTTAAGATTTGGAACGTCGTCTTTCACGAAGGCGTCTCCCAGTTAAGGATCATTTTCAGACAAGCCGGATCCTCGAATGCCCTGCGATAGGCATCCGGCGCATCTTCAGCCGCCAGTTCATGTGTGATCAGGCCGTCAAGGCTCAGCGCGCCGTTTTCGACCAATGTTCGTGTTGCTGTGAGATCGTCGCGCGCCCATTCAGCTGCCACACGGAACCGGGCCTCTTTCATGAAGGCAGGCGGGAACGCAAATTGGAGCGGTTGGGTGTAGAATCCAGCCAGCACGATCTCGCCACCCTTGGCGATACGCCCGACCAGATCGTTGAGCAGTCCGCCATTGCCGCTTGCATCGTAGATCGAATGGTAATCACGGCGCTCATCCTTTTCCGGATGAATTACTTCGTAACCGTCCGCACCATGCGCGCGATCTGCGTCGATTTCCCAGACTGTCGGAGCAGGCGCTCCAGCAGCAATGGTCAATCGCGCAAGGAGTCGTCCAAGAACACCGTGGCCGACGATCAGATCGGGAACGGATTTGTCCAACCCGGCCATAGCATGACGGGCTGTTGCAGCAAGCGCCAGCAGCGCACCTTGCGCACCGAGGTTGCGATCAATCCGTGTGACGCGGTCTTGCGCCGTGACCAATCGCTTGGTCGCACCGCCAAAAAGTCCAAAAACGCCATCGTAGCAGTTCGCACCCGGGACAAAGACATGATCGCCGGGCTTGTAGCCAGTGTTTGCCCCAGCCTCGACAACTTCGCCCGATGCCTCGTAGCCCGGAATTAGCGGGTAACCCATCCCGGGAAACGGGGGCATATCCCCGGTCCAGAATAGCTTTTCCGTACCCGTTGAGATTCCTGAATGCGCAATATCGACAACAAGGTCATCGGGACCTGGGTCAGTGAGCGTCACAGAGGTCAGCGCAAGGGTCTTGGGTGCATTCAGCACTACGGCATTTGTTTGCATCTCAACCTCCTGCGGTTTGGCAATCGCGGATCGAAGAATCGAATCCAATGGTTCGCCATGGCGTCGTTATTGTGTCAGTTTATTATTACACACCTATCTGTCAACTAAAATAGACACATCGAGCATGGATAAACCCGCGTTGCTCAGTCCTGCGATTTGCTAGCCATGAGCGCGGTCGTCACAAATGGACGGCGCGACCGATAAGGTTTGATGGATGAGAAACCCACTTTTTTACAAAGCTCTGCAATCCGTGCAGCGCTTCTGACTGTGCCGGTTTGCATGGCCAGGCAATAAAAGCTGAAATAGACATCTCCCGAGATATCTGGCGTGTCACCACCTGACATCGGCTCGGAAACCAAGAGCCGTCCTCCATCGGGCAATCTGTCAAATATTCTAGACAGTAGGGCCTCAACCGTTTGGTCCTCATGATCATAAAGGACACGGATCAAAGAAATTGTGTCGGCTCCTTCGGGCAAGGACTCGTCCCGGAATGAGCCTGGCACAAATTCCAGACGGTCTCGCGCAGTTGACCGGTCTATCAAGGCCTGTGCATTGGCTTCCACCGCAGGCAGATCAAATATCGTGGCTGAGAGACCCGCATGCTTCAACACGGCCGCTTCGGCAAAGACACCATAACCACCACCAACGTCCAACAGGCGCTGACTGGTCTTTAGATCAGCCACCGCCAGCGTATCCGCAGCGACAATCTGCTGAGATCGCGCCATCAGGTCCGAGTATCGATTTGATGTCTCAACATCCGTTGCAGCGGCTGCCCCAAAAACATATGGCCAGAATGCCGCGAGCTCTGTCTCGACCTCGCCGCGCAGCAACGCCACAGGATCTTCAAGGTCACGATAGAAGCTCGCGTGATGCCGGATCATGTCTTCAAGACCCGGCACGCCAACCATCGCAGCGCCTTTGCGGGCCAGGCTATATTGTCCAGCGCGATTGCGTTTGATCAGGTTCATGGCGGCACCGGCCCGGAGCAGGCGGTCCATGCGATCCGCCCGCATGCCTGCAACATGCGCCAAAGCGTCGGCGGTCAAGGGACCATCCATCAAGCGATGCAAGACGCGAAGTTCGACCAAAGCAAACAGAGCCTGTGATTTTACAAACCCCTGAACGATATCAAACAGCTCCGCACCGTCTTTGGCAGCAGTCCCGCGCGTCAAGGGAAACGCGGATGCCCAGCGCTGAAAACCGGGCCGCGCAATAACGCGCATCAAACGCGTTCGCAGATCAAGCTTTGCTTGAGAATGGGCGGGCGGGCTATCCGATGCCAGCGCCATCTTATCCGGCTCTGGCGGTGCGGGTCTGGGGAACCGGCGTGAGGCGCTCCGCCTGCATCCGAACCATTTCGGCCAATTGCGCTTCACCCGGACACGACGGAATAGACGAGATGGCGCCACTCAGAATATCGCGCAAACGGGATTGTGCCCCTTCGACACCAAGAACTGTCACGGCATTTGGACGCCCATGAAGGTCGTCCTGTCCAACAGGTTTGCCAAGCGTCTCACTGTCATACAGGGCATCACGCAAATCGTCGGCGACCTGGAACGCTTCGCCGATGCGGGCACCAAGCTCAAACCAGGGTTCTTCATCCTGTCCTGCTGCGATGGCGCCCATTTGCGTTGCTGCAATGAACAGGGCACCGGTCTTCGACTGGTGATAGGCAGAAAGGTCGATCGTTGGCTCGCTCTCCCACCCCTGACCGGCACAGATGCCAAACGGCATACCGGACTGACGTGAAAGGACACGGATCAGTTTGATGGCCCGGTCGGGTGCGTGTTCTGCTGCGCGTGCAAGAATCTCGAATGCGAGAATAATCAGTGAATCACCACTGAGTACCGCCAGGGATTCTGAATAAGCCCGATGTACCGAAGGTTTACCACGACGCACATCCGCGTCGTCGAAACATGGCAAATCGTCATGAACCAGACTTGCGCAATGTATGAGCTCCAGAGCGGCAGCCGCAGCGTCCGCCACCTTTGGAGAGTCGTCGCCACAAGCCAACGCAACAGACATGAGAATCGTGGGTCTAATGCGCGCGCCGCCTGGCGTGCATGCGTAATGCAACGCGTCCGAGAGTTTGGCGGGCGACGTGCCGCCTTGTCCGATGCGAATTGCTGCTTCAACAGCAGAATTGATCCGGGTGTGAAGTCCCATCGAACACTCCTAAAACAATGTGTTGTCATGTTAGTCTGACACACTAGTGTAAATCATACTGGACACTTGGCAAATGCGAGTCAACAATTCGATGATGAAAAAACCTCGACACTGTTCAGGGCGGGTCATCGTAATTGGTGGTGGCATAGGTGGTTTGGCGACCGCCCTGCCCTTGGTGCATCGCGGCTTCGACGTCACCATTCTTGAACAACAGGCCGTGCCCGGGGGGAAAATGCGGCAAGTCAACGGCGTCGATGCCGGGCCCACCGTTTTGACAATGCTGGACGTTTTCCAAGACCTGTTCGCGGATGCGGGTGAATCCCTCACCGATCACGTTCATTTGGTTCCGCAAGAGATCCTCGCACGCCACTGGTGGCAGGACAGCGGACCGCTGGACCTGTTTCCCGATCAAGAGCGCAGCGCAGACGCTATCGGTGAGTTTGCTGGCACAGCCGCAAAGACCGAGTTCCTGACTTTTTCAAAACGTGCAGCTCGCCTGTTTGATGGGTTTAGTGAACCGATGATGCGTCAGGCCGAACCATCCCTGACTGCGCTTACGTCTCACGTTATGAGACATCCGGCTCTTATTCGCGACATGGGACTCGGCCAGACCCTCAAACGGCTTTTGACAAGATCTTTCACCGACCCACGTCTGCGCCAACTGTTTGGCCGCTACGCAACCTATGTTGGAGGATCGCCAGACAGATCCCCTGCCTTGCTATCCCTCATCTGGGAAGCGGAAGCGCGCGGCGTCTGGTGCGTAAAAGGCGGCATGAGCGCGTTGGCCAAAGCGATTGCATTGCTGATTGAGGCCAAGGGTGGGGTCATCCGAACACAAACGAAGGTTGAAAAAATCAACACGGCTCTTGGTGGCGTCTCTGGTGTACGCTTGGCCTCTGGCGAAGCTCTCTACGCCGATCAGATTGTCTTCAACGGTGACCCTCGCGCTTTGGCGCTTGGATTGCTGGGTGACACAACCAATCAGGTCGCGACCATCACAACCAAGCGCGCAAGAAGCCACTCTGCCAATGTCTGGAGCTTTTCGGCGACACCTTCGGATT
>QCWH01000074.1:21173-34743 GCA_003149565.1 Marivita sp. XM-24bin2 | reverse complement strand
TCGATCTGCATTCCCGGCGGGTAATCGGCTGGGCCGTCTCGAACCGGAAGAAACGTGATCTGGCCGTTCGCGCCTTGAAAATGGCGGTCGCGTTGCGGCAACCGCCCAAGGGTTGCATCCATCATACGGATCGAGGAAGCCAGGGCAGATTCAAGCGGTCGTGTACCTGTGCCCCCTCTGCCTCGACGAGCGCATGACGCAACTAGAAGAGCGTGATGTTTGGATCCTGCGCGACCAGCCTTCCCCTACCACGCGGCGGAAAGCTTTAAACGCAACGTCGCCGACCGACCGCTTAACTGTTGTTCAATGTACTTCTGAAACCGCGCCTATAGCGCATCCGGCAAAGGTGCTGACAAGATGAATCCTCCAATCAAGGCTTAGCCACATTTGAACCCTCACGGGAATCCCCAGAGATTCAGGTTCAAGCCGAAACGCTTTAAAGCCGCATTCCCCCTTCACGGCACCACGGACGGCACGCTCGACCGCACTAAAGCGTTTCGACATTAACCTGAGACATATCCGGCAGCCCTGAAGTAGTTCCAGCACTCTTCTGGATCGTAGAGATCGCAGATTGATCCGATAGCGTCGATGACGTCGGTGAAGGTTCTTGCCCCGATCCGTCGCAAATGGGCTTTCAGCTTTGAGTATGCCTGTTCGATGGGGTTCAGATCGGGCGAGTAAGGCGGCAGGTACAGGAACCAGCAGCCGTGGTCACTCAAGGCCTGCGCGGCGTCCTTGTTCCGATGCGTAGCAAGGTTGTCGAGGATGACAACGGTGCCTGGCGCGATCTCCGGGACCAGCACTTCGCGGATGTAGGCGGCAAAAGCAGGGCCGTCCATCGCACCCTTTATGATCCAAGGCGCAATCAGTGCATCCTGCGTCAGACCCGCGATCAGTGTCTGCGTTCCCCAACTTCCAAAGGGCGCGTCCATGGTCAGGCGCTCGCCTCGTCTGGATCGGCCACGCAAGCGGGTCAGGTTGGTCTTCACTGCGGTTTCATCAATAAAGACAACGCGGTCTGGCATCCCGGAGATGGCGGACACGCGATGCTTGAACCAATCGCCGCGCTGCTGCCTTACCTTGGCGCGACGACGCTCGCTCGCGACCAGCGACTTTTTTTGTACGTGAACCCGAGCCGGGACAGTAGGTTGGCGATAGAAGAGTGATGCACTTGCACGCCCTCTGCCTCGGCCAGCGCATCGCGTAGCTCGAAGAGGGTGATGTCGGGGTCTTGTGCGATCAACTCCTCAAGGAAAGCCTGATGCGGTGCCAGCTTGCCTTTGCCGCGCGGCGGTCCCTGGGGTGCGGGTTCTGCGTGGCCCTTGGTCCTTACCTGGCGCGCCCATCGCGCACCTGTCGCCGGTGACAATCTCAGACGCAACGCCGCAGCTCGCCCGCTTAACCCTTCTTCAATATACCTCTGAAACCGCGTCCTGAGTGCCGAAGGTAAAGGTGCTGACATGATCCATCCTCCCAAACAGGATGAATCACATCTGATGCTTTAAGGGAATCCCCCGCGATTCAGGTTCAAACAGAAATGCTTTATTATTCGCTTCATAAGTAGCTTTGCCGCAAGGTGCCCCCTGCAGTATCTGTCAAGCTAAGTCTGCAAGCCTGAACGTGGCAACGACCGGAAGGTGATCAGAGGCGACACGTGCGAGCGGTGTATCAAAGGCGCGGACTTCCATAACCGGACCCAGCTTTCGGGTAAGAATGCGGTCTAGCCCGAAGATCGGAAAACACGATGGGAAACTTTTCGCTTGCCCGACCTGCGAAGTGCCTTGACACAGAAGCGCCCGAAGACCCGGAGACCGTGGCAGCCACTCATTGAAATCGCCAAGAAGAACAAGGGGCTTGTCTTCATTGCCGTTTGCAATAGCCTGGGCGAGCTTCGCTGACTGTCGGCGACGCTCGCCAAGACGTAGCCCGAAATGCGTTGTGACGCAGCGAAGCATCCGACCTCGCACAATCACTTCAGCAATAACCGCGCCGCGAGGTTCGCGTCCCGCTTCGCCAAGCTTGACCCGTCTTACGTTACAGATTTTGCCCCGTACAAGCAGAAGGTTCCCATAATGACCGCGATAGTCCTGCAGGTTCGGACCTGCGACGGCTTGATAACCCTTTAGGCGGTCTGCTGGTTCATATTGCGCTTTGCCGCTTTGGGGTTCGTCGCGCCAGTCGACCTCTTGTAATCCTACAAGATCGGCATCCAGGGCACGAATAACATCGGCGATGCGGTCAGGATCACGCCGCCCATCGCGCCCCGTCATGCGATGGATATTGTACGTAGCAGCACGGATAAACTCACCCATGTCAGCGAAGTGGTTTCATACGGTTGACCAAATGCCAAAGGAGCCCGCCGCCAAGTGCAATCCCTGCAAGGATGACGGCAAGCCACGCAAAAGACCCGGCGCTCGGGTCTTGAAACACCTCACCAACCTGATCCGCGAAAAGTGTTATCGCAAGCACCCCGGGCGCAAGCCCTATCGCGGAGCCCAGTAGAAAGTCGCGCAAACTGATGTGAGAACTCCCCGCGATCATGTTGACCAAAGAGAAAGGACCGATCGGCACAAGGCGTAACAGGACCACAGACAGCACACCGTGCTGCGCAATACGCCGGCTGATGCGCTCGGCCCGTGCCCCTGCAAGGCGTTGAAACGAGCGCTGGCCCAATGACGCGCCTACCGCGTATCCCGCCAGAGCAGATGCGATCGCTCCGGTCCAAGCCACAGCAATCCCAATAAATGGTCCAAAGAGAAGAGACGTCGCAACGATCATGACATTCAGTGGAAACATGATCAGTCCGCCCAAAACAAAGGCGCTGAGAGCAAAGCCGATAGCGATGATGTCGCTACGAATTGTCTGTATGCGGTTTATTAAAAAGCTGGGATCTGCCAGAGTGGATAGCGGCCCCCAGCGCCACATTGCAGCGAGACCTAAAACGACGACCCCGGCAGCGAAGAGCCAGAGGAATGGAAAACGCGCGCTTTCGTCTTCAGGCTCAACTTCTCCATCCGTTTCTTCTTTCATGCGCTCGAACTCGAACGGTGCATCGGGGTCCAGAATCCGGTCAGTATCGATCGGGCCCTTTGCAGGCGGTTTTTCCGGCATCGGATATGGTATCAATGTTCGTTCGCCGCCACGGAGTGCTTCGATGGCTTTCAGCAAGGATTTGTGCCTGCCGATCGCCCATCCGACGTCTTGCGACGTGTGGCCCAGATGCTCTGCCAAAAGCCGATTCCGGAAGTCTGAAACGGCGGCGGCCTGTGAGCCTGTTGGTGACACAGTGGCGATGTCGCACTCACTATCGATGCCCATGGAGCGGTCGGCCAGATTGGCAGAGCCAACCTGAACGTAACATCCGTCTATGATCATCACTTTCGCATGGACTTTGATGGCTGTGCCTTCGGCGCCACCATTCACGGGTGCGAAAATTCCTAGACGTCCGTACAAATTGGCCTCTTTCAGACGGGCAAGGGTACGAAACTCCTTCGCCTCGATGATCTTCTTCTCTAGCCAGCCAAACCGATCGCGCGGGAGCACCAGAATGACTTCGGGTCCATCCGGTTCTTTCAGCCGGTTGCAAAGTGCCTCCGCCACGCGTTCAGAGGTAAAATACTGGTTTTCGATATAAATGCTCTGGCGGGCGGTTCTGATAGCGTCGAGATAGAGGGTTTCAATTTCCCTAACCGCAGCACGGCCCGGCAAGCTTGGATAGCTGCGAGCTATGGCTATATCGACGCGTCGCATATCCGGAGTCAGGGACTCTGGCCAAACGTCACCACTTGGCTTCACTGGCTTCAGGTTCTCTCCAGTAGCGCTGTACCAACGCTCCTCTGCCTCCCGAGCAAGCCCAACAGCGGCAGGCCCGTCAACAGCAACTTGAACATCATGGTGTGGTGGGTAATGCTTGCCACCGGTCGTGACCCGTCTATTTGCCTCCGCGCAATGTTCACTATTGTCCAGACGCTCAATTGTCAGATCGAGCCCGCCGGTGAAAGCAATTGCGTTATCTATCACGACGATTTTCTGATGCTGGCTTCCTATTAAGACAAATGATTTTTGGGTTCTGAACTTCAGTCTGTGGCTGCTAAACCAGTCAAATTGTAACATCGGGGCCACTTGTCGGCCAGGCACGAAAAACGGCTGCGGTTCCCAACCTAGCACACGGATTTCAAGGTTTGGCCGCCGCGTGAGCAGATAATTGAGAAATTGACCAAGCGTGTTCGGCACACCGGGCATCTGGCTGTCGGGCCACTCGAGCTGGGCGTCGGGCTGGACATCCCAACCAACAATCAATATCGAATGCTCTGCCTTTAAAGCAGCACGTTTAAACATCCCAAAATAGGCCTCGGCATCTATAAGAAACGAGGCGCGATTGGCACGTTCAAGTGTGCGGCAGTTGCGTCCTGGTTTGAAGAGCCTATCTAATTCCAGTTTTTTCACAGGCGATTTCGACATTTCGTTAGTTTGGTAAAGCGCAGGTGGTAAGCGCGGAGTTAAACGAGACATTAAGAACGCGGTCTGCCAAGTGAGCTCACCATGCTTCAAAAGTTAGTGCCATAACTCCAAACTTGGCGGATCGTTCCCCTTCTCCTGCCTTCGCGAATGCGACGCTTGGGCGATTTTATTAGAGGGAACCAAAATTGACTGGCTTGAGTTACGCATTTGATGGAACGTAGTGACACCGATTTTTCGCCTCGTGGCATAGTGCTAACCGACGCTCTCCCCGATCCCGCTACGATCGCGCTCTTTCTTGATTTTGACGGGACGCTCGTAGAGATCGCGGAACGACCTGATGCTGTAAAGGTGCTACCTGAAACACAGGGTATTCTGAGAGATCTGAATGCTAAAACCCGTGGCCGGCTCGTTATCGTCTCTGGCCGCAGACTTCAGGATCTAGAGCAGTTCCTGCCGGAATTTGATGGTGTTCTTGTCGGGTCTCACGGAGCGGAAAGACGCCTCGGCGGGGTTCACGAGACTTCCTCGGAGGGTCAAAGCGCTTCCTTTGAAAATACATGCCGGACGCTGCGCGCATGGGCAGGAAAGCAAAATGAGATCCTGTTAGAGGAAAAGCCTGCGTCTTTGGTGCTGCACTACCGGCAGGCGCCGTCAATGCAATCGGAATGTCAGACAATCGCCGCCGAGCTTGCAGCGGTTATGCCGGGTTTCGTCGCGCGTTCATCCAAGATGGCTGTGGAAATCATGCCGAAAGCGATTTCCAAGGAGCGTGCCGTGCTGCGCCTGATGAAGGACTGGTCAGACCGACTGCCCATTGCGATTGGTGACGACCGTACAGACGAAGACATGTTTTGTGCAGCCGATGCCCAAGGTGGCTTTGGCATCAAGGTCGGAGAGGGCGAAACTGTTGCGCGGCTTCGCATAGACAACGTTGCAGCGGTGCATGCATTGCTACGCCGCTGGACAAATATTTCGGGAGCATCGAGATGACCGGCCGCCTTATCGTTCTATCCAATCGCATTCCGACTGCCGGTCCTCCGTCTGGTGGGCTCGTGGTTGCGATTGACGAACTGCTGGCAGAGCGCGGCGGGCTGTGGATCGGGTCCGGCGATGATTTTGTGGATACCCCGTCAGAGAGCCTGCAGCCGATCCAAGGCGGTTCTGGCTACAATAAAGCGATCTTTGACCTGACCGAGCAAGAGCACAAGGAATTCTATCTTGGCTACGCCAATTCAGTTCTATGGCCGCTCTGTCATCACAGGCCGGACTTAATCGCTTTCGACCGTCGCTACGCCGAAAGTTACGCAACTGTGAATGCCCGCGTGGCCAAGATGCTCGCCGAGATCATTGCGCCCGACGATCTGATTTGGGTCCACGACTATCACTTCCTTCCTCTTGCCCAAGAGCTAAAGCGTCTTGGTGTCAGTGCGCGTGTTGGCTTGTTTCTGCACATTCCCTTTCCTACGCTGCCGGACCTGAATGCGCTGCCCGAGCGTGAGCAGTTCTACCAGTGGCTTGCAGCGTTTGATTTGGTTGGATTACAGACCGAAGCCGACGTGGCGTGCTGTTTGCAATGTTTTCGAGCACAAGAGACCGGCGAGATGCTGTTCGACGGACGCCTGAAATTTCAGGATCAGACTTTCGCAGTTCGATCTTTCCCAATTGGCATCGACGCGAAGAGCTTTTTCTCAATCGCCGAGAAGCCGCTAAAGGATGATCCCCTTCACCTAAGGAAGGAAGACCGTCTTATCCTGGGCGTTGATAGGCTTGATTATTCCAAGGGCCTCACCCACCGTGTAAGAGGCTTCGGCAAATGGTTGGAGAAGCGCGGCGCGAAATCACCTCGCGGGACCCTTGTGCAGATCACGCCACCTTCGCGTGAATTGGTGGCAGCCTATCAAGATATTGCTCGCGAACTGGAAGCGCTCGTAGGCCACTTTAACGGTCGCTACGGTGAACTTGACTGGACACCCATTCGCCTGCTTGAGCACGCAGTCCCAAGGGAAACGCTCGCACCGCTCTATCGCCTCGCCGATATCGGGCTGGTGACGCCATTGGCCGACGGTATGAACCTTGTCGCCAAGGAATACATCGCCGCGCAAGATCCTGATGACCCGGGCGTGTTGATTCTATCGCGGGCAGCTGGCGCCGCCGAGCAAATGACCGACGCGCTTCTTGTAAATCCTCACGATTCCGAAGAAATTGGAGATGCGATCGAAAGGGCACTATCGATGTCCTGTGATGAACGCAAAGCACGCCATAAAGCGCTGATGCAGGTCGTCCGTGACACGGATATTTTCGAGTGGGGTGCAGGGTATCTGGATTGTCTTGAACGGCTCGAGATCGCATCTGCTGGACCGTTCGATGAACAGGGTCGGTTCTGTCGCAAATCAGAACGCAAAAGTGATCCGACTATGGGCGAGGTCTGTCGTGATCAAAGCTTGGATCACGGCAACCCTCAAAAAATTGGATGAGGCCAAAGCGATATTGGGACAGCTCAGGGTACCTGCATTTGATCAGTCTTAGATCGGACGGCCTCAAATTCTCTAAATTTAACTAAAATCTCCCATCGAAGAAGTGACACGCCACGGGATCTTCCTCCAGAAGCGATTAAAGTCCGGCCTAACCTAAGGACGAACACTGAAGCGACCGAGGATGACTGGAGAATTGATTATCAGCAGTCAATTCACAACATAGTGCAGGTTCTGCAATGAATCGAAGAGTTGCACGGTCAAGCGCGAATGGGAATTCACTATTGTCACCTGAATTTGGAAGAACGCCGCAATCTTGCAAAGTGGCCTGACGCCAAAATGCGTCTTTCAGAGATTGCGGATCGCTTGGGTCGAGACCCTTCCACGATCTATCAAGATATCAAGCGAAACCGGGACACGTCCAGTCATCTGTGCCCGACCCAACCCCGGTCGTCGGTAAAGGCGCGGGATGATGAAATTTTAGTTGGAGCGATGTTGTCGGACAACCTCTCTATCGGCTTCATTGTTCTCGCCGAAGCGGCGAACAAGATGTTCCGGCGCCCCGCGGTGTTCAACTCACCCTGCACGATTTCCACGTTTGGATATAGCGCAGTCAGGATCGCGTTCACTCCACGGGCAAGCGGACCGTCTGTTGTATCGATCAAATTGACATAAACAGGTCCATCGACGATGTCGCGCAGTCGTTTGAAAGTTTCCAAAGTGACTAGGTGCGCAGGGACAGATCGTGAAGAAAACGCATCCATGACAGCTGCGTCGAAGCGGCGGGATGTCTCGTTCAAAAAGGCCCTTCCATCGGCATGCACAAGACCCAGACGACCTTTTTCGTCTTCATCCTGGCTCATTAGGTCGTAGCCGGTTTCATCGATCATATCGCCGGCGCGGGGCAGATGTGCCTTGGCCACTTGGGTGACCAATGGATCAATCTCGACTGCAATCGCGTGGGCGTCAGGACGCGATATCAAAAGCTTCGTAGGCAGAGTATATCCTCCGCCGCCCACAAAAAGCACCGAGGCATCTGGGCCAAGGTCTCGATCCATGCGAGACCAGAGCCAATTCGTGTAGGGTAAAGCAAGGTCCATTGAGGCCACATCGGCCTCGACCGGACTAGTTCTCTCAGCCGCCTGCAACGTTCCGTCCGAGATAAGCTGCCGCTCTCGTCCATTCTCCACGATGTAGAGGCAGGACAGTCCGGACTCATATTGACAGGCGGGACTTCCGGCGAGACCAGCAAAGGCAACAAAGCCTGCCGAAGCAACAGTAATCCCAAGGCTTCCTGATGAACCACCCTTGATAAATGGCAAGCACAGAAGTGCCGCGGCTCCACAGGCAGCAAATGTGGCCGTGGACCCGATCAGGGGCAATGTCACGAATCCTGCAAGAATGGCTCCGAAGATGGCCCCAATCGACCCGGCGGCCAAGACAATACCCAGTGAGGACCCTTCGCGACCCGGGCGGGCTTCGATTGCGATCTTCGCCAGTAGTGGCGATGGTAAGGTTACGCAAACCGAAGCCGGGAAGAACACCCAGAATACGGTCAACATCATTCCGATTGTTCCACGGGCACCGGAGGCGTAGAAGAGGCCAAGAAGTGTCGGTGACACGGCCATCAATACAGCGGTCGCGATGAGTGCTGTGCGGACTCGCCGCAAAGCGATATCGCGAGGCCGTTCCGCGACGAAGCCGCCAATCGCGCTACCTAGCGAAAATCCAGCTAGAACTGTTGCGATAACAGTGGTCCAAGTAAGAAGAGAGGTGCCGAAAAAGGGTGCCAGCACGCGGCCAGCTGCGATCTCGTAGGTCAACCCCACGGCCGATAACACAAGAATAAGCGCAATGGTCACTGAAAATGAGATGACGACCTCTTTGGTTACAATCACAGCGTCAGGTGCAAGTTACTTTGAACTTTTGACTTAGTCTGGATGATAGTGAAATCTTGTCTTTTTTGAGTGTGGCTGGGAAAATCGACGTGTATTTTGCATGAGTAAATTTCTGTCCGCTGAACACAAGGAAATTGAAAGAAATGCAAGGTTCAGTCGGTTCACTCTGCAGAGGGCGATCTCGCGCCGTTTTCGGCGCACAAATTCTAAACCTACCAAGCACCGTATCGGCCGCGGCTAGTCTCAGAGGCGCGCTCGACCGCCGTTGCGTTCAACTTGTCACGCTTTGCCCGAGCGAAGGCCAGAAAAGCATGAATTCGGGCGTTCAGCTGGACGGACAGCACCGCAGATTCCATAGCAGGTCTCAGGGTACAGCGAAGATGATGTTCCGATTTTGGCGGGCGTGCAATCTCTGGTCTAAGGCGGATACTTGAAAGCCTTGCCCAACGCCTGCAATGAAGCGAGCCCTTGTTGAGATAGATGCAATCCGAAAACCCCTATCTAAGTATTGGTTACTCGGAAACGGTTGCCGGTAAGGAGCGCCATTTCAACGCTATACAAACCGTCTTCGGAGACTATGTCGAAGTCATCGCGCAGTCGAGTTCAACCCCCTCGGTCTCTATCTTCAGCAATGGCTTGGTTGTTGTGTCGGTTGATGAAAACGGCACTCAGTACGCTGGAGCAAAGTTCTTGACGTAACACTATGGAACTGTTCGATGAAGATGGCGCAGCCATGGATATGACGAATGCTGGGTATTTAGCGGATGCTGGACACCCCAAGGTCTTAATTATTGAGCAGGAAGGCCCAGACCAGCAATTCGCGACTGACTTCATGCTCTAGGGTCAAGTTCCATAGGTGTCGGTGAGCCAGCGCGGTCTTCAAACCAGTGGCCTATGGCAAGGAAGTTGGTAGCCAATACCTTGCAGATGGCGCAGCGGATTGGTCGGCGGGAGGAAACGGGTGTCGGTTCGTCCAAACGGTGAAATGCGGCCGGGCTTCCAATCTTTAGAAGCTCTACTTGGAGAGTGCTGTGTTGGGGCGAATGTGTGGGTGTGCGGCGCATGTCTGGTTCCTATCGTTTACCTGAAAGTGTTTCTGCTTTAGACATTGCTGCATTAGAAATATTCAGACAAACGATCAAAATTCACATCAAGCATTAGGAAAAGTATAGCATCTTGGCTCGCCGTCTTCCGAATTTAAAACAGCTTCGAGCGTTTGAGGCCGCGGCACGACATGGCAGCTTCAAGGACGCAGCAGTAGAGCTGAATGTCACACAGGCAGCTGTGAGCCATCAGGTGAAGGCGCTGGAACAAGACCTGAGTGTCCTGCTGTTCCATCGGAGAACACGTCGCATTGATCCGACTGAAGAGGCGCTCGTCTACGCCAAGGCACTGAACGAGGCGCTCGATATAATCGAACGCGCCACGTCAGATTTGGGCACGGGTCGGATGGAAGGCACACTCAAAATCTCCTGTGCCCCGTACTATGGGAACCGGATGCTGTTGCCGAGGTTGGCCAGGTTTCACGCTGCCCATCGAGGGACAAAAATCATGCCGGAGATGGATTCAACCGTGATCGACTTTGGTAAGTCAAACCTCAATGCAGGCCTGAGGTATGGAGCTGGCAACTGGGCAGGCTTGGCCGAAATCAAACTGCATAGCGACTTCCTTATTCCTGTCGCAGCGCCCTCAATGCTTGATGGTCGAAATCCGCCATTGGAACCGCATGACATCGCCAGCATGACGCTAGGCTTCGTTGGCGGCCAAGACGCAAAATGGGGTCTGATGCCGGAGGGGGCAGAATCCTACGCTAAGCTCTTTTCGGCCACCTGTACTCGCCCGTGAGCAGGATATGTGCCCAGCCGAGGGGCGAGATATGCGCCATGAGGTGGGGAGAGCAGTCCAGGCCTTCGCGGCGGCGATTGGCGACGGCGACACCGAGATGCTTGGTGTTCCAGTAGATGACGATTGCGGCGAGGAGGTTCAGCCCGGCCATGCGGAAGTGCTGGCCTTCGGAGGTGCGATCGCGGATTTCACCCTGGCGGCCGATGCGGAGAGCGTTCTTCAGAGCGTGGTGTGCCTCGCCCTTGTTGAGACCGATCTGGGCGCGGCGCTGCATGTCGGCATCGAGCAGCCAGTCGATGATGAAGAGCGTCCGTTCGACCCGTCCGATTTCTCGCAAAGCGACCGCCAGTTCATGTTGCCTGGGATAGGATGCGAACTTCCGCAGGAGCTGGCTTGGGGGCATCGCCCCCGCCACCATGGTTGCTGCGCTGCGCAGGATATCCGGCCAGTTCGCGGCGATGAGACGGTCTCTGATCTTGCCGCCGATCAGCCCTTTCAGCTCTTTCGGGCAGGAGGCCGGATCGAAGAGGTAAAGGCGCTTGGACGGCAGGTCGCGGATGCGGGGTATGAACTGGAATCCCAGCAG
The DNA here is from genome assembly GCA_003149565.1 of Marivita sp. XM-24bin2. Classification (GTDB taxonomy): domain Bacteria; phylum Pseudomonadota; class Alphaproteobacteria; order Rhodobacterales; family Rhodobacteraceae; genus Marivita. The sequence continues at coordinate 23,482 of QCWH01000074.1, read as the reverse complement.
GGCGGTGACCGCGAAGACATGGTCGGTGAAGCCGCCTGTATCGGCATACTGTTCGCGGATCTTCTGTCCGGCGTCGGTCATCAGCAGGCCGTCCAGGATATAGGGCGCTTCGTTCACGGTGGCCGGGATAGTCTGTGTGGCGAAGGGGCCAAACTGGTCGGAGACATGGGTGTAGGCCTTCAGCCCTGGTTCATGGCCGTACTTGGCGTTGATCAGGTTCATGGCCTCACCTTGACGTGTTGTCGGGAAGAATTGCCCGTCGCTCGATGCGGTTTGTCCGGCGCCCCAGAAGCGCGCCATCGGCAGTGCCGACTGTCCTTCGATCACCATGGCCAGGGCGCGAGCCATCGCCTCGCTTTCGACATGCCACCGCGACAGACGGGAGAGCTGGAAGAAGTCGTGCGTGTTCGTGGCCCCGGCCATTTTGCTGAGGCCGAGATTCAGCCCTTCGGCGAGCAACACGTTCAGCAGGCCGATCCGGTCCTTGCAAGGCACTCCGGTGCGCAAGTGCGTAAAGGCCTCGGTAAAGCCGATTTCATCGTCCACCTCGAGCAGGAGGTCCGTGACCCTGACTTCCGGTAAGCGCCTATAGAGATCGAGCACCAGGGCGTCGGATTCCTCGGGAACCGCCGCGGTCAGCCGATCGATTTTCAAGGTGCCATCCTCTATGGAACCTCCCGGTATGGCCCCGGCCATTGCCGCGCGAGCCAGTCGGCATACAGCATCGGACAGACGCGCCTTGCGGTCGGCCAGCCAGGTTTCGGGCTCGAACGGCATGGCCAGCCGCGGCGTGTCGCGGGCGGCTTCGACCGGGACAAGCGCGTCCTTCAGGTCGCCATACCTTCGCGAATGCGCCAGCCAGATATCACCGGAACGGAAGGCGTCGCGCAGATGGAACAGGACCGCAACCTCCCATACTCGGTGCTCATCGTCGCCATTCAGGTGGCGATGCCACTTTGAAGTGCGGCGCAGGAAGGTCAGCGGTCGGCCGTCAGTCGTCTCCGTGCCTGCGATTATCCTGCTTGCCGCCAGCAGCGGTTCCGCCACGGGCGCTACACAAATGTCGAGCGCCCGCAGCATGCGCGGCGCATAACGCCGGAAGCGATGATATCCGTGAACAACATGCGCCAGCGGGTCCGCGGCGAATGTATCGGTCAGTTGGGCGGCCGTGGCGACAAGCCCTTTGAGGGATGACCAGCCGCCCGCAGTACCGATGGCCTCTTCAAGGGGGGCTTGATCCTCATGCGCTTCCAGAAGCGCCGCGCCCAATGTCTTGAAGGATTGCAGGGTGTCCTTTAGCGCCGATTTGGCATCGTTCATCCGGGCGTCACATCGCGATTTCGCCTCGCGCCACGTCTTGCCGACGATCCGGTCATGGGTCTCGACAACGGCGTCGGCAATGGAGCTGCGCCATTCCAGCGCGCAGACCGCAAGAATGGCGAGGCGGCGGTCACCCGAGATATCCCTCAGATCGCCAGCGAAGTATCGCTCGCCCTGCCGGCGCAGGCGCGCAATCCGGTGAGGAGGCACGTCAGCCAGAATGCTCCGGTCCAGCTCCAAGGTCTGCAGGTATTCCAGGCGGTCCAGAAGGCGGTTCATATCAGCCGAGTTCCGCCCGATCTCGAACTGACGCAGCCAGACGAACCGCGTGACCGCGCCGCCCGCACCATCGGTCAACAGAGCATCGAGCTGCGTTCCCATGTCATCGTTCAGCCGACCGGCGATCCGGGCATCGACCCGCCGTTCAGCCGCGACAAGCGCATCCGCACAAAGCCGCTCGATGACCGTGATCCCCGGCAGGATGGTCTGGGCCGCCCGGCATTGCTCGACGAAGCGCCGTGCCAGATCCTCGTTCGACCGGGCGGTTTCGGCCGCACCTTCAAGCCAAATTTTCAGATCGCGCGCCCCACGGCCCGCGAACATCTTGTAATCGTAGATGTCGCGCAAGATGGCCAGGTGCTCATGCCGGGTCTCCTCCCGGGCGGCATAGCCGGCCAGATCGTCAGGCCTTATCCCAAGTTGCGCGGCCAGAAAGCGTGTGACTGGCAGCGGGATGACCTCGCCCGGCGCCAGCAACCGCCCGGGATATCGCAGGGCGCAGAGTTGCAACGCAAAACCGAAGCGATTGTGGGGGCGGCGACGGGCATGGATGATCTCCAAATCGTCGTCTGCCAGCGTGTAGTGGCGCAGCATAGAGGCGTCATCGGTCGGCAGGTCGAACAATGCCGCCCGTTGGCGGTCGGTCAGAATGCTGCGTCTTGGCATGGCGATCCTTCAGGAAATCGTGATGGACGACCGTCCGTAAGGGG
>QCWH01000074.1:19766-20508 GCA_003149565.1 Marivita sp. XM-24bin2 | reverse complement strand
ATCGGCCAGCGGACACGGGGCGAGGTGGCGGTTGATGGCAGCGAAACTGCACCCAATCATGTCTCGCATAGATGGTACGATTTGATTCGCACATGAGGGCCCTTATCCGTACACTCGCGGCATGACCGCGACCAAGATTGGCTATGCCCGCTGCTCCACCGACCGTCAGGATCTGACGGCGCAGCGTGCTGCCCTTGCAGAGCTTGGAGTCACCGAAGATCGCATCTACACCGATCACGGCCTGACCGGCGCAAACCGCGACCGACCCGGTCTCGACCAGGCGCTCGCTGCCGTGCGCGCCGGCGACGTTCTGGTTGTGCCGAAGCTCGATCGCCTCGCGCGCTCGGTCCCAGACGCACGGGCCATCGCGGATCAGTTGGAAAAGAAGGGCGTCAAGCTTGCCCTCGGCACATCGGTCTACGATCCGACCGACCCGATGGGAAAGATGTTCTTCAACATCCTCGCCACCTTCGCCGAGTTTGAGGCCGACCTCATTCGCATGCGCACCCGCGAAGGTATGGCCATCGCCCGTGCCAAGGGCAAACTCCGTGGAAAACAGCCGAAACTCTCGGAAAAACAACAAAAAGAACTGAGCCGGATGCACGCCTCCGGCGAATATTCCATCAGCGATCTCGCTGAGCTTTTCTCCATCTCAAGACCGACCGTCTACAGGACGCTGCAGCGGAATTCAGCCAAAACTACGCCTTAGCGTAGGATTCTGCCCCCTCCGGCATCAGACCCC
>QCWH01000074.1:0-19111 GCA_003149565.1 Marivita sp. XM-24bin2 | reverse complement strand
AAAATGGGAAAGGTGGTTTGAGAGCGTCGGATACACAGGGCCTGTCCCGGCAACCTTTCTGCAATATGGCAATCGAGCCAGGGTTATTGATTTGGCGTTTTCCGGCCACGGCGTTGCTCTGGGTGATAAACGATTGCTGCAGGACGATTTGAATTCGGGAAGACTAGTCCAGCTTCATCCACACGGATTAGAGGGAAATGACGCGATGTATGTCGTTTTCCCCAAGGCCCCTACACCAGATCCAAGGGTGATCTTGTTTGCTGAATGGCTGAGGGATGATTTGGCAAATGAGTAATCGAAAGGCGGTCTATCTCTCAGGTTCGGCTGCTGTCATTTCAAGCCTCTCTGGCACACCATTTGTATCCAATCCTCGCTTTTGGGGGTCATAAAATGCCACTCATTGATATGGAGGTTTTGGAAGGGGTCTTATCGAATAAAAGAAAGCGCAAATCACCAATGCGACCGCCAAAGCTTTTGGTTCTGTCGCCGGTCAGGTGATCTAGGAAAGCGCATCCATTAGGTCAAAAGCGGCCATAGGGGCGGAGCTGAGACAGTCTGAACAACATAGACTGCTCTGAACCTTAAACATAGCGGATAGAGCAGCAACAGTATTCACTCAAGTGCATATCCGTCGAGTTTGGGACCGGTGCGTATTGGACAGGAGCATCGCAGATTGCGCTTTTGTGACGGGCTGGAACTGAAGGACAGCTTCATCAGAGATGAGCGTTGAGACCGTTTTTTGTACGGTCAAAGATTTTACGAGCAGTCTCAAGTGCGCGATCGATTGAGAGACCCTCGTGAATCATTGTCCTTCAGGGCAAACTTGGTTAATTGCCCCGCAATTTCGGGTTGCTACACTGTCCTCAGATCCGCTGTTGGTCGGGAACACGAGCGTAGGCATATTTGGGAAGGCAGACGCTGACGAAACTCCTGTTAGCCACATTGCTAAGACGACGGTAAACAACAAACGCAGTTTAGATTTGATTTGCATTTTAAGCCCCCAAGCTTCTGAAGTGCACAAGCACGATACCACAGAGGACATAAATTGACCTAGCGTAAACTTTGTGTGCTGGCCATTCGGTTGGTTCAAGGTCCCAAAATAGAGCCCAGCTAAAAGACAGACACGCGAAGCAGTGTTCTGCGGGAATTTTTCACCCGTTCCGAAACGCAGCCGGTATGCGTCAGGCAGGGAAATACTGACATCGTTGTCGAACAGCACTTCGTGCGCTATGATTTTTTAATGAGCAAACCCAACGCTATCGTCGGCATAGGCGCTTCCGCTGGTGGTCTCGAGGCCCTGCAGAATTTCGTTCGCGCGATCCCGAACGACTCCGGTATCGCCTATGTCGTGGTCCAGCATCTGGCACCGGACCACCCGTCGATCATGGATCGACTGCTGGCGGAGCACGCCAATTTAGCGGTCTCGAAGATCGAGGATGAAGTCCGGCTTGAGGCCGACCATGTCTACGTGATCCCCGCCGGACCGTTCGCCGAGGTCAAGAAGGGGCGCTTCAAGCTGACCGATCACGCGAGAGAGGAAGGCGTGCGCACGCCCATTGACCGTTTTTTTACCTCGCTCGCCGAGGAGGCCGGGCGCGACGCTTTCGCCGTCGTACTCTCGGGTACAGGGTCGGATGGCACGATCGGTGTGCGGTCGGTCAAAGAGAACGGCGGCATCGCTCTCGTGCAGGAAAGCGATAGCGCGCGGTTCCCTGGCATGCCCAACAGCGCGGCTGCGACGGGGCTGGTAGATTTCGTGCTGCGGCCAGCCGAGATGCCGGACAAAATCATCGAAATTGTTGAGCATCGTCGTATGCTTGACTGGGACGGCAAGCGCGACCGGCTTGCCGAAGACATTGAGACGCGGCTGTCCGAAATCCTTGATGCGATTGACGAGGACGCCAACATTTCTTTCTCGGATTACAAGCCAGGCACGCTGGTGCGGCGGGTGATGCGCCGGATGACGATCCTGCGCCAATCGGTGGTCGACGACTATCTCGAGACGCTGCGCGAAAACGGCGAGGAACGCACGCTGCTATCGCAGGACTTCCTGATAGGCGTGACAGAGTTCTTTCGCGATCCAGACGGCTTCGAGGCGCTCACGAAAAAGGTGCTTCGCCCGATCCTCGAACGCGAGAACGGGCAGGTGCGGATCTGGGTGCCCGGCTGTTCTACGGGCGAGGAGGCGTTCACCATCGCCATCCTCGCTGACGAGATCCTTCAGGAGATCGGGCAGACCCGGCACATCCAGGTCTTCGGCACAGATGTGGACCACGAGGCACTGCGCCATGCCCGTCACGGTCGTTATGCCGAGGCGGCGCTGAAGAACGTCAGCGACGAACGGCGTAAACGGTATTTCCACAAGGCAAATGATTATTGGCATGTCTTGCCGCGGCTGCGTGAGATGTGCGTCTTCGCACCGCACGACCTTCTGGGCGATCCGCCGTTCTCGCGACTGGACCTGATTTCCTGCCGCAACGTGATGATATATCTCAGCGTTGAGGCGCAGGCATCTGTCATCCCAAAGTTCCATTATGCGCTGAACGCGGGCGGCTATCTCTGGCTCGGTCCCTCCGAGACGTTGGGGCGTAGCGAACGCTTCTTCCTGACCGAGGACCGACCGGCCCGGATCTTCCGGCGCAACGACGACGTCACGCGCGCTTTTTCCGCGCTGAATTTCAAGACGCCGAAGGCACACGATAAGCTCCCTAAGATCGCACGACAGAGCCGGGCGGAGCCGCGCGACTACGGGGTTGCGCCAAAGACGGCGGGTTTGGGCGAAGAGGCCGAGCAGGCGTTTCTCAAGCTTTACGCCTCGCCTTTCGCGATCGTCAGCCGCGAAGGTGAGGTGCTCTACTTGTCTGAAAGCATGACGCGGTTTGTTCAACCGAGCGAGGGAGCCCCGGCCACCAACATCGAAGATTTTTTGAGTCCCGAACTGCGCCTGCCCGTGCAATCGGCGGTTGACCAGGTGATTGAGAGCAAAGCGGAAGCCAACATTTGCGACGTCGTCGCGCAGGTTGGCGGCAAACCCTGTCTCTTCGATGTCTTCGCAGCCCCCTTTTGCGACGGCCATAATCAGATAATGATCGTACTCAAGGAGGTGCGTCAGCGCGGCACGGTTGAGCATTCGTCCGAGGCCACCCAGAGCAACCGGGTGGCTGAGCTGGAGCGTGAATTGGCGCTCACCCGCCGGCGGCTGCACACGGTGGAGCGGGAATACGAGGCGGCCGCACAGGATCTGCGCAGCAGCAACGAAGAGTTGCTGACCATGAACGAGGAGATGCAGAGCTCCAACGAAGAGCTGGAGACCAGTCGCGAGGAGCTTCAGTCCATCAACGAGGAGCTGGAAACGATCAATGCCGAGCTGACCGAGAACAACCGGCAGCTCACGCGGTCGAACAGTGACCTGCAGAACCTGCTGCAAAGCACGGATGTGGGAATCCTGTTTTTAAATCAGGCCGATTGCGTGCGGCTCTACACCCCAGCGCTGAGCGAGCTGTTCGGAGTGCGGGAGCGTGACATGGGGCGTCCGATCCATCAGCTTTCGACCCGCCTCGACTATCCCGAACTGAAAGATGACATTGCTGAAGTGCGCCGCACGCTTGAGCCCCGGATGCGAGAGGTCCGCATCGCCGAGACCGACGAGACCTTTGAGGCGCGCATTCGCCCCTACCGCACGATCGACAACAGGCTCGACGGTGTGGTCATAACTTTTCAGGACGTGAGCGCCCGTCGCCGCAATGAGAAGCAGCTGGCCGACAACGCACGCGTGCTCGACGAACAGCTTTCAGAACTGCAGACGCTCTACGACAAGATGCCCGTCGGCATTGCGGTGTACGACCGCGAGATGCGCTTCATCCGCATGAATCAGAAAATGGCCGAGATCGACGGTATTTCGGCCGAGGAACACCTCGGCGAACGGGGTGACGAGCTCCTACCCGGTGTGCCGCCAAAGGTGAAGGAGACCATTCTCGGGATCTTCGAGAGCGGCGAAGGTGTCTACGAGCTTGAGGTTCAGGCCAAGACTCCGGCGCAGCCGGGTGTCTTGCGCGATTTTGTGTGCGATTATTTTCCCATCGTCGCGAAAGACGAGGTGATCGCCGTAGGCACCTGTGTGCGTGAGGTGACCGATGAACTGCAGCTCAAGCGCAAGCTGGCGGAGCAGCTATCTGAGCTTGAAACGCTCTACAACACCGTGCCGGTGGGGCTGAACCTTCTTGATCACGATCTAAGATTTCTCAGGATCAACAAGGCGTTGGCGGATATCAATGGTTTGCCGGTCGATGATCACATCGGCAAGCTGGAGCGGGACATCGTTCCGGAAATATTCGATCAGTGCGAACCCTCGCAGAGAAAGGTTCTGGAGACCGGTGAGCCCGTCTTCGGCGATACTGTGCGCGGCGTGACATCGGCTGATCCCAGCCGGGAACGCGAATGGGTTGTCGACTATTTCCCGGTCAAGGCTGATGGAAAGACGATTGCGGTTGGTTCCAGCGTCCGGGAGGTGACGCAGGAGCGAGAACTGGAACGCGCGTTGGCCGAGAGCGAGGGCCGACTGCGGCGTCTGTTCGACAATGTGCCCGCCCTCATCGGGATCCACGAGGGAACCAACCATCATAACCTCTACCTTAACGCCAAGGCCGACGAGCTTCTGGAGGGTGAGGACAATGCAGGGCTTTCCTTTGCCGAGGCCGCAGAGTCGGGCGCTGCGATCAAGGCGCTTTTCGACGAGGTGTTCGAGACGGGCGAACCGCAGTCCTGGGAAGACTTGGAGATGCAGGTGCCAGACGACGCGCCCGGTTTCGACCATGTGCGGCTGGAACTCGTGCCCTGGTATGAACCATCTGGCAAGATCGGCGGCGTGATGAGCTTTGCCTTTGACATCACGGCCCAGCGGCACGCGCTGGAGCAGCAGGAAATCCTCCTGAGAGAGCTTCAGCACCGGGTGAAAAACGTGCTGGCCATCGTGCAGGCGATTGTCCGCTTCGCCGCCAGAACAGCGCGAACGAAGCAAGATCTGGAAGAAGCTTTGACGGGTCGCCTAGCCGCGGTTTCGCGCACCCACGAGGCGCTGACTGCGGACAACTGGCGCGGGCGGAAGCTGCGGGATCTGATTGAGGATGAACTTGCACCATTCATAAATCTCGAGAACAACCGATTCAGCTACGATGGTCCGGATCTGACGCTGGAGCCGAAGGTGGCCCTGACCCTCGGACTGGCCTTCCACGAGCTGGCGACGAATGCCGCAAAATACGGGTCCCTGACAGACAGGAACGGCCGTGTCGAGGTCAAGGCGGAAGCACGGGACGGAGAGTTGAGCCGTCTGGAATGGCTGGAGATCGACGGTCCGGAGGTCGCGCCGCCGCAAGGCGAAGGGTTCGGAAGCTTTCTGCTGAAACGGATCATCGGCGCGGAACTGAACGCGGACGTGCGCGTTGACTACCACAATGGCGGAATGCGCTATTTAATTGAGCAGAAAGGAATACACGGATCGCCGGGATGAGTCGAAGAAGAGCCGTCATGATTCTTGAGGACGAAGTCCTCGTAGCCTTCGACCTTGCCGGCATTGTCGAAGATGAGGGCTGTGAGGTTGTCGGTCCCTATCACGACGTGCCCGAGGCTTTGGCAGCCTTGGAGGATTGCGTGCCGGACTTGGCGATCCTCGACGTGAATCTCGGATCGAACACGAGCGAACCGGTCGCACAGAAGCTCGAAACCATGAAAGTACCCTTCGCCTTTGTCACCGGCTACTCGTCGGGCAAAGCCAAGGTGCCCGCGCGCTTCCCCGAAGCGCCCTGCCTTCCGAAACCGGTCCAGCCCAGAGAGATCGTACGCCTTATGAGGGACGAACTTGAGCGCTCGGACTCCGATGGATAGGGCGGTGACGCATCGCGCCGACACCGTTGTCATTGGAGGATCCGCCGGAAGCCTTTCTGCACTGCGCATCCTGCTGTCCAAACTTTCCGCCGATCTCCCCGCCAGCGTCTTGGTCTGTCAGCATGTACCAGGTAGAGGGAGCTTGCGCGCCGTTGACCTTCTTAGAAAATACTCAACCCTGTCTGTCGTTGCGGCGGAGGACGGTATGGAGATCGTGCAGGGACAGGTCATCTTTGCGCCACCCGATGTGCACATGATGATCGGCCATGAGCATGTGCACTTACGTCGCGGCGCGCACGAGAACAATTTCCGACCTGCAATTGACCCGCTATTCCGCTCGGCCGCCGTCTATCGTGGCACCCGAGCCATTGGCGTGATACTGTCCGGTCTCATGGATGATGGATCGGCAGGGGCGCGTGCTATGCACCGAACCGGGGGCCGCGTCCTTGTACAGTCGCCAGAGACTGCAGACTTCCCCGATATGCCAAGTGCCGCCTTAGACGCCGTACCCGAGGCTGAAGCGATTGCGATCGAAGACCTCGCGGCCGAAATAAATTCGATCGCCGATACGCCAGTCGTTTCACCCGCGCCGGTACCTTGGGACATTGGCGTGGAATTGAAGATCTCCGGATTGGAAGGGGCATCGATGGAGAACGAAAATCGGCTGTGTCAGCTTTCTCCCTACAACTGCCCACATTGCAACGGCGTTCTATGGCAGATCGAGGATGGACCGTTGACGCGATTTCGCTGTCACACGGGGCACGCTTACACGATCAACAGCTTGAATGAGATGCAGGAACGCGCTTTGGACGAGAGTCTTTTCAGTACTTTGCGCGCTCATCGTGGGCGCGCGGCGTTAATTCGGGAAATGGCCAAGAAGACGTCCGGATCCGAGAGCCGCCGTAGGCTGGAGGAACGCGCGAAGCTCTATGACGAGGACACTAAACGCCTCGAAGAAATCATTCAGAACCGAAAGCCAATCCTATCCCTGCATGATGCTCCTGACTGGTGATCGCGGTCTGGAGCGAACTACCCTAAAGCGCGATTGCTATTAAAGCGGTTTGCGTTTGATTTGAATCGAAATGGGATTCAAAGGCCCACCTTTGTCTGATGCACTTCTGTTTGGAGGTGGGTCATGCGAAAACCTTACTTTTTGGACCTTCGGGAACGGATCTGCGCCTGCGTCGCTCAGGGCAACTCTGCCCGTCCAGCTGGGCGGCTTTTTGGGGTGTGGTACGTTGATTTCGTCGAGTCAGCGGCAATAGAACAGGAGATCTCTTGCACCCAATTCCATCAGGGTAATTTACCGTAGAGAGGCTCTCGTCAATTCCGCCTTTTCGGGATCAACTGGACCTGTTGTGAGAGAAATTATTCCGGTTCGGCGTCTTGGCTCAGTGCGCGAAACGGAAGCACGGCTATCCCATAAATGTTGACAAGCCTGCCCTGTCAGAGCGTTTGCGTAATACGCCGGTCGCAACGGCTGCCATCTGCTTTATGCTTGGCGGACTGGCAGGCGGAACGCTTTTTTGACAAAGCTGCTCGAGGCCTCACGCGTCCAAGGTCGACCAGGTTCAATCCCGAGTCCAAACACAGCGGCTTTTATCCGTGCATTATCAAGCAGCCAGTTTGTTCCGCCCAAAATGCCACCGCCTGGTCGCGGCCTCATTCCGCCCCTTAAGAAACGACGCGTTTTCGCTGTGGGCCGGCCATTGAACCGAATTGACCGCTTGAGCTTCGCCTCCACCGGAAATCTCAGACTCACACTAACAACCTGGCAAAGCCCCGGTATGCGCTTACGTCAGACAGGTGCCAATGCACCGCGATGTGTGCCGACCCGCGCGGCAAGCTGTGCTGCTGCGCCGAGGAAATCGAATATCTGGTCCGATACGCTGTCAGTGCCGCCTGCGGTGAAACACACCATCTCAGCACGGTCACCCAAAAGGAGCGCCAGATACCAGGCGGTGTTCAGCGTGTCGCCGGCAAATCCCATTCGATAGGTATCCGGACTCTCCAGCGGAGCCATTCCGACGATACATTCCCCGATGCAGACCATCCGGGTCATGGGGTGATATCCGTGAACCAATTGTGACTTTCGGCCTTGATCTTTTCAATCTGCACCAAAACGCGCGACAGGTGTTTGTCAATCGCCGCGGCTGCCTCGTCCTGTTGGCGGGCGTTCAAGGCCTTCAGAATAGCGATGTGCTCGTTCAGCGCAAAATTCTGGGACGAGGTGTCGAGCGTCAGCATCCGCACCCGGTCCATATGCCCTTTGTTTTCGCTGATCACGTCCCAGACATAGCCGACCCCGGATTGAACGCAGATTTCGCGATGGAACGCGTCATCGAGCGCGTGGAACAATGATCGGTTATTGTCGGCGATGGCCTCTTTCTGCTTGTCGATCAGGTCGGACAGCTCCCGAAGCCCATCGTCGGAAATCACATCACAGGCGGTGCGGCAGGTGTGCATCTCAAGCGCCAGACGGATAAACCGTGCGCGCAGAACGGCTTCCTCTGAGATCAGGCTGACAGTGGTGCCGCTTTGTGGGCGGATCTGCAGGAAGCCAAGATTTGCAAGTCGGCGAAACGCCTCGCGCACAGGTTGGCGGGACACACCCATCTTAGCCGACACTTCGGCCTCGGAGATCTTGGTTTCCGGGGGCAATTCCAGTGACAGGATGCGGTCGTGCAATACCTTGAACACCTGATCCGCAATCGTTGGCTGAACCTGCTGGCGCAGTTGGGGCAGGGGCAGGGAGGTAGATTTTTTCTGGCCCGATGTCGCCACGTGTCTCGCCCTCCTAATGCGTATCACCCTTACTTCTACATAGCACAGGCACCCTTAGACTTGGCAACTAGGATATTAGTTGACGTGCAAAAATTGCCAAACTAGGATATTAGTTAACAGCGAGCGTGAAGAAGCCATGCGCCGTTGGAGAAGAACGGGAGGAATCATGGCGCTACTGGATGAAAATCGGCTGTTTTCGCCTGACCCGATTTTGCGCCGTCTGTCCCAGGCGCTGTACGATACGGTCCGAGATCTGCCGATCATCAGCCCGCATGGCCACACCGACCCGCAATGGTACGCCGAGAACGCGGCCTTTCCCGATCCTGCGCGGTTATTCGTGACACCGGATCATTACGTTTTCCGGATGCTGCACTCTCAGGGCATCCCGCTTGAGGCTTTGGGCGTGCCGCGCGTCGACGGTGGCGAAACCGAAGAGGACCCACGGGAAATCTGGCGGCTGTTTGCCTCTCACTATCACCTATTTCGGGGGACGCCGTCGCGTTTATGGATCGACCACGCGCTGCAAGAGGTGTTCGGGGTCGATCAGCGCCTGTCCTCCGAAACTGCCGACGCGGTTTATGACCGGATCGACGACTGCCTGAAACAGGATGCGTTCCGCCCCCGCGCACTGTTTGAGCGGTTTAATATCGAAGCGATCTCGACCACCGAAAGCGCCATTGACGAACTGAAATGGCACCGGATGATCCGCGACAGCGGTTGGAGTGGAAAGGTCGTGACGGCTTATCGCCCCGATGCCGTGGTCGATCCGGAATTTCAGGGCTTTGCCGCGAATGTGGAAAAGATGGGCGAGATGGCGGGTGAGGATGCCACGACATGGCAGGGCTACCTGGCCGCCCATCGCGGCCGCCGCGCCTATTTCAAGGAATTCGGCGCGACATCCTCGGATCACGGCCACTCCACGGCCCGTACAGAAGACCTACCACAGGACGTGGCGGCGGCGCTGTTTGACAAGGCGCTACGTGGTGTCTGTACGGAAGATGAGGCGGATGCCTTCCGGGGCCACATGCTGACCGAGATGGCGCGGATGAGCCTTGACGACGGTCTGGTGCTTCAAATCCACCCGGGCTCTGCCCGCAACCATTCCAATCCGATCATGGCCCGGTTTGGCCGTGACAAGGGATATGACATTCCCACGCGCACTGATTATGTGCACGCCCTGCGCCCGTTGTTGAACGCAGTAGGCGAACGTTCTGACCTGACGATCATCGTCTTCACGCTGGACGAAACATCTTATGCGCGCGAATTGGCGCCATTGGCTGGTGTTTACCCGGCGCTCAAACTGGGGCCTCCGTGGTGGTTCCACGACAGCTTTGAAGGGATGATGCGTTTCCGTGAAATGGCGACCGAAACCGCAGGGTTCTACAACACGGTCGGCTTCAACGACGACACCCGAGCCTTCTGTTCCATCCCCGCACGTCACGATGTGGCGCGGCGGGTCGATTGCGCGTTCCTTGCCAACCTTGTCGCCACCGGGCGACTGGCAGAGGACGAAGCATTCGAGGTCGCACATGACCTCGCGTACCGGCTTGCAAAGCAGGCTTACCGGCTCTGAGAGCCATTTTCTGGGAGGAAACCATGGATTACGTGAAAACACTTGGGGCGGCTTTGCTTGCAAGCGTCGCCTTTGTCTCGGTTGGTGCGGCTTGCGAAGTCACACTTCGATCATCCGATACCCACCCCGAAGGCTACCCGACCGTTGTCGCGGTGCAGAAGATGGGCGAGATGCTCGAAGAGCGCACCGGCGGCAAACTCTGCATCGAAGTGTTCCATTCGGCCCAGCTGGGGCAGGAGAAAGACACCATCGAGCAGACGCAGTTCGGTGTAATCGACATGAACCGCGTGTCGCTTGGGCCGTTCAACAACATCATCGAAGAAACCCAGGTGCCTTCCCTCCCTTTTATCTTCCGCTCGACCGATCACATGCATCGGGTGATGGACGGCCCAGTGGGTCAGCAGATCCTCGACGCGTTCAGCGATCACGACCTTGTTGGTCTCGCGTTCTATGACGGTGGTTCGCGCAGCTTCTACAACTCGCAAAAGCCGATCCGGTCGATCGACGACCTGGCCGGTCTCAAGTTCCGTGTGATGCAGTCCGATATCTTCGTCGACATGGTCTCTGCACTTGGCGCCAACGCGACCCCGATGCCCTATGGCGAGGTCTACTCTTCGATCCAGACCGGCGTGATTGACGGGGCCGAGAACAACTGGCCGTCTTATGACAGCTCGGGTCATTTTGAGGTTGCCAAATATTACACGCTGAACCAGCATCTGATCGTGCCGGAAGTTCTGGTGATGTCGAAAACCAGCTTTGATAAACTATCCGCCGAAGAGCAGGAGATCGTCCGTCAGGCGGCCCGCGACTCCGTTCCGCTGATGCGCGAGCTGTGGCAGGAACGCGAAAAGGTGTCGGAACAGCGCGTGCGTGACGCCGGTGTCGAGATCATTACAGATATCGACAAGACACCGTTCATGGATGCGATGGAGCCGGTCTACCAGAAATACGTGACCTCGCCCAAGCTTCAGCAGATGGTCGCTGATATTCAGGCCACCGAGTAATCAATTGTCCGTCCCGGCACATGCGGCGTCGGGGCGGTACATTTGCGCGTGTGGGCAGTCCTGACATGATGAAAACGTTTGCGCTTTTGACCGGCCGATTGGCGCGTATTGCCTTGTGGGTTGCCGGGATCGGGCTTGTCCTGATGACCGTGCTGATCGCGGCGCAGGTGTTCTGGCGCTATGTGCTGAACGACAGCATCATCTGGACCGAACCGGCGTCGGTCATGATCATGGGCTGGTTCATCTTTCTGGGCGCTGCCGTGGGTATCCGCGAAGGGTATCACCTGTCTTTCGATGTTCTGCTGTATGTGGTGCCGCACCGGATCAAGATGGTGCTGCACTCGATCTCTGATCTGGCCGTCGCGTCCTTTGGAGTCGGGATGATCTGGTACGGCTGGCAACTGGCGGAAAAGACAGCTGGCAACAAGCTTCCAAGCCTCGGTATCTCCGGAGCATTTGATTTCGCGCCCATTGTCGCGGGCGGTGTTCTGATCGTCCTTTTCTCAACCGAGCGGATCGCCCGCCGCGCCGCTGGTCTGCCGACCGCGCGCTTTGGCGAAGAGGCGGAGATCGACTGATGGAACTCTATGTCCTCTTTGGAACTTTCACGTTCCTGCTACTCATCGGCACACCTGTTGCCTTCTGCTTGGGTGTGTCCAGCTTTGCGACCATAGCCTATTTGGGCCTCCCGCCCGTCGTCGTGTTCCAACGCCTGAATTCCGGCGTGTCGGTGTTCGCGCTGATGGCGATTCCGTTTTTCATCTACGCGGGCGATCTGATGGTGCGGGGCGACATCGCCCGTCGTCTGGTGGCGCTGGCCGGAGGGTTTGTCGGCCATCTGCGCGGCGGGTTGGGGCAGGTGAACGTGCTGTCCTCGGTCATGTTCGGCGGGGTGTCCGGGTCGGCGGCTGCCGATGCCAGTGCGGTTGGTGGCCTGATGGTCCCGCAGATGAAAGAGCGCGGCTATGACACGGATTACGCGGTCAACATCACCGTGGTGAGTTCGATCATCGCGCTGCTGCTGCCGCCGTCACACAATATGATCATCTATTCCATTGCCGCCGGGGGAAAAATCTCAATCGCTGATCTCTTTACGGCCGGGATCATTCCGGGATTCCTTCTGGCTGGTCTGCTGATGCTGGCCGCATGGTGGATGGCAGTGCGCAAGGGGTATCCCACACAGCCATTCCAGGGCCTGCGGAGGCTGGGCACGTTGTTCGTGTCCGCCGCCCCCGGTCTGATCCTCGTCGCGATCATCTTTGGCGGAGTGCGCTCGGGCATCTTCACCGCGTCCGAGTCCTCGAACATCGCGGTCGTCTATGCGCTGCTGGTGACGTTTTTCGTCTATCGCAGCCTGAGCTGGCACGACTTCATCGAAGCGACATTTGCGGCCGTGCGCACCACCGCGATGGTGCTGATGGTCATCGGCTGTGCTGCGGCGTTTGGCTGGCTTCTGGCCTACACGCGGGTGCCCGCGTCGATGGTGGCGCTGTTGCAGGGGGTTTCGGACAACCCGATCATCATTCTGCTGCTTTTGAACCTCGTGCTGCTGATCCTTGGCACCTTCATGGACATGTCGCCGCTCATCGTCATCACCACGCCGATCTTCCTGCCGGTGGCGACCGCCTTTGGCGTCGATCCGGTACATTTCGGGGTGATCCTGATCCTGAACCTTGGCATCGGGCTCTGCACGCCACCCGTGGGCGCGGTGCTCTTTGTCGGCTGTGCCGTGGGTCGCATTCCCGTTTGGGACGCGGTGCGCACGATCTGGCCGTTCTATGGCGCAGCCTTCGCGACGCTGATGCTTGTCACCTACATTCCGGCGCTGTCGCTCTGGCTGCCGTCGCTCTTCAGATGAGGCTGAAATGACCTATCCCGTTGTTCCGACCGATCCGGGCGTGACCCGGCAAGTACTTGCAGAAAACCCCGACCTGATGGTGGTGGTGTTTCGGTTCCAAGACGGGGCCGAGGGCAAGCTGCACGACCATCCCCATGTGCAATCCACCTATGTCGAGGCCGGGCGGTTCATCTTTGTCGTCGGCGACACCGAACATGACCTCGGCCCAGGCGACAGTGTCGTGATCCCTTCCGGCGTCCGTCATGGCCGCACATGCCGCGAGGCTGGCACCCTGATCGACAGCTTCACCCCGCGCCGTGACGATTTTCTTTGACCCGAAAGGCCTGACACCATGCTCAAGACTCAAACCCGTTACGCGATTGATCCAGCCACGGCAAAGACGCTGGACACCGATCAGCTGCGGGCGCAGTTCCATGTCGGTGGCCTGTTCGCAGAGGGCGAGATCAACCTTGTCTATTCCCACTATGACCGGCTGATCCTTGGCTCTGCGGTGCCCGCCGGGGGCAGTCTCACGCTGGATCACGTGAAGGAAGCGGGTACGCCGTCGATCCTTGACCGTCGTGAATTGGGGGTGCTGAACATCGGCGAGGCTGGCTCCGTGACCGTTGGTGGCACAGATTACGAGATCGGCGTTGGCGAAGTGCTTTATATCGGGATGGGGTCCGGGCCGGTGACATTCAGCGGGAACGGTCGGTTCTACGTGTTGTCCGCCCCGGCGCATCACAGCTATCCAACGCGGCTGATCGCGCTGGCCGATGCTCGGCGTGTGGAGTTGGGTGCACGGCAAGACGCAAATGAGCGGGTGATCATCCAGTTCCTGCATCCCGAGGTGTGCAAGAGCTGCCAGCTTTTGATGGGCTACACGCAATTCGCCGAAGGATCGGTCTGGAACACGATGCCTGCTCATCTACATGATCGCCGGATGGAGGCGTATCTCTATTTCCAGCTGCCCGACAATCAGCGCGTGTTTCATCTGATGGGTGAACCGTCCGAGACTCGGCACATCGTAATGGGCAATGAAGAGGCGGTGATCTCGCCTCCTTGGTCGATCCATGCCGGGGCCGGAACGGCATCTTATACCTTCTGCTGGGCGATGGCGGGCGATAATGTCGATTTCACCGATATGGATATGGTGGCGATGGGGGATTTGCGGTGAAGGCCTTTTCTCTGGAAGGACGCCGCGCGCTTGTGACCGGGGCCAATACGGGCATCGGGCAGGCGATTGCCGTGGGGCTGGCCGAGGCCGGGGCTGAGGTGATCTGTGCCGGCCGCCGGGCGTGTGACGAAACCGTTGCTGCGATCACGGCAGACGGTGGGACTGCGTCGTCGGTGCTTGTCGATTTTTCTGATCCGATGGCCGGGCAAGGGTTGTTCGACGACCAGCCCATCGATCTGCTCATTAACAACGCAGGGATCATCCGTCGCGCCGATGCGTTGGAGTTTTCCGAGGCCGATTGGGACGACGTGATGGACGTCAACCTCAAGGCGTTGTTTTTCACCACGCAGGCCTTTGCCAAAGCGTTGCTGCCGCGGGGCGGCACCGGGGCGGTTGTGAACATCGCGTCCTTGCTGTCGTTTCAGGGTGGCATCCGTGTGCCCTCCTATACCGCGTCGAAACATGGTGTCGCGGGGCTGACCAAGCTCTTGGCGAACGAATGGGCGGCCAAGGGAATCAACGTCAATGCTGTCGCCCCCGGTTATATCGAGACCAACAACACCGAAGCACTGCGCAACGATCCCGACCGCAATCAGGCGATCCTTGACCGCATCCCGGCGGGTCGCTGGGGGCAGGCCGAGGACATCGCCGGAGCAGCCGTCTACCTGTGTTCGCCTGCAGCGCGTTACGTGCATGGCGCGGTTCTGAACGTGGATGGAGGCTGGCTTGCGCGCTGACCTGACAGATCGACCACAGACTGGCATCGTGCATCTGGGCCTTGGTGCCTTCTTTCGTGCGTTTGGATGTGTGTTCATCGAAGACGCCATGGCTGCTTCAGGGGGGGATTGGGGCATCGTGGGGGTATCCCTGCGCAGCCCGGATACACGCGATGCGCTGCGCGGACACGATTGGGGATACACCTCGGTCACACTGGCACCCGAGGGCGAGCAGACACGCTGGATCACCGTTCTGAATGACGTCTTGGTCGCGCCCGAAGACCCCGAAGCGGTGCTGTCGGCGATGGCGAAACGGGAGGTCCGGATCGTGACGCTGACGGTCACCGAAAAGGGCTATTGCCACAACCCCGCGACCGGTGCGCTGAACGTGGATCACCCGGATATTCAGCATGATCTGATCCATGATGTGCCGGTGTCTGCGATTGGCTTTTTGGTCCGCGCGTTGCAGCGTCGTCGGGCGGCGGGCGCGGCACCCTTTACCGTTCTGACCTGTGACAACCTTCCCGAGAACGGACGGCTTTTGCGTCGTCTTGTGCTGGACTTTGCGCGGCGGCTGGACCCGGCACTTGCCGACTGGATCGAGTCCGAGTGCAAGTTCCCCTGCACCATGGTGGACCGGATTACACCCGCCACCACCGAGGCCGACATCGCGCGGGTGGCTGAATTGACCGGGCGTTCGGACCCGGCGCCGGTGATGCACGAACCCTTCGCGCAATGGGTGATCGAAGACGATTTCGTCGGTGGCGCGCGTCCGGATTTCGCCGCTGCGGGTGTCGAAATGGTGCGGGATGTCACGGCACATGAGCATATGAAGCTGCGGATGCTGAATGGCACCCATTCCGCGCTGGCCTATACCGGCTATCTGGCCGGGCACGAGACCATTGCCGACACGGTGGCCGACCCGGTCTTTGCCGCCTATGTGCGGCGGCTCTGGTCCGAGATCATGCCGGCGGTGCAAGCCCCGGAAGGCGTCAGCCTGACGGAGTATGCCGATGCGCTGTTCCACCGCTATGCCAATCCCGGCATCCGCCACCGGACATGGCAGATCGCGATGGATGGAAGCCAGAAACTGCCGCAGCGCATCTTGGGAAGTCTGACGGCAAACCTGTCTGCCGGGCGGGACTGTCCAGCGCTGTGCCTCGCCGTGGCGGCGTGGATGCGCTATGTCGGTGGCGTGGATGAAAAAGGGCAGGCGATTGATGTGCGTGATCCTTTGATGGTGCAATTGCGTGCGGCTTCGGAGAGTGCAGACGCGCCAGAGGGCAAGGTTGCGGCCTTGCTTGCTATGCGCGACGTGTTCCCTGCGGAGCTGGCGGAACAGTTGGCGCAGCCCGTGACCGAAGCGGCGGCGCTGATTTGGGCCAAAGGCACCCGTGCCGCAATTGAGGAGGGCGCGCGATGATCGAAACCTGGCGCTGGTACGGTGAATTCGATCCGATCACGCTGGCCGAAGTGGCGCAGACGGGGGCTGCAGGGATTGTCAGCGCCCTGCATGCCATCCCCTATGGTGAGGTCTGGCCGTCCGAGGCAATCGCCGCCCGCAAGCGCGCCATCGACGAGGCGGGGTTCGTGTGGTCCGTTGTCGAAAGCCTGCCGGTGCATGAGCGGATCAAGAAAGGCGAGGGCGACTTGTCCGCGCTTTTCGCGAATTACCGCCAGTCGATGGTCCATCTAGCGGAAGAGGGCGTGCGCACGATTTGCTACAACTTCATGCCGCTTTTGGACTGGACTCGCACCGATCTGGCGGCCCCGGTTGCCGGAGGTGCCACATGCCTGCGGTTCGAGGCGACCCATATGGCGGCATTCGAGATACACATGCTAGGGCGTCAGGCCGCCGAGGACGATTACAGCGACGAAGTACGTGTGCGGGCCGCCGCGTGGTATCAGCAGGCCAGCGAGGCGGAGCGGGACAAGTTGCTCAAGTCGATCATGGCCGGAATGCCGGGGGCGTTCGACCGCTACGACATTCCGGGATTGCGCACAGCACTGGCCGCCTATGACGGGATCGACCGGGAGGCTTTACGCGCGAACTACGCGCGATTCCTGGCTGAAGTGGTTCCTACGGCGGAAGAATTGGGCCTCCGGCTGTGCGTGCATCCCGACGACCCGCCGCGTAGCATTCTTGGCTTGCCACGCATCGTGTCCACCGGTGACGATCTGGACTGGGTGCTGGCGACGCAGGACAGTCCTGCCAACGGGGTAACGCTCTGTTCTGGCTCGCTTGGTGCACATCCGAGAAATAATGTGCCCGCCATCGCCGCGCGTGTGGCAGACCGCATTCATTTTGCGCATCTGCGCAATGTGCGCAAAGAGGCGGATGGGTCCTTCGAGGAGGCTGCGCACCTGGATGGCGATACCGATATGGTGATGCTGCTGCGCGTGCTCTTGCGGGAAGAGGCGCGGCGCAGGGACGAGGGGCGCGAGGACCATGTGATCCCGTTCCGGCCTGACCACGGGCATCACATGTTGAGCGACCATGACTGCAATTTCGTACCCGGCTATCCGCTGATCGGACGGTTGCGCGGGCTTGCGGAATTGCGTGGCGTGATCCGCGGGATTGGCCATGTCTGACCCGTTGGTCTCGCACACGTCCGATAACATGCCGGTTTTGACCGAGCGGTCACTGGCGGGCGTAGATCCTTTGGGACTTGGCGCGCCTTTGTAGAAGCCTCTGTCCGAAGGGCGCAAAATAGCTCGCGGGGCCACCTCGGTAGGCGTTCCGAATCTCAAGCTCGGCCAGTTCACCGGCAAGGCAACTTGCGCCATCGCGGGAGGCGCATGTGCTCTCGGCGAACTGGGTCTTTGAAAGCCCCGGCAGGCCTATGCAATCGGGCCGATCTGGTGGCGGCCAGGGCTGCGATCCCTCAGAGAGAGGTGGTCGCGGATATTCGAAACGGTGCTCAAGGTGGATCCCATGATTAAAGTGACGATCCAAAATGAAGACAAGCGAGAGCCATTCGCCAGAGTTTAAGGCCAAGGTTGCGCTTGAAGGCTCGCTAAACATTGCAAGCCGGACATATTCAACAGCGATCAGGGCCGCCAGTTCGCGAGCGGCAAGTGGCTGAGTTTCCATAATTCCGAACGCCGCAACTCAACGTACGTCGTGTTGCCCCCCGAAGAGGCATATGGCTGCAAAAATCAACCAATGAGAACAGCAGCTTTAATGAACCGCTGATCCACATCAATCAGGCTGCAAATTGGTCTAAGATCTACTACCATCTCGCACCTCGCGGACTTTATGGCGGCCTACAACTTTGCCCGCAGGCTTAAAACGTTAAACGCGCTCACCCCCTAAGGGCAAATCGGCAAAATCTGGACATCAGGATCCGAACCACCAAATGCCGGGAGTGAACGTCTGGTCAACTTTCGTGACCGCTTTAAGCAAGGCCTTCGATGATCGAGGCCGAATTGGAACAGGAGCCGCTTGCCAGGTGCCGGCACTCCAAAACACAGAGTTTTTCCAAGAAAAGGCGGAAAAGCAATCTTGAAGGCGCTGTGGTCAACTGAAGAGTGCAAATGTAACTCTCTCAGATCACTGTAATTGGCCTCCATCGTTTCTCAGGACGTCGGAGAAAGATTGCGGAACTGGAGCATTCAACAAACCTGCAGTGCTGTCCGCATCAAATATCAGCAAATCGTCAATGTGGGTTCCGTCGACAGTTACCGGTGCGAGACCAAGCGCGGCTTGAGCATTGGTCGTAATCAACGGTAGGTGTCCGCCAATCGGCGGATCCAGGTGGGCAGCCAAAACGCTCAAGTTCAACGTATATAATGGATCGTGTCTTCCAACAGGACAGAATGCATCGCAGACGTTATCCACACCGACGGTTACATTGACACCCGCCGCGCGTAATTCATGCAATCGGGTGATCCCCCGACGATCTGGCGTGCCAGATGTGCGGCCTTGTAGATACAGGTTTGTCTGGGGCAGCACGGCAATTGTTATGCCAGCTTCTGCCAGTTTGTCCGCTATACGGCGCACATCACCATCTGGCAGGTTTGCAAGAGAACAGGCGTGACCGCAAAGGATAGGCCCACCGAATCCGACGCTCAGCGCGATGTCGGCTATCACCTCAATCCCGTCGAGCCCCGGACTTAGCCCTTCATCAACATGAAAAT
>QCWH01000073.1 GCA_003149565.1 Marivita sp. XM-24bin2 | reverse complement strand
AAGTGCTGGTAATAGGGGTTCTCGACCCAACGCTCGACAACGGCCTTCTGTGGTTGCCGCCCGTAGCGCAAGAAGTTTCTGACCTTGTTGACGTGTGATCGAGCGCGGTCTTCTGTGAGGCCTCGATATGCGGCACTTCCAGAAGCCGCGGGCCGGGATGGTAATCAGCGGATTGGGTCCAAATCTCATCGTCGAGCTTTCAGCTCGCAGGCCGTTGCTGGTTTTCTCAATCCGGATCTGTTCGATCGTTTTGCCCATTCAGGTCGTCGTCTTCTCACACCCCCTTGGCACCGTTGCTAGCGGTTCGACATGAGCATCATGTCGCGTCTGCCAGCGCCGGATCCTTGTAATCTTCGTTCTTCGTCAGCATCGCCCAGAGCTGCCGGGCCATCTTGTTGGCCAGCGCGATCGCAACCAGCATCTTGGGCCTGCGAGCCAACATGCGTGACAGCCAGCTCCCTTCCACAATGCTGCGTTGCCCCAGCCAGTTCAGTCGCGACATTGCGCCAATGATCAAGAGGCGTCGAATATCGGCCTGACCGGCCTTTGTCATCCGCCCCAACCGTTCCTTTCCTCCAGAAGAATGCTGCCTGGGCACAAGACCCAACCATGCCGCAAAGTCGCGCCCTTTCTTGAACTGCGCCATGTCGGGTCCGAACGCTTCCACCGCAACGGCCGTCAGCGGTCCCACACCCGGCATAGTCTGGAGCCGGCGCGCCGTGTCTGACTGAGTGGCCAGCGTCTTGAGCTTGGCGGTCCGTTCGATGATACGCGTCGTCTTCTCTGAAATCTGCGTCACCAGGTCTTGGCACTCTTCCCGGATCAGCCTGGGCAGTTCTGAAGCTGCGTCCTCCACAAGCGCTTTCATGCGATCAAGATAACGTATTCCCGCGGGAAACACGTGGCCGTGTTCATACAACAGCGCCCGTAAGGCGTTCACATCTGCGGTGCGTTGATAAACCAGCCGCTCCCGGCCGCGGAATACCGCCGCGCGGGACTGTTGCTCAACCGTCTTGAGTACTACGAAGCGCATCTCCGGTTGACGAGCTGCGATGACGATCGCCTCGGCATCGGCTGCATCATTTTTCTGACGTTTGACGAAAGGGCGCGCGTACTGTGGCGCGATCAGTTTCACCTCGTGTCCAAGTGCTTCCATGCCGCGCGCCCAGAAGTGCGCGCTACCGCAGGCCTCAAAGATGACCAGGCAAGGCTCCTGTTGGGCCATGAACACAGGGAACTGCTTTCGCGTGAGCTTCTTGCGAAACTGCACCTCACCTGTCCGCAGGGCACCATGGACCTGAAAAACATTCTTTGCCAGATCCACTCCAATCATCATATCCTTCATCTCGCCGTCCTCCTGTTTGTGTGGCGTTGAGCACCACGACCTTGGCACATTGCGATGCCGTTTTGGGAGGGCGGCAACCACTCCATCTCATCAGACAGACGATGCAGATGTTGAAGATACATCAAACCCGCTACAAGCCGCGGCTGTGTCGCCGGGCGCCCGGTTCCTGACGGAAAGAAACCGGCCCATTCCCGCTCGAAGAACTCCCAATCGATCAACGCGGCCAGCTTCACCAGTTCGTGGCGCATATCGATCAAGTCAACGAGGCGCGGGCGCAGAAGATCATCTTGTTCAGGCGGGCGATTACGATGTTTCATGGCAGGATCAAATTGCAGGGTTTTCAATGCAATAGTACAAAACCTTGCAATTCATGGCCACTGAAATCATCGTTTAATCATTCGTTATCAACAGCTTGTATGTTGTTCAGGGCGGACTGAATAGGTTGCAAGCCTCTGAAATAAAATGGCTTTGCGGAGTTCCCGATTAAACGCTTCGACGCCAGTGGCGTGCGCAAGAAGACACTCAGTTCGAACATTCACCAGGCGCATCATACCCTGCCGGCCTGAACCAATCAGCTGGACGAGCTGACATCTTCACCTTCTCCTGTGGGTGGCGAGACCTCGCGTTTGCTGAGCTCGAGCGTCTCCGTTTCTGAGAGCAACCATCGTGAAAGCTGGTCGGCCGGTGCCGCGACCTGTTCGGGCTTTTGTAAGGCGCACTCCCAGATCGTCGCAACGCGCCAGCCCGCCGCAAGCAGCGCTCCGCGAACGGCGCTGTCCCGAGCAATATTCGCCTCGAACTTTTTCTGCCAGAACGCTACGCGCGTCGCGGGAGTGGTAGAGTAGCGGCATCCCTCATGCCGATTCCAGAAGCAACCGTGCACAAAGATGACGGCGCGGTGCTTGGGAAGGACGAGGTCCGGTCGTCCGTGGACTTTCTTTGAGTGAAGACGGTAGCGGAAGCCGCGTGCGTGCAGTGCCAGACGGAGCGCCAGTTCAGGCCTCGTGTTTTTCCCTTTATCCCTGCCATCATGCGGGAGCGAGTCGCGGCATCGACGATGTCCACCATCTCTCCTCCTTGCCATGTCTGCGAAAACCTGGAAAGAGGTAAGGCAGGGGCAGCGAAGAGCAGTGAAGTGTCGAAACCCGTTCAAATCGTTGATCTGTTTTCAGGCCCGGGAGGGCTCGGTGAAGGATTCTCTTCTTGCAAGAGGAACGATGGATCGCGCGCCTATGAAACCGCCGTCTCAATCGAAAAGGATCGTGCCGCGCACAAGACACTGAGACTCCGCGCATTCTTGCGCCAATTTGATGAGTTTCCACAGGAGTACTATTCATGGATTGCCGGGAAGCACGAATGCCCGGATTGGAAAGCTCTGTACCCTCAGCAATGGAAAGCTGCCGAAAACGAGGCACTATGCGCAGAGCTCGGAAAACCGGATACAGCAGCCATACTCTCCGAGAGGATGTCTGCGACAAAGCGATTGGCCGGTGATCGCACTCTCCTGATCGGCGGCCCTCCCTGCCAAGCCTATTCGCTCGCCGGACGGTCGAGAAACGCCGGTATCCGGGATTACAGACCGAAGGATGACCACCGGCACTTCCTATATCGCGAGTATTGCCGCGTCCTGAACGAGTTAAACCCTGCGGTGTTCGTCATGGAGAACGTGAAGGGTATGCTTTCCTCGTCTGTCGAGGGGTTGGCGATCTTTGAGCAGGTCGCTTCCGACCTCGAGCGCGCTGGCTCGGGCTACAGGCTCGTTTCCCTTTCGGCCGGCGTCCAGTCAGACTCAAAACCCGAACCAAAGGACTTCGTTATCCGCGCCGAGGACCACGGAATTCCACAGGCACGGCACCGGGTCATCATCGTCGGGATCAGGTCGGATGTCGCCTGTGACTTCACCCCGAAACTTCACCAGCAAAACGCCTTGGTTCCAGTCAGGGACATGTTGACAGGCCTGCCGAGGCTGCGAAGCGGGTTGAGCAGACGCGATGACGAGCACGCTTGGTACGACGCGGTGGTCGACGCGATCGAGTCTGTCGGCAAGATCGTCCGGGATTATCCGGGCGATAACTTTGGCAGCTTTCTGAACGAGCTGGATCGGGTCGAGGAACGACTTCTAGCGACTTCGCAGTTGGGTCGCGCCAGCAACGTAAGAAAACCTCTTTCCAGTAAGCTGCAGCCGGGACTCGCTGCGTTTCTGGACGACCCGAAGCTCATCGGCGTCTCAGGTCACGAAACCCGAGGCCATATGCCATCCGATCTTGCGCGCTACCTCTACGCCGCGTGTTTCGCGAAAGCCGAGGGGCCTAGCCCACGCGCGCACCAGTTTCCGGACATCCTAGCGCCAAACCACAAGAACTGGAAAACGGGCAAGTTCAATGACAGGTTCCGCGTTCAGATCGGCAAAGCCCCGGCTTCTACGGTAACAAGCCACATCTCGAAGGACGGGCACTACTTCATTCACCCAGACCCAACGCAGTGCCGCAGCCTGACGGTGCGCGAGGCCGCGCGGCTGCAAACCTTCCCAGACAACTACCATTTCATGGGTAATCGCACCGAGCAGTTCGTGCAGGTTGGCAATGCAGTGCCTCCATTTCTTGCTAAGCAGATTGCCGAAGCCCTACTACCTGTATTCGAAAGCCTTTGAGCGTTAACTCGTCAGTTCAAGGCTCGCGTGCGAGAAGCCTTCATCCTGAAGCTTCTTGAGTGCGCTCATCGCGATCGCGCATTGCTTGTCGGACGGCATCTTGCTTGGGATCGCGGCGCAAGTCTCCAAAACCCCATTTTCTCGCGGAGACAGAAGGCCACGTTCCCGCGCCCAATTCCGAGCTTCTGCCCAGAAAGCAGCGCCAAGCCTGTGCACCTCGAGTTCCGCCTCGACGCTGGTCTCGACAGCCTTGTCCGCACGGGCCTCTCTCGCCCGTTCGTTGGCAAGGTCCGGCGAAATCAGAACACGGTCGATTTCCTCCGGATAGCTCAACTCCCGATCTTCCAGTCCCTTCCAGCAAGCCTGCTTCTTGGCCCATTCGCTGAAGTTGCGCACGCCCTCGGGCGGGTGCGTGATTACGTCCTGAGCTTCGGCGGCAGCTACCAACAACGCAGTCTTCAAGTCGGGCGAGACATCCTGGTATCTCCAGACGGCGTCCAGATCGACGACCATCTCCCGTTCCTCTGCATCATGTACAAGCTTGGCAATCGCGTAGGTCACAATGTTGGCACGGTAGCCGCCTTCGTACCATTCCGCGCCCGAGACTAGTTTTTCGGTGGCCCGGAAAATGATGGTCTTTGCGATCATGCGCCTGAACCAGAGCTCATCGAACGCCGCTCCTTCGGAACCCCATCGCTTGCCGATGTGCTTGGCGAATTCCGCGAAGTTCTTCTGCGCTCCGAGGCTCACGATATGCGGCATGCAGGCCCAAGTGTTCTCGAACTTGGCAAGGTCGGTCTTCGTGAGGAACTGAGATCGAGGGAATTCGGCATCGAACCTCTTACGCTCCGCAATGGTCCTGCGTCCGCGTTCAT
The DNA here is from genome assembly GCA_003149565.1 of Marivita sp. XM-24bin2. Lineage (GTDB taxonomy): Bacteria > Pseudomonadota > Alphaproteobacteria > Rhodobacterales > Rhodobacteraceae > Marivita. The sequence goes on along the minus strand of QCWH01000073.1, from coordinate 29,391 downwards.
CGGCATATTGCCCCCGCGCGCGCTCGTAGAACCATTTGGTGTCCCGATACCCGTCCTCTCCCCGCGCCAGGACCTTGCGCGATAGCTCTTCTGTTCGGATGTGGAAAGGATGGTTGGCGAAGAAGTCCGCCGCGTTCACCTTGTTCTGGCTGTTTGCGTATTCCGAGATGCGCGGGACCACGAGTTCGGATTGTTCGCGCGGCACGATGGTCAGCTTCATCTGGACGTGGACCCGATCCAACTGCTCGGCAAACGCCTTTCTCGCCGCGTGCAGTGAGGCTGTTGTCTGACCGCCGTTGACGATCTGCAGATTATCCGCCCGCACCAGCTGGAGGCCCTGATCGGTCTGTTCCATCTCGATCGCGTCGGCCGTCGCACTGAGGCCGTTATTGTAGGAAAAGAACATGTGCGGCTCATCGCGGATCGTGTTGCGAATGCCTTGGTTCACCTTACCGCGTGCCTGCAGAAAGCTTCTGACGTTGGCCTCTAGCAGGCGCGGTCCCCACTTGTCGTAGATGGCTGCCAACTGTATTCCGGGAATGACCGCGAGATAGCTTTCGAGCGAACTGTCGCTTCCGGAGGCCGCAAGAAGGGGAACGCTGCCACCGAAATCCCTGTCGAAATCGATGATCAGGTTCGCCCGCGCCTGGCCCTGTTCCATGTATTGCTTGAGACGCTTCAGGTCCCAGACGCTGAGGGTAACCGGTTTGCCATCAAGATCCTTGACATTCGCCGCGTCGGCTTGGGTCCTTGAATCGGCATTCGAAACAATGATTAATTTGATCTTCTCGATATCTTTCCAAGTCGTGGCGATGAGATCCGCTACGCCAAACGCATAACGGTGATCTTGGATTCGCTCGCGAAAACCCCGATCCAAACTTGCCTTCAGGAATCGATATAGACGGTTCAATAGGGTTTGAAGATCGTTCTTATAGATGAGCCTCACATCGTCAGTGATCGAGAAATCGCACAGAACTAAACTCAGAATTCCATCCCCGTCACGAGGGTCACCACCGTAACCATCGATCCTTGCTTGGTGACCCGCAATTGCATCACCGAAATAGGCACGGCTTGCGCCGTCCAATTCGCCGGCCTCCGTGAGCAGCTCTCCGACTTTTTCGAAGAACGCTTCCACTGTGACAAGTCCAAGGACGTCGGCATCGCCCTGGATATCTGCGATAAGCTCATGATGAAATTCTTCGAGATCACTCATGCTCAAGCCCCTTACGGATCACGTCGATCAGATCTCCTTCCAGTTTGAACGGTTCGCAGGCATCGAGAGCGATCGCATACCGGACATTCTCCACGCCTGGTGCAAGAGGCACGGAAATCCGTGGGAAGCCCTCTGTCACCTCAAAATCGGTCGCAGCGCCAAGAAGCCATCGCCTGTCGTCGTAGTCGTTCTCAGGATCATATCCCGTTGAATAGAGCGTCTCCTCCCATGCTTCGAACGCCGCGCCCTCTTCTTCGAACATCTCAGCAGTCCTTCGCACGTGATCATGGAAGCTCTGACCTTCCGGCAGAACGGCTGACGCAACGTTGACCACACGTAGGCAAAGGCGGCTGCCTTCGACATCTGCAAGCTGATCTTCGGATGAAATGGTCACAAACGGCTTTGCCGCTACACGCCTTGCCTTCACTTCGACGCAACTTCCAATCAGCTCGAAATCCTTCGCCGAGCCGGTGGGACCGGTCCAAGCCTCGATCGCTGTGTCCGGTCCAAGCACGGCCACCAGCTCCCTAAGGAATGCCAACTCGCCGACAAGACCTCGCTGCTCTTCAACTGACAGCCCATTGCTCTTTCCTCCGCGCAGAAGGTGATACCAACGCCGCGTGCGTTGAAGCGCGCGCGAGAGCGCCTCATCGCGATCCGCGCCTGCTTCGCCGGCCTCGACCACATCCCGGCAAAGTGTTTCAAAGATCTCGACTTGGCTTTTTTCCTTGAGGCCCAAAACGTATGCTGATCCACCTGAAACAGGGCGGAACGAAGCGACAAGGTTCTTCAACTTCGGTAGTCGCGGCAATGGTTGCGGCAGGCCGGGCAGGCTCAACATCAGGCCTGGCATGCCCGCTTCCAGTACCACCCAGAAGAAATCGAAGCGGCCCGCGACATCGACCCGCTTTGCGTCGTCCGGATCGAGCCTGTCCCAAGGATCACGAGGCTTCAAGTTCAGCCTCCTGATCATCGTCCTCGTCGTCTTCCCCGAAAAGCTCTCTGAATTTCACGGTGTTTACAATGAACTCTTCGCCTTCATCCTCATATTTGGATTCGGGCAGGCTTATTCCCCAAGCAACTACGGGATCCGACGGGATCAACGTAGCCTCCTTCTTGGATTCTTCTCCTTTAGGTGCTCTGCCCTTTACGAAATGCAGAATAAAAAGGCCTAGATCCCTTTCTTTCCGATAGATCGAGTCCGGATAGTTCACTCGTTCAACTTCCGATCTTCCCGCCTTCGCTCGGTACTTTGCTTCCGCAGTTTGAGCCTTCGACACGTCGACCCCAGCTTTTTCAATACCACGAGACGCAACTCTCATTTTCTTGCCACTGAAAGACATGAACTCATGCTTTAGGTCACGAAGGTCAACAGAACGGTTCGCCGGAACAACGCCGGTTCCCAGTGTGTCGTCCGTTGTTCCCTTTTCCAGACTTGGGATGAGAACGTCCCATGTCCGCAACTGGTCGCTTTTTCTCGCGCGGATATAGCTACGGATAGGACGGGGGTCTGTCGTCACACTGCGATCTTCATTGCGCCAGCCCGCGAGAAATTCATCTACGTAGCCCACCGGAACGCCTCTTATGAGTCTGCCCCATTGGGTTCTCTCTTCATGAAACGTCCCGGCGTTAATTTTCGAGATCAGAGATTTCGCGAGTTCAAGATTGGCGGTGAGATCACCAGGTTTGATGCTGACTTTGGCGGTTTCCACGAACTTATTGGATAGGCCAATCCGCATAGTGACCTTCTGGCCGGACCCCAACTTATTTCGCGCAGTCACCAGCAAAGAGGCGGGGTGGCTCCGCACCGCAAGACCAAACATTCGCGGAGTCGCCTTGGCCTTTTCCATGGTGCGCAACTCATCATGCAGTTCATCGGCAGCATTGGCGATGAATGCATACCAATCTATTGCCTCACTGGGCATCCATATGCGGCAAAGGTCCTCGTAGCCGTTCCGATAGCCGAACCACCGTCCCATCTGCATGAGGGTGTCGTACATCATGGTGTTGCGCAGGAACCAGGTAACGGTCAGCCCTTCCAGCGTCAGCCCGCGTGACAACGAGAACCCACCGACGGCGACAACGGTCTGGCCCCGTTCTCCGGAGCTCGAATAGTCCAGATCATTGGCGCGGCTGTTTACCTCGACGATCTTGGCGGAAGCGATAGCATCAAGCAGCTCGGACTGGATGGATGGCCAATCGAATTCAGTGTCGTAGTACTCTTCCTGCCAGACGCCATGGAGCGCGGCAATCTCCGGATCACTCAATGCGGCCGCGCCCCGACTCGCATTGATGCGAACTGAATTCTGGACACGCTCGAGCGTGTCGTGAAGGCGGTTTCGCAGGTGGCCCTGAACGGCGGTGAAACGGCTCGCGTTTACAAGCATCGAGCAATGGGCCGCCTGCTGCCCGCGCATGTTTCTGATGGTCCTTGCGAGCAGAAAGGTACGCAGTGCCCGCGTCAGCGACGACGGCAGCGCATCGAGCTCATGATCAATCTTGTGCTTTAACGGCAGAATGTCATCGTTGTCGGTGATGTAACGAAGCCAGGTTGGAACGCCGTCCTCCGGCAGTCCATCCACGAAGATCTTGGTCGGGCCGAAGTAGTTGGTGGGCGCGTCAAGGCCGATGATGAAATCCCTCGGAAAGAGGTCTTCATTGTACATCTCGTCATCTTGATCGGGGTCAATAAAGATGTTGGCGAATGGCGTCGCCGTGTACCCGACGTAACAGCTTCGATGGAACATGTTTAGCAGGTCCCGAATTTGCCCATTGATCGTCGTGACAAGCTTCTTGCCATACTTCGTATTGACCGATGCGTTGTCGGCTTCGTCATCAATCAGGAGCATCGGCTGGTCGATCATCTCCTGATCGCCACGGGCGCTGTTGTCCTTGAGCCAATCTAGCAGGTTCGCGAGCGTCCTATGGTTCTTCTTGATCACGAGGACGACAGGTACCTTGTACGAGTCGATCTCGCTCGTGTTGGTGGAAGCCGTATCCATGTTGAAGTCCCGCAGCGTATTGGTAAGGCTGACTGGCGTATTGTTAGGGTCGAAATGGCCGACGCCAACGGTGTGTTTTGCCCCGCTCTTCTTCGTTTCTTGGGACCTTCCGGTATCGCGGCCGATGAACCCCTCGTCGATCCGGGCCTGAGTCTGGTTTCGAAGGTTGTTGTGAATACCGGCAATGACGATGATCAGCCTATACCCTGCATCTGCAGCCTTGCAGATCAGGCCGGTATAGTTGGCGGTCTTTCCGCTTTGAACGTGGCCAACCACCATGCCGCGCCGATCCCACGGTACATGCTTATCGGGGTTGCCCAGCCGACCGAGGATCTTGTCCGTGACCGTGTCCGTTGTAAGCACGACATCCTTCGGAAGGCCATTTTGCAGCAGCAACTTCCGGTAGCGATTCCAGTAGAAAGGTTCGATCGACGGCTTTGCGTCATCCAGCCAAGGTTCGAAATCCTCGCTGTCGACCACCGCACCAAGCCCAGCCTTGATGCCCTGCTTGTGCTCAATCTCCCGCGCAATCTGCTCGATCTCGTCATCACTGAGGCCGGGCGGGACCGCAGAGGCGACTCCCCGGATCATATTGCGAAGCTCGTCTTCGGTCTTCCGGGGCTGATTGTAAAGGCCACTCTCGACCATATTCTTCACTATCTCGATGGCTTTATTCATGAAATCCGTGTCCTCAAGAAATCTTTCAGAATCGGCGCGGCGGCTTCCCACCGCACTCGTAAGAATGGGTTACTCTGCAGCGTGTCCGACAAAGCGTCGGACGGCACACCGTTTTCCATCAGGGTCACTGCGAGGGAGTAGACCAGCTGCTCGAGATCGTTTGCTGATGTCTCGTCAGCCGTGACCGCTTCCGCATTCCCCACAAGCTCAGCGTGCAGCGTCTCGATCGGTAGACCTGAACCGACAATGCGCAGGCACCGCTCGAAACCCTCTCGCAAGTCTTCTGGCAAATGCTCGGCATAGGTTCGGAAGACAGGGTGCTCGAGGTTGGGGCGGAAGACGATTTGTCCATCCCTCTGCACCCGATTCCAGATCGGGAAACGGGTTTCATCGACCAGTTTCTGACCCCGGCTCCGATACGTCCGCTTGGACGTGCCGACATACCGCTCGACCACCTTTTTCAGGCGCTCACGCACCACCGGAGGCAGCTGGGCCGAGGCCTTCTTCACGTCGATCTTCCATTCCGCGTCCATCGTGTTTGGAATATCGACTGCGATCCGGCAGAGTTTCGTCAGTTCGGTTTGGCTCGCCAGACCTAGCCACCCACCCGCGATGATGAGACGTTTCTCGCGATAGACGTAGAGGCCCTGGGACTTCAGATGCCCCTCTGGACCGCCCGTTTCTTCCCATTCTTCACGGCTCATCCGCTTGTGATGGGGCAGCGTGTGGCAACTTATCAGCACGTCACCCTGACGCAGGCGCAGCACCTCCTCTGGGTCCTTCTGCGTTGCGGCGTGTGTAGTTGCCATGGGGTCGATGGGCTTCAGTGGGCGACCGTTGAGCGACAGTGTCAGACGTGGCTTGGCGCCTTCCAGAAAGCGATGAAACACCAAACGAAGATGATGTTCTGCGCGGGACAACTCCGAGTTCATGTGTTCCGCCCGCTTCGCACGATCATGTGTATAACCGCCACTCAAGCGATCGAGTTTCTCCCAAATGACAATCGTTCCGGTTTCCAGAAGGAGGTCATGGCCCGTCACAACTTCGGGGTTATCGATGAGTTCGAGGCTCCAGTCGTTCCGTTTCGCGACGCGATCCAGATCCCAGCGCGCACAAGATGTCCGATCGTCTTGCCGCGTCAGAACCGTCAGCCTTCGACACTGCGAGAAGCTGGCACTCTTCAGGCCCAAACCGAACCGACCGAGGTCTTCGGCCTCGCGTTCATCCGTCGGATTCTTTGAACCGAGACGCATGGCTTCGATCAGTTCGGTCTCTGTCATTCCCGAACCATCATCTGCCAGCGCGATCCACGGCTCGTCTGCGACGGTGTCGGCGATCAATTTTACCGTTCTAGCGCCAGCGGTGATGGCGTTGTCGATGATGTCTGCAAGAGCTGTCTCGAGGCTGTAACCAAAATCGCGATGACCCTCGATGAGCGATGCCGCATATGGCGTCGCATCCACCTCTCTTGTCTTCGGCCTCCGATTCGCTGCATTTCTCATGGCGCAAAGCTTATTGCACGCTCCATGGGAGGCAACCGATTTGGAAGAGATGTCCTGTGATCAGTATGTGGCCGAAGCGCTAGCCACCCCGCCGGTTTGTCAAGTCCGCCTGAAGAGCGCCACTTGTTTCGTCCATTCCATTTGTCAACGGCAGAGTAAAAGTGAGCCAACCGCCAGTAGCGCCGTCTTTCCGCATCGTCGGCGGTCGAAACATTAACGAAAGTTGCCTCGAGCGCTTCAGTCATCCGTTGAGCGGTGCGATGCGACACATCGAACTCGATGCAGATGTCCTCAAGACTGACGCCACCTCGCCGGGCAGCCGCCATCTGGGCAAGGCGAAGCAAATCCTGCGCTTTTGCAAAAGACATTTGATCTCCATGCCAGAAATTGACACCCTCAAACGGTATTTATGATCGTGCGGTCTGTCGAGGTGATTCTCGAAGGCAGATTTCTAATTTGAAGGAAGATGGAATGACTGGGAAAGTAATTCGGATTGAGCGTGTTGAACCGCGAGACGGAATTACTGAAGAGCCTGAGTTTGGACCGAAAGGCTACTTGGTCTTGATCGCATCGACTTTTGCTTCATCGGAAATGTCTGCGTCGGCCATGCCTGCATAGTTGATGCTATCGTCACCACCTTCGATGTAGCTGGTAAAGTTCTCGCTGATGGAGCGATAGAACAACGCGCCCAGGACGAACTGCTTGAAATCCCAGCCATCAACCGCGCCCCGCACGCGGTTTGCAATTTGCCAGATTTCGCGGCGCAATGCCTCTGCCTGCTGTTGACCCGTCATTTTGCTACCCTTCTTGTTCAGTAATCCAGTTGATCGATCAGTGCGAATGCAGTTTCAATTCTCGAAAACTCTCTACCTGATTGATTTCTCCAGTAATACATATACCATTGTCTTCTCCTTGATCATGAATTTTGGAGATTGCTTGTAAGCGGACGCCACTCGGGCGCAAGCTTTAAGCTAAAAACTTCCCGAGTTTTCGTCATTCGCGTTTCATCAACCTAGCGATCATAGCCGCATCCATAAGGTAAGGCGTGATCTCCTGAATCGAGAAGGACAACCCGGTCGCGCACGCCCTTCCTGGCCCGAGATCGTCTGAGGGCGTGAGTACCAACCCATCCCTGCTTGGTCTGACGTCCCAAGTTTCGACGATGTCGAGTAAATCGTGACAGAATTGACTGGGATTTGTTGCGGTAAACGCCTCGACCATCAACTCCCGAAACCCTCTCGCCACCTCTGGATCACCGATTTCCGGTCCCTGTCCGGCATAATGTCCGAGGTCGTAGAAGGCGTCCTCCCTGATCCACGTACTGGTGTCGATCTCCTCGCCAGTTTCCCTGTCGAACACGGTCCATTCGATCGAATAGCTTGGTCGGGCACCACCGCAAAAGACGTCCATGGTTTCTTGCACAACAAGGATCTGGTCGGTGATCAATTCTGGTACGAGACGATGTTCCCAAAAGCTTCCGGCACCGAACTGGAGGGCATGCATCGTGCAGGAATAATAGGGGGCCTCCTCGACCGTGGTGGGCAGAACGTCTGCAAGCCACGCGTTGATAGCCGCCGGCCCCGGGCTTTTCCCAGGCAGCTGGAACGTGGTGACCCCTCCATGTCCTGACGGATCGAGGATGCTTACCACCTCGTATGGCACACCATCCAGTTCTGTGGCTGTCACAACCGGTTCTAGGAGGAAGGTCCGGGGCCCATTGAAGACGTGGGTGAGGCAAGGCTCAGTGTCCTCCACCGTCTCCATCGGGACGAGAGTAACGCCAGACCAAAGGTCTGCCGGAGCTCTCTCCAGCTGCAGAGACCCATCATCAAGACCTGTTGTGCTGACGATCCGCGCAAGCCTCGGGCTCCATGTCGTGCTGCTCTCTCGGTCCAGAAGCACGATCTGGTAGTCCTGCGTTGTGTAAATCGCGGCGAAATCCCTATTGAACAGGTGGTCCGGATCGGATTGAGCACACATCCTGATCTCGACGTCACCAACGCGCGCGCCCCAGACGCCCGATAGGGCCTCCATCTCCTGCGCCTGACCTGGTCCAGACCAAGACGTCCAGGCCAGCATAGTCAGGAGTGCGGTTCCCGCGTGACTTGAATAGGTAAAAATGCTCATAGACGAGGTCTTTCCAAAATAGAAGTTGCGGTCAACGGGAGCTGCGCGGGGGGTGTCGCATTGACAGTCGCGGAAGCCGCCGCTCAGGGGAAGGTGTCAAGTCTGGCAGGCGGATCATTTCACCCCAGGGCGCTGGTTTTTCACCGTCCGAGGTAAGGGCCCACAAAGTCGGGGTTTTGGGCGCGGTGTCAGGCGCGGGCCCAAAGCCGTCCGTCAGCACGATCAGGGCCGCCACAGTCTCATCCAACAGGCCGTCAACAAACAGGGGCCGGAAGTCTGTTCCGCCGCCGCCCTGACAGTCTTTGAGAATAGCGGGCAGATCATCTGGAGAGGTCAGGTTAGCCCGTGTTCGGATGGCGATATCGAACAGCATCAGGTCTATGCCTGTCACAGAACTTTGGGAGAGAATGCCCATAGCCTCGGCGATGAAGGCGGGTGCGATATCGAACACGCTGCCCGAGACATCGATGGCGATGGCAATGCGCATTCTATCGCGCCGCCGACTGGGTAGGTAGAGGCCCGCATGGACATGGCGGCGCTGCGGTCGCGACCAGTTGAGACGGGTCATCGTGGCGTTTTTCACGAAGCGGGACAGGATCGGTCGCCAGTCGGTGCGCGCATGCTCCAGCTGATCCAATTCGAATGCGACCATACCGGGCAGGGTGCCATGACGTTTCTTGGCTTCACGTGCGGCCTCGAGGCGCATACGCGTGGCCTGCGCCTCGCTCGGTGGGGCCTCGTAGGGCCGGAAGTCTGTGTCGATCAGCACCGTGTTATCGCCTGATCCCGTGCCATCCTCTCGAGGCAGCCCCGCAAGGGGGAGGTGAAGATCAAAGCCTGACGGGAGATCCACGCCAGATTTCACAAGGTGATCATAGACTCTTTCCGCGTTCACCCCGTCATATTTTTCAAAATACACCGCATCGTCCGGTCGCGGGAAGCCGTCCTCTTGGAGCAGGCAGTTGACCTCATGATCAACCGCGATGTTCCAGATGTTGGGAAGACGCCCGGCGGCCCGGGACATGTGCCCAAGGGCGCAGTGCCAGACCTCGTGGGCAAAGACGAACAGGCGTTTCTCCTCGGAGCATTCAAAGAAGAACCGGGCATCGAAGTAGATGACGCTCCCATTCGTGGCTGCCGTGCGCAGACGGTCATCGATCACCGCGACCAGATCAAGCCGCATGGCGATCATCGCCAGAAACGGCCGGCGCAATAGGAACCCGGCGCGTATGCTTTCCAGCGCGTCCTGAGCCTCTCGTTTAAGGCGTTGGAAGGCTTCGATCTCTTCGGATCCGGGGCCTGTGGCGTCGTGGATCATTGCGCCGCTTTCATGAGGGTATCCAGGTCGAACATGTCCTCTTGCGCTGAGGTAGCAGAAGCCGATCCGGTGTGTCGCGAATAGCCGCCGATGGCAACTCCGTGACGTTTGCGCCAGGAGGCCATCTCCGGGGTCGCCATCAGGGCTTCGAGTTCCGGGACGCTCAGAACATCCGTGACCGCATTGACGATCATCGCGGCAAAATCGGCGCCGAAGGCCTCAGTCACCGTGAGAAGGCGCAAGAGGATGGACGTATGCCGTCGCCGATGTGTCAGAGCAACATGGATGAGGGCAGAGGCGAGCGCGAAGCGGCGGTCTCCTTGTCGCGGAACCATGGGCTCCCGGCCGCGCAGCAGGATATCCTCGGCGGAGGGGCCTTCGAGCGCAATATGTCGGAAGGCGAGGAATTCCGTGGCCACCGCCTCCCCGACCAACCCGGCGATCTGGAGCGCGAGGAGGTCTTCCTGTGGCGTGTCGCCGGCCGTGTCGAAAAGTTTCAAAAGGTAGCTGACCCGCTCCCAGGACCGCGGGCTTGCCCATCCGCGCTGACTGTCACGCTCCAACTTGAACAGAAGATCTGGCCGCCACGCCAGAAATCCCAAGACGGTGGGATGGAGGCCGGCTTTGCGTCCCCATCCAAGCCAGGCGCTGGTGTCGGGGGCCATTTCAAGGTGACAGAACCGGTTTGACAGGGCGGAGGACATGGTGGACGCCACGGCCTGATCTTCGAGGCGGTTGCCGGCTGCAACGATGTACCAGCCGTCTGGGACGCGGTAGAGATCGCCGAGGCGGCGGTCCAGGATCAATTCATAGGCCGCCGCCTGAAGCGTGCTGTCGGCAGCCGTCAATTCGTCAAAGAAGATGATGCCGCGGCTGTCCGGATCGCGCGGCCATTCCGAGGCGACCAACCACCGCACGCTGTCCCCGTCCGGCACGGGCAGGCCGCGCATGTCGACCGGTTCCCGCTGTGCGAGGCGGACATCAACCAGCCCCATCTTCCGTTGTTCCGCAAGGCTCCGTACGATGGCGGACTTGCCGATGCCGGGTGGACCCCAGATCATGAGGGGTGGGATCAGCCCGGCGTCTTTTGGCTCTGCGTGGAGCGCGTCAATCATCGTCTCGAGGATGGTGCTGACCTGATCCGGTGTCGCGTTAGTCTGCATGTTGAGGGTGTCCTTTGTGAATGGCAGCCAGCAGGTCCGTGCGCGGTGGCTGGAGGGCAGCTGCGTGAAATCTGGCGGCCAGATCCGGGTTGTCTTTGAGCAAATCGCGGGCCTGCGCGAGAAGCTGTGCCCCTGCACTGCTCAGCCCCATCTGATTGAGGACAGTCAGAGGAGAGAGGCGCGAGGAAGCCGGCAAGGTTTTTTCGAGGAACTCTGGGAGATCCCAGAATATGGATGCGACCGTGGGGTGGCTGCGCAGGGGCAGCAAGCCCTCGATCAGACGCGCGACCCCGACCAGCGTATGTTGGTGGGGCTCCTGGCGTTTTGTGGGAATGTCCGATCCTGTCGGCATGTTGCCCATGGATGCGGAAAGACAGGCCAACAAGGCTTGCTGATCCTGTTCTGAGGAAGCGCTTCGTGCTGCACGCGCCAGCACGGCCATCGGGAGGACACAAGGAAGGGTTTCCAACGCTGCTTGATAGGCCGGGTCGTCGACGCCCTGTGACGCGCATGCGCGCCATAGGGCGAAGTCCGCCTGTTGGGTTTCGAAGGCGAGGTCCCGGGGGGCTTTCCAGAGAGCGCTACGTCCCGGGCCCAGGTAGGAGAGTTTGGCATGACGCTGATGCAGATCACGCCGCATGCCCCAGAGTTCATCGGCATCGCCCTCGGTATCCAGCAGGGCGTGTAGAATCTTCAGGGCGGGCAGAACGGATGACGGAGCCGCGGTTGTGTTGACCCAACGGTGCAGCGTGGTCCGCCAATAAGGGTCATGGATTGCGTCTGGGGACGGTAAGGCCGCCAGAGGAGCGGTGGCATTCGACAGGCTCGCCGCGTCGGAAAAGATATGGCGGCAGTTATGGGCTTGGGTGGCGCCGATCAGACCGCCTTTCAGGCGCGCGTTCACAGCCACAAAACGAGCATGATCCCAGACGCCTGTCAGATCCATTTCGCTCCCGCCGCTGCGGTGGATGCGTAGAACGGATCCGCTTGCGGTGAGCGTGCACAATTTCGGGCAGCGGTCCACGGACAGGGCTGACATCTCCGGACCCGCCTTGAGGTGTCTAAGCGACGGCAGGTTGACGATCTGGGCCAAGGTGAGGGCGGGGCCGTTCAGGTCGAGTTCGTCCGTGCTCGTGAGGCCGTGCAAGTGCACGGCCCGGAGGTCGGACGTGACGATCGGCACGGGTTGAGGGGACTCGTCAGGGGGGGCGAGAAGAACGAACAAATCCGTGTCTTCGGTGGGTGCGCACGGCGCTGCGCCCGGTGGAACGAGAAGAGATCGACCATACGTAGGACCGTCCGTCTTGATCTGGCATGTATGCCCATCTGGCTGACAGCTGTCGAATGACGCGAGAGCTCCGAAGATCTGAACCGGGCTGCCCGTGTCTCCGAACTCCCAATGCAGGACAGCCCCATGTGGTGCGTCTGGCAGGAGAACAGTGGCGAGCTTGGGACATCCCCGGACCGTCAGGTGCACGGGGTTGGCGCAGGCTGACAAGTCGAGGGTTTCCAAGTGTGGGTTATCTATCAGATCGACGCAGCGCAGGCGGTCCCCGTCCGCCCGAAGATGGCGGGCGGCATTGTGCATGACAAAAATGCCGTCCCGGTCATCTGGAGCCTTCAGGAGTTCGGGCGGAATAGAGGTATCGTGATACGTCATTCTGTCTCTCCAGAATGGTCAGGGCGGAGACGGCTCATATGCTGCGCCAGTTCTTGGATGAGGTCGCGTTGAGCGCGGTTAAAATGGAAAAAAGTCGGTATCGTCAGAGGGCTCGTAGCGCTCCTCCCAGTCTTCAACGATGGAAAAGACACTCCGACGTTTGGTGATTCCGTGTTCAGAAAGCGCCTGCTCGACCATTTTTTCAGTTTTGTCAGAAACAGGTTTGTTCTTCAGGCCGCGGATATCATCCAGACGACAGCCAAACGGTCCGTCCGTTGTGAGGCCAACCACACAAGGCTCTTCTGCTCCGATGAATTCATAGCATTGTGTGGGGCCGCGCAGTACATCTTTGATCATGAACGCAGAACGCAGACAGTTCTTGAACTTCAAGCCAGCGGCTTTCATGGCTTTGACGGTATTCAAGTGGCGGAACCGATCATCTCCGGTGATGAAAGGCGCCGGGCAAGGCGCGGCATCAACGATCTTGAGCAGCATCTTGAGCGGGCTCCGGCCGGCATAGAGTTTATCGCGGATAACGTCCCAGACCTCGTCGGATGGGGTTCCTCCATGAACCGCCGTCATCGCAGTGACAAAATCACCCATGTCCCGCAGGTTCTTGAAGCATTTGTAAACACGTAGCCGGCGCAGCGGGGCGGGGAGTTTCAAGAGCGCTTCTGTCAACTCAGCGCTGATCTCAAGGCGACCAGAAATATACGCAAAGTCCTCCGGAAAATGCGTCAGGTGATCATGCCAAAACGTGTAGTAGTTGGGATCATGTCCGATTTTACCGGCGCGGCGCAACAGACCCTGAAACCCATCCGGAACATGTCCATACGCGTCGTCCAGGAGAGTCTTTGAACGCTCCAGAAGAAAGTTCCGGCGCAAACAGGCCATATCACCCTCAGGATATTCTGCGGCCAGACAGGCGTTCCAGACTTGGCGGCGCGCGGGGTCGGTCAGGATGTAGAGGGGGGCGTGCTCGTCGCCGAAGACGCGATAGACACGGGGCAACAGCGGGCCTGCAAGGTGTCGTAGCAGGTATGAGTATTCTGTGGACAGCTGGGCGTAGGGGATGTCGTCCAGCGCAGCGGACATTACCTGTGTCGGGGCGACTTGAGGAATGCGGTGCAGGGGGATGATTGAGGATGCGTGGGTCATGTCAGGCCTCGAGAGAAGAATGTATCGAGCAGTCGCAGGTCTGCATTCGCATTGCAGGGCATGCGGTCAGATGAACTGCTAAGGAATGGTGGCCGCCCCGATCAGGTGAGAGGATCAGGGCGGTTGGATCTGGTGGGGCCGTTAACGGTCGTCACGCAAACGTTCGCTCCAGCTCGGTTTTTCGCCGCGGCGGTCCGTCCGGCTCGACGACACGCGGTTGCTGTGGAGATACATCTCCTTGGTGCTGCGCGACGACATGCGGCGTCCGATACGGCCCGCAAGCATGCGCAATTCGCGCACCATGTCGTCGGCACCATCAAGACCCTGCACGTAACGGCGGAAATGATGCACCTGTTCGGCTGCGAATTCTTCCGCTTCCCGATACGCCTCATCACGATTGAACCGGGCGGCCGTCGCGATGATATGCGCGCTCCAGATGCGCGCCACGATCGCGGCTAAAGCGTCGTCGCGCGATTGCGCGTTATTCTCTGCTCCCGAAGCGACTGTTAGGGTGACATTGTCGGGCCCAACCGACAGGGCTTCACCGGTTTCCACAGTCTGTCCACTGGCCGTAACGGTGAAATCAAGCTGCTGCGAGAAAATATCCGCAAGCGGGCAGGTCAGCTTGAACACAACCACGCGCTCGACACCGCTTTGAACTGGACCCAGCACAACCTCGGCGCTGTGGCCTTGCAGCACATGGGGCAGGGTGCCAAGAAGGTCGACTTGGACGCTGTCTGGGAAGGTCAGATGCAGTTTTGCATCCTCGATTACCGTCAGTGTGATATCGTCGAGTTCCCCATGTAGAACAGAGGTGATCTCTTCGGTGAGCTCCGCATCATGGAGGCGCCCGCCACCATGTTCGGCCATGCCGCGCAGCAGGTTCTCGTCATACCCGTCCCCGACGCCCAAGGTCGACGTCAAGACGCCTCGCTGGCGCAACTGCCCAACATGTTCGAACAGCTCGTTCGGATCGGTCAGCCCACGATTGGCCTGCCCATCGCTGAGCAAAAGCACGCGCGGGGTCATGGTCGGATCGTCTGCGATAACGGAGGCCGCGCACTCGACGCCTGCGAAATACCCGCCGGACAGGAAGGTCATGCCGCGGGTGCGGATGCTCGAAATCTCCGCACGGATCCGGGACAGATTATCCGGCCCGGCAGCCATGCCGTCGATGTGTACGACCACATCGTCCGCAAAAGACACGACGCTGATCCGGTCGTCGGCGGACAAGCGTTCGACCAGACCGATCGCAGCCATTTGGGCTGCGGCCAGCTTGCCGCCCCCCATAGAGCGACTGGCGTCAATCACCAAGGCGATGTTCAGCGGTGGTCGCTTTGCGACGCTGGCATCGTCATTTTTTGCCGCGTTCAGGCGCGCCACAAGGTAGCGTACGGAGTCGCCACCCTCCCAAAACAGGGTCCGGTCAACGCCGGTCGTCAGGGTGAAGTTCAGTTCATTCATCTGGATCCCTTTTTCTTAATAAGGCTCTGAGTTCGCCTGCAAACTGCTCGAAGACATACCTCTCGCGTGGCGATAGATCGCCGCGCACAGAGAGCTCGAGACCGAACGTGACGGGTAATCGGACCCACGGTTCCGATCTGACCCGCCTGGGGGGTTTCAGCGAGCCTAAGATGCGTTCCAGCTCAGGGATCAGGTTCTCGATTGCGGCGATCTCCTCCTCGCGTCGTTCTCGATTTCCAGTACGGGGGTTGTCCGGACGACCGCCCGCCGGCATGTGTTTCCTGCGTAGATATTCGCGTTTTTCAGGCGACATCGATGCTGCGATAACCGGGTCATCCAGATCGAAAAGGGCCTTCGATTTAACCGGGATGCCACGCGTCTCCTGCGAAAGGTTCTCCTGAATGTAGGAGGTGATCGGGTTCGCGGGGGGCGTGGGTGCTTCCGCTGCCCAATGCTGGAAATCGGCAGGGCTTGCATGAATGAACGCCTCCGCAATTTCCTTGAGAGACTGTTTCTGGGCTTTCAGGGCGAGGACCGCGAGGGCGCGGTCTACATTTTCTCGCGGATACCGTGCGCCACGTCCGGATTTGTCGGGTGGGTCCAATAAACCTTCATCGATCCACGACCGCAGGGTCCGGATCGAAACCCTGGTCGCGTTACTAATTTCCTCGAGGGTGAGTTCGTTGTCATGTTCCATCATGATGGCCTTTTGGCATCTGATTGGTTAGGTGTCAACATAAAATGTAATGTTGCGCCAAACTTGACAAAAAATAGTTTACATATAGCACTCGATGTGCCCTTCAGATCGCAAGATGGATCAGGGATAAATATGTTCAACAGCCCGAATGTGACAGTTTCATGAAGGTTGGTGTTTGTGCTTGGGGATCTCTGATCTGGGATCCGCGAAACTTGAGGACTCAGGGTGACTTTATACCAACTGGTCCGCGCCTTCCTCTCGAGTTTAGTCGCATTTCGGGTCCGGATGGGCGGCGACGGTTGACGCTTGTTGTTGATGAGAAGAATGGAACTCCCTGCCGGACCTTCGTCGCCCAAAGCCCCTTCAGCAATGTCGGAGATGCCATTGATAACCTTGCGGCGCGCGAGGGCCTTTACCACAAAGAAGATGTCGGATGGGCTGTTTCGGTGCCCGGCACGGCTAGCGGACGTGCCGTGAGTCGGCACCCGTCTGCTGTACGGGGCATTGAGGAGTTCCTGGACCAGACTGACTTTGATGCGATCATCTGGACTGCGCTGCAATCTAACTTTACGGCGCGCTTGCCCGATGGCGTCGCATTCTCGGTGCGTCGGGTACTGCGGGTACTGTCCGATGATTTTTCACAATCTGAGCGGCAGGCCTCCATTGACTACATGCGGCGCGCACCCGTTGATGTGGGAACGCCCTTAAGGGCGGCTGTGGAGGGGCGTGCGCGGGGTTCTGCGGAGGTGAACATAACATGACGCGTAATGTTAATTCTGGTATTTCGTTAAAAGTTTACACCGAACTTGACACATTTTGTCGCTCCCCGTAGGTGTTTCTCACAGACAGCGAATCAAATCGGGAAAGGGAGGACAGGCCTATGCAGATGCGTCACGGGGAATTTTCGACATCCAAGTCCATGAGGGAGTCTCTCAAGCGAGGACGGGCCCGACAGGCTTTGACGACAGCATCCAGTCAGCCCCTTGTTCCGGAACGCCTGTTTGATCTGATCATGGAGGCCCGCCCCAACGCCAAAAGCGTCAAGCGACTTCTGGCGCGGGCGAAGCGTCAGACAGGTGTCACCAAGGTCTCCGGCTCACCCTGCGGCAAGCGGTTCCTGCTTGTCGGCCGCTACGTCAAAACCATGACGTTCCAGAAACCGGATGAGTTCCTAGAATACAACGATACGGTCATCACCTATATTGGTGTTCGCCTCCAGGCGCACCGTGCAGGGGTGTCAATCTGGGCCGGAGGCGTGAGCTTCGGAAAGCACGCCCTAGAGCGCTTCGTTGAGCGGTCTGATGTAGATTTCCATGCACCGCTTCTGCCCCACATCGATGCGGAGGCGAAGCAGATCTTCCGGTCCTGGGAAAATGAAGCGGTTATTCCCGAGCGTAATGGTCAGCATTATCGGGCTATGAAGCCGGGAACTTGGTCCGGCTACACGCAGGACGTTCCCATGGAGCGCGAATGGGGACGGTTTGTCTCTGTACTGCCGCGTCTGCCCATGTTCTGCGCGCGAACGTTTCTGTCTGACGACGAAATGCGCCCGACCGTCTGGATGCGCGCTTACGGCGCTCAGAACTGCCAGTTGCTTTGATGGCTACCTCGGAGCTGACCGGAATGGCGCCTTAGATGAACAGCTTTTCGCGATTTCGTGGCGTGGCGCAAAGTGCATCTACCGCACTCACTGCGCTCAGATGGGAGAGATACGCCCACGCCCGCTCCGACGGTACCATTCCCCGTTTACGAAGAAACCGTGAAGCCCTACCGGGCTGCCCCCCACCCCTAATCCAAGGCAGAACGCCACCCGGCTCTTCGAGAAAGACTGTGGTAATTTTGCGCGCCCAAAACATGGAGAAACACAATGCAAACCTCTTCTACGCCTAAGTCAGAGACCCCCGGCTCGCAACTCGATCTGGTGCTTTCACAATCCGTTGAAGGTGGGCTCAAAGCAATCCATGCACAGATTGATGAGTCAGCAAGCCTCTGGACAAAAATGCGAGTCCAACGCCAAGCGGGCGCTATCGCGGGACAGATGGCGATTGATCTCTTCCGGGTTCACAACGAGGCTAAGGAACGTGCGATCAGCGCCGTGATCGTTGCAAAACATGGGATCCTCCAGAAAGAACTCCTCAAGGCCAATTTGGCGGCGACGGCAGAACTGGATGCTGCGATTGCGGGCATTTTCATGGAGACCCGCGCATCCCTTACCAAAATCATGGCCAAGGACGAGCAGGAACTTTTCAAATGGGAGGTCTCTGCGACCGAAGAGGTTAACGCAAAGGTGGCGAACGGGGAATTGAGCGAACACCGGGCCAAGTCGAGCTTGGAGCGTATCAACGCGATGGTGGACGCACAGGTCGCCGATAGCAATGGGGTTGTGAATCAGATCGTGCAAAACCTGCAGGACCGCGTCACCCAGGCCCTCAAGCCCTTTGTCACGAACCGCTAAGTTCGAGCAACGCGCTGTGGACAGCCTTTCGTGAGGCTGCACCCCTATCCCCCCTTCATCCACTTTTGCTTATCGTGAGATCACTATGGTCCGGATCCTTCTCGTCCTTATTCTCGGCTTCTGCATTTTTCTTTTCTTCCTGCGTGCAGAGGAAACCAACCCGCTCATGGCGCAGTCGATCACCATTGGTGAACTCCTTGAACAACCCGAAGAGCATGACGGGGCTGCGGTGGCCGTAACGGGTCAAGTTCAAAACCGTGCCAGCCTCTTTGGTGTGGGTGGCTTCCAGATGACGGACCAGAAGGGCGACACCATTACGGTCGTTGGCCTCTCAAGCCCGAAAGCTCCGGGAAGCGTTGTGACTGTGAGGGGGACGTTTATGGCCGCTTTTTCCCTGAATGACCTCCTTGTTCCAGTCGTTCTTGTGGGGAGTAACAGTCTTTGAGCCACACCCATCCGGCGCCGAATGTGATCTGCTTGTCGGCGACACCCTCGTCCACAGCTCGACACACATATGAGGCCAGGGCCGCACAATGCGACCGTAAGGGTTGGACTTCGCAGCAACACTCTTCGCAGCCGGGCAACCAACGAGGATAGCCACAATGATGCATGATGCGAACCTTTCCTTCACGGCGCCGAAGCCGTTGGGCCCGGTGCTTCGCTTGGCGGGCTTTATTGTTGGGGCAGACGCGACCGTGCTCGAACAGACGCCAGCCGGAGAACGGGTTCAAATCAAGTGGACAGCGTTCTCGGTGCTTCTCGTCTTTGTGTTCATGACGGGGGCGTGGAGCCTTGGCCTGTCTATCGCCCGTGGATGGAGTGTTGAAAACGTGGCATTGGCCGCACTTATTGGCACAGTGGTCATGCTCGTTGATCGTGCGTTAATCCCTTTTCATTGGTCGGCTCAGGGCCAACGGCTGGCGCTGGAACATGGCTTGATCACCCCAACGACGCGAACCTCCGGAAGCAAAGTTCTTCGCGCACTCTCCGTGTTCGTGCGCATTTCCGCGGCCGGTGTCCTGAGTTTTGTGTGCGCTGGATTTCTGGATCTGGCACTCTATCAACGGGATATTCAGGCTGTCATTGACGAGCAGTATCGTTCCGCAAATGCGGGTCTTTTGCAGCAGGCAGAAGCACGTGTGGACGGCAAAATTCTGCGGATCGAGGGTGACTTGAAGGAGATTTCTTCTGAACGTCAGGCGATCCGCCAACGGCTTGAGGCAGTCCAAGAACAACGTTTCCAACTGGTTGACGTCAAGTTCGATACTGCGGTTGCGGAGCGTGCCGGTCTAGCCGCGCAGCGTGAGGCGCTCGCAGAGCAGATCATGGCTGCCACACAGGATAAACATGCTGAAGAATTCGGTGGAACGCGCAGCGATGGCACGCTCGTCACGGTCGCAGCACGTGGACCAAAGTTTGCGGAAGCGCACGCACGTCATGAGACCCTGACGGCTCAAATGGATGCCATCGAGGCACAAATTGCTGGCCTTGATGAGCGCATCGCGAGCACGACCAGCATCATTGAGCAGAAGGCGGCAGATCCTGCTGTTCCCACCCAGATCGCTTTTCTTGATACCCGATACGGCGCGCTCGCTGACGAACTCGCCAAACTTCAAGAGAACCGCACCAGTATCGTGGCCGACGCCGTTCTGATGGACCCGGCATACGTCCCGCGGCCTGAGGGCCTTTTAGCCAGCGCGGCAGCACTGGAGATACTTGTATCAAATTCTCCCTGGCTACAGTCCCGCATCGTGGCCGTGATCGTAGCCTTGGTCCTTCTCGACCTGGCCACCCTTGGAATCATCCTGATGACCCCGGCGCCACCCGTCTACTCTACCCGGCTTGCCTGCCGCCAACAGAACGAGATCGGCCGGGTAGTCAGCCAAGCTTGCGCGGAAACGGTTAAGCATGCCACGCAGCGTACACAGGTCATGTCAAGTATCGAAGAGGTTGACGCCGAATTCCAGCAGATGAGCCGTCAGCGTGCACAACGGGCATGGCTCGACAGGATGATTGCTGAAAGTTTCTCCGAAAAACGTTCAAAACCACAAGATATGAAGGCCGTATGATGGCCATCATGGCACGTTTTCTGGTCGGGGGCAGGATCGTCTCACAAGGGCATGGTGACACTGCGAAGGCGCAACCTCATCACTGTTTGTGGCGCTGCGGCTGTGAGACGAAATCCTGAGAAGGCGTCTGATCGCGTGAAACGGGACGCGCTGGACTGCAAGGAAATCAAACGCGTCTTCGACGGTAATCGGTCCTGCTACGGGGCGCGGAAGGTCTGGCAACAACTGCGTCGGGAAGGCTTCGACATCGCCCGATGCACGGTAGAGCGGTTGATGAAATCAATGCGAATACAGGGTGTTAAGCGTGGAAAGAAGGTCACCACAACCAACCCGGATACAGCTCAACCATGTCCTGATGACAAGGTGAACCGCAAGTTCGAGGCACAGTTTCCCAATCAGCTCTGGATCAGCGATTTTACCTATGTCTCGACTTGGCAAGGCATGGCTTACGTTGCGTTTATAACAGACGTCTTCGCACGGAAAATCGTGGGTTGGCGGGTATCCACATCAATGAACACCAGCTTTGTGTTGGACGCATTGAACCAAGCTATTTGCCAGCGTCGGCCAGCAAACGACCAAAGCCTCACCCATCATTCTGACCGCGGATCCCAATACCAATCCATTCGATACAGCGATCGTCTGGTCGAGGCCGGTATCGATGCATCGGTCGGCACGGTTGGGGATTCCTATGATAATGCGATGGCCGAAACCATCATCGGCCTCTTCAAGACCGAAGTCATCAACATGCCCAACCTCGGGCCATGGAAATCAGTCGGCCAACTGGAATGGGAAACCGCCAAATGGGTCCACTGGTACAACACCCAGCGGTTACACGGTGCCATTGGATACATCACGCCGCAAGAAGCTGAGGAGAAATTCTATGAAGCCTTGAACCAAACCGAAAATGCAGCCTAACATTTGAGCCAAACATCCTCCGGTAAACCCGGGGCGGTTCAACCGCGCTATGCACATTACCGGGAATAGAGCGCAGCGTTCGAGGTGACCGAACTGGTTGAAGATGAACAAAGGGTGATAGCACAGGCAGCCAAAATGACCGTTCTAGGCCGTGCCCTCCTGTGCGCCATGGGCTGGACTGACTGAACTGTCCATATCCAGCGTGATCCATTTGGGTGGCGTCGCCGCATGAACCCGGTCGATCCATTGACCCGACAGGTCCGCCAGCGCAATGCGATTGTCCGAAGTTGCCAGCACCTTGGTCTCGAACCGCCCCATCTGCCTTGTCGACGCGGCCTTGGCATCCACAGCCCGTCCGCCGACCACCTGCCGCATTACTGGATCAAGCGATAAACGATCCGCATCATTCACATCATCGTACCCAGCCAGCCGACCGAAGACAGACTGGCGCAACAGGCCAACCAGAGAATGCAGGCGATTGTGGCAAGTTCGCGTGTCTCTCAGCAATCCACCTGCGATGTCGTGCAGGCTGATCACTTCATTCAGTTCCCGAAACAACAGCAATCCGCCGTCAGAACTGATCTTGGAACCATGAAAATCCAGCCGCATCCGTCGGTCAAAACGAAGCCGAACATCACCTGTTTCGCCTGCACCCTTTGGGTGATCCATGATCCGCCACCTCCAACCCAAATAACGTGCTGAAACATAACACATTATCGTCGCTCATGGCGCGAAAAACATCATGTTACTTGGGAAATTCGGGATAAGAAATACTATGTTCATAGGATATTCACCTCATCCGAATCTCGTTATTAGACATTCATGTTATATGAAAAAAATCATGATCGCGCGCTCAATTGAGGAAAAAAAGGATTGAGTTATGTTACTGAGTAAACTGAAAGCATCAGCAATATTAGTCCTTTTCGCCATTCCAAATACCGCATTGGCCCAAGGATTTGGCCCGGGTTTCTCATCGTCTTATCAGTTCCGCTCAGATAATGACCGCGCGGTGAAAAGTGGAGTAGTGGACCTAATCGAAAAGAAGAAAGCTGGCATGTATCAAGCGCCAATTTTCAATTCCACAACTACTACGAACGTTGCGGGAGATCAAATAAATTGCGATTTGGCTGCCACTACGATTGGTAATAGTGGTAGCGCAATCACTGATGGCAGCTCCGGAGCGCCTAGTGTGTTGAACTCTCCTACAGTTCAAGCAGCTTCAGCAGGAAACCAGTCTGGTCGTGAGGAAAGTGGTCCGTTAAATTCATCCGGTGGCAGCAATACCATCAATACGACTCAAGATGTAAGTGGGCTAACGCAATCAAGCAGCGTTGACACAAGCACTCAAGGAGGGGTTTCTGGCGAAGTAGGCGGTAGCTCTAGTGCACTGTCTCAAGAGTCTGAAAACGATCAGTCCGTTGCTGGAAGTCCATTGAATAGCCACATTACAAGCTCAAGCGCTTGTTCTTGGAAATAAAGACTATGCATCTTCCCGCTACGCCTGCAGTTGTTAGCCTAATTTTTATTTCCGCATGCTCTCCGCCGGTCAATGAGCGCTTTGATTTAGAGCAAGGAAACGTCCCAGTTTTAACTAATGCTTTAGTTACTGAGAATCGGACACCCATAGATGATGCATTACAGTGTTATGGTGACGCGTTAGAGCTTTCCAGAAAAAATTCTAAGCCCCTGGGTATTGCTGTGGGTGATGTTCGGGACTTTACTGGTCGGATAAATGACTCTGAAGGAGCGCCAGTAACTCAGGGCGCAGGTCTGATGGTGTATAGCGCCTTGGCCGGAATAGGACCAGCCATTCGTATTCATGAGCGCCTTGATCCCCGTGTGGCGGAACTGGAACTCACCTATCTCGATCGTCAGCGGCTCGGTGACGGTCGTATGCACCAAGCAACTCCCGAATCAGAACCTGCGCCATGGATGCCTTATATGGGTGGATCAATACTGCAGAGTGACTACTACATTGTCGGCGGAGTAACCGAACTTAATCACAGCATAACAAGCAGTGGTATAGAAGTAACAATTGGTGGCGTTGGAGCACGTTCTCGAAATGTGATCATAAACGTTGCAGTTGACCTTCGAATAGTTAACACACGCAACCTGGTTGTTGAGCACGCTGTATCCTTGCAAAAACAAGTGATTGGGCTGGAAGTCGGAGCCGATGTCTTTCGTTTTTTCGACACTCGCCTGTTCGATATCAAGGCAGGTACCCAAATGACTGAGCCTATGCAAATGGCAGTGCGATCTATCCTACAGCTTGCCAGTTTAGATCTATTAGAAGCCGTTTCTGATGTTCCCAATGAAACATGCGTCAGATTGGTCCAGCCTGACTTAAATCGTAAATTACCACGCCCTCGGCCGCCCAAAGACACACGCAAATGGCCACCTGCGCCAATCACTGCTGTCTCTGCAACACAGCCACGAGATTCTGCAAAGGTTGCTGCGCAAGCAGCATCTGTACAAAATTCCGATCTGGTACCTCAAGAAGACCAAGTTTCGACGCAACCTGAAAAGCAACCAGCCGCATCTGCTGGTGGAGGGATCGTGGTGGTTGGAGCTGGAACAAGCGCCGAGGCTGCAATTGGAGTTTGGAAGAACCTCAAGCAGAATAATCCGGACCTCTTCGCCGAAGTTCAAGCCGACATGGTGAGCGTCAATCGTGACGGTGGGCCTTTCCTCGTTGTTGTTCAGCATCCGCAAAAACAAGCCTCAGCGTATTGCGAAGTTGCTAAAGCGGTTGGGGTTGAGTGTGTTGAGGCACCTCCTGAGGTCCTTGCAGCATTAGAGACAGTAAGGGCCCATTCCCAAAATTAACGAAATTCAACGCGTGGGGTTGAAAGTCTTATTTCCCCACGCTGCCTGAATCTGAAATGCACGCACTGCGCCGCATGGCAGTAATCACCGCAAACCCAAACTATCGAATTGAGGAACTCATGACCAAAACGACATCCAATTTCCGAACACTTCTCCTTGCCAGTACCGCGCTGGTGGCGGCAGGCTTTGTATCGACAGCATCTGCTGCAGACAGCACGATCACTATTGCTGATGGCACCATATCAGTTGACGCTGCATTAGCGGGATTTGTTTCTGCGACAAGCCAGATTGTAGACGGTACCAATGTTGACGCTGACGTTGCGGCGTCTGAGAGCCAGATCAACAAGACGGATACTACTGATATTACTGGAGCCCAGACCATTTTCGGTGAATCTGCTACGGCCGAAGCACGTCTGAACCAAGGGACCAACACTGTGACTGTCAGCGCACCTGACGGAAGCGTCTTAACCGGATCAACAGAAATCTCTGCTACTTCTGTGGACATTGACGCTGCATCAGGAATTCTTTCCCAACAAGAGCTTGTAAACACTGCCGCTACTGGCGGTGAAGTGACCGCAAACACCGGTACAGCAATTGGTACGGTAGGCTTTAATGTCGCGCTAGACGCACCGATCGTTTCGGGGAATGTGACGAACAGCGGCAACGTAGCTGTAGCAGACGCGCTTGCAAACGACGTCATGAACACGCTCTCTGTGACCGGTGCCGGCACCGGATCGCCCAGCAGCCCCGCTGCGATTGCCAACCTTCAATCTGTTGCAACCGACGCGACAGCAGATGGGTCAGTTTCAGTGACCGCTGAAACCTTCGGAGATGCCACCGTATCAGTTACGGATACTGCCAGTGGCAGCGCAATCAGCGGTGATATTACGCTTGATGAAAACACGGTTGCGTCGCGCTCTGCCGCAAACACCGCCGTCAATGATCTTTTTGCTGGAACTGCGGACAACCCGGTGCAGGGTGTCCTGACCGGTACCTTGGGCTCGACCGCTGTTGAAACAACCGGCGTAATTGGTGCCTTTGTCGCAGATTTTGGTGTTGCAAACCTTCAAACGATTTCAGAAGGCGCAGGCACCGGTGCTGTTTCAATCACCGCCGATACGACTGGTGTCGTTGCAGTTGGTGTTGATACCGGAGCTGATATCACTTCGGACAATATCGTCTTGCGCAACAACGCAATCCTATCCGACGCTGCCGGGAACACGGCAACCAACCGCGGTATCGCAACGACAAGCGGTATAAATGGTGTGTCTGTTGGTGTTGCATCGCTGCAGGAATTTACTGGTGGAGACGCCGTTGATGAAGTTGTGGCAACCACGGCACTCGGTACAGTGTCATTCGGCGATGGTGTGACAGGGACACCTGCAACTGGTGGTTCATTGACTGGTGTGGATGTGACATTGTCCGATAACCAAATTGGTGCCACAGCTTCGGGCAACGAAGCCACGAACGTGGCTGCCGTCACCTCAACAGGTATTGAAGGGTCGCAAAGCTTTGTTGCGGGTCGCCAGGTGGCCACAGACGTGGGTATCAAAGCCCTGAACACCGCCGCCAACATTGTCGCAAATGTCGAATTCTCGGACGCTGCTTCGAACCTGATCTTGAACAACAACGATGTGTTCTCGACAGCGGCTCTGAATACGCAGACCAACGTGTTGCAGAACACAGGTTCGTCCAACCTTGGTACAAGCACTATGGTATCCACCAGCCAGCAGGAAATCAGCGGCGGATCGTCGACTGCAGCGATAGTACTTGCAAATATTGCAGCTGTGGGTTCTGCGACATCTGTGGGAGCGTCGACGGTTACCGGAAACACTGTCCTTGCTTCGGCAACCGGCAACGTATCGACGACGTCGATCACGAACCGTACCAGCGGTGGCTTCAGCTTTACACGTTGAGGGTTTAAATTATTGGCGTCGCCTTGTATGGCGACGTCAGACTCCGAAAGTCGAGCCCATCGCAAGATACAAAGTGAAATTCAATAAAGAGACGTCCAGCGCCTACGATACATGTAAATAAAATGTGTTCAGTAAATTACTGGGATTACTAGAAGAATGCGCGCTACCTATAGACGAAAGCTTAATCATGCTAACTATATCTGTGCTCGAAGATAATCTGATATTGCGGGATCGATTTCGATCAATCATAATAGAATGGGAAAGTGTATCTGACTGTTTTGTGTTTGAGAAAAATCATGAGCTGATTGAGCACTCACTTTATCAAAATTACGATGTGGCGCTCATTGACCTTGATCTGCCGGACGGTAGCGGCTTGCAGAGCATCGAACATTTGGCGAGAACACAGCCTTCAGCTTGTATTATAGTAATTTCAGCACTGTCTGATGCCGAAAGCATCTACACTGCAATCGAAAGTGGAGCGATTGGATACATACACAAAGACGACAATTCACTAACACTTCAATCATCCATTGAAATGGCCTTGCGTGGTGAATCGCCCATTTCTCCAATGATTGCACGAAAAGTATTTTCCAGAATACAAGATTTAACATTTATTATTCAAAGTAAGCCAGACAGGATCGATAAACATATTCTTACAAATAAAGAATCTCAAGTTTTGCAGCTTTTGGCTAAGGGGCTCTCATATAATGAGACAGCATCTGTCTTGGAGATGTCTCAAAAAACAGTACCTACGCACATTCGAAATATATATAAAAAATTACAAGTAAATAGCAGGTCTGAGGCAGTATATGAGGCACGTCAAATGGGAATAATTGATTAGTGGCCCTTTTTGGTACAGCAAAAAGACTATTATTGATAATCGCATCAATTATAATCCTGTGGTCTGTCTCCTTTTTTATCAATAATGGATTACGTTTAAACATACCCCCCGCAAACATCTTCTCACAGGACTCAACCGGATCGGTACAAGAGGGCGAAACATCTCTTCCTTACTTCAAGTTATTAAGACCCACAGCGAGTCTCGAAATCCCATTGATATCTGGCGCAATCTCTGTACCGACTACCTCAAGTGGTTCATTGGAATATTTATACATTCCCTATTACTCTGGAAATTTATTAGTTTCTCTGAATGGGGAACCTATTTTTACCAGCGTAGATAAATTGGGTATTACTCCCGTAAATGCATACAGAAGCGCCCTGATTCCACTTCGGAACCTAAAGGCCAATGAAGAAAATTTGGCTGAGGTTACACTAAGGAAATCAACGAGGATCTTTGCTTCCCTTGCAAAAATTTATATTGGCCCAAAACCATATTTTGTTCGTGCAGTTCTAATACGAGAAATTATCACAAAAAAAGTACCCATCATTCTTTGGGGCCTCACACTTTTAGCCCTGCTGTCGCTTGTGTTTGTATCCTGCACAACGCGCAACGTATCTGAAACTCTTCCAGTAATTGTGATCACATTATTTATATTTTGCGGAATTTCTGCAAATATTTTTGCCGAGTATTATTCGATTGGATCTATGACAAAATACGTACTGATCTTCTCACCTCTTTTGGTCGTCGCAACCCATAATTTTCTTACGGTTATTCTGCTTAAGGCTGAAGGGAGTAAAAAAAGTATTTGGATCACTGCGTCAGCTGTATCGCTAATTATTCTGTCAATATGTATTCTTTTCCCAAGCTTGACACATGTTATGAATTTGCTCGTAAGCGCACCAGTTATGGTTATTGGAATATTGTTCACAGCCATACATTCATTTCTTTCTTTCATCAGATTTGGGAATTATGCAATGCTTTTATTTGGAGTCTCCCTCACTGCCATCGCCTTTGCCCTTTCCTATGATATTTTATTAAGATTTGGTTTTTTTCAAGAAAGTGTTTTTCTATTATCTCTTGCACTTACCATTTTTTTCATGAATGTGGTGTTGATTTTTACAAACGAAGTTTTTCAAATGCGCAATGAGCTAGCTCAGCAAGAATTACTTTTGGCAGAAAAGTTAGCTGAGCGCGAGTTAGAGCTAAACATTGAAAACAGTAAGAATTTATCACTAATTGAAACAAGTGCAGTTCTAAAGGAAAACGCAAGACTTGCGCGGGATCTTCATGACGGAGTGCTAACATATCTATCAGTTATACAAGCCCTCTCTGAAAAGCGGGAAGACACTAATGATAAAATAATATCAAAGATATCCAAATATGCGTCTCAAGAAATTCGTTTTATTTTGGACACTGGGGCCGATCAATATCAAGACACCTTCGTTATGTTGTCGATATTTCGTCAACAGGTAGTCGAGCCAATGATGGTTCAAGGATTATCAATTGAATGGGATATGCTCAACCTGATGGATAAAAACATTTTACCCGCCTCCAGCTCCCTCAATTTGTTTAGAATCCTGCAGGAAGCATTTCATAATGCACACGCAAGAGCGGGTTGCGCAAGAATTCGAGTTGGATCTGAAGTCGACGAAAGAAATGTTTTGAAAATTTTCATTGAAAATACTGGTGGTTCAACATTCAATCCTGCAGACAAGTATGGATATGGAATAAACAATATGAAAAGGCGCGCGCACCTCATTGGTGCTACATTTGATATTGTACCCATTTATTCTGGAGCAAAGGTTCTCATTACCTTTAGCCCCCATGATCGCGGTGTGAGCTGACTGTCTCGGTGGTCTATCCAGCGGCATTCTCCGTTCGAGGGTTGCTCTGGATAGGCCGGCGCCAAGCCTCAAGAATGCGAGAGAGACGATATGCAGGATAGCACATTCGTTGGGCTGGATGTCCATAAGGCGACGCCACCGTCTCTCAGTCGTCCGTCCTGAACAACGCACAAGCTGTTGATAATGAATGATTAAACGATGATTTAAGTGGTCATGAATTGCAAGGTTTTGTACTATTGCATTGAAGACCCTGCAATTTGATCTTGCCATGAAACATCGTAATCGCCCGCCTGAACAAGATGATCTTCTGCGCCCGCGCCTCGTTGACTTGATCGATATGCGCCACGAACTGGTGAAGTTGGCGGCGTTGATCGATTGGGATTTCTTCGAGCGGGAATGGGCCGGTTTCTTTCCGTCAGGAACCGGCCGCCCGGCGACACAGCCACGGCTGGTGGCGGGCCTGATGTATCTGCAACATCTGCATCGCCTGTCGGATGAAGCCGTTGTCGCTCGCTGGGTTGAGAACCCATACTTTCAGCATTT
>QCWH01000042.1:35118-36906 GCA_003149565.1 Marivita sp. XM-24bin2 | reverse complement strand
TTGTTGTGGCACGTTTGCTCTATTTAAGACATTGAAACAACGGAATTCAGCGCCTATCGTTGCGACATGTACACGAAAGTCACAAAATCTGGTGGACGCCAGTACCTTCAACTGGTCGAGGGCTATCGCAATGAAGACGGAAAAGTTCGC
This sequence comes from Marivita sp. XM-24bin2, assembly GCA_003149565.1. Classification (GTDB taxonomy): domain Bacteria; phylum Pseudomonadota; class Alphaproteobacteria; order Rhodobacterales; family Rhodobacteraceae; genus Marivita. The sequence continues at coordinate 36,756 of QCWH01000042.1, read as the reverse complement.
CACCGGGTCGTCGCGAACCTCGGCAGACTTGAAGATCTGAACCCTGCCAAGCTCGACCCTCTGATCAACGGTTTGAACCGGGCCATCGGGCGCAGTGATAATGCGGCGCTGCCCGTCGAGATCGAAAGCTCCAAGGCCTATGGCAACGTATTTGCCCTGCACGAGCTGTGGAAGGACCTTGGGTTTGACCACGCCCTTGCTCGCGGCATGCGCTCGGGACGACGTAAGATTGAGGTTGAGGCGCTTGTCCGCGCCATGGTCTTCAACCGCTTGTGCGACCCGACAAGTAAGCTGGGCTGCCTGCGCTGGCTGGACACCGTGGCTATGCCTGACATGCCTGCCAAGGTCGACCATCAGCATCTCCTGCGAGCTATGGATGCGTTGATGGACAATGTTGATCGCGTAGAAGCTGAACTGGCCAAGCAAATCCGGCCTCTCGTGGATCGTGATCTGACTATGGTGTTCTACGACCTGACGACCGTGCGCATCCACGCAGAAGGCAAGGTAGAGGGGGACATTCGTGCCTTTGGCATGAACAAAGAAACCGGCGGCATTGCCCGCCAATTTGTTCTGGGTGTCGTACAGACCGCTGAGGGCCTGCCGCTGATGCACACTGTGCATCCGGGCAATGTGGCCGAGACCAAGACATTGCAGGCCATGCTGGCCACCGTTCTACAACGCTTCCCCATCGAACGGGTGATCCTGGTGGCTGATCGTGGGCTCTTGAGCCTTGATAATATCGACGCATTGACCCGTCTGGCTGAACAGGGAGGGCGCACCCTGGAGTTCATCCTCGCGCTGCCCGCACGCCGCTACAGTGATCTGATCGAGACCTTCAGGAACATGACGTTTGAAGATGGGCTGGCTGAAGATCGTTTCGCCGGTCACCGCTTGATCGTGGCCCATGATCCCGTGCGAGCCGCTGAACAAGGTGACCGACGTCGTGCGCGCATCGCCGAGTTAGAGGCGATGGCCGAAAAGATGACGGAAAAGATCAAGGCGCAAGACGAGGGCAAAGTCACCAGAGGACGCCGTGCTTCCGATCGCGGTGCATACAGCCGCTTTACCCGAGCTGTTGCAGAGGCCGAGATGACGCGCTTCCTCAAGGCTGATCTCTACGCAGATGACTTCAGCTGGTCGGTAGATGAAGATGCCATTGCTGCTGCGGAACTCTTCGACGGCAAGCTGGCGCTGATCACCAACGCCCCTGACCTCAGCCCTGCTGAGGCGGTCGCACGCTACAAGGGTCTCGCGGACATCGAGCGTGGCTTTCGCGTTCTGAAGTCGGATATTGAAATCGCTCCGGTGCATCACCGGCTGCCCGATCGCATCCGCGCTCACGCCATGATCTGTTTCCTCGCGCTCGTCCTCTATCGCGTCATGCGCATGCGCCTCAAGGCCAAGGGTCACAGCGCGAGCCCGCGCACCGCACTCGATTTACTCGAACGCATTCAACAGCACGTCGCCCGCATCGGCCCTGCCACCAAGACAACCCTCACCCGACAGCAACCAGAACAACTGGAACTCTTCGACGCTCTGAACTTGAACACACCCAACTGAAACGGCAATGTTGTGGCAAAAGTGGACATCCCACTCCAATAATATCAATCGCTTACGCGTCTAGCTGTCGAAGTTGGG
>QCWH01000042.1:9453-34538 GCA_003149565.1 Marivita sp. XM-24bin2 | reverse complement strand
TGCGAGCGGGCATTGAGCGCGCCCAGATTTCGGTGGCGGAAGAAACGGCCGACGACCACGGCGTGTCCGGTGACTACTCATTCGACGAGCAGATTATCAACGAAGTCGATACCTAGTTCACTGGGCTGGTCGATTACGAATTCTTTGCGAAATCGTGAACCTTCAAGCCGACAGACCTGATCCCTGACTACGACGATCTTTCCGATGGCGCACTTTCGACAAGCTTGTGATCGGTTATCCAATCTTGGCTGATGAACTCCTCGGCAGCAGCCTACGCGAAATATCCAGACCCTGAATGTGCGGGCGGATTGGTCGAGGACATGAGGCTACATAATCTGGTATGTGGCTTGGAATGATCTTGCCTCATTTCGGTCCTGGCTGCCTGGGTCAAACAACAGCTACCGCGCGCCGGGGCTTTAAAGGCCAGTTGTTTGACCTAAAAGAAAGTAACGTGGGCCTGTAAAAGAAAGAGGACGCCCCAGTTATGAGAGCGTCCTCCTGCCTGCAGGCATTCTTACAATTCAGAGCCAATTATCCTCTATTTCGAGGATCGCTCCCGAGACGGGGTCGAATTCAATTTCAACTTCGTTGCCATCGGGCGCATATGCTTCCACTTCGTAGACGCCCCACTCTACGTCGAAATTGTGGATATTGGTGTACCCCATAGCTTCCATCCGGCCGATGGCGTCGCTGGCGGTTACGTAATCCGGCACTGCCTCGCCGTAGACCTCTACGAACATCACTTCGTCGGCTTCGTCGGCTGCTGTCATCTGTTCGTCGGTCATTGCCTCGTCATCACTCTGGGCCGCCGCCGCAGAGGCCATCAATGCAATGGAGGTCGAGGTGGCTGCGAAAAGTTTAAAGGTCATGGTTTATTCTCCTTTGCATGTTGAATGTTGCGTAGAGCAAACGCAACGTGGGCTTACTTGTTCCTCGCAAGATGCCGAATCTCTTCAGTCGTCTTGCATTTGCCGACCCGGCCGAATTTACCGTCAGCCCAATCTGAACGTCGTGCCAACCGGAAGATGATCCGAAGCGACACGCGCAAGCGGTGCATCGAAGGCGCGCCATTCCGCGACATGCACAAGATTTTATCTGGAAACGGGGCCGAGAGCGGAGGTCGGTCAACGCGCCGGAAAGGTACTTGCGCCCCCACTGCCGCAGTGCACTGATCGAGGAACCTCAGAAGCCCCAGCACGCCCAGCAACCACTCGTTGAAGTCGTCTAAGGAGTACGAAGTTCTGCAGCTATATCTGGCGACTTACACCACCAAACGTGGTGCGCTGGTCGAAGCGAATGAGATCGCTGCAATTTATGCCGCCGAAGGCGAAGGGCCGAGCGGGTTTGTCGATCTCAACAAGGTGCCCCGGCGGCTGATCGCTGTCGCGAAGGCGCCAAAAGCGAAAAAAGCCGAAACCCGCGCCGCAGATTCATGGTGCCCGCACGCCGGAGGATCAGATCACGTCGCAGGAGAAAGGCCGCAAGTTGGTGCTTGAATTCGATGTGTGTGTTCGAAGCGGGACTGCGCAAGGCCTTTGCGGATTTCCTGTCGCGGTATTTCAAACAAGGTCAGCACGAGTCAAAACTTGCCCATGGGAAAGTTTTCCAAAAACGCCGTTTCAAAACGGCCTTTTCCATCGGTTTTCCGCAGGACTATTCCGCGAGCGAATGCGCCGTTTCGACGATCCGTTGAACGGTGATGCCGAAGTGATCGTATAGAACGTCCGCCGTGGCCGAAGCGCCGAAGCCGTCCATGCCAATGAAGGCATCGCCGGGGCGCAGCCAGCGGGTCCAGCCGAAGGACAGGGCGGCCTCGACCGCGATCCGCGGGGCAGTGCCTAGGATATCGGCTTGTGAGGCATCCGACAGCGTTTCGAACAGGTCCCAACAGGGCAGTGACACGACTGCCGTCGGCACGCCATCCGCTTCCAGTCGCGCCTGCGCCTCGACCGCAAGACCGACCTCGGTCCCGGTCGCGATCAGGGTGATTTTGCGTGTCGTCGATGCGTCGCGCAGGACATATGCTCCCGTTCGCGAGCGGTTGGTGTCCGTGTCTTGGCGGACCTGCGCGGCGGGCTGTCGGGACAGCGCGAAAAGCGACGGGCCGGTCCGGTTCTCAAGCGCGATCTGCCAGGCCTCCGTGGTCTCTACCGCATCGGCGGGGCGGAACACACGCATATTCGGCATGACCCGGAAGCTTGCCAGCGTTTCGACTGGTTGGTGCGTCGGGCCGTTGCTGCCTACGCCGATGGAATCGTGACTGAAGACAAAGAGCACGGGCAAACCCATCAGCGCGGCCATCCGCATCGCGGCGCGCTGGTAGTCGGAAAAGGCGAGGTACGTGACAGCGATGACGTGCAAGCCACCGTGCGCCGCTATCCCGCAGGCCATGGCACTCATCAGGTGTTCGCGCACGCCGCAATGCACATAGCTGCCGCTTCGATCATCAGCCGTAAAGGCGGCGCGGCTGCGTTTGTGATTGGTAGGTGCTTCCAGATCGGCGCATAAAACCATCGTGTTGGGCACGCTTCGGCTCAGTTCATTGCAAACGTCGGCGGATGATTGGATCGTCGGCGTCGGATCAGTGGGCGTGGGAAGCGACGGCCACGGATCCATTTGCGGATCGGCATGCCAGGTGTCGAAAGCGTATTTGTCGACATGGGTGCTCTTGCGCACCAGCCAGGCGCTGTATGCGTTTCTGCCGCGACGCATTGAGACGGACCAATCTGTGTAGATCGCGTTCGGAATGACGAAAGGGGCATGCGGCCAGTCGAGCGCGTCGCGCATCTTAACGCTGTCCTGATCGGTCAAGGGCGCGCTATGGCCGCCACGCTGACCCTGCAGCCGCGGGATGCCGCGCGCGATGACGGTGCGACAGGCGACGAGAGTGGGGCGCGGATCGGCTTGGGTTTGTGTCAGAGCCCTATCGATCGCCACGATGTCATGTCCATCGACCTCGATGACGTGCCAGTTGGCGGCACGGAACCGGGCCGGGATGTCTTCGCTGATCGACAGCGCCGTGGCACCGTCATCGGTGATCTGGTTGTCATCCCAAAGGAAGGTTAGCTTTCCCAGTTGAAGGTGCCCGGCAAGCGAAATGGCCTCCTGTCCCATGCCCTCTTGAAGGCAGCCGTCGCCGACGAATGCCCAGGTGCGGTGGTCGACAAGATCCGGGCCGAACCGCGCCTGAAGCCGTTGTTCCGCGACCGCCATGCCGACGGCACAGGCGATGCCCTGTCCCAGCAGACCCGAGGTGATCTCGATCCCGGCGTCCTGTTCGATCTCGGGGTGTCCGGCGCAGACGGAATGCAGTTTGCGAAACGACTTGAGCGCCTCTACCGAGATCCTGTCATAGCCCGACAGGTGCAGCAGCGCGTAAAGCAGCATTGAGCCGTGGCCGTTCGACAGGACCAAGCGGTCCCGATCAGGCCAAAGCGGGTCGTCGGGATTCACCTTTAGATGGTTGGCGCAAAGCGTCGCTGCGATCTCGGCCATGCCTAGTGGCACGCCCTGATGACCCTCGCCGGCGGAGCGGATCGCGTCCAAAGCCAGAAAACGGATGGCATGAGCCATGGATTGGATATCGGCCATGCGCGGAACCTTTCGGGAAATCTTACGTTTTGGGTGGGCCGAACCCGTGGTTGACACTTGCGCTGCCCGCGCCCACCATTGCAGATGGTATACCATTTTCCAAGACTGCAGCCGAGGGGCGAACCATGACCAAAGCTTTGGCGATCGGGCCTTACAATGAGGACGAAAAACAGGCTCTAACGCGCGACCTTGCGCCGATTTTTCTGGACGGATCCAAGGATATCGCAAATCTCGATGCCGACACACGCGCGACGTTCACGGCCGTTGCCTATAAAGGCCATCACGGATTCGGTGCGGCTGAAATGGACTTGCTGCCGAATATCGGCGTGATTGCGAATTACGGGGTCGGCTACGATTCCATAGACGTGTCCGAAGCGACGCAACGCGGCATCGGTGTGACCAATACGCCCGACGTCTTGAACGACGATGTCGCGGATCTGGCGGTGGCGTTGCTAATCATGCAGGGCCGCGAAATGGAGCATGCGAGTGCCTGGGCTCGGTCCGGGAAATGGGCGAACGAAGGCGAGTACCGGCTCAATCGCAAGGTCAGCGGCGCTCGGGCCGGAATCGTTGGGCTGGGCCGGATTGGGCGCGAGATTGCGGACCGACTGGCGGCGTTCAAGATGGACATTCATTATTGGTCGCGGTCCGAGAAAGAGACTCCGGGCTGGACATATCACGCCGACCCTGTGTCACTCGCTGAGGCGGTCGATTATCTGATCGTGTCACTAGTCGGCGGACCGGAAACGGAAAAATTTGTGTCTAAAGACGTGATCGCGGCACTGGGCGAGCGGGGTATCTTGGTGAACATCTCGCGCGGCTCCACGGTGGACGAGGCCGCGTTGCTGGATGCCCTTGAGATCGGCGCGATTGCCGGGGCTGGTCTTGATGTGTTCCGCAACGAACCGAAGATCGATCCTCGTTTCTATGACCTGCCGAACGTGGTGATCCAACCGCATCAGGGATCCGGGACCGTTGAAACCCGTGCGGCGATGGCGAAATTGCAGCGCGACAACCTATTGGCGTTTCTCGCGGGCGAGGAGCTCTTGACCCGGGTCAATTGAGGATCGTTTAGAAATACATACCTGACCTATTCCTCTCCCTACCGCCCTCCACTATTGGGGAACTCGGATAAGGAAATGTTGAGATCCGTCTACGATCAGTGCATGGTTCAGGAGTTCTGCCTCACGCAGATCATAGGTTGTGACCCAAAATGCAGATGATCCTCACGCCGCGGGTTTGTCATCCTCAAGGTAATAGCGAATATTGTCCTCAAAGCTGTCATCGGCGGTCAGGCCCAGTTTCAGTGACTTCTCTGGAGCCTGATCGTAGCGCCAGCCTTTCACGATGCGCTGGATGTCGGGTTGCGCTTCGAACCGAATGAGTTTCGCGGGTTCGGCTCCGGCCACGGCGGTCATCGCGTCGATGAGTTGGCGCACCGACCAGATTTTTCCCGGCATCATCATGTTGCGGTTCATCCCCACATCGTCTTCGGCCAGTTCGGCCCCTTTGATCAGGTTTTCCACGCATTTGCGGGGGCTGAGGTAGTAGTGCAGAAAGTCGTCTTCGACCGGACAGATCGCCTCTTGTCCATTGAGGGGTTCACGCAGGATCGACGACATGAAGGAGGACGCCGCGCGGTTCGGTTTGCCGGGGCGGACCGAGATCGTGGGCAGGCGAAACCCGCGCCCGTCGATGAAGCCTTTGCGGGAGTAATCGTTGACCAGCAGCTCTCCGATGGCCTTCTGCGTGCCGTAGGAGGTTTGCGGGTTGAGGAAGGTGTGATCCGTGATCGGGTCAGGCACTTCGCCGCCGAAGACAGCCAGCGAGGAGGTGAAGACCACGACCGGTTTCGTGCCAAGCGCGCGGGCGCGTTCAAGCACATTGATCGTGCCGGTCATGTTGATCCGGTAGCCGGTGTCGAAGTCTTCCTCCGCATGGGCCGACACGATGGCGGCGAGCAGATAGATCACGTCCGTATCGGCGTCGATGCTGGTGGCGACGGATGCGGGATCGGCGATGTCGCAGGTCGTGGTCTCGACGGGGAAGGGGGCCTCGACCGGCACCGGATCCACGATGTCGGCCAGGGTCATCCTGGTGATCTCTTGCCCGCGCAGGTGCCCGCGTTGGGCCAACGATTGCGCCAGTTTCTGGCCGACCACGCCGCCGCCGCCGAGAATGAGGATGTTCATCGCGTTTCTCCGTTTGTCAGTGTCTAAAGCAGGCCACGGGCCGCAAGGTTGCGCATCAGGGCGGATGTGCCGAAGGTCCATTCCGGGCACTCGGTCGACAGCCGTACGGTATTGCGCAGGGTGCCGAGATTCGCTTCATGGATTTCGACCACGTCGCCTATGTGATGGGTAAAGCCCTGACCCGGCGCGTCGCGGTCCTTGGTTGGGGCGAACATTGTGCCGCAGAAAAGCACAAAGCCGTCAGGATACTGGTGGTGGCGGCCGATGGTCTGACCGGCAAGGTCCGCCGGGTCGCGGCTGATCTGGGTCATCGACGACGTGCCGTCGAGTGTGAAACCGTCCGTTCCTGTGACCGTCATTGTCAGTTCCGCGCGCCGCAGATCGTCAAGCGAGTAGCCGTCATCGAAGAACCGGATGAAGGGCCCGACGGCGCAGGAGGCGTTGTTGTCCTTGGCTTTGCCCAAGAGCAGGGCGGAGCGGCCTTCGACGTCGCGCAGGTTGACGTCGTTGCCAAGCATCGCGCCGATGATGTCGCCCCTCGAGGTGACGCAGAGCACCACCTCGGGTTCGGGATTATTCCAGACCGACACGGGATGCAGGCCCACGTCGGCACCGTGGCCGACGGCGCTCATGGGTTGGGATTTGGTGAAAACCTCGGCATACGGGCCTATCCCGACCTCGAGATATTGCGACCACAGACCTTCGGCTTGGAGCACTTCTTTCACGCGTTGTGCCTCGTCAGATCCCGGTTTCAGGCCTGACAGGCTGTCGCCGATGATCTTGCCGACCTTCTGCCGGATGGCGTTGGCGCGATCCGGATCGCCGGCGGCCTGTTCCTCGATTACGCGCTCGACCATGCTGTCGGCGAAGGTGACGCCGCAGGCCTTGATGGCGTGCAGGTCGATTGGGGGCAAAAGGTGCGGAACGATATCCTCGACGCTGCCGATGTCCTCGCCCGTCGTGGTGCGAAGCAGATCGGCGGGGGCGTCGGCCTCGCAGAGGTCGCGCATTGTTGGGATCGACTTTGAGGTGATGTCGATAACGCGGTCGCCCCGCAGGGTGACGACGCAGGGCCCAATATCGGGTCGCCAGACACGACCGGCCAGCAGGGCGTTAGGATCAACTGGAAGCATGGATTACCTCGTTTTGGTAGACGGCAGCATTTTGCCGGGATTCAGGATGTCATGCGGGTCTAACGCAGCCTTGATCGCGCGCATCGGGATCAGGGCGTCGCCGTGTTCGGCCGACATGTGCCGCTGTTTGCCAAGGCCGATGCCGTGCTCGCCAGACACCGTGCCACCTAGGCGTAGCGCGGTTTTACACAGGTCGCTGGTGAACTGTTCGGCGCGCTTCATCTCGTCGGGATCGTTGGGATCGACGGACAGGCCAGCGTGAAAGTTGCCGTCACCGACATGGCCGACGATAGTGGCGGTCAAGCCCAGCTTCTCGGCGTCCTGCTGGGACTGTCGCACTGCCTCTGCCAGTTTCGAGATCGGAACGCAGACATCCGTGGGCCAGATGTGTTTGCCATTTCCCAAGGCGGCAGAGGCATAGTGCGCATCGTGGCGCATGGCCCAAAGTGCGGTGCGTTCCTCGGTCGTGTCGGCGGTTTTCCAGCCCTCCGCGCCGAACTCTTGTGCGATTTCGGCAAAGGCGGTGCGCTGATCGGCAACGGCGGCCGGGGACCCGTGAAATTCGAGGAAGAGGTGCGGCAATTCGGGCAAACCCGCGTCGGAATAACGGTTGAACCCGCGCACCATCATGTGGTCGAGCAGTTCGATCCGGGCCATGGGGATGCCGCATTGGATCGTCGTGATCACGCAGTTGACCGCGTCGTCGACATTGGCAAAGTGGCAGGTCGCGGCGGTGATCGCCTCGGGCAAGCCATGCAGTTTTAGGGTCAGTTCCGTAATAATGCCCAGCGTGCCTTCGGAGCCGATCAGCAAATGGGTAAGGTCATAGCCGTTCGACGCCTTGCGCGCGGTCGATCCGGTCCGGATCACGGTGCCGTCGGCCAGCACCGCCTCAAGCGCGAGTATGTTTTCCCGCATCGTGCCGTAGCGCACTGCCGTGGTGCCGCTGGCGCGGGTCGCGGCCATGCCGCCCATGCTGGCATCGGCACCCGGATCGACCGGGAAGAACAGGCCAGTGCTGCGCAGATCTGTGTTCAGTGCCTTCCGGGTCAGGCCGGGTTGGACGACGCAGTGCAGGTCTTCGGGATGGAGCGCCAGCATCCGGTTCATGTCGCGAAAATCGACACTGATCCCGCCCGTAACGGCTAGATGCTGCCCCTCTAGCGAGGACGCCGCGCCGACCGGTGTGATGGGGCAGGCGTGCTTGGCACAGAGGCGCACGATGGTTTGGACATCGGCCGTGGATGCTGGATAGGCGACGGCGTCGGGCGGTGTGTTTGGGTAGTAGGTCTCGTTCTGGCCATGCAGGGTCAGATCGGCCTGCGAGGTGCTGATACGGTCGCCAAGCTGTGCCTTCAGCGCGTCGATGCAGGCGGGGATGCTCATGTGGTGGCTGTCCATGCGGCAAGGCCAACGACCGCCAGCATCGCCAGCGCCATGCCAATATTGATCGCGCGCTGTGTGGTCTGGCTAAGGTTTAGCTCGTGCAGGATGGTTCCGGCCCAAAGCCAGGCCAAGTGGATCGGGATCCAGATGGCGTTCATGATGATCACCTTGGTGATGATCTCGAACGGCAGATTGTCTGGCGCATAGACGAAGCCCGAAATCAGCGAGGTATTGACCACATAGGCCTTGGGGTTGATCGCCTGCAATGCGACGCCGCCCAGAACGCCGGGGGGCTGTTTGGCTTCCATGAACGCGATTCTCGATCCGGCAAAGGCGATGCGTGCGGCGAGGTACAGCAGGTAACCGATGGAGGCGACCAGGAGCACGGTGCGCACCCATGGCACGGACAGCACGACGGCTGCGACACCGGTGATGACGGCGAGCAGGACAAGATTCGTGCCGATAAAGAGGCCGAGCACGTATTTCAACGACGGCCTAAATCCATAGGCAGCGCCGAAACCGGCCGTGGTCAACACACCGGGGCCGGGCGTGATGATCAGCAAGATCACGGCGAGTGCGAAGGTTCCCATCAGGAGAACTCCAACTGGACTTTCATCGCCTGCGCGCGATCGTTGGCGGTGGCGAATGCCTTGGCATACTCGGCCAGTGGGAAACTGTGAGTGATGAGCGGGGCGACGTCGATCAGGCCCTTTTGCATGAAGGACACGGCTTGAGCGAATTCCTCGTGAAAACGGAACGAGCCTTTGAGCGCGAGCTCCTTTGCGGTGATCTGCATCAACGGCAGTGACATGTCGCCCGAAAGGCCAAGCTGCACCAGGGTTGCGCGTGGGCGCAGGGCGGCGATCATGGCGCGCAGGGCGGTTTCCGCGCCCGAACATTCGAGACCGATATCGACGGTGCCCTTCGCGGCGCAGTAGGGGGCCAGGGCATCGGTGTCCGTCATCGTATTCAGCACCACGTCTGCGCTCGCCGCCCGGGCTCTGTCCAGCGCCGTGTCGGAGATGTCGGTCGCGATGATCTCGGAAGCGCCTGCGCGGCGGGCGGCAATGATCACCAGAACGCCGATGGGTCCGCAGCCGGTCACCAGTATGCGCTTGCCCAACACGGTGCCTGCCTGCCGCATCGCGTGCAGGCAGACGGCCAGCGGTTCGGCCATCGCGGCCTCGGCCGGGGTCAGGCCCTCGGCTTTGACGCATTGTGTGGCATCGGCGACGAGGGTTTCGCGGAAAGCGCCCTGGATGTGGGGGAAGGGCATCGCGGACCCATAGAAGCGCATGTTGAGACACTGGTTGGGCAGACCGCGCAGGCATTCGACGCAGGTTGCGCAGGGGCGGGACGGGGAGACGGCGACCAGATCGCCAACCGCCAGTCCTGTGACGTCAGGGCCGAGTTCGGTCACATGGCCTGATACTTCATGCCCCAGAATCATCGGCTCGCGCAGTTTCACCGTGCCGAATCCACCGTGGTTAAAGTAGTGCAAATCGCTGCCGCAGATGCCGCCACGTGCCATCGCAAGACGGATCTGCCCAGGGCCGGGTCGTTGGGACGGGACATCGCCGAGGCGAAGGTCTTTCGGCCCGTGTGCGTAGAGTGCTTGCATCTTTTGGCCCTCCCCCAGCCATCCGAAAACGCGGCTTGCGTCGCGCCGCAAATGGTATACCATTTTTGCCAAGTAAGAGCGTCGGCGGGGGATTGTCAAACACCCTGATATGGCGTTCCACGAGGAGGAGACATGCCTAATTTTGATCTTACAGGCCGCGTGGCGCTGGTCACCGGGTCGTCCAAGGGCATTGGCTTTGCCCTGTCCCAAGGTCTGGCGGAGGCGGGCGCGCGCATCTTGATGAACGCGCGAAATGTCGATGACCTCGATGCGGCGGCAGAGCGGTTGCGTGGCGCGGGTGCGACTGTGGACACGCTGCCATTCGACGTGACCGACGCGCAGGCGGTACGCGACGCGATCGATGGGTACGAAAAAATGGGCCAGATCGATATCCTCATCAACAATGCCGGGATGCAGCATCGCGGACCGCTGGAAGAGTTCGAGATCGAGGCGTTCGACCGTTTGATGCGCACCAATCTGCATTCCGCCTTCTATGTTGGCCAAGCGGTGGCGCGGCATATGATCGGGCGGCGGCAGGGCAAGATCATCAACATCGCGTCCGTGCAGACCCGCCTCGCGCGCCCGGGCATCGCGCCCTACACCGCGTCCAAAGGGGCGATTGCAAATCTGACCAAGGGGATGGCGACCGATTGGGCGAAACATGGGCTGAACTGCAATGCCATCGCGCCGGGGTACTTCGACACGCCGCTGAACGCCGCGTTGGTGGCGGACCCCGAGTTTTCCGCGTGGCTTGAGAAACGAACGCCGCAGGGGCGGTGGGGCCGGATCGAGGAACTACAGGGCGCGGCGGTGTTTCTTGCGTCCGAGGCCGCCAGTTTTGTGAACGGACATACGCTCTTTGTCGATGGTGGCATCACAGCGAGCCTTTGAGGGAGATTTGCAATGAACGAGAATCTGAGGGTCGGCTTTATCGGGGTGGGCCTGATGGGGCACGGGATGGCGAAGAACATCCTTCAGGGGGGCTATCCGCTAGTCATCAAGGGCAACCGCAACCGAACGCCAGTGGACAGTCTTGTCGGAATGGGTGCGACGGAGGTTAAGACCGCGCGCGAAATGGCCGAGCAGTGCGATGTGATCCATCTGTGCCTGTCGAACTCGCCTCAGGTCGAAGCGATCGTGCGCGGGCCAGACGGCATTCTGGCCGGTGCGCGCGACGGGTTGATCGTGGTCGATACAACCACAGCCGATCCAACCTCGACGATGGCGCTGGCCGAAGAGATGGCGGCGCAGGGTGTGCATATGGTCGACGCGCCGTTGGGGCGGACGCCCAAGGAAGCCGAAGCCGGGACGCTGGACGCGATGGTGGGGGCGTCTGACGAGGCGTTCGCCACGGTCAGGCCCATCATCGAATGCTGGTCGGGGTCTATCAACCATATCGGGCCGGTCGGGTCGGGGCACAAGATGAAGCTTATTATGAACTTCATGTCGATGTCCTATGCCAGCATCTATTCCGAAGCGCTGAGCCTTGCGGTGAAGTCGGGGCTGACGCCACAGACGGTGCGCGACGTTATGGCACCATCACGGATGGGGTGCGGGTTCTTCGACACATTCTTTGCCTGCGCCGTGGGCGGTGATCCGAACGCGCACAAGTTCGCCATAGCGAACGCGGCGAAAGATGTGCGGTACGTGGCCAACATGGCATTGGCCGCTGGCGTGATGAACCCGATGGGCGCTGCGGTCCGAAACTATTTCGACCAAGCCGAAGCGGTCGGCAAGGGGCAGGATTACGTGCCGACCATCGCCAACCATATTGCCGGTCTCAATGGGGTCGATCTTCCGGAGGCCGTGAAGAAGGGCGAAAGCTGATGCTGAGCGCGGATCAGAAACGATTCTACGAAGAGAACGGGTATTTGCTGGTCGAGAACGCGGTCACGGGCGAACAGCTGGACCGCCTGCGCGAGATCACGTACCGGCTGATCGACGCGTCGCGCGACGTGACCGAGAGTGACGCGGTCTACGACCTGGACAAGGGGCATTCAGTTGATGCGCCGCGCCTGACGCGTATCAAGCTGCCGCACAAGCGCGATCCCTATTTCTGGGAGATCCTGCGCAATTCGGCGCTGACCGGGGTGCTGACAGATCTACTGGGACCGCATACCAATTTGCTGACCTCCAAGCTCAACACCAAGGCGCCCGGTGGGGGGCGCGCGGTCGAATGGCACCAGGATTGGGCCTTCTACCCAGCAACGAATGACGATCTTCTGGCGTTTGGCCTAATGCTAGAGGACGTGGACGAGGCCAATGGCCCGCTGATGGTGATCCCTGGTACGCACAAGGGGCCGGTTCTGAGCCATTCGGCGAATGGATTTTTTGCCGGGGCCATCGATCCGGACGATCCGCTGTTCGAGCCGGACAAGGCGGTGACTTTGACAGGCAAGGCCGGCGACATGACGGTGCATCACGCGCGGATCCTGCATGGATCTGCCCCGAACATGAGCGACCGGAACCGGTTGATCCTGTTTTACGAATGCAGCGCGTCGGACGCGTGGCCAATCTTGGGCGCGTCGAGCTACATCCATTCGTTGGGCCAGCGCGCCTATTGGAAGGATGTGCAGGCGCGGCAGATCACCGGTGAGCCTCAGCTTGTCGCGCGTATGGCGGATGTACCGGTGGTTATGCCGCTGCCGCCCGCGCCCGATACGGGGTCGATTTTCAAGACACAGGAAAGCGCGGGCGCGAAAAGCGCGTTTACCTGAGATCGCATGGGATGCTTTGCAGCGTGAAGTGTCTTTCGAATGTGCTACTAAGTAGCACATTCATTTGTTTCAGCCAAAGTCGTCAGACCCGCTTCGCCGTGCCATCCTCCAGCATCGCTCTCACCGCCGGCATATCGTAAAAGCCGCTTTGCACCTTGGCGTCCAAGCTGTCTTCGAGATTTTGGATCGCGGGTAATTGGGCGATCACGGCCTCGATTTGGGCGAAGGGCACGACGACCACACCGTCGCGATCCGCGACGATCATATCGCCGGTTTCGATGTAGCGACCGGCCAGCATCGCGCCGAAGCCGACCTTAGCGGGACCGTTCGAATAGGGGGAATTGGGGCTGAGACCGTTGCACCATGCGGGCAGACCTGCGGCGAGGATGCCGGGATAGTCTCGCATCTGCCCGTCGGTGACAAAGCCCGCGCAGCCCTTGTTCTTCATCATGCCGCAGAAGCGGTCCCCAGCAGCAGAACAGTTCCGGTGCCCGTGCACTGCGGCAACGATTATATCGCCAGGCTTCGCCACGTGCAGCGCCCCCATCGTCGCCAGGATCTCGGCCGGGCCGTTGTCTGCTACCAGCGCAGGGCCATGCGCGTGCAGGGGCAGCGTGCCGTCGGTACAGACGGGTTGGATCTCCATCCCGAGCGCGCCCTGTCCTTCCATCGCGTCACACAGGAAGCCGGTCGGGATGCCCCGGAAAGCGTCGATCTGGGCCTGGCTGGGGCGCCGGATCTTGGCCTTGATTTGAAGCTTCGGAGGTTCCTTGATCATAATGTCTGTCCTAGGTTGGCGAGGCGATGTTGTTTATTGCATGCTTTCTGCGCGCAGTCTGACGCGCAGATAGGCCAATCCAGAGGCTGAGGCGTCGCACTGGGCGCGCTGCCGCGAGATTTGGTCCCCGGTTGCGTCGGAGCCGACCTTGGCAAGCTCTTCCATGCGATCGCATTGCATCAGGTTGGCAAGCAGATCGTATTTCAGTTCTACCCCGGCAATCGCCGCGATCCGGTCGTCTGCGGTCTCGGTGATTCGCTCCATCTCAGCGGTGATGCCGATGCGCCAGGTTTCGCGGGCCTGGCTAAAGCATAACACGGCGGCGGCGGTCATATCGTCGGGCGTGGTCAGACAGCGCTGATGCGCTTGATCCACGCAAGACGACGGGTTCTGGCCTTCGGCAAGCCGGTCAGCGAGGCACGTATTTGTCGCGATCAGGTCGACCTCAGCCGCCACTGGCGACGCGAATAGGCCCGCCATGGCCAACAGCATCAAGCCAACGGTTCGATATTGAGATCTCATCTCGCCGTTCCGTTCCTTTTGCCGCATCATTAGCCCTTGCATTTGGTATACCATTTGGAAATGTTATACTAGCCGCTCCGAAGAGAGCAATTACATCATGGGAGATCGTTCATGTCGGACACCCGCGCCAACAAGCGGTTCCGCTCGCAGGAGTGGTTTGACAACCCTAACAACCCGGGCATGACGGCGCTCTACACCGAACGCTATCAGAATAGCACTTTCTCGCGGGAGGAACTCCAAAGCGAACGCCCGATCATCGGCATTGCGCAGACCGGATCGGACCTCGTGCCGTGCAACAAGATCCACGTGTTCCTTGTGGACCGGATCAAGGCTGGCATTCGCGAGGCAGGGGGCATTCCGATGGAGTTTCCCGTGCACCCCGTTCAGGAGACCGGAAAGCGGCCCACGGCGGCGCTTGACCGCAATTTGCAATATCTGAGCCTTGTCGAAGTGCTGCACGGCTATCCGATCGACGGTGTTGTGCTAACCACTGGCTGCGACAAGACCACGCCTGCAATGCTGATGGGCGCCGCGACGGTCGATCTGCCGGCGATCGCGCTGAATGGCGGTCCGATGCTCGATGGCTGGTGGAAGGGCAAGCGCGCCGGATCTGGCGCAATCGTCTGGGAAAGCCGCCGTCTGCTCGCGGCCGGTGAGATCGATTACGAAGAGTTCATGAAGCGCGTTTGCTCGTCCGCGCCCAGCCAGGGGCATTGCAACACAATGGGTACGGCGAGCACCATGAACGCTATGGCCGAGGCCCTAGGCATGAGCCTGACCGGCAACAGCGCTATCCCGGCGCCGTTCCGCGAACGTATGACGATGGCTTACGAGACCGGCAAGCGGATCGTGGGAATGGTGTACGAAGACCTCAAACCTTCCGACATCCTGACGCGCGAAGCCTTCGAGAACGCTATAGTGGTGAACGCCGCGATTGGCGGGTCGACCAATGCGCCGCCGCATCTGCAGGCCGTCGCCCGGCATATCGGGGTAGAGCTCCACGTGAAAGACTGGGAAAAGATCGGCTTCGACGTACCGCTCATGGTCAACATGCAGCCCGCCGGTGAATACCTGGGCGAAAGCTTCTTTCGGGCGGGCGGAGTGCCAGCCGTGATGGGAGAGCTGGTCAAGGCTGATCGGCTGCATCTTGGTGCGATGACCGCGACGGGCAAGACGATGGGCGAAAATCTGGCCGGCTGGGAAAGCCTGGATACCGATGTGATCACCACATATGCCGCGCCGCTGCGCAGCAATGCCGGGTTCAAATCGCTGTCGGGAAACCTTTTCGATAGCGCGTTGATGAAGACAAGCGTGATCTCAAAGGATTTCCGCGATCGCTATCTATCGGAGCCAGGTAATGAAGGTGTTTTCGAGGCCCGCGCCGTGGTATTCGAGGGGCCGGAGGATTACCACGACCGGATCAACGATCCGTCACTCGAGATCGATGACCGGACGATCCTGTTCATCCGCGGGGTGGGCTGTGTCGGCTATCCTGGGTCGGCCGAGGTAGTGAACATGCTGCCTCCGGACGAGATCGTGAAGCGCGGCATCAATCACCTGCCGACGGTGGGGGATGGGCGTCAGTCCGGCACATCGGAAAGCCCATCGATCCTGAACGCCTCGCCCGAGGCAGCGGTGGGCGGCGGGCTCGCCTTTCTCAAGACCGGCGACCGCGTGAGGCTTGATTTGAACAACAGTACGATGAACGCGCTTGTCCCGGACGAGGAGTGGAACGCGCGGATCGATGCCTGGCAGATGCCGGAACTCAAGCATCAGACGCCATGGCAGGAGATCTACCGCACCCATGTCGGCCAGTTGGCGGATGGCGGGTGTCTTGAGCTGGCCACGACCTACCAGCGCATTCGCAACACCCTGCCACGCGATAATCACTGACGGCGGATTGGGGGCTCTGCCCCCAAAACCCGGGAATATTTTTGAAGAAGAGAAGGCGAGGACCGGCGCTCATGTCACAAACCATCATCATCACAGGCGGTGGACGCGGGATCGGGAAGGCCACAGCCGAGGCGTTTCTGGCTGCGGGATGGCGGGTCGGCGTCGTGGGACGCACGGCGTCGGCGCTGGAGGAGGTGGCGGACAGCCACGAGAACGCATTGGCGATGCCGTGCGACGTGTCCGACGAGACATCGGTCGTCGACGCTTTCGGCAAGGCCTCCGAGACTTGGGGCCGGGTCGATGCGCTGTTCAACAACGCCGGCGTGTCGCTGGGTACGGCCACGGTGGACGAGATTGATGTCGGCGACTGGCGCAAGCTGATCGACATCAATGTGACAGGCAGCTTCATCTGCGCCAAGGTGGCGTTTGGCCTGATGCGGGCGCAGGACCCGCAGGGCGGGCGGATCATAAATAACGGGTCGGTGTCGGCCTATATGCCGCGGTACGGGTCGGCGGCCTATACGGCGTCGAAGCATGCGATCACCGGATTGACGCGTTCGATCTCGCTTGACGGGCGCGCGTTCAATATCGCCTGCGGACAGATCGACATCGGCAACGCGCTGACCGACATGGCCGCGAAGATGACAAAAGGTGTGCCCCAAGCCGACGGTTCAATCGCCGTTGAGCCGGTGATGGACGCGTCGAACGTGGCGACATCGGTGCTGCATATGGCGTCGCTGCCACTGGAGGCGAATGTGCAGTTTATGACCGTGATGGCGTCGGCCATGCCTTATATCGGGCGTGGCTGACCGGCCGGTCGCTTATATCGCTCCCTGCCCGGTCCGACCGGACGCAGCCGGTTTTAACCGCCCTTCACTTTCCGTTCGCGCGCCCAGATGTAGAGGCCCGAGGCGATAATGATCGCGCCGCCGCTTAGCGTGTAGATTGTGGGCCAAGTGCTGAATACGACGATGCCCGCGAACGCGGCAAAAACGATCTGGGTGTAGAACATCGGTGACAGGAGCGAGGCATCTGCCCAGCGATGTGCGGTCGTTGCAGCGATGTGGCCGGTCGCTCCGAAAAAGCCGATGCCGCAGAACACCGCCCACGCCATGAGATCGGGTGGCCAAGTCCAGCCGCGAAGGACTAAGGGCAGCAGGACAGCTGTCGCGACGGCGGAGGACCAGACCTGCTGGGTCGCGTTGGTCTCGATCCCGGCAAGCCTGCGGGTCAGTACGAAGTAGAGCGATGCCACCGTCACCGACGCGATCGACAGCAGCATCGCCGGCTGCCATACCGCGCCCCAGGGCTGGGTGACGACAAGCACACCGGAAAAGCCGACGCAGATGGCGATGATGCGGCGGATGCCGACCTTTTCGCGTAGGATCGGTATCGCCAGCATGGTGACGATGATCGGGATGGTGAACTGGATCGTCGTGGTCAGGGTGATCGGGAGATAGCTCAGCGCGAGGAAGTTGAGGATCGTGCTGCCCAAGAGGCAGACGGAGCGGAGGAACTGTAGCTTGGGGCTGTTCGATCTGACCGCGTTGCGGCCTTCCTGCGGAAGATAGATCAGCAGCGCGACGATCAGGTGTCCGGCATAGCGCGCGAACACGACCTGAAGCGCGGGAAGTCCCGCGATGAGAAGCCATTTGGCCGAGGTGTCGATACAGGTGAAGAGGGCCACCGCCAGCACCATCATGCCGATACCGGCAGCGGTTTTTTCTTCTCTGGGCTGAACGCCTACCAAGCCGACCTCATATCGTCATGCCGCCATCGATCGAGATGCACTGACCGGTGAGGTAGCGGGTCTCGTCGCTGCCAAGGTAGACGACCAGATCGGCGATCTCTTGCGCGGTGCCGATGCGGCCCATCGGCTGACGCGCGACGAAGGCTTTCATGGCGGCGTCATAGTCGCCGGTGGCGGTCAGGCGGTCGTGCAGGGACGGGCTGTCCACGGTGCCGGGGGCGATGGCGTTGCAGGTGATGCCACGGGTGACGTAATCGGCGGCAACGGATTTGGTGAGTCCGATCACGGCGGCCTTGGAGGTGCCGTAGATGCAGCGGTTGGGGAGGCCTTTAAGGCTCGACGCGACCGAGGCGATGTTGATGATCGACCCGCTTCTCTTGTCCAGCATGCTCGGCAAGGCAGCCTGAATGGCGTGCATCTGCGCGCGGACATTCAGGTTCATGGCGAAGTCGAATTCGTCGTCCGTGACCGCTTCGATCGTGCCGCCGTGTACATAACCGGCGCAGTTCACAAGGATGTCGGGCTCCGCATCTGCAATAGCGGCTTGCAGCGCGGACTTGTCCAGAACGTCGAGAGCGAAGGCTTCGACCGCGTCGATCCCGGTGAGAAGATCGCTTTGCAGGTCGGTGGCGGTGACATGCGCCCCTGCCGCGGTCAGCGCTTCGGCTGTGGCGCGTCCGATCCCCTGACCTGCGGCGGTGACGAAGGCGCGTTTGCCTGCCAGCCTGCGGGTCATGACGCGGCCAGGTGTCTGGACATCCAATCCACCATCTCGGGAACCATCTTGCCGCCATCGCCGGTCGACTTGGCCTCGGTCAGGGCGTTTTTGGCGCAGTCCGACATGCGACTATTCAAACCCAAATCCTGAGCCATCTGGCGATAGTAGCCGACGTCCTTGGCGGCGTTCTCGATCGAGAAGGCAAGGTCGATCTGCCCATCGACTGCGTAGTTACGGATGAATTCCATCATGCCGGACCGCAGCGGTCCCGCGCTCATCACCTCGAACAGGGTTTGCCGGTCGATCCCGGCCGCATCGGCGGTAGCGAAGGCTTCGGACATGCCCACGGCGGTGGTCATGGCGAAATAGTTGTTGATCAGTTTGATCGTGTGCCCGTTGCCCAGCTTGCCAAGGTAAAAGACGTTTTCGCCCAGAACGTCTAGTATCGGTTTCACGCGGTCGAACGCGGCCTTGTCGCCGGCGCACATGATGTTGAGCAGCCCATCGAGCGCATGCGCGGGGGTACGGCCCAGGGGCGCGTCGAGATAAACCGCGCCTTTGGCCTCCAAATCGGCACCGATCTTGAGAGTCGATGCAGGAAGCGAGGTCCCGAAATCGATCACCACCTGATCCGGTTTGGTTCCGGCCAGAACGCCGTCATCGCCATAGACGCGGGATTCGACCTGCTCGGACGTTCCCATGCAGAACATCACGACGTCCGAAGCTTCGGCGACCTCGCGTGCACTGGCGGCTTCGGTCGCCCCGCGCGAGACCGCCTTGTCGACGCCGGTCCGGTCGCGGTTGCCCAGAACGACAAGATCGTACCCCTTGTCCTGCAAGCAGTCGACCATGGCGCGACCCATTAGGCCCAATCCGATAAATCCGATTTTCATCTGGTCTCCTTTCGTCAAACTCCAGTAAAATCTCCGGGCACGTCGCCCGCGCGCACCGGCTGGCCCAGACGTCCGGACAGCGCTGCGGCCATCGTGATCTCAAGTGCCTTCACGCCGTCGGCGCCTGTGCAAAGCACGTCGTCCTCGACGTTAGCGCCATCTGCCACTCGTGCGAAACGGGTAAGCTGTTCAAGGATCGGGTCTATCCTCGCAAATGGCACAGGAGCGTGGCGCTGTAAGGGTTTCGACCATTCGATCTCATCCGCGTCAGACGGACCCCACCGGGTCAGCGACGGAAAGGACAGCGCGCCTTCGGTTCCTGTGAAGCGCAGGTAATCCTCGCCCGATCCGGCGATGGCGGGGTTTTCGTAGCTGCCGGATTCGAAAGACCAGGGCGACGCTCCGGCGTCGGATATCAGGATCGATCCGAGCGCACCATCGGAAAAGCGAAGCGCCACTGCAGCGGTGTCTTCGATTTCGAAGCCGCGCCGGGCCGAGGACAGAAGCGTTGTCACTTCGGTGATATCGTCGGTCAGAAGGAAACGAAGCAGATCGACCTCGTGACTGAGATTGGTCATCAGCGGACCGGCTCCGGGCTTGCGGCGCCATTCGGCGTTGTAATAGCTGGCGTGTTTGCGCAGCGACCAAAGCCCCTGAACTCCCACGAGATCGCCAATATCACGCAGGTGATCGCGCGCGGCGATGGTGAAGGGATGGCAGCGGCGGTGGTGTCCGGTGAAGAACGGCAGGCCGCGTGCGGTGGCCGCGTCGACCAGGGACTGCGCGGCATCGACTGTATGCGCCGTCGGCTTTTCCACCAGCACCGCCCATCCCTGATCAAGGCAATCCATCGTGATTTGCCAATGGTCCGGTGTCGGTGTGGCAATGATGGCCGCGCGGGTTTCCGGCGGAACGGCTTCTAGATGGGCCACCATAGGCAGGCCGCGCTGCGCCAGATCGCCTCGCCGCGTTTCGTCGGGTTCGACAATCGCGACAACGTCGACCGCCGGGCTGTCCTGCGCGACGCCAATGTGGCGCTGCCCGATCGAGCCCGCGCCGATGATCGTGAGCGGCAGCGGTGCAGTCACATCGTGGCACCGATCTGCCACGGGACGAATTCGTAATCGCCCAAGCCCTGCGCCTCGGATTTCGAAGGCGCGCCAGACGCCATGCGCAGCCACATATCGTAGATTTCGCGTCCGACTTCTTCGACGGAGCGGCCGTCGGAAAGGATAGTGCCTGCGTTGATGTCCATGTCGTCGGACAGGCGCTGGTACATCTCGGTGTTGGTGGCGACCTTCATCGACGGGCTGGGTTTTGCGCCGAAGGCCGACCCGCGCCCGGTGGTGAAACAGACAAGATTGCAGCCGCTGGCGATCTGGCCCGTCACGGACACAGGGTCGTAGCCCGGGCTGTCCATGAAGGTGAAGCCTTTGGCGGTGACGGGTTCGGCGTATTTGTATACCCCGTTTAGGGGCGTCGTGCCGCCCTTGGCCGCGGCGCCCAGCGACTTTTCGAGGATGGTTGTTAAGCCGCCCTGCTTGTTGCCGGGGGAGGGGTTGTTGTCCATGCTGCCGTGATTTCGGGCCGTGTAGTCTTCCCACCAGCGGATCAGGTCGATCAGCTTTTCGCCGGTGGCGCGATCCTTGGCACGGGCTGTCAGAAGATGTTCCGCGCCGTAGATCTCGGGCGTTTCGGCCAGCACACCGGTGCCGCCCTGCGCTACGAGCAGGTCGCAGGCGTAGCCGACGGCTGGGTTGGCTGTGACCCCGGACCAAGCGTCCGATCCGCCGCATTGAAGCGCGACCATCAGTTCGGAGACCGGAGCCTCTTGCCGAGTGGAATCGTTTACGATGGGCAGCATGGCTTCGATTTTTCTGATGCCGAGTTGAACCGTCTTTTGCAGTCCGCCGACGTCCTGAATGTTCATCGCCTGGAACAACGGCCCCGGTGTCAGCCCGTAGGCTTCGACCAGCCAATCGATCTGGTTCATCTCGCAGCCAAGGCCGGCCATCAGGACGCCGCCGATATTGGGGTTTTTGGCATAGCCCCACATCACGCGTTGCAGCGCCTCGAAACCGTCGCCGGACCCGGCCATGCCGCAACCTGTGCCGTGCACGAAGGCGACCACGCCATCAACATTCGGGAATGCCGCCAGTCTATCGGGCGTGAAATGCGCGGCGATCAACCGCGCTGCGGTCGCCGAACAGTTCACCGAGGTAAGCACCGCGATGTAGTTGCGTGTGCCGACCCGCCCCGAAGCGCGACGGTAGCCCATGAAGCTGTCCTGCGTCTCAGCCTTGGGTGCGGGGCGCAGGTTCGTGGCGAACTCGTACTCGGTATCGACGCCGCGGAATTCCAGATTATGCGTGTGCACATGGGCGCCCTGCGGAATGTCCTCTGCGGCGTAGCCGATGATCTGCGCGTATTTGCGCACGGGCTGTCCTTTGGGAATGGCGGTGATCGCCATCTTGTGCCCGCGCGGGATAAGCTGGATCGCGCCCTCGGTGCCGACTTCGAGCGGGCGAATGGCTGTAATGACGTTGTCTTGGTCTGACAGGCGAACGGTGTTCATAGTTATGTCCAATTGGGGGCCAACCCCCAAACCCCCGGAGTTTATCTGGCAAGATGTGGTAGGGGATCAGGCGCAAGCGGGGCTGTCGGAAGTCCATCTGTGGATGGGAATATGGCGTTTCGGCGCGAGCGTCGCGCGGGTGTCTTTCCACATGCGGTCGTAGACGCGCCAGTCACGCAGGACCGTGTCGGGCGCGGACCGGGAGCGGGCGACGAAATCGGGAAAATGCGCGCGGCCGGTAGGCTGACCGGTGACGTTGTAGCGGATGTCGAAGGACCAGCGGAACCCGTCCGTCAAGTTATCAAGCGCCGCATGTGGGGTGAGCGGGTGGAAGATGACCGCACCGCCCGCCTTGACTGGCAGCGGCTCGGCTTTCGTTTCGTCGATAAAACCGTCGGCGATTGAGGTCTGGCGTTTGGGACAGTGCGGGTACATCTGCGGCTTGCCGGGGATCACCTGCAGGCAGCCGTTGTCGGGCGTGGCGTCGGTGATCGCCAGCCAGACGGTGATCATCTTGGTCCGGTCGCCCTCTTCATGCGCCACGGCGCGGTCCTGATGCCAGTCGGTCGCCATGATATGGGCTGTGGTCTCGGTGCTGCGCAAAGTGCGTGCGGGTGGCTTCAGGCGGACATGCTGGATTGGGTTCGAGGTGATCTCGGGGCCGATCAGGTCTTCGACCATGTCGAGCAGCCGGTCACAGGTCAGCATTTCGAATACCGCCGGTCCGATGTGAAAGGGCGTGTCCGCTTCGATCTTGGATCCGGGCAGCGAGATATCCATCGGCTGAAACCATTCGCAGCCCGCGTCATAGGCTGTAAGCAGCTTCTCAAAGAAGTCCATATCGCCGGGCGGCGGCACGCAGCCTTCCGCGTGCCACGCGTCATACATGGTGTCTAGCAGGTCGGTGTATTCGGCCTTGACGGCTTTCAGCCTTTCCATCGGCAACACGTTGTCGACGACCAGTACGCCATCGCGTTCGAATGCCGCGATCTGATCGGCGGAGAGAAAGAGGCTCATGCGCGGATCCTTTCAGAGTTGCGCGGGGCGGGCGTGGCCATAATCCTAGAGGAACACCGTTACGATGGGCGGATAGATCAAGAGGACGGCCAAGGCGAGAAGTTGTAGGCAGATGAAGGGCAGGAATCCCCGGAAGATGTCTGTTAGCGAGATATGTGCCGGCGCCACCGACTTGAGGTAGAAGGCCGCGGGACCGAAGGGCGGTGACAGGAAGCTGACCTGCATGTTCATGCAGAACACCACGCCGAACCAGATCGGAATCATCCGCGGATCAATGCTGCCCAGCCAGCCGATTTCCTCGGCGGGCAGGCGCACCACGATCGGAAGGAACACCGGCATGATCAGAAGAACGATGCCGATCCAGTCCATGAACATCCCCATGATAAGGAAGATCAGCATCATCATCAGGATCACGCCCATTGTGGGCAGATCGTAGTTCACGATCAGGTTCGCGACATAGGTCGGCCCCCCGGCCAATGTGTAGGCCGCGGCGAGCGCAGAGGCGCCGATGGTCACCCAGATGATGGTCCCGGTCGAGCGCAGCGTGCGTACGAGCGCATCCCAGACGATTTCGAAATTCATTTCCCGGCGCAGAAGGCCGATGACGAAGACTGCGACGACACCCATGCCCGCTGCTTCGGTGATGCCGGTGATGCCGCCGTAGATCGACCCCATAACAACGCCGATGACGACGATGGGCGCAACAAGGCCCTTGCCCATCTCCCAGCCCCGACGAGTCCGGTCTGCCCCTACGACCAGATAGCAGATCGCGGCGAAGACGGCGAAGGCACCCACGAGGTATGGGATGTCCGTCACCATCCCCAGCGGAATCGGATCGGTGTTCTCGACAACCCGGTTGTCGCCGGTCGCGGTGAAGAACAGCGCCCGGCCCAGCAGAACGCCCGAAATCCACATGCCCATACGCGACAAGAAGCCTATGAACATCATTCGCTTTTCGTTGCCCTCAGGTTCGCCGGGGATGGGATCGGGAAGCGGTGCCAGCGATGGGTTCAGGTTCGTGCGGATGACGATGTAGAGGATAAAGAACGTGGCCAGCATGAAACCTGGCAGAAAGGACGCAGTGAACAGCGCTTTGATCGAGGTTTCTGTCACCAGCCCGTAGAAGATCAGAACGATGGATGGCGGGATCATCGTCCCAAGCGATCCCGATGCGCAGATTGTGCCGATAGCAAGGTTCTGGTTGTAGCCCAGTCGCAGCATCTGGGGCAGGGCGATAAGGCCCAGAAGCACGACCTCGCCGCCGATGATGCCCGACATTGCGGCCATGATCACCGCCATGATCGACGTCACGATGGCGATCCCGCCGCGCGTGCGGGACAGCCACACGTTGAGCGACGAATACATGTCCTTGGCGATGCCAGATCGTTCAAGCAGGGCCGCCATGAATATGAACAACGGTACCGATATGAGGACGTAGTTCGTCATCTGTCGGTAGACCGCCTGTCCGACGACCGACAAGGGCCCTTGTCCAAAGGTCCGGAACAGGATGTCGAAGTCGAACTTCAGGACAAGCGTGACGACAGCCAGAAAGGCAGAGGCGAAGCCAAGGGGCATCCCGATGGCCAGCAATGCGAACATCGCGAGCAGGATGATAAGGCTGAGGGTGCCAATATCGACCATCTTATTTAACCTCGCCCAGCGTTTGTTTCAGTTTCTCGATTTCTTCTTCATCAATATCATCCGCCGGCGTATGTTCGCCCGGTTCTTTGTTCCAGTCCGCGATCAGGTTCGACACGGCCTGAATGGTCACGGCAAGGATGATGATGAGAATGGCGGGTTTGACGGTGCCCGGGAGGGGCGGATCCCATGCCGTGCCGAAGGTCTCCATCCGCAGCATCCGGCGCATTGCGTCGTTGTACCCGCCCCAGATCAAGGCAAAGGTGAACACACAGATCAGCGCGGCCGAGATTAGATCGGACAGCTTCTGAAGCCAGCGTGGCAACATGTCGTAGATGATGTAGATGCGGATGTGACAGCGCTGTTGCATCGCGTATTGACCCGCGAGCAGAAAGACAAAGGCCGCGATCCAAAGCGACAGTTCGTTGGCCCATAGCGTAGGGCGGCTGAAGACATAGCGCGAGACCACCTCGTAGAACATGACCAGCACGATGGCTGCGGTGGCGATCATCGCGATGCGCGAGCAGATCAGGGATACGATGTCGAAAAATCCGTCGGGGCGCGTCTCGATCGAAACCGGCCAGTCTGACAGGTAGATCGAGGCCAGAAGCAGCGACAGCGTGATGGAGATCAGCATGATCCAGACCAGCGGCCGCCCTGT
>QCWH01000042.1:0-8365 GCA_003149565.1 Marivita sp. XM-24bin2 | reverse complement strand
CTCGTGCATGCCGAGGGCGTCGTCGCCGAATATGATCCGGTTGGCAACCAGCCACGCGTAAAGAGCAAGTGTGATTGCAATGCTTATGATCATCGCCTGGCGTACCGGTTTTCGATACGATCCCAGCCACAGGCTGTCCTGTGTCATGACGCGCTCTCCCGTTTCCCAAAATCCGGCTGTCGAATAATGGGCGAGCACGCGACATGCTCGCCCGTGCCTGGATCACGCCAGGCTATGTCTTTGAGCCCGTGGCTCAGTTTAGCAGGCCAAGCTGTTGAAGATATGCCTTGTGGCTTTCAACCAGAGCCCGGGTTTCCGGGTTCTTGTCGGCCCAGCCTTCCCATGCGGTCTGTGCCGCCTGACGGAAAATCACCCGGTCTTCGGTGGACCAGTCGTAAAGCGTCACGCCCTGCTCCTGCAACGCTGCCGCCGCTTCCGAGTTCGCCTTTTCATTGTAAAGCGCGATCTGGAAGCTGAGCTTCTGCCAGGCGGTGTCGATGATGCGGCGCTGCTGTTCTGTCAGGCTGTTCCAGACGTCGAGGTTGCAGGCAAGGTGATCCGATGGCATCGAGTGGAAGCCAGGGTAGGTCGCGTGCTTGACGATGTCGTAGATACCGAGACCGACATTGTTCGCCAGACCAGAGGCGTCGGCACCGTCGATGATGCCGGTTTCGAGAGCGGTGAAGATCTCTGTGAAGTCCATTACGATGGGCGAGGCGCCCAATTCTTCAAAGATCTCGGTCTCGAGGCAAGGGGGCGACCGGAACTTCCAGCCATCTAGGTCTTCGAAGCCAGCGATCGGCCGTGACGAGGACAGTGATTCCTGACCGTAAATCGACCAGCCGATGAGTTGCATGTTCTGTTCATTATACAGCTCCTGCGCGGCCTCGTAGCCGTCACCATAATAAAGCCAGCTGTACTGCTGCCATGGCGTTTCGTAGCCGCCCATGATGTCGCCGACGAATTGGAATGCCGGATTCTTACCGGTCTGGTAGGCGCCGCCGGTCGCGTCACAGTCGAGAATGCCGTTGATGGCCGCGTCGAAGGTTTCCGTGGTTGCCACGACGGACGAGGAGTAGAACATCTCGATCGTGATATCGCCACCGGACATGGTCTGAACATCATCGATCCAGGTCGCCAGGAACTGGCCCGTTGGGTGCTCTGTCGCGTAGTGTGTCTGAATGCGAAGCGTCACCGGCTCCGCGCTCACCGCGCCCGCCACCAGAGCAGCCGCTGTTGTACCCATGAAAATGGATTTGAAATTCATTGATCTTCCTCCCGTAGCGGTTTGCGATCCGCTTGCTTTCTGACTGGTTTGACCGAAGTCGTTCCCGAAGATGGTATACCATCTTCGCAAGACGCTAGCGAAAGCGATAGCGACAATCAATAATTTTTGGTATACCAAATCTCGAAATTTGATACGGGGTGCACGGGTGGTCGGTTCGGAGAAGACAAATATCGAACAAAGTGCTGAGGTCAGCCTTCCCGAACGCATTGCAGCGCAATTGCGCCGGGATATTCTGAACGGCAAATACGCGCCTGGCGCGACGATCAAGGAACGCGACAACGCCGCTGAATTGGGTGTCAGTCGTACACCGATGCGCGAAGCGATTCGCATCCTCGCCAAAGACGGGTTGCTGGTTCTTCGCCCGGCCCGCAGCCCGATCGTTGCGCAACCATCCTTCAAACAAATCGCGGACAACATCGAGGTACTGACGGCGCTTGAACTGCTGTCAGCGGATTTGGCATGCCGTGTCGCGAGCGATGCGCAGATCAACGATATCGTTGCGGCACAGGACCGCTTCGAACGGCAATACGACGTGCTGGAGCCGGTCGAGGTTTTCGAACTCGATATGCAGGTGCATCTCGCCATTGCGCGCGCGTCGAATAACGAGGTCCTGATCGACACGCATCGCAGCATCCTTGCCCGGATGTGGCGGGCCCGGTTTCTATCGGCTCGGCGTCAGGACAGCCGGGATCGCGTGTTGCGTCAGCATTCCATGATCATCGACGGCCTAAAACGCCGCGATCCGGATATGGTTCGCAATATTCTTTCAGACCATCTCGAACATATCCTTATAAAGGTGCGCGATTATTTCGAGCACGAAGACGCAGAAGCCACCAAGGCATCGTGACGCCAGAAAAAGACGACCTCCAAAACAGGATAGAAGACATGAAACTCTTGCGATTTGGCACCAAGGGCCAGGAAAAACCAGGCATTCTCGACGCGGAAGGCGAGGTACGCGACCTGTCCGAGCATGTGACCGATTTCGCGGGTGGGTCGGTGTCGATTGAGGCGTTGGACAAGCTGCGGTCGATTGATGTCGAATCTCTGCCGGTTGTCTCGGACCCCGGTCGCATCGGATCCTGTCTCGCGTCGGTGCCGAACTTCTTCTGCATCGGGCTCAACTACGCTAAGCACGCCGAGGAAACCGGAGCCAAACCGCCGAAGGAACCGATCCTTTTCTCGAAAGCCACCTCTGCGCTGTCCGGTCCGTTCGATCCTGTGGTGATTCCCCGCGGTTCGGTCAAGAGCGACTGGGAGGTCGAACTTGGCGTCATCATCGGGCGCGCCGCGTCTTATGTGAGCGAGGCGGACGCGTTGGACCACGTGGCGGGCTATTGCACGGTCAACGACGTGTCGGAACGGGAGTTCCAGATCGAAAAGGGCGGTCAGTGGGTCAAGGGCAAGTCCGCACCGACCTTTGGACCGACGGGGCCTTACCTCGTGACGGCAGACGAGGTGCCGGATCCGCAAAAACTGCGTGTGACGCTCGATTTGAACGGTGTAAGGGTTCAGGATTCGAATACTGATGATATGATTTTCACCGTCCGCGAAATCGTGTCGTATATGAGCCAGTTTAT
Source organism: Marivita sp. XM-24bin2 (assembly GCA_003149565.1). Taxonomy (GTDB): domain Bacteria; phylum Pseudomonadota; class Alphaproteobacteria; order Rhodobacterales; family Rhodobacteraceae; genus Marivita. The sequence goes on along the minus strand of QCWH01000042.1, from coordinate 5,500 downwards.
GGAACTGCAGCCCGGCGACATCATCGCGACCGGTACGCCATCAGGCGTCGGCATGGGCATGAAACCGCAGCGGTTCCTCAAACCCGGCGACGTGATGGAGATCGAGGTCGAGGGTCTTGGTCGTCAACGTCAGGTCGCTGAAGCGGCCGGGTGACACATGGTTGCAAGCGACTTCGAAGTCGCTTGGGGAAGGCCGTTCAAACGGCCTTCCGGCGCTAGTGGATAAGCGAACCGCCGTTCACGTCCACCTCTGATCCAGTGACATAGGCAGACAGATCAGACGCGAGGAACAGGGCACAGCCCGCCACGTCTTTCGCCGCGCCCGCCCGGCCCATGGGGATGCCATCAAGGACCATCTGGCGCATCTGGGGCGTCAGTTTGCCCGCCGTGATGTCGGTGTCGATGAAGCCTGGGCAGATCGCGTTCGCGCGGACATTGTCGGGGGCGAGTTCGCGGGCCATGGCTTTGGTCAGGCCAAGAATGCCCGCCTTCGCCGCTGAATAGTGTGGTCCGCCGAAGATGCCGCCGCCGCGTTGGGCCGAGACCGAGGACATGTTGACGATACTGCCCTGTTTCCGCTCCCGCATATGCGGTATCAAAGCCTGCGACATGTACAGCGTGCCGCGCAGGTTCACGTCGAGCACGGCGTCGTAATTCTCGGGCGCGATTTCCATAAGTTTGAGTGGTTGCGTGATGCCTGCGTTGTTCACGAGGATATCGACAGCGCCGAACTTCGCCTCCACATGGGTGGCGAGTTTCAGGCAGGCGGTGCTATCGGTCACATCGCAAGCCAGCCCGATGTGATCCGCGCCGGGCAGGTCACCTGCCGCTGCTTGCGCCGCGTCTCCGTCGAGATCGAGGATCGCCACGCGGCAGCCGTGTTCTGCGAACAGGATCGCGGTGGCTTTGCCCAGACCGCGGGCGCTGGCGGCCCCGGTGATAATGGCGGTCTTACCGCTGAGAAGTGCCGTCATGATGTGCCCTTGATTTTGTAATTCATCATCGCCTCGTAGGCGCGGACGACCATGCTGTCATCGGCCTTGCCGTGCCCGAGGGCCGAGGCACTTTGGAAAAGCTGAAAGGATTGTGCGGCGAGCGGCAGGGGGACACCTGCCTCTTTCCCCGTTTGCAGGACGAGACTCAGATCCTTGATGAAGATTTCGACGCTTGAGGAGACGGGTGGGTCGTCCTGCATCATGCGAGGGCCCCGGTTTTCGAGCATCCAGCTGTTCCCGGCCGAGGTGGTCACGATCTCGAACAGTTTGTCGGGATCGCAGCCCGCCTTCGCGCCAAGCGACATCAGTTCTGCTGCAACCGCGATGTGTACCCCGGCGGCAAGCTGATGCACGACCTTGTAGGTCGAACCCATGCCCGGTTCATCGCCCAACGCATGGACCGTCTTCGCACAGGCGTCCAGTACCGCACCCGCGCGCTGAAACGCGTCGCCCGACCCCGCGGCCATGATTGTTAGCGTTCCGGCTTCGGCCCCGACCTGTCCGCCGGAAACGGGCGCGTCCAGAAGGTGCAGCCCCATCCCCGCCAGTTTGCCGCCCATCTCGCGCGCATCCGATGGCGCCACGGTCGAGGACAGCATCACGGTCGCGCCCGGTGCAAGCGCCTTTGCTGCTCCATCGTCGAACAGCGCGGCATTGGCCTGATCGATATTGACCACCATGAGCACCAGAAGCGAACAGCCTTGTGCCGCCTCTTCTGCGGTGTCACAGGCGATCCCGCCCGCATTGGCGAAACCTTGGCGGGTCGGCCCGTAGACATCGTAGCCTTTCAGGGCAATCCCCGCCCTCATGATGTTCTGCGCCATGCCCATGCCCATGGCGCCAAGCCCGATGATCGCTGTCTCGCTCATTCTGACACCCATGTCTTGACCGACGTGCATATTGCATCGACGGTTAACCCGTATTGCTGATGTAGAGTCGGCAGCGCCCCCGCATCAAGAAATTCGTCCGGCAGGCCGATCTGGCGGAACGACACATGCACACCCTCACGCATCAGCGCGGCGGCGACCGCCTCACCCAGTCCCCCGGTCACCGAATGGTTCTCCGCGGTCACAACCAGACGCGCGCCGGTCGCGGCCTCGCGCGTGATCGTCTCGACATCCAGTGGTTTGATCGTGGGCGAATGCAGCACGGCGCAAGACACTCCGTCTTTCGCCAAAGCCTTGGCCGCGTCGAGCACCCGCATTGTCATAAAGCCCGACGCGATGAACAGGACATCCGATCCGTCATGGATCATCTGCGCCTTGCCGAGCTTGAACTGGTAATCGTACTCGCCCAGGACGTTTGGCACCTGGCCGCGCAGAAGGCGCATGTAGACCGGGCCGGGATGATCGGCGATGACGCGGGTGGCCTGCATCGTGTCGATGGCATCGCACGGGTCCAGCACCGTCAGGTTGGGCATGCCGCGCATGATCGCCAGATCCTCGGTCGCCTGATGGCTTGGCCCGTAGCCTGTGGTCAGGCCGGGCAAGGCACAGCAGACCTTGACGGGCAGGTTTTCCTCGGCAATCGCCATGCAGATGAAGTCATAAGCCCGGCGCGACGCGAACACCGCATAGGTCGTGGCGAAGGGGGTGAAGCCTTCGCGGGCCAGGCCGGCAGCAGCCGAAATCATCAGCTGTTCCGCCATGCCCATCTGGTAGAAGCGGTCAGGATACGCTTTGGCGAAGACATGCAGGTCAGTGTATTTGGACAGATCCGCCGAAAGACCGACAATGTCGTCGCGGGTCTTCGCCAATTCGATCAACGCATTGCCGAACGGGGCGGCGATCGTGTCGCGGCCTTCGGAATCCAGCGACGCAATCATCGCCGAGGTCGCGACCTTGCTTTCGGGCACTTTGCGTGGTTCGTATTTCGACTTGCGTCGGGAATGCATGGGGAAATGTTCGCTCATGTCGGCCTTCCCTCATCCAGTATCGCCAGAGCTTTGGCCCATTCCTCTGGTTCGACGCGCACGAAATGCGCCATCTCGCGTTCTTCGAGGAACGGCACGCCCTTGCACATCTTTGTTCGGCAGATGATGACGCGCGGTTTCGGATCGGTCAGGCTGCGTGCGGTGTTGAATGCCGCGACCAGCGCATCGAGATCGTTACCGTCGATCTCTTGCGCGTGCCAGCCGAACGCTTCCCACTGGCGGGCTTGCGGACCGGACGCCAGCGCATCGGTGGTTTTACCATCCGCCTGCTGGTCATTGAAATCCACGAGGCAGATCAGGTTGTCGAGCTTCCACTGAACCGCGGACATCACCGCTTCCCAGGTAGAGCCTTCGCCAAGCTCTCCGTCCGACATCAAGTTGTAGATGAAAGCCGGGTTGCCCTTGCGCTTCAGCCCCATCGCCGCGCCGACTGCGATGCCAAGACCGTGGCCCAGAGAGCCGCCGGTTATCTCCATCCCCGGTGTGTAGGCGGCCATGCCAGACATCGGCATGCGGCTGTCGTCCATGCCGTAAGTGGCGATCTCGTCCTCCGGCAGGATGCCCGCTTCGATCAAGGCCGCGTATAGCGCGATGGCGTAGTGGCCGATGGACAGGTAGAATCGGTCGCGGCCGTCCCATTCGGGATCGTCGGCTCGGTAGGTCAGCGCGTGAAAATAGCTGACTGCAAGCAGGTCCGCCGCGCCCAGGGCTTGGCCGATATACCCTTGTCCCTGCACCTCGCCCATGAGCAGCGCGTTGCGTCGGATCGACCAAGCGCGCTGTGCCAGACTCACATTGGGCCGCGATACTGCCGCTATGTCGGTCACGCGCGCCTCCCCCCGTTTCTGTCCCGTTGCCGCGCAAACAAGCATCAAGGCGCGTCTTTGGCAATCGAAATTTGGTATACCATTTTTCTGCGATGCGGCTAGTGTGCCGCCGGAAACCATAAGAAAAGGAGCGCTCATGAATCTGTCGTCCATGCTGGCCGCGCGACACGAGGCCGGTCGTCCAGTCCGGATCGGCCTGATCGGTGCGGGCAAGTTCGGTTCGATGATCCTCAATCAGGCGAAATACCTGAAGGGTCTGCACGTGGTCGGCATCGCTGATCTGGACATCGAAAAGGCGCACGCGTCCCTATCGCGGGTCGGTTGGACCGACGACCGGCTGGCGCCGTCCCTGTCAGACGCAATGACCTCCGACAAGACCTGCGTGCTTAGTGATGCGCAGGCGCTTTGTTCCTTGGACAGCATCGATTGCATTGTCGAGGCAACGGGCCATCCGCTGGCGGGCGTGCGGCATGCCTTGGCCGCGATCGAGAACGGCAAGCATGTGGTCATGGTCAATGTCGAGGCCGATATCCTGTGCGGTCCGGTCCTTGCCAGGCGTGCGAAAGAGGCGGGCGTGATCTATTCGATGGCTTATGGCGATCAGCCGGCGGCGATCTGCGAACTGGTAGATTGGGTGCACACCGCCGGGTTCGAACTGGTGGCGGCAGGCAAGGGCATGAACTTTGCGCCGCCGTACAGGTATTCTACGCCGGATACCGTCTGGGGCTATTTCGGCTGGACCGAAGAAGAGGTCGCGGCAGGCGATTTTAATCCGAAGATGTACAACTCTTTCACTGATGGCACGAAAGCAGCGATCGAGATGGCGGCCGTTGCCAATGCGACGGGCCTTGACTGTCCCGAAGACGGACTCGCGTTTCCACCCGCCGGGCTGCACGATCTGGCGCAGGTGTTCAAACCCGCCTCCGAAGGCGGGCGGCTTGACGGCGCAGGGCTTGTCGATATCGCGGCAAGTCGGGAACCGGACGGGCGCGTCGTGATGAACAACATCCAGTACGGTATGTTCGTCACGTTCAAGGCACCCGACGCCTATGCCCGCGACTGTTTCCAGCAATATGGTCTGCTGACAGATGACAGCGGCTGGTACGGGTCGATGTGGCGGCCGTTTCACCTTATTGGGCTTGAGACGAGCGTGTCGGTCCTGGCGGCCTGTCTGCGGGGCGAGGCAACCGGCAGTTCGACCCGTTACCGCGCTGACGCGGTTGCGACTGCCAAGCGCGACCTTAAGGTCGGAGAGTGGCTGGACGGCGAGGGCGGGTTCACCGTCTGGGCCAAGGCCATCCCGGCCCGGATCGCAGCGCCGATGAACGCGTTGCCCATTGGCCTGGCGCACCATGTGAAACTGACCCGGGACGTCGGTAAGGACCGGGTCGTGACCCTCAACGATGTCGATCTGACCGAAGATCAGGATATCGTCGCGCTGCGTAAAGAGCAGGACGCGATGATGGAGTAGGTTTAGCGGTTCCGCATCTTAAGGCTATCAATCTGGGGCGCGCGGGTTAGATCAAGCCATACTGGCGCAAGAGCGCCCGGAATTTGATCCCCCGGTTCGCATCCATCCCAGTGGGGAACCTCTGATCGTTTGTCGGATAGAAGGTTAAAACCTCGTCGTCTTGCGCATTCTTGGAGCAGCGCAGGACTAGCAAGGGGATTGTCAGGTTGCTGACGCCGCATCGGCTGGGTAGTTCTCTATCATAGTGAACATCGAAGATTTGTCCCGGATCTAA
>QCWH01000072.1 GCA_003149565.1 Marivita sp. XM-24bin2 | reverse complement strand
ATCAATCCCAGGACGGCAGAGAAGCGGCGCCAACGACAGACCGTCGAAGATCGAAAGACTGGACCGAAGGACCCGCGCTCAGCCACGCAATCGTAAGAGCGCAACATTCCGCAAGATACAATTTGACCTGCCTTGATGATGTGATCGCCCCCTACGGCATCAATGCGCCAAGGTGGGTCTGCGACGATCCGCAAGGAAGGGCGGTCATGTCCGGATTTATCACTGTCGCATTTGACCTGGCGGAGAAAGTTTTCCAGGCTCACGAGCCCGATGCATCAGGCCAAGTGGTGCTGCGCAAAAAGCTGAGAAGAGATTGGGCCCATGGGTTTTTCGCACGACTACCGTCCTGCGTCGTAGCCATGGCAAGCTTATGGTGGCGCTTTTTTCTGCCGTCGCAAGATCAGCGAATTGGACCATGAGGTGAACTTCATTCCGCCTGCCTATCTCAAGCCCTTCATGAAGCGATAGAATAATGATACGGCCAAGGCGATTTGCGAAGCGGCGACGCGCCCAACAATGCGCTTCGTTCCGGTGACGAGCGAAGGGACACAAGGCGCGGCCATAGTGTTTCGCGTGCGCGAACTTCTAATCCGGCAGCGGACACAGGCCATAAATGCCCTGCGCGGCCAAGCATGGTGTAGCCGTTCGGCAAGGCGGTACGCACCTGCAGTTCGGTGACCTGGCGATTCAGATTGAGCCAGGCCTTGATGATCCGCTTCATAACCGCATCGGTCAGGCAAATTCGAAGGAAATGTCCTTCGCGCCTTCCCACAGGACCGCATTTCCAAGCTTCTTGAGGTTCGAGAGTCCCGAGGTCAGCGTGATAAAATGATTGCCCGCCAGCATCCCCATTTTTGACGCAAAACAAACGCCGCCATAGGCCAAAAGGATCTCTGTTTCGCTGATACCGCCGGGATATAGCAGGATCTGGCCCGGCCCCGCGTGGCTGGTGTGGTTTTCGTACTCCACGCCGAAATCCTCGTCACCCAAGGGAATCCAGACCCCCTCGCCAGACCAGCGCACATGGACGATCTGACCTTTGTAAGGCAGCAGCTTGCGGAACATTGCGCAAGTCTTTGGCGCGTCGGCCTCTTCGAACCGCGCCCCAAAGGTGAACCCGCCAGCCTTGATGATCAATTCACTCATGAATTTTGTTCTCCCGTCCATATTAAGGTCTTCTTAGGTTGCAAAGGGCCTAGCAGCAGCCCCGGTAGTAATCGCCAATGTTCTGTTCAACTGTCGGCCACAGTTCTTGCAGCTTTTCTGTTCCAACAAGTCCCGAGCGATAGGCCCCCCGCAAGCTCTTCTCAAGTTGCGCAAGGTCCACGCCCTGAACATGTCCCTCTCGAACGACCTGCCGACCGGACGTCCAAACCTCGACCACATGGGCCGCGGTGGCACGGGCGAAAAGCAAGTCTTCGGCGGACACGGGCATCAGGGCATCACGGTCAAGAGCGTCAAGATCAAGGATCAACAGGTCGGCGGGCATCCCAACTTCAAGCACCCCGCCTTCCGGCAGGCCAAGGGCCGCACGCCCCGTGCGACAGGCCGCCCGCAAGGCGGCTGCATGGGTCATTCCCTGATCAGACGGATACCCGGGACGCCGCCCAAGCAAGTGAAACAGGCGCAGCTCTCGCAGCCCATCGTCGTCTTCATCGAGGGCGCAGCCATCAAGTCCCATGGCTACCGCGACACCGGCGGCTTGCATATCCGCCAGCGGGGCACGGCCGGAATAGAGGTGCAGGTTAGAGGAATTGCTAACAGCAATCCGCGCTCCGGACGCGGCGATCAGATCAAGCTCTTGTTCACGAGCCCAAACGCAATGCGCCAGCGTAAGCCGAGATGAGAGAAATCCTATCTCCTCGAGAAACGAGACACCGCCCTGCGGATAGGTCTGATCAAGCCATTGGCGCTGCGGTTGGGTTTCAAGCAAGTGCATGTGAATGCGACGTTTGGTTCGGGCTGAAGCGTCGGCAATCGCGCGCAACATCTCATCGCTGCACCATTGCACACCAGTCGGGCCGTATTGCACATCAACGTGGGGTTCGTCCGCTAAGGCAGAGGCGACCTGATCCACAAGTGCCAGTTGCTCGGCTACGGACGGAAGCGGTTTTAACCAAGTGTTTCTGGCCAATTGCGCGACCTCGGGCGCCAGCTCGCCAAGCAGTGCCTCATGGTCGCCATAGATCAGCGGATTGCGGTCTCGCATAGAGATGGCAAAGCCGATGGAGACGCCAACATCCGCCGCAGCACGGGCAATGTCGCGGGCCTCGTCGGGCAGAGGCTTTAGCCCCATCGCGCGGGTGAGATGGACCATGACGCCCGTCGCTCCACCCCGCACGGATCGCGCCAAAGATGCTGCCGTCGCGGTATATGCATCGACCGGGGGCATGACAGCCAATTGCGGCAACCATTGTTCCAAAGGTTTGCCACCACACCCAAAGGAGGTCGTCGACAAGGGCCGCGCGTGGTTATGAGCGTCGGCTAGGGCTGGCATCGCGAGCCGGGCCGGGCCATCCGGCTTTGAGGCGGGCGAAATCGCTGCAATCCGCCCATCCTTTATCGAAATCCTGACAGGGCCGGAGGTTTCGTACTCCGGCCCCAAAAGAGCTGCGCTGACGTGAAGCTGGGTCATCGTTGTCCTTTCACGTCACTGTGCAATTTAGAATGACCGCATATCCATCGGCGGCAAGAAGGATGCGTCAAAGACATCCTCCGCCGCAGGCGTGTCGGGCAGGTCATAAAGCTCTTTGATTGTGGTGATCGAGCGGGTCAAACGTTCAGCATCAATCGCACCGATGCCGTTCGCCTTGCTCTCATCTGAGAAGATCAGGTTATTGAGGGCGAACTGGAGGCGCTTCATCTCAAGTTCACCATTGGACAAAGGCTCGATCGCCGTGATGATGTCGATTGCTTCCTGGGGGTTCTCCAGCACGTCGGCCATCGCCTTTGCAATGGCATTCACAAGCCCTTGGACCGCCTCGGGATTCTCTTCCAGCAGCTTGGGCGAGACCATCACACCGTTGGAATAGATATCAAGCCCGGCCTCCCCATACGGATACCATGTGAAATCGGTGTCAGGGTCCATCCCGATTCCGAGGATATTCAGATAGCTGGTTACGTTGAACACGAGGCTGGCGGAGACTTGATCCTGGACCAGCATCTGCTCTTGCAGGTTTGATTTCACACTGATCAGTTCGACCTTCTCTGCGTCAAATCCTGCCGCCGAAGCAAGGGCTGGGAATAGCTTGGTCGAGGCTGATCCCGGAGGTGCGCCGACCTTAAGCCCTTCGAGACTGGCGAGGCTTTCGACCGGGCCACCCTTCTTGGTCAGCACCGCAAAGGGCGGCTGATTGTATATCTGATAGACCATCACCGGCGCTTCATCCGGGTTGGTTGCGGCGTTCTGGATGATGGCATTCATGTCACCAAAGCCCGCGTCATAAGCCCCGGAAATGATCCGGCTGACTGTCGCGGCAGAGCCTTCGCCCTGGTCAAGGGTCACATCCAGACCTTCAGCGTCGAAATACCCTTTCTCTTTCGCCAGATAGAACCAGCCGTGAACGCCCTGAATCTTCCAATCGAGGGTAAACTTGATCGGGATATCCTCGGCTAAGGCTGGGCCAGCAAAGCTCAGTGCGAAAACGGTAAGTGACAGTAGTTTACGCATTGCTATTCTCCGTGTTGGTTTGAAGCCTCAGGCGATGTTCTTTCGGGTCGCCCAGCCCGTCATGCGCCGCTCTAGAAAGGCGAAAATCGCGTAAAGTGAGATCCCCATCACCGCGAGCACCATCAGTCCCGAGAAGACCAGCGGCACGTTGAATTGCGAGGAAGCGATCAGCATCATATTCCCCACCCCTTTGTTGGAGGCGACAGTTTCAGCGATGACAGAGCCAACAAAGCTGAGCGTGATGGCCACCTTAAGCGCGGCAAAGAAGTACGGCAGCGATCGGGGCAAACCGACATTCCACAGAATTTCCAGTTTGCTCGCCTTGAGGGATCGCATGACGTCTTCCAACTCGGGCTCGACCGTCGCGATGCCGGTGGAGACGTTCACGACAATCGGGAAGATGCAGATGATCATGGCGGTTAGGATGGCGGGCACGGTGCCCGCACCGAACCACAGGACGAAGATCGGAACGACGGCCACTTTTGGAATGGACGATATCCCCACAAGGAGTGGATAAGCCGTATCATAAGCCAGTTTCGACGATCCGATCAGCACCCCAAGCGATAGACCGATCAGCACTCCAAAGAAGAAGCCAACCAACGTGGTATAAAGCGTTTGCCACGCGTGCGGCGCGATTGCGGGGGCGTATTGCAGGAACGCCTCTATGATCCGGCTTGGTCTTGGCAGGATCAGTTCTGAGATTCCGGCCGCGAGGCAAAACAGCTCCCAAAAGACAAAGACGCCAACGATCAGTGAGGCCGAGGCTATTTTTTGCGCGCGCGGGGTCATGCTGCATCCGCCTTTGGTCCCGCCGGCGCGTGCACGATCAACTGACGCAGGTCTTGCACCATTTGGATGAAGGGCTGTTCAAAGGTCACGTCAATCGCACGAGGACGGGCAAAAGAGACTTGCCTGTTGTCAATAATGCGGCCTGGACGCGCGCTCATCACGCAGACCCGGTTCGCCAGATAAGCTGCTTCGCGCAAGTCATGGGTGACAAGCAAAACTGTTGATTTTCGGTTCAACCAGAGGTCCTGCATCGTCTGCCACAGTTCCTCGCGGGTGAATTGGTCGAGCGCCCCGAAAGGCTCGTCGAGAAGTAAAAGATCAGGATCATGGACCAGCGCGCGGCACAGATTAGCCCGCTGCATCATACCGCCCGAGAGTTGCCATGGACTTTTGTCCGCAAAGTCGATCAGCCCCACCTGTTCCAGAAGTGCATCGACCCGATCTTTGAATTCGCCGTCTCGTTTGGTTCGAAAATCCGCCTTGAATGGCGGAACGATTTTCAGGGGCAGCATGACGTTATCGCGGACAGTCATCCATTGCAGCAACGAGGCGCTTTGAAAGGCCATACCGACCCGCACAGGTTTGGCTCCAAGTTCTCTACCCCCGAAGAAAATGTTGCCTTCACTGGGCTTGAGAAGCTCGCTGACCAGCTTCAGGATGGTGGACTTTCCGCAGCCTGACGGTCCAACCAAAGCCACGAAATCTCCCTGGGCAATTGATAGGTCCGTGGGGCAAAGCGCCTGCGTTTTGTTGACCCCTTCGCCATACGTAACCCCGACGCCTTCGAGTTTCACGAATTCCTGGCCGCTCATGTCGTCCCCTCCGTGCCAAGCAGATAGGCAAGGCTTTGATCCACGTTCTGTGGGTTAGGCGCGGGCATTGCCTGAATGTCGGTGACTTGTCGGCCGTGTCCGGCCATCCCTTCGACTATTTGGCGATCGCGCTGCACAAACGCACCCCGCACCAGCGTGTGAACCGGAGCGCCAACCGTCTTACGTCCTTCAAAGGGCGTGACCTTGCCCCGGCTGTGCAGGCGGCTGGCCGCTATAACCTCTTCGCGCGCCATATCCACAGCAGTGATATCTGCCAAAGCACCGACGGCGATGCGCCCCTTGTGTGGCCACATGCCAAAGGCGCGCGCAGGGTTGGCGGACGATATGCGCACATAATGCTCCAGCGTCATCCGCCCTGCCGCCACTTCGGTCAGCATCAGCGGCATTTGCGTCTCAACACCTGGAAAACCGCAATCGGCCTTCCAAATAATGTCGTTGGTTTTTTCTTCGGGCGTATGCGGCGCGTGATCGGTTGCAATCATGTCCACCACGCCGCTTTGAAGAGCGTCCCAGATTGCAGCACTGTCGCGGGCCTCGCGCACTGGAGGGTTCACCCGGATGACACTGCCCAGGCGGTCATAATCGCCGGAATTAAGGAATAGATAGCAAGGGCAGGTTTCACCCGTGATATCAACACCCCGGGCTTTGGCTTCGGCCAGCGGGCGCAATTCTCCAGCAGAGGAGATATGAAGTACGTGGATGCGTGCGCCGGTCCATTCCGACAGGATGGCTGCACGGGCGACCGCCTCGATGGCGACGACCTCTGGTCGGGCTGCTATGTGATAGAGCGGGTCATTCAACCCAGCCGCCTCTAACTTCCTCTGCCGCCACGCCATGATTGACGCGGTCTCTGCATGCAGGGATATCCGCAGACCGGAGCCAGCAATGATCTCGAACCCTTCCAGCATTGCCCCTGTTGACGGCGAGGGCAGATTGCCGAAAGTGTTGCCCATAAAGCATTTGAATGCATTGACGCCTGCATCAATCAGCCCCGGCAGTTCTTCAATGTTGTCCTCGGCCAGCAGACCGTAGACCCCGAAGTCAACGCAGGCTTTCTTTGCACAGTCCTGTTTTTGGCGAAACTCGGAGGCCGAACGGGTCGGCGGATGCGTGTTAGGCATCTCGAACACGGTCGTGACCCCGCCCATCGCCGCGGCCCGCGTGCCAGTTTCCCAATCTTCCTTGTGGGTGTAGCCCGGCTCACGAAAGTGGACATGCATATCGATGGCGCCGGGGATCAAGTGCATCCGCGTGACATCGACAACCTCAGCCGCCTCGCCCAAGCTGCCCGGCGCACCGATAGCACTGATGCGCCCATCCGTGATCGCCACGTCCGCCAGATCACGGGATGTTTCATTGACGACCGTGCCGCCTTTCAAAATCAAATCAGTCATAGAGCGGCCCATCCCCCGTCCACCGGCAAATCAACCCCGGTGATCTGTCTTGCGCGATCTGAGGCCAGAAAAAGCGTGGCAGCCGTCACATCTTCATCTGTGCTGACCCGGCCCAGTGCATAATCAGCAGCATGTTTGGCGACGGCTTCATCATGCGAAATTCCATGTTGGTCAGCGACTTGCGGCACAACCTTTTCGCGGAACCTGGGGCCATCGACCATGCCCGGTGCCACGAGATTGACATTGATATTGTCCGCACCCAATTCCAGCGCAAAGCTTTTGGTCATGCCCCGCAGCCCCCATTTGGAACTGGAGTAGGACAAACGCATCGCCCGCCCCCGCATCCCAAAAGTACCACCCACATTTACGATCTTACCGCCGCCACTGGCTTTCATGACCGGGGCTGCGGCATGGATCAGATTGAAGGGGCCCAGAACATTCAGACGCAATATATCGTCAAACTCCTCTTGCGTGGTCTCCAACCCGGTCTTGCCAATCGGGCCTGTGCCGCCCGCCACATTGACGAGGATGTCGATCCGGCCCGCGAACGCCGTCAGAACGCCCGCGATGGCCGCATCTACCGACTGGCTAGAGGTGACATCGCAAGAAAACACCTCTGCCTGTACGCCCAACTCCTTCGCCTGAGCGCAGACCGGAGCGATCGCCGCCGTATCGCGGCCAAGCAGGGCGAGATGGGCACCCTCGCGGGCAAAGCCCAACGAGATTGCAGCGCCCATACCCTTGGCCGGGCCAGTGATCACCACGACCTTGTCTTTCAATTCGAGGTCCATTGGCTTCAGAGCAACTTGTAAATGCGTTCGTCATCCGCCGGCAGGAAGGCGTCGGAATAGATCTCGGATGGGTCTGGCGTGCGCGGCAGTGCGTTGGCCTTTACAACAAGATCGATGGCCTCCTTGAACCGCTCAGCATCGACGTTGCCGAGCCCAGTTGTGGCCAGCTCAGGATGGTTCATCTCATCCCGCAACGTGGCGATCAGGCGCTCTTTCTCGATCTCTTTGTTGATCAACGGCTCGCGAGCTGCGACCGCGTCCACCGCCGCATCAAGATCCGCCAGCGTGTCTTTGACCCCCTGATTGATGGCCCAGACCATGCCCTCGACCATCTCTGGGCTTTCCTCGGCCATGGCCTTTGGAATGATCAACCCGTTGGAATAGAGATCCATCCCGTAGTCGCCGTAAGAAATAAACCGGATGTCTTCGTCCGGGTTCATACCCGAGAGCTTGGCCGAGAAGCGGATGGTGTTTACATACCCGAAGACTCCTTCGACTTCTTTGCTCTTCAACATCTGCTCGCGAAGGTTCGATTTGAAGTTCAGGATTTCAATGTCGCTGGTATCGAGCCCGGCTACATTCGCAAAGGCCGGGAACAATTTAAGCGCCCCGTCATTTGCGGACCCGCCTAGTAGACGTCCCTGTAGGTCTTCGGCGGTTTGAATGTCTGAGTCTGCCAGGACCGCGACGGTGAATGGCGGCTTGTTGTACATCTGATAGACGCAGATCGGCGCTTCCTCTGGCGAGGTTCCGGCCAGTCGGATCAGTGCATTTACATCGCCAAAGCCCACATCGTAGGCCCCGCCGGCCACATGGCCGACAGCTGCCCCTGACCCATTGCCCTGATCCATTGTCAGGTCGATCCCAGCCTCGTCGAAATAACCGTTGTCTTTGGCCAGAAAGAACCACGCCTGCGGCCCCTGATAGCGCCAGTTCAGGATCATTTTGATCGGGGTTTTACCTTGCGCAAGGGCTGGGGCTGCCAGCACTGTGGCGGCCGCGGCACCTGCCAATTTCGTGAAATTTCGTCGTGTAATGGTCATGACTTCTCTCCGATCTGTGGTTGTGTGGAAAGGGCTGCTAAAATGTCTTCAGACTTGGCTGTGAAGCCATAGAGCAGCCGGATGAGGTAAAGAATTGCGTCCGTCACATGGGGCGGAGAAACCGTGGTGGTGGCGTCTTCGACAAGCACCGCGTCGAAGCCGTTGAAACACCCGTCTGCCAAAGTCGCGAAGACACAGCGGTCAAGGTTCACGCCGGTAAAAAATAGGGTTGCAACGCCCAAGCGGCGCAGGATGCTGTCGAGTTCATTGTCGCGAAAGCCGGTCAACCGGGTCTTGCCAACGGCGATGTCGTCCTCCCCTTTGTCAATGGCCGGGACAGATTGCGCGCCCCAATCCCCGTCGACCAAGACCCGTCCCGAGGCGATCTGGTCGCCATAACCGGGGCGCGCGCCGCAGTCCGAGCCCTTGTCGAGCACATTGGCCGGCAGATTGGCCGCGTCAGGCCTGACCGCCCAGTTGATGTGGATCACGGGTGACCCGACCTTGCGAAAGGCACCGCTCAACGCGTTGATCTGCGAGACCACGTTTGACAGGGCCGAAACATCCGCGTTGCGAGATGTGGCGAACCATCCCTCATCACTCAGAAAATCGTTCTGCATGTCGATGATCATCAAGGCACAGCGCGCCACGTCAGCCTCGACCGATTTCGGGTCGGCCGCAAAGCGGATCGGCTGCGGCGTCGGCGCGGGCCGCAACAGCGACACAGCCGCACCCTCGTCCAGCGGTGTCCAGCGATCCGAATGTGAATGACATTTCAACTTTTGCATGCGTGCCCCCAGTACACGATCGAGCCTGTGTCAAATTTGCGTTGCTGTCGTCTGCTTTTTTTCTGACAATGCGTTGCCGAAAACCGTACACCCACCTAAGGTCTTGATATGAAATACCTCACCACCTTCAGAGTCATCGATGCCATTGCCCGAACCGGTTCTATCCGGCGAGCGGCGGATCACCTGGCGCTGACCCCTTCGGCGGTTCAGCGGCGCTTGCAATCCTATGAGGAAGAGATCGGCTATGAGATCTTCGACCGGGGGCCGCAGGGGGTAGAGCTGAATTCTGCCGGGGAACTGGTGATCATGCACATTCGCGAGACCTTTTCCGAAACTGGAAAGTTGACGTCACGCCTTGCGGATTTGTCCGGAATGCGTCGGGGCGAGGTGCGGATTGGCTGCAGCCAGGCGTTGGTGCCCTACTTTCTGCCGCGCCACATCAGCAGCTACCAGACGACATATCCCAACGTAACATTTGAGGTGGTCGTAATGGAGCATCGCGCAGCACAAAGCGCCTTGGCCAGCCATGTCATTGATCTGGCCCTTGTGTTTGGCGCCGAAGAGGTGCCTGAGTTCAAGACGCTGTTGGGCGTCCGCCAGCGCTTGGCAGCAGTAATGGCTCCGAACCACCCACTTGCGCATTTTGAACAACTGCGGTTGCGCCAATGTTACGAGCATCCTGTGGCGATGCCTGGTGTTGGCTTTGGCAGCCGTGCCATGGTGGATGCAGCGCTTCGAGAAAAGTCCTACGCCCGCCAACCTGAGTTGGAAAGTAATTCGTTTGAGTATCTCAAGGCCCACGTAGCCAAGACTATGGCGGTGACTTTTCAAATTGAAAGCGGGGCACCGCTTGCCCCGGTTCAAGACACTTATCTAACCGCCCGGCTGATCGACATACGAGATGTCTCCCCCGGGACACTCTGGATGGGTCAATTGCCCGGTCGCAACCTGTCGGTAGCCGCCTCCCGTTTTTCAGAGCAGGTCGGACGCGACTTGTCGGAACGGTATCAGCATGTCTAATGTGTAAGGGTTTTTTGATACCCCATCCAAAAATCGCTTTCGGCGTTTCTTTGGCTAGCAAGCCATCCGCAATGTCGTCTGTGAAAGCCTCTCGCGGACGCAGCCGTGGCTCGCCGCACCCGGCGCCGCTTGGACCAACCGATACCGGCTTTCCCCAGCTTTGACGTTAAAATATGGCACCTTGAATGGCTGGCTGGTGGTAGTACCGTCGGTGTGGACCAAGATCAACTCAGCCTCGCAGACGGCTGCGCCACCATCGCCCCCAAGGCTTGAAGGATTGACGCAGAAACCCTACCCAGGAGAGATCAGAACCTTGCACTCGGTTGTGCGGTTTTTAAGGGCTTCGAACGCAGCCGGGGCCTCTTGTAACGACACGGTCCCGGAGACAAGGTGCTGCGGCGCATAGCGGCCAGTGTCGAGCGCGTCGATTGCGTTGGCGAATTCGTGCATATCGAAGAACACCGACATGATGACATTCACCTCTTTCGAGATCGCGCGAAAACTGTCGAGCCGATCGGCCCCCGTACACAGGCCCAGCACGCAGACTGTACCGCGGGGCCGCACCAGGTCGATGCAATGGTCGATCAACCCCACCTTGCCGACACATTCGAACACGATGTCGGGCGCACCGCCACAGGCGGCTGCCACGCGCTGCGCCATGTCCGGCCCCGAGATGACGAAGCCGGTTGCGCCCAGATCCATCGCCCGATACCGCTGGTGGTCATGCAGATCCGCAGCCACGACACACCCCGCCCCCATACGGCGCGCCCAGTAGACCACGGCAAGTCCGATGGCCCCGGCTCCGACAACCAGCACCCTCGCCCCGGGTTTCATCCCGGAGCGGATGATGCCATGCAGCGCAACCGCCAGCGGTTCGGCTAGAGCACCATCCGCTAGAGAGATATCCACTGGCAGCTTGCGCAACTGCCGTCCTGCCAAGGCAGCGTATTCGGCATAGCCACCGCCGATCAGGGTCATCCCGCTCTCACACCAGGCGGGCTCTCCGCGCCGACATGGGGCGCAGTCTCCACAGCCTCGCAGTGGCGCAGCGGCAACGAGGTCGCCGGGCCTCAGATCGGTCACATCGCGCCCGACCTCCAGAACTTCGCCCGCAAATTCATGGCCAATCACATCGCCTGACCCCAACCCGAAGGTCCCGGGGTCTTCGGTCATGTGCAGGTCGCTGCCGCAGATTCCGCAGCGGCACACGCTGATGACCACTTCATCGCGCCCCGGTGTGGGATCAGGCACGTCTGCTTCGCGAAGAGGTTGGCCCGCGGTATCGAAAACAAGCGCCTTCATGGAACATCCCTTTCGACCTGGATCAAGGTGCGTCGGGTCGGGAACCATGGGGCATCGAAGGTCCTGCGCCACAGCCCCCAGAGCCCCTCCCGGAAGAAGAGTGCTGTCATCAGCGTCAGCAGGCCCAGAACGATCAGGTAGCTTGCGCCATACTCTCCGAACCAGCGGTCGGCAAAGAAGTAGATTACTGCACCGATCAGCACGCCTTCGATACTGCCGATACCGCCGACCATGACGATGAAGATGGCGAGGTTTGCCCAGTTCATGTCAAAGGCCGAAGGCGGCGTGATGCGCAGTTGCACCATGAAATAGACCGCACCTGCAAAGCCTGTCCCGATCGCGGCGGCAACAAAGATCAGGAACCGCAGGCGCTGCACATCGACGCCTTGGCTGCGCGCGGCGACCGGGTTGTCGCGCATCGCCGTCAGCGCCAGCCCGTAGCGGCTGCGCAACAAAAGGTAGCTGCCGCCCACCGTGACCAGCAGCAGCAAGGCTGCAAGGAAAGATCCAGCGATCGCGCGCTCATGGGCGGAAAACTGGGTCATCACGCGCAGGCTCATGCCCGCTCCGCCATTTACCATCGGCATGTTTGTGGCGACCAGACGCAGCGCCTCGGCCACCACCCACGTGCCGATGGCAAAATATGGCCCTTCGAGTCGGTGAAGCAGAAGATAGATCGGCACCGCCAGAAGCGCGGGCGCGATCAGGCTCAGGCCCACGGCAATGAAGGGATTGATGCCCCAGCTTTGCGCCATGACGAACATGGCATAGGCCGCGACCCCGACAAAGGCTTGCTGGCCGACCGAGACCAACCCGCCATACCCGGCCAGCATGTTCCACATCTGCGCGACGGCGATGAAACAGGCCAGCGTGATCACATCGCGGATCAGCCCTTGCGACGCCCACCAAGGCATGGAGACGATGGCACCGAGCGCCAGCGCACCGGCCAGAATGGCAACGCGGCCCGACAGGGTCATGCGTTCGACACGATAACTCATGGCACGCGCTCCTCAAGATTTCCGTTGAAAGATGCCCTGCGGCCGAATGGCAAGAACCGCGAGAAAGACGATATGGCCGGCCAGGATTCCGAAGCCGGGATTGATCCGGAACCCGATGGCCTGGCTGATGCCAAGGATCATCGCGCCCGTGAAGGCCCCCCAGACAGAACCGAGCCCGCCGATGATGACCGCCTCGAATGCGTAGATCAGCTGAAACGGTCCATCCGCCGGGGCCACGGTTGACCGCATCGCCTGAAAGGTCGCGGCAAAGCCGAGGATACCGACCGCGATGGCCGTGGCCGCAGCATAGACCGCCTTTGGGTTCACACCAACCATGGCGGCGGCCTCCACGTCGGCTGACGCGGCGCGCAGCGACCGGCCGTACCGGGTGAACCGCAGCACCGCATCAAGCCCACCCGTCAACACTGTGGCGCAGATCAAGACAATCACCGGCAAGACGCCCACGAACAGCGGCCCGATTTCGATCGACGCCTGTTGAAGTCCACCTCCCGACAACGACCGCGTATCGGCCGACCAGACTACCAGCATTGCGTTTTGAAGCGCAATGGACAGCCCGAAGGTGGCAATGAGCGAGGGCAGCGGATCGTTCCCGACAACCCGGTTCAGTACCGCCCGCTGCAATAGCCAACCGATGGCCGCCCCGACAGGCACCAAGGTTGTCAGTACGCCCCAAGGTCCGATCCCGGTAAAGTCCGCCAGAGAGATGCCGATCAACGCCAGAAGGATCACCAGATCGCCGTGGGTGACGTTTACGATCTTCATCACTCCGAACATTAGCGCCATCCCCAGCGCATATTGGGCATAAAGGCCGCCCAATAGGACACCCTGCACGATACCTTCAATCCAATGCATGGCTCGCTCCGAAATAGGCCGCGCTGATGTCGTCGCGGCTGATATCACTTGATTTGCCCTCAAGGGTGACGCGGCCTTCGAGCAGGCAATACAGCCGTTGCGAGGCGCGCTGCGCGAGCCCGACATCCTGTTCCACTAGGACCAGCGCGGTGCCCTGCGCCGTCACTTGTGGCAGCACATCATAGATTTCGCGCACCACGCGCGGGGCAAGGCCAAGGCTGATCTCGTCACATAGCAGGACGCGCGGCTGCGCCAGCAAGCCCCGCCCGATGGAAACCATCTGCTGCTGCCCGCCCGAGAGGTTCTCGACCGGGGTGCGGGCCTTTTCGCGCAGGATCGGGAAAAGGTCGTAGACACGTTCCTTTGTCCAGGCCGTACCTCTCGGCGCGGCGGCGTGTTCGCTGGCGACTTGCAGGTTTTCCTCGACGGTCATCCCTGCGAACAAGCGCCTGCCCTCAGGCACGATGGCAACTCCGCTTTGGACCATGCGGTGCGGCAGGCTGCCGCCAACCGGCTTGCCGTCGAGTTTCACCATCTCTACTGCCACCGGAAGCAAACCCATGATCGCGCTCAGCAGCGTGGACTTTCCCGCGCCGTTGGCCCCGATCAGTGCAACCGTTTCACCCGGCTCCACGGCAAAGTCGATCCCGTGAAGCGCGCGCATGTCGCCATATTCGGCCTGAAGGCCGTGGGTAGACAGCAAAGTCGTCATGCTTCGACCCCCATGTAGACACGTTTGACTTCCGGGTCCTCGATCACCTCGGCGGGCACGCCTTCGGCAATCTTCTCGCCGAAGTTCAACACCAGCAAGCGGTCCGCTACGGCAAAGAGTGCATGCAGCACGTGTTCGATCCAGACGATGGTCGTGCCACCGTCGCGAATACGCCGGATCAGGGCCACCAGTTCCTTGCCTTCGTCGTCGGTCAGGCCGCCTGCGATCTCATCGAGCAGCAGAAGGCTTGGCCGAGAGGCCAGCGCACGCGCCAGTTCCAGCCGCTTGCGATCCAGCAAGGTCAGCGAACCGGCATTGGTATTGGAACGTTGCGCCAGCTGACACTCTTCGAGAATCCGGACGCAATGATCGTAGCTGTCCGCCTCGGCCATGCCGCCGCCAAAAGTGGCGGCGACCAGAAGATTTTCAAACGTGCTCATGCCCGCGTAAGGCTGCGGGATCTGATAGGTCCGCCCGATGCCCTCATGGCACCGCTTGAACGGCGGGCCAGCCAGCGGTCGGCCCTTGAAACGGATGTCGCCCGTGTAATCGCGGATGTCCCCGCTGATCAGGTTGAACAGCGTTGTCTTCCCCGCCCCATTCGGGCCAAGGATGCCAAGGACTTCACCCTGCCGGACCTCGAATTCGAGGTCGTGCAACACGCGGACAGCCCCGAAAGACTTGCCCAGTCCGCGCGCCGCAAGCAGCACGGAGGTGTCTCCGTTTACCGTCATGTCACGTGCCTTACATCGACCAGTTCAGCGGCTTCATCGCCTGTTCCGGTTCGAACAGGGGATTGACCGTGTTGTCGACGATCTTCAGCTCAAAGGGCCATTTTTCGCCCTTGACCCACTGACCGCCAAAAATCGGCGTGGTCGAGACGTTTGGATGCGGCCCCGACGAGAAATCGACCGGCCCGATCAGGGTCTGCATGTTGGTGGCCTTCAGCGCATCGCGGTTTGCAGTGCGGTCCAGCGGGTTGGCCGAGCGGCGCAGCGTGTCGATGGCGATTTCCCAGATCGCGTGGCTGTAGCCCAGCGGCTGTGTCCATTGCCGTCCGGTTTCCGCCTCCCATGTGTCGGCGACATCGCGGCTTACTTGACCAGTGAGCGACGACTTGAACGGGAAGGCCGGGGTCCACCACACCTCGGACGACATGCCGTCGCCGAGATCGCCAAGGGCCTCGATCCCCGACGGGAACAGAAGCGCGGCGGCGACGGTGATCGCCTTGGGGTGGAAGCCCTGCTGCGCGCATTGGTTCACGAAGTTGGTCAGGTCGTCCACATAGGTGATGCCGCCAACGATATCAGCCTCGAAATTCTTGAAGGACGAGATCAGCGAAGAAAAGTCATTGGTGCGCGGCTGGAAGAAGCCGGGCATGTCGATCTCGAACCCGGCGGCCTGGGTCGGCGACGGCAGGCCATAATCCGTGTTGCCCCACGTCTCGCCATCGGCGTTTTGCGGGAACAGCATGCCCACCTTGCGGTTCGTTTCAAGGCTGTTCCACAGGCCGACGAAGGTGTTCAGCGCTTCGTCCAAACCCCAGAAGAAGTGATAGGTCCAGTTGAACGGATTCTCGGCACCGCCGCGCGGGAACACGATCGCCTGCCAGGGGGCAGCGGTCGACAGACAAGGACACTCAAAGAGCTCGGCCTGATCGGCGGCTGGGTTGATGGTGTCCGTAGTGGAGGCAGGCAGCAGCATGTGCACATCCTCGTTCAGGATCAGTTCCGCAGCGACTTCGGCCGACCGGTTGGGATCCGACTGGCTGTCGCGCATTAGGATCTCAAGGTCATAGGTCTGCCCGTCCGCTCCTTCGATCCTGCCGCCGAGAGCCTCACGCACTTTTTCGACAGTGAACCCGTCTGTCTCACCGAAGAGCGCCAGCGGACCGGTCGTGGGCGTCAGAAATCCCACCTTGATCGTTCCAGCACTTTGCGCACGGACGATGCTCGGAGCGGACAATGCCATTGCCGACGCACTTATACCCTTTAGGACGCCACGCCGTGAAGGCGTCCAGTTCATTTTCTGCTTGGTCACGTTTTGTCTCCTCCTATTGAATTTCTGCCAAAGTTGTCACACGGGCCCGGCAGCGCCGCCCGCTCGTGGCTTTGCGTGCTATCCGCGCAACGACGAGCCACCGTCAATCGTCATTTGAGCACCTGTCACGTAGCCTGATGCCGGGGCCGCGAGGTAAAGTGCCAACCCCTTGATCTCGTCGGGAAAGGCGATGCGCCCCATCAGCGATTGCGCTTCGAAAGCTTCGCGATCAGCCTTGTTTTTCAACCGCCCACCAGCGATGTTGGTGATGAACGGCCCCGGCGATATGCAGTTGACGTTGATGCCGTGTTCCGCCAGTTCCATCGCCGCATTGCGGACTAGGTGATCGACGCCAGCTTTGGCCGGCATGTAGGCCGTGCCCACGATCGACTCATTCACCCGCGCAGCAACGGACGAGGTCACGATGATCCGCCCGCCACCAGTCTGCTTCATATGCCGAGCGGCGTTGCGGATCGTCATGAAGACGGCAGTCAGATTCACGTCGATGACGCGATCCCATTGGGACTCGGGCATGGTGTCGATTTGCGCACCGGGCACCCGTTCACCCTCAGGCGACAGGAAGCCTGGCCCGGCATCAACCCCGGCATTGGCAAAGACTACGTCGATGCGACCCTGGTTTTTCGCGACCGCATCGAAGGCGCTTGTCAGTGCGGCGCGGTCGCTCACATCGAGCTGGTCGCCCGACACGGTGCCCGGCCAGCCCTTCGCGGCGATCTCGGAAATCGTCGTTTCCAGCCCTGCAGCATCCATGTCGAGAATGCGAACGACGGCCCCCATTTCCACCATGATTTCCGCATAAGCGCGCCCGATCCCGGACGCACCGCCGGTGACGATCACGGATTTGCCCGCGACATCAAACATCGTCTCCAAGGACATCGGTGTGTCTCCTCTCGCCGTCATCCGAACCACGTTCAGATGAACATGTCCTTGTTGATCTCGATGCCATTAGCTTCGCAGTAACTGACGTAGTGGTCGATGAACCAGAACACGTCTGCCGTGAATTCGTAGTTCGCATTCTCGTCAAAGAACTCGATGGCACCGTTCAGCCAGAACAGCGCCTTCATGCCGTTCGGATCATCCGAATACAGCGTGTGCGCGGTGCCTGGCAGTTCGTAGACGAAATCCCCCGGACGGGCGACCCAGTCGTATTCGTGATAGCCCCAAGATCCTTCCAGAGTGACCGCCGAAACGACACCGCGATGCTTGTGCGTGCCAATCATGCCACCGCCCTTGACCCAAAGGATGTTCGCGGCAGAGTTGTTGCGGACGTCAAAGGCGAGATGCTTGATCGCGGCCATGTCACCGAACGGCACCCAAGGGTTGTTCTTGTCATCGCCTGGGATGAAGGCGCCCTCTTTTCCAAACCGATTGATCATCGCCTCATGGGGTTCCGGTGGCAATTTCGTAATGAGCTCGGGTTTCGCCATGGGGTCCTCCTCTGACCTGTCTTTGCGGTGGGACTCATGGAACGTCCAGCGCCCCGAATCCGTCAAAGGGAAAAGAGTGATGCCGCAGTGCAGTATTCACGCGAGGGCAGACCCGGCCAAGGTTTGTTGTGCTTTTTGAAGGGTCGTCAAGCCGCGTTCCAGGCTGGGCCGCCTTTTTCGCTGCACTGCGTCGTGATTATTTCGTGACAATGGATTCATCAAATGATCAATCTACGGTCATGAAAACCAATCCTGACGAATCCGCCCTGCTGACACGAGGCGGTCGCCCAACCCTTCGTGACCTCCTCGACCGGCTCGAATTCAGCCCGACCCGAGGCAGTATCACCTTGAACGGGGCGCGTATGTTGATGAGCCGCGCGACCTTCGGCAGTGACCTGCGCGATCAACTGGTCCGCCGCTACTCGGAGCATGAGGCGATGGTCTTGATGCTTCGGCTGGGCTACCTGAGCGGGCGCGAGGACGCCGAGTTCATCCTGCAATCCTGGCCCGAGTTGGACCCGGGCGACGCCTTCACGGCCGGGACCCGGCTGCACATGGTGACCGGAACCGTGCGGGTCGAGACAATCTCCAACGATTTCGATTTCGACAGCGACCGGTTCTCGGGTGATTTCCTGTGGCACGACTCCGTCGAGGCCAGCGAGTATCACCGCCGCCACGGGCGCGCCTTGCAGCCGGTGTGCTGGTTGCAAACGGGCTATGCGGCGGGGTACGCCAGCCCGTTTTTCCGCAAGCTGGTCCTGTTCAAGGAAACCAGCTGCTCTGCCATGAGCCACAAGGCCTGTCGCGTCGTCGGCAAGACGGTGGATCAGTGGGGGCGCGACGACCCCTTTGTCCAACTCTTTCTGAACGAGGTCCTGCCCACGGGCGGTGATCATGCAGCAAATGCGCGGATCAACCGGCGACCCGGTCGCGTTGCCGATGTGACCGATCTGGATGACCTGATCATCGACCCGATCCGGCAGCAGCTGGATCTCGTGCTGCAGGGCCGGGTGCCGGCACTAATCACTGGGCCAGCTGGTGCCGGTCGCCGCGCCGCTGCGCGCTGGCTTCACAAGCGGCGGTTTCGACAGGGAAATTTCTCGATTGTCCACGCCAGGTCGGCAGAGGCGGGAGAGCGTCTGGCCGCGCTCCGAAAGGGGAGCGGGCAGCCCTATGCCTCTGACGCGTTCCTGGCCATTTCCGGCATCGAGAACCTGTCCACCGACCGGCAATGGGCGCTGCTTGACCTAATCACCGGCGAACGGGGCCAGCATCCGATGATCGTCGCGATTTCTGACATGGCACCGGACCTGCTGGTCGCCGAGGCCGGGCTTTTGCCGGAACTCGCCTATGCTTTGCAGGTCATGCCGATCTCCCTGCCGCCATTGAAGGTGCGCAACGCCGATCTCGAGCGCCTGTCGCGTGCCATACTGGCAAATGCTCCGGCCCTGCGCGACGCGCCCAAGCCCCAGCTGACCGACACCGCCTGTGATCGGATTGCGCAGCTTGAATTGCCGGGCAACCTGCCGCAACTGCGCGCGCTTCTGCAGCGCGCAACGCTGCTTGCGACAGATCCGAAACGCATCGACGCGCAGGATATCGATGCCGCTCTTGCGCTGGAACCACCCCGGCCCGCGCCGTCCACACATTTGGATATCTGGGATGCCGTTCTGCCCGGGTTCGAAGATGGGTCTTTGACGCTCGACAGTCTCAACGCAGCGCTCATGCAAAAGGCCATGGCGCAAACAGAAAACAACGTGGCCGCAGCCGCACGCCTACTTGGGCTGACGCGACCACAACTGGCATACCGGCTGGGGCAATCGGAAAGTATCGGCACCCTTGAATGATCAGCCAAACAGGGCAGCATGGTTCTTCACTGTTCGTTAACCTTTTCAGACCGCACGAGACCACACCGTTTCTGTTTTCACTGTTCCTGTCTCGGCGAAAACAGTGAGCGTTTTGGATACCTTCGCACCTGCGTTGCACCTGGATCCGATCGTCATCGGTCGCATGCGCGGCGAATATCAGCGGCCGCGCGATCGCGAGGCACACTCAAGCATACCCGCCCCGCGGCGCTCGGTATATCAGGTTCCCCGATATTTGTTCGTCACCGGACTTGCCAAGGCTTTGCACAAGTCCCGTCCCGCAAACTTGACAGCCAAGTGCCTAGGCTCGCCTCCAATTCCGGCGCGAAACACTCTCTCTGGAGCATGGCAGGCAATCCTGGAATGGCATCTGAGCCGTCAGCGAGGCGTCTCTTGGAGTCATTTTCGGAAAGGTCAAAGATCGCACAACAACTGGGTCGACTGGTGAGGCGTTGGCAATCTTCTCCGCCACAGCTGCGTAGACGCTGGCCTCCAAGGCGGTACCATGCACGGCATCGATTTTGACATGAGCCAGCATGTCCGTGTCATCACAGCAGTAATTCTCCGACAGCCGAAACGCCCAACCTGACAACAACTCGTCTGGCAGCGGCTGCGGCGTCACACGGAAGTGGGCAAAACCTGTTGGTCAAGCGGCCAGCTTTGACATAGGCAGACTTGCGGCCAGAACAGCAGCGCGCGTAACGGCAATCCGATGCACGCCGCCGCTTGCCCATTCGGGAGTTGCCGAAGTCATCAACACAACCTTCTGCCCAGAACGAGGAAACCGCGAAGCCCTTTCTGTGTCGATGGCTTTGTCTACAAGCGCGCCGAACCTGAATTCATCTGCCCTTGAGGTCCAGAATTCTGCGAGCCTCATCAGGTGTTGCAATGCGTCGGCCAAGAGACTCGATCAGGCTTTTTGCATTGGTGACCTGTTGTGCATTTGATGTGGCAGGCACGCCCGGCCCGGCCCAGAGCGAGTCCTCGAGTCCTACACGCATGTGCCCGCCCTGCGCCACCGACATCGCGCCAATGGTCATTTGATGTCGACCCGCCCCCAGTACCGACCATTGCCAATCATCGCCGAATAGCCGATCCGCCGTGCGCTTCATGTGCGATACGTCTTCGGGATGCGCGCCGATCCCACCCATCAATCCAAACACTGTCTGGATAAACAATGGCGGTTTGACCAAGCCGCGGTCCAAGAAATGCCGGAGGTTGTAGAGATGCGAGGTGTCGTAGCACTCGAATTCCAACCGCGTGTTGTGCGGCGCCAGGGCGGTGATGATCTCTTCGATTTGACCATAGGTATTGTTGAAGATGATATTGCGGTTCGACAGGTAGTCGCGTTCCCAGTCGTGTTTCAGGTCCGGGTAGCGATCCAGCATTGGAAACAGGCCAAAATTCATCGACCCCATGTTAAGCGACGCTAATTCGGGCAAAAACTCCGCGGCCGGGCGCAAACGCTCTTCCACGCTCATAGTGGGCGCGCCGCCAGTAGTGATGCCAATGACACAATCGCACTCTGCACGCACGGCGTCGAGGATGGGGGCAAAAGCCTCGGGTGTTTGGTTGGGACGGCCATCGGCATCGTCACGCGCATGAAGATGTACGATAGACGCACCCGCCCGAGCCGCTTCGATAGCAGAGGCAGCGATCTGATCTTTGGTCACCGGCAATGCATCAGACATGGAAGGCGTGTGAATGGCCCCGGTAATGGCACAGGTTAGGATTACGGGTTCTGGTTTCCTCATTGTATCACCTTAATGGTTTTGCTTTGCCTCAGAACTCCATAGCTTGGCATCTGGACATTGAGTGGAGGGAAACGTGAAATGGGATTTGGACTGAAGGGCGCACGCGTCATCGTCACCGGGGCAGGAGCGGGGATTGGTCGGGCCATCGCCGAAGCGTTCCTCGCCGAAGGCGCGCGCGTGCATATCTGCGATATCGACGCGTCGACACTGACGGATCTGCCACAAGGGATGACCGGTGCGCAGGCTGACATGGGCAACACGGCCCATGTCGAAAAGTTCATCGCTGAGGCTATCAGCGAAATGGGCGGGCTCGATACGCTTGTGAACAATGCAGGTATCGCCGGTCCAACCTCCCCTGTGGACGAGATCACGCCCGAAGCGTGGGATGAATGCTTGCGTGTGTGCCTTACATCGCAGTTCCTCACAGTGCGCACTGCCGCCCCCGCGCTCCGCCGCAGTGACAATGCGGCCATCATAAACCTGTCGTCGCTGGCGGGGCGCTTGGGTTTTGGTTTGCGCACCCCCTACGCGGCAGCGAAATGGGGGGTGATCGGTCTGACCAAGTCTCTGTCGATAGAACTGGGGCCGTATGGGGTGCGGGTAAACGCGGTGTTGCCCGGAATTGTCGCCGGTGCGCGCCAGAAGCGCGTCCTGCAAGCCAAGGCCGACCGGCAGGGGCGCAGCTTTGAGGAAGTCGAGGCCGACGCACTGCGCGCTACGTCCACGGGTAGATACGTACAGCCCGAAGATATCGCTAACCAAGTGCTTTACCTTGCCAGCCCGATGGGCGCTGCGGTGTCGGGACAAGCCATCTCTGTCTGCGGCGACACACAAATGCTGTCCTGACCAGCAGATCGGAGAAGCGGCAGGACAGCGCGCGCCATCCGTCACCGGTAGATCAGCGTGGGAAGCCACATCGCAATGCTCGGAACAAAGGTCATAAGCAACAGGCACGCCACCAGCGGAATGAGGAACGGCGCGGTTGACACAACGCATGTCTCAAAACGCACGCCTGACACCCGGCTCAGAACGTACAGCACCATACCCACCGGAGGCGTCAAAAGACCCAGCATGAGGTTGAGCACCATGATGACACCGAAATGCACCGGATCGATCCCAAGCTCGACAGCGACCGGTAAGAGCACCGGAACTAGGATGGTGATCGCTGCCACCGTTTCCATGAAGCAGCCCACGACCAGCAATATAAGGTTGATAAGCAACAAGATTACCCAAGGTCGGTCCGACAGCGCCAGCAAGACGGTCGCCGCCGCTTCGGGCACACGGTTTGATGTAAGAATCCACGCAAATATCGACGCAGCCGCCACAACGAAAAGCACCACTGCCGTAGTTTCGATCGTATCAAAGCTGACCCGCAGGAACCGCTTGAGCGTCAGCGTCCGGTAAACAACAAGGCCCAGGAACAGCGCGTAGGCGCAGGCGGCAATGGCCGCTTCGGTCGGAGTGAACGCGCCTGAAAGGATCCCGCCGACGATGATCACAGGCGTCAACAGCGACAGAAAAGCCCTCTGGAAGGTCACGCGTAGCAGCTTCAGAGCGAAGGGCTGATCGCGTTTAAAGTTCCGCACTCTCGCGTAATACGCAACCATAAGCATCAGCGACAGCGCCATCACCAGGCCCGGGATGAACCCCGCCGCAAACAATTGCCCGATTGAGGCACCCGATACCACGCCGTAGATCACCATCGGCAATGACGGCGGGATAATCGGACCGATGGTCGAAGAAGCGGCGGTGATGCCAACGGCAAAGCCGGGATCGTACCCCGCGTCCCGCATCGCCTTGATTTCAATCGAGCCAAGACCACCAGCATCCGCCACCGCCGCGCCGGACATGCCGGCAAAGATCACCGACGCGCCCACATTCACGTGGCCCAGACCGCCGCGCATCCAGCCCACAAGCGCAAGCGCAAAGCTGAAGATCCGTTCAGTGATACCAGCGCTGTTCATCAGATTACCGGCAAGAATGAAGAACGGCACGGCCAGCAGTGGAAAGCTGTCCACACCGTTGATGACCCTGTGCGCCACAATGAGCGGCGGCACATCGCCCGTCAGGATAAAAAGCGCAGAGCCCCCGATGAGAGCAATGGCCACAGGTACACCGCATACCAGAAGGGCGCCGATGACGAGGAATAAAACCGTAAATGTCATATGATCAATCTGCCCCTTTGAGATCGTCGAAATCATCCGGATCGATCAGTCGGCTGGTGCCGTCTCGCACATGCTTGATCCAGTTCCGCAAAGAATAAAACGTCATTACGGCAAAACAGATCGCCACAAAGTAGTAGACGGCCGATTTCGGCACTTCGATGGACACCATCAATTGCGATGTGCGCCCTGCAAGCTGGACGGTCAGATAGGTCATGCCCGCGAAGAAAACCGTGGCGAGACCGTCAATCGCAAATTGCGCCACTCGTCTCAGCGACCGTGGGACATAACGGTACAGGAATTCCACCGCGATATGCGAATTCTTGCGCGCGGCCATGATCGATCCTGTAAAGGTCAGCGCAATCAACATGAAACGCGCGATTTCCTCGGTCCAGCCAAGAGAATTGTTCAGAACGTAGCGCGTGAAAAACTGAAGAAACACGACGAAGGCCAAGAGCCAGAAAATCGCGAGGATGATGTAGTCCTCTTTGGAGATATCCTTGAGGTCGATTTCCGAGTCATCCTCTTCCACCTCGATCTTGGTCACTTGCAGCTCATCCTGAATTCCCGACATCGGCGGAACCTCTTACGTGGATTTGTTTGGACAGAAGAAGGGCCGCACGCGGTGGCGCGGCCCTTGGTCGTCAAGCCAGTGTTAGGCGATCAACCTTCGGCCCCGATGGCCTGCAGCCGGTCATAGGTCTCCTGATCCCAGGTCGCCATATCGCCGTTGTGCATTTCCATCACCGCCTCACGGAACGGTGTCACATCGACTTCGTTCACATTGACGCCCTGTTCGCGGAACCAGTCTGCCAGCTCTGCCTCAGCTTCCCGGATCTGCGTTGTGACGCAGGCGGATGTTTCCGTGATGACATCTGCCAATGTTTCCTGATCAGCGGCATCGAGACTGCCCCATGTAGGTCCGCCAACGATACCGAGCAAAGAATCC
Organism: Marivita sp. XM-24bin2; assembly: GCA_003149565.1. GTDB lineage: Bacteria > Pseudomonadota > Alphaproteobacteria > Rhodobacterales > Rhodobacteraceae > Marivita. Next base: position 12,637 of record QCWH01000072.1, on the reverse strand, counting down.
ACAATGTGTCCGGTCAGGTTGATGTCTGACTGCACTTCATAGAATTTCTTGGCCTGAATAGTCGGCAGAGGGTTTTCTTGTCCATCGACCGTGCCTTGTTGCAAGGCGAGATACACTTCCGCGAAGGCAATCGGCGTTGGGTTGGCATCCACGGCGCGCGGGAACATCATATAAAGCGGCGCGTTCGGCACCCGCAGCTTCATGTCTTTCATATCTTCAGGCGACTGGATCGGCATGTTCGACGTGGTGTGCCGTGCGCCGTAATACGCCAGTGTCAGGGCTTGGTTGCCGGTAGCGTCGTTGTATCCCTGCAGCATTTCGCCGAAGAGATCACTGTTGCGGTAGGCATCCCAGTGATCGTAATCACGGAACATGAAGGGCGCCCCGCCGATAGCAATCGGTCCGTAAGACCGACCGGCAAAGAGCTGCCCCGTCCAAATGATGTCGACAGTACCAAGGCCGAGACCTTCGTTGATATCGACTTCCTTACCCAACGAGGACGCCGGGAACACCTCGATACCGAGGCGGTTATCGGTTGCCTCTGCAAGCTTGTCGCCCGCTTCGACGGCGCACGTGTGATATGGTTCGCTGGCTTCGTAGACATGCGCCCATTTCAGCACGCGATCCGCGTCCTGAGCGGCGGCTGGTAACGCCAAACCCAGCGCCGTCGTACATGTAAGCGTGGCAGTCAATACTGTGGTCTTGATGGTCATTAGTAAGTTCCTCCCTGTTAAACGTCTTCATCCATCACCGATCAGTGCGATGATTCCTCGCAGTTGAGCGGTGGAATTTCGCGATGTCCGGCAAAGGTATTCAATGCAGTCACCGTTGTTTGGTCGATTGCAATGCCATTCATCAATCTGTGCTCAGCCTCAGCCCACTCGCGATCGCCGGCCGCCATTACCTTTTCAGACGGCGCCGTCAGCGACTGCCGAATGCTGTCTCGATACCGCCGGACCACTGCCTCGCAAACACTGCGCCCCATAAATGCGTCGGGATCTATTGCCAGCACAAAAGCTCCAAGCCCTCGCGGCGTGGACATGTCCTCCGAGATCATCGGAGGAATCTCTAAGCTCAGGGGTGAATCGGAAAGAGCGGTAGACAGGATTTCGGGAATCCCGGCGAGACCTGCACCTTTATATCCGAATGCGCCGCCCAACGGAGCCAGCATCTTTACAAGTTCGGGCACCTCAGTGTCGATCCCGTTACTGTCGGACGCCGTCCCCGCAGGCAGAGCAGCCCCCAATGACTGGGCCAATTGCACCTTATTGTAGGGTATCGCGCTGGTCGCCATATCGAACAGCCACGGCGGAGTCTCCGATCCTGTGCTGGCGGCGAAGGCAATCGGATTTGTTCCGTGAAATGGCTCTGCCCCACCATGAAGACGCACGAAGGGATCAGAGTTGCAAACACACAACCCAATCATGCGCTCTTGTGCAATGGCAAGCGCATAGGCCCCTGCCGCTCCGAAATGCGACGACCTGCGGATGGCGACCGCACCGACTCCTACGTTGGCAGCCATTGAAACCGCCGCATCCGCCGCTGCAAAGGTAGCGCGCGCGCCGTGGCCGTTACACGCATCGAGTATTGCAACAGAATCGGATTTCTTTTCGATCCTTATGTCGGGAGCCGGATGGACGCGCCCATGCTCGATGGCGCTCAGGTAGTGCGGCAACAGGCGGTAGCCGTGCGAATCGACCCCGTGCAGCGAGGCGTGGCTGAGCGACCGCAAAATGGCGCCAACACTGTCGGCGTCGGTCCCGAGTTTCGAAAGCGCTTGTTTGGCAAACCGCTCCATCTCCGCCAGAGGCACGCGCCAGCGTCGATCTTGAGCCGTAGCAGGCGATTGCAAGGCGGTATAATCGGCCACATTGCTGCGGATATGCTCGCCCAGCAGGTCAGCGGCCCGCATGGCATCGTCAGCCTGCACCGCTTCAAGGATCGCGACATGGGTAGCATGAGACCGTCGGATGCGATTTTGGTCTCCGGTCAAACGCGATCGGATAGACTGAATCCGTGACGCGATCGTGAGAAAAGACTTCTCCAAGTAGCGGTTGCCACAGCGTCGGAAGGCTTCGAGGTGAAATTCCTGATCGGCACGCGCGAAGGCGGGAATATCATTATCTGCAAGCGCCGCCTCGCCCAGCTGGATGAAACGCTCCATCCCGCTGGCCAGCCCGACGCGGTCCCGCGCGATGGCAAGGCCGATGGCCTGAGTTTCCAGCACTTCGCGCAGGTAGCCCAACTCCTTCACATCACCGCTATCGAGGCTGATGACCCGGGCAGCACGGTTGGGCGACATTACCACTAGTCCCTCTTGGGCGAGTTCCAGTAAAGCCTCACGGATCGGGCTTTTACTCATGTTCAAATATGCACAGAGGTCAGACTCACGTAAAGGGCGGCCAAAAGCAAATTCGTCGGTGACAATCCGCTCTCGAATCCAGTCACGCGCCTGTTCCGACAGCTTTTGACGGGACGCTGCGGCCAGTTTCGTCGGAATTGGAGAAAAGTCAGAAGTGGCACTCATGTTTCAGATGTTAAGTGATATCTGATATATCACAAGGAAAATTTTGTCCAATTTGGCAATGTTTTGGGATCAGGATGCACATCATCAAAGCCATGAGCACCACCCATCAGACAAATCCAGGCAGCCATGTGGCAAGCCAGGGTGCGGCGGCGAGGATGAGCATTCCAAGAATGAAAAGACCGACAAAAGCCCACGACGCGCGGAACAGTTCTGACATGCTCACCCCCTCTGCCGCGCCACGGAAGGCGAACATGGCGTAACCAAAAGGCGGCGTTATTCCGCCCACTGTCACGTTAAGCAGCATCATCATCCAGAACCACAACGGATCGATCTGGAGCAGCGTGATCACAGGCAAGTATATCGGGATCACAATCAGCATGACAGCGACCTGATCAACGAACATGCAGAACGCAAAGACGATCAGCATCATAGCAAGCACCATCATTGCCGGTGATAGGTCCAATGCGCTGACCAGCGCGGTGATCTGCCGGCTGGCACCGCTGATGGCAAGCAGCTGGCTGAACAGTGTGGAGGACGCCATAATGATCAAGATCATCGCGGTCATCAGTGCCGCGCTTCGCAGTGCGTCTTTGAGCAGTGCCAGAGACAGCCGCTTGAAGAGCGCGGCAATCATCAGCGATCCGGTCACGCCTATGGCCGCACTTTCCGATGGGGTGGCGACGCCCATCAGGATCAACCCAAGAACAAGCGCGATCAGCCCCAAAAAAGGTAGGCAATAGAGAATAGCGCTTGCGATGGGTAACTTGCGTGACGGCTCTAAGCTGTCCGGGGCGAGGGAGGGATTCAGCCGGATGCGGATCATCGCGTAACCAATGAAAAGAGCTGCAAGCATCAGGCCGGGTAAGACGCCGGCGACCAGCAAACCGGCGACGGACACGTTTGCCAGCGTCGCGATGATGATGACTAGAACGCTGGGTGGGATGACCGGGGCAAGGCTTGCCCCACCGAGGATCATGCCAATAGACAGTTTTCTGTCATAGCCGCGCGCGATCATCCCAGGGAACACAGTGCGCGCCATCATTGCAGCCACAGCCATATTAGAGCCGGACAACGCGCCGAAAATTGCCGAGAGCGCTCCTGCGAGAATGTATTGGCGACCTTTGAGACGACCGATGAAACGGTCCACCGCCTCAAAAATGCGCTCGGTTGCGCCGGAACGGAAAAGGATTTCGCCCATCAGGACGAAGAGCGGGATGGCTGTTAGCTGACCGTTCGTCGTGGTCGCGAACATCGAATTGATCAGCATTGGAAAGGCTGGCGCGCCAAGCAGAGCCCAAATCCCGATCAGATTCAGTGCGAGAAAGCACAGGAAAATTGGTATGCCCGAAACGAACAGCCCAAGGATTAGGGTTGCTGCTCCGATCAGAGCGGCGGGTCCGGTCAACATAATGCTGTATCCAAAACGGGCTTGCGCGCGCGTGACACGCCCAGCCGAAGAAACTGGAGAGCCGCAAGTGCAAGCCCCCAAACCATCCAGCACGACACAGCGGCCTTGGGTACCGGAATAGCGGCCATCATGCGCACATCGCGTTCGATCTGGCGCAGCGTTTCTTCAGCGGCGATCCAGGCAAGCGCACAACAAATGAACGCACCCAGTAGGCTGATGCCGATGCTAGCAGTATGTTGGAGCCGTGGGGACAGCCGCTCCAGCAAAACGGTAACCGCGACGTGACCGCCATCGCGGGTGAGCTTTGGCAGGGCTGCGAACGTTGCGACAAGCTGGAAGTACGACACAAATTCAGCCGACCAACGCGTCGGGCTGTCGAACACGTAGCGCAGCACGACTTCTATGTTGTAGGCGAAAAATATTGCCGCGAGCGCTGCCATGGCAAGCCATAGGCTTGCATCTGTGACACGATCAAGCGCGGCAACGACAAACGGTTGCCGACCCCGATTGTCAGGCGGAACGGGGTCGGCGGCCTTCATTCGGTCAGGCCCGCATCCAATGCGATTTGGCGCAACTCTGCAGCGGCGTCTCCGCAGCAGTCCTTGCCAAGATCCCAGATGCTTGAGATGAACGCCGATTGCACCTTTTCGGCCATCTCGGTGCTCAGCGTTTCAACGGACACACCTAGCTCAGTCAGCTTGGCGTCTTCTTCCGCTTGAATGGCGTTTCCGATCCAGGGCATCTGAAGTTCGGTGAGTTCACCCGCTTCCAAAAGGATATCCTGCACTTCGGCAGACAGACCGTTCCAGACGTCGAGATTGATGAACACCGGCTGTGTTGCCGCACCAAAGGTTGGACGCAAACGGTAGTTGGCGACTTCATAGTGTTTCATGCTGACCATGCCTGCGGCAGGCCACCCAGCCCCTTCCACGATACCGGTTTGAAGAGCCGAGTAGATCTCGGATCCGGGCAAAACCACTGGCTCGGCTCCCAGCGCCTCGATGACGCCAAAATAGGTTGGGGTGCCGCGCACTTTACGGCCAGCCAAATCACCGGATTCAGATAGCGGTTCTTTGGTGAAGAGGTGATACCCCTCCATGCTGACGGACATCATCGCGACCATCTTCAGATCGTGCGTTTCCTGGTAGAACTGGTCAACGTATTCCCAAACTCCAGACTCGCGCCGTGCGATCGGGTCGACGTCAATCGCATCAACGGTAAGCGCGAGACCACCATCACCGGCGTGGAACACGGGGTGTGTGTAAAGCGCATCGAAAACACCGGTGGACACAGGTGCCAGTTGTTCGAAGATCGGGACAGCTTCCGGGCCAAACACAGTGAAGGTCACGTCGCCCTCACCGATCTCTGCTACGTTGTTCATATACTGCTGAAGAACGGAGTATGTTGGCAGTTGAGATGTGTCGAAGCTGGAAAGGACGCGGATGTCCTCGGCCAGGACGGGGCTGGCGGCTGCCATGCCACCAAGGGCCAGTGCGGCCAGCGAGCCACGAACACTCCAATTACTATTGAATGGCATTTTCTGATCCTGTTTGAGGCCGCTTCAGGAGCGGCGGGAAAAGGCAGCGTGGCCAAGTTGGCCTCGCACTAAGTAAAAATACGTTTACTAAAGTGCGGGCGATTGGCTTTATAAAACCCGTTCAGGCACGGTGTGCTGCGTGAAAATGCCCAAAAATTGCTCAAATGGACGGTGATTGTGCCTTCATCGCAGGCAGTGGACTCAGGGATTGCATCCGCCTAAGTAAAAATTTGTTTACTAGTGAGTCGGGTCCAGAAATAGCAATTCAGAGCAGCCCGAAGGAGCGCACCATGATCGATCCACCCGTTTCCATCCACCGCGCCTCTGGCACAGACGCGATTTCGGCTTGGGACCGCCACATCGGCGCTTTTGTATCTTTGGCGGATGGGTCTGCTGATCAATTATCTGGGCCGCTTGCAGGGCGAACGGTGGCCGTGAAAGACATCATCAATGTCGCAGGTTTTCCGACAAAGAATGGGAGCCGCACACAGGAAAACACCCCAGTAGCGGCTCATGACGCGCCCGTTGTGGCGCATCTTCGCGCCGCAGGCGCCATTGTCGTGGGCAAGACCGTAACGACTGAATACGCGTTTACCGACCCAACGCCATGTCGAAATCCGTTTGGTTTGGAATACTCTCCCGGCGGGTCCAGCAGCGGAAGCGGGGCCGCTGTTGGAGCGGGCGTTGTGGACATCGCTTTGGGAACGCAAACCGCCGGTTCGCTGATCCGTCCAGCAGCTTATTGCGGCGCGGTTGGTTTCAAACCTGGTTGCGGTGTGCTTGAGATGGAGGGCGTGACGCCACTTTCACCCAGTTACGACATGGTAGGTGTTATTGCGCGTAATTTGGATTTTGCCGCAGATGCTTTTGCCGTAATGACAGGCGACTTTGCGAAAAGCAGTGCTGCACCACTTCGGGCAGGACGGGTAGTTTTATCGGACGACGCAGGGCTCGATGCCGACCGCTTGGCCGCCTTCGAAGCTGGTTCAGAGGCCGTCGCCACATATCTTGGGCGCGTTGAGACACTGCGACCTGAGTTCGACTTAACTCAAGTCGTGACGGATCACCGCACCGTTATGTGCGCCGAAGCTGCCATCGCACACGCAAACCTGCTTAATGACGCGACACAGAATTTGCTTATGCCGAATTTTCGCGAGGCGTTGCTGACTGGTGCTAGGATCACACCCGATGAATCAGCATCCGCCAAGCGCCGCCTTGCCGATACCGCCGCAGAGTTCTGGCAGCACAACGCGGATATTGACGTGATTGTAACGCCACCGGTGCCGCAGGGCCCGCCGCGTTTAGGTACCACCACCGGGTACCAGCATTGGCTGACCGTCTGGACTGTGCTTGGCGGCCCTTTGCTTTGCCTGCCTTGGGGGCTGGATGCAAAGGGGCTGCCGATTTCGGTGATGCTGGCAGGTCGACCCGGACAAGACAGTGGGCTGTTAGAGTTTGGTCAGAAGATCGCTGCTATCGCGCCCCACACGCCTCGACCCAAGTTGCCGAGCGTTTGACGCAACTTACCCTTTGAGACGGACGACAGCATCCACTTCAACTGCGGCATTTCCAGGCAGACCGGACACCCCAACAGCGGTTCGCGCGTGCCAGCCTGAGTCTCCGAACAGCGCAAGGAAAAGTTCCGTCGCGCCATCAATGACACGTGGCGAATGTGGAAAGCCCGAGGCACAATTCACAAAACCGCCTAAGCGGAGGATGCAGTCTACTTGGTCGAGATCGCCATCCACCGCCTCTCGCAAGCGATAGAGTAGATTAAGTGCGCAAACCTCCGCTGCCTTGCGTGCCGCCGCAATACCTTCATCGGAGTTTGGCACCGGGCCCTCAAGCGTGACGGCACCGCCCCATTCGTTGCTCTGGCCGGACAGATAGACTGTCGATCCATCTCGTCGGAACGGTAGAAATTGGCCGCGCGGTTTCCAGTCCGGTGGCAGTGTCAGTCCAAGTTCGGCAAGTTTCAATTCGATCGCAGACATGACGCCCCGCAAGTAAATTCATATTTACTTACTTCTCAGGCGAATGCCCAGCACAGTCAAGTTCCTCGTTCGCACCGACACTTCTCAAAATTGTGGTGACGACGTGCTGCCTGCGTTCCGCGCGCCAGGCCGCGTCGTTCAGATCGGTTCCAAAGGTGGCCGACAACGTCGCCGCGTTGTTTAAATGATGCGCGGATAACGCGACAATGCTCAAGTAAAGCTGAAGCGGATCGGGACGATAGAGCAATTGGCCACTGCTAAGCCCGCGGTCCAGTAGACGCCCGATCGACGCGGTCAAAGGCTGAGACATTGACCGGATCATTTGTGACCGGCGAATAAAGCGCCCGCCCAGCATGTTCTCGTTACGTGTGATGTGCAGAAAATCCGGGTTATCGTGGAAGTAATCGAATGTGAACGCTACGAGCCGCTTCAGACCCGCAACGGCATCCCCTTCGGACAGGTTGAGCTCTGCCTCGCGATTGCGGATCGACGCATAAACGCTGTCCAGCGCAGCGACGTATAACGGCTCCTTGCCGCCGAAATAGTGATAGATCATGCGTGGGTTGCACCGCGCGGCCTTGGCAATCCGCGCAATCCGCGCGCCGTGATACCCATGCGTTGCATATTCCCGGACAGCAGCTTGCAAAATATCTGCCTCAGTCCGCTCCGGGTTCCGGCTTCGAGGTTGCCTTGTTTGCGCGTCACGAATGGGCTGGTCTTGCGGGTTCATGGCTCATTTTTGCTGTCAGTGAATTTCGGCCGCAGTTCACCATGCCTTGGCTTTGCAAGACAGCCAACCACGTGGAGGGGCGGATCTTTGTTTTCATCGAATTTGGCCTCGATCTGTCTCTCTTTTGCCGTTTGGCCAACCAAGGCGGTTCTAACATTATCTTGCAAAGAAAAATGCTCTCAAGCCTACCGCTTGTGAATACACGATGGCGAAATTTATTGCAGTGGTTGCTCAGCCCCAAGAGGCTTGCACCTCAAGGCGCTACCTTGACGGAAGTGCCGAAGGAGCAAATTTGAAGCTTAAAATATTTTTAAAATCAAAAGACTATCGAAACACCGATCTAGTCCTTCCCGTCTATTATTCATGGCGCGAAAAGGCATCGTCCGTCGCAGTGCCGTGGCGAAGGAAGACTTGGCAAAGGTCGACTATCTACCACAACCCGACAGTCCATCCGTTGGAGATACAGCTTCAGATTGGACAACCTTAAGTCGGAGATTGACTTCGGCCATCTTTTTAGGAAACTGTCCGCAATAGCCAGGGGCGCCGCAAGGCTGAGACGTACCCTTTGAACCTGAACCAGATAATGCTGGCGTAGGGAGGCGCGTTCAGACCTATCGGTTTGCTGCGTTTTCTCCGCCTGTGAATTTCGGAGAGATCGCATGACGCCAAATAGCGCTTTGCTCAAACTGCGCGACAATTCCCCCCTCGTGCATTGCATCACCAACTACGTCGCCATGAACATCGCGGCAAATGTCACGCTGGCGGCAGGGGCATCGCCCGCGATGATCCACGCGCCTGAAGAGGTTGCTGACTTCAGCCCAATTGCCAGCGCGCTTACCATCAACATCGGCACCCTTTCGGCACCTTGGGTGGAAAGCATGAAGGCCGCCGCAATTGCGGCAAATGGCGCTGAAGTTCCTTGGGTGTTTGATCCTGTGGCACATTTCGCCACGCCCTATCGCGCCAGAGTCGCGCTTGATTTACTTGCGCTCAAGCCCACCGTTGTTCGGGGAAATGCGTCAGAAATCATAGCTCTCGCAGGCGGTGCAGGATCAGGAAAAGGCGCTGACACCGGCGATAGCGTAAGAGATGCAGAGAACGCCGCACAAACTCTTGCAGCCGGCCATGACTGCGTCGTCGCCGTCTCAGGTCCCGTTGATTTCATCACCGATGGCGCGCGCAGTGCGCGTATCACTGGTGGTTCAGAGCTCATGCCAAAGGTTACAGCTTTGGGCTGCTCGCTCACCGCTCTGGTTGGGGCCTATTGTGCAGTGGCGCCCAGTCTGGACGCGACAATAGCCGCATTCCTTCATTTCGCAGAGGCGGGAGAGCGGGCCGGCGCAGACGCCGGCGGTCCCGGCAGTTTCTCTGTCGCGTTCTTGGACATGCTGCACACCCTGCAACCGGGCGACTTGGACGAGATGCGTGTATCATGGAATTGAGAGCCAGCCAGTTGCAGCTTTATCTCGTGACTGACCCAAGCCTCTGCCCCGGTCCGACCTTACTAGAGACTGTGGTTGCTGCAGTTCGCGGCGGGGTAAGTTTTGTGCAGTTGCGCGACAAGGACGCCTCAACCCGGGACCGCATTTCTGCAGCGCGTGCACTCAAGGGTGTCTTGCGCGCGAGTGGTGTTCCCTTGGTCATCAACGATGATATCGAGGCGGCACTCGCAAGCGATGTGGACGGCGTGCATATTGGCCAGAGTGACGTGGCTCCAGCCCGCGCGCGCCACCGTTTGGGGCGGGACAAGATCATCGGCCTCTCCTGTGAGACACCAGATCAGGTTGCAAAAGCAGACCCGCAGACTGTGGATTACCTCGGCCTTGGAACTGTCTTTCCAACATCAACCAAACCGGACCACAAGCCGACGATTGGATTGTCCGGCCTCGCAGAAATGGCGCGATTGGCACGGGTGCCCACCGTCGCAATAGGCGGGTTGAAGCGGGCACATGCCGAACCTGTTCTCCGGGCGGGATGCGATGGCATGGCTGTGGTTTCGGCGATCTGCGGGCAACTCGACCCCGAGGGTGCAGCCCGCGATCTGTGTCGGGCTTTGCGAAATACAATGGAGACCCCATGATGATCAAAAATGTACTAACCATTGCCGGTTCGGATCCATCAGGGGGCGCGGGCATCCAAGCCGATCTCAAGGCCTTTGCCGCCAACGGGGTCTACGGGATGGCGGCCGTGACAGCACTGACCGCGCAAAACACCCAAGGGGTCACCGGTGTCGAGCTTGTGTCAACTGACTTTGTAAAGGCGCAGATTGAAGCGGTCTTTGCAGATATTCGCGTCGATGCAATCAAGATCGGGATGATCGCCACTGCAGAGATCGCTATCGCGGTGGCAGATGCAATATCTGGATTTCCAGATGTCCCCGTTGTGTTAGATCCTGTGATGATCGCCAAAGGCGGCGCACCGCTCTTGCAGGAAGATGCTATGGAAGCGCTGCTCTCGGCGCTTGTTCCGCTGGCGACATTTCTGACCCCGAACCTACCGGAGGCGGCGCGTTTGCTGCAAAGGCCCGAGGCGCGTGATCAAGACGAAATGGCCAATCAAGCTCGCGCCTTGGCGGATCTGGGACCCAGCAACGCCCTGGTCAAAGGCGGGCACCTTGCGGGCGGCAAAAGCCCTGATGTCCTTTGGGACGGCAACGCGCTCCACTGGTTTGAAGGTCAGCGGATCACGACGAAGAACACTCACGGCACAGGTTGCACGCTGTCTTCGACGATCGCGGCTCAGATTGCCAAAGGCCTTCTCCCAAGAGCGGCAGTGGCAGAAGCCAAGAGTTACGTCTCCGGCGCAATTGCAGCAGCCGATCAGCAGTCAGTCGGACTAGGCCATGGTCCGGTCCATCATTTCTATAACCTGTGGAAGGAAATATCATGAGCAAGCCTTTGAGCGAACAGACCGTTTTGGTCACCGGCGCTGGCCGTGGATTGGGGGCGGCTATCGCCAAGGCCTTTGCTCGCGAAGGGGCGAAGGTCGTGATCAACTACCGCAACAGCAAAGCAGCCGCCGAGGCGCTTGCCACAAGCTTGGACGCGGACGCCGTTGCGCTGCAAGCCGATGTTCAGGATGCAGCCGCCGTAGCGCAGATGGTGAAACAAGCCGAAACTGTCCTTGGCCCAATTACCACTGTCGTTCACAACGCGCTTGCGGATTACAGTTTCAACGGCGACGCTCGCTCATCAGTCAACGACTTGACCGCCAACGAGATGCTTTCCCAGCATGGAACTGCCGTTATAGGGGCGCTGAACGTTATCCAAGCGACAACGCCAGCGATGGCAGACGCGGGATTTGGACGTCTTGTCACGATCGGCACGAACCTCGTGCAGAACCCCGTGGTGCCCTATCACGACTACACCTCTGCCAAGGCAGCCTTGCTTGCTCTGACGCGGACCACCGCAGCCGAGTTAGGGCCAAAGGGGATCACCGTAAATATGGTCTCTGGCGGATTGCTCCGGACCACGGATGCCAGCGCCGCCACCCCTCCGGAAGTCTTCGACTATATCGCAGGAGTAACACCTCTTCGGTCCGTCACGACGCCCGATGAAGCTGCTGACGCTGTCTTGTTCTTCGCGAGCCCTTGGGCAAGGGCGGTGACAGGCCAGAACCTTGTGGTTGATGGCGGCTTGGTCTTCGGTTGAACCAGACAAAGCCGCCATTAAAACGCCAATTGTAGAGGGTCGCTTTAGCTGCAGCCTACCAGCAGGCCCCCCATTTCGAAGAGGAGGGGGTTCTGCGTCTTGCTTGGCAGCACCAACGCGCGTTCCTTGATCTGGCCTGACGCCATGACATCGACCGCCTTCATCGTCACCAGACCGCAGCCGCGCGGCTTGCTGTCGATGGCACAATTGAAGAAGGCCAGATCGCGATGGTTCTCGGCCAGCTCAAGCCGCACTCTGATGGGCCAGGCGTGTTTCGGCTCAAGCGGCCTATTCTGGCAAACGATCCGGCCCTTGTTTCCGGCTGAACGCAGGGCACGGATGGCGGGTAAGTTTGGTATTTGCAAGGTGGACATTTGATCCACCACGCCCTTCCTCATCGTCATCACGCCGTTGAGAAGACATCATATCACATAGTGATGCGTTGCATCCGAGGTCGGCTTAGTGCTCAAGCCGGACATCACACTTCGGTAAATACCTGAATCAGGCAGGCAGGCTTTTCAACGGTCAGTATACTTGACGCACTCAGGTACTGAAAATTTGCACGCAGCATTTCAGAGGCGTCTGCGATATTCGGACGGTCAGGTTCGACTAAATCGACGTGTCAAAGCAGCCCCGTGATCCACATCACGAAAGCCTCCGTCAGCGGGTGTTTCGGGCCCTTGGGCGTTACGGCGTAGTACTCCGCGAATTGCTTGCGCGGGAGCGGCACCTCAACCACGCGACCTGCCTTGATATCTTGGCGAGCAACGTGCTCGTTGAAGATCGTTACG
>QCWH01000041.1:12991-38245 GCA_003149565.1 Marivita sp. XM-24bin2 | reverse complement strand
ACTCTGCTGTGGTGGAGAGCTTCAAACCGCGGTCATTCCTATTGTCCGAGACAGCCGAAGTATACCTGTCGTTACGCAAGACCGACGACACACCGCCTGGGCTGGCTTTGCAGACGTTCATTTCATTGGCTGGTGACAGGGAGGTGAGCGACTACAGCCGCGAGGATGCCAAGCTTTTTGTGCGCCACCTGATCCAGAAGGGGAACAAGACAGCCGCGATCAGACGGAGGATCACCAGCCTCTCAGCAATCCTGAACTATGCGTACTCAGACCTTGAGGTGGACAAGCGGAACCCCTTCTTGCGCTTGATGATCCAAGGGGAGGGCGAGGACAAGCACAAGCGAGGTGTCTCCACTAATGGTGTCTCCACCAATGAGCAGGTTTAGGCATGGGGACGACAAGGCCCTGTCCTCTGGCAGCATTGTGAAGCTCCTGATGCCCCGTCTAGGTGAGACTGGATGTCGTTTGGCAGAGATTATTGGACTAAGGCTGGACGACATCGACCTTGAGGCAGACTTGATTCAAATCCGTCCAAACCCTGCGAGACGCCTGAAGACTCCAGACGCGAATAGAACGCGTCGCCTCCGCATCGGCCGCGTCATTATTCGTGATCATGGCCCACAACATGCCAGAAATCTTGCGCGCCGCCGCGATCCGAGCGTCAAGTCCGGCGATTCGTCGGCACAGGTCATCAATCTGGGCGAAGCAGAGCTGTGCCATCTGATGAACGGTCCGCAGTTTGTCGATGTTCTCGCCCCCTTTGCCGAGGATGAGCCCGAATTCGGCGAGATCTCCGCGCAAGGCGTTGATTGTCTCCGTCCATTGCCCGGCCAGAAGATCACGCAGCCGGAAGATCATGCCGAGACCCTGCTGCTCCGTGCCGTTGAAAGACCTGCTTCGCCAGGTCAACGCCGATGATCGAGGCTGCCTTCATAGCCAATTCCTCCTGATCCTTCATGGATCAATCGGGCACTAGTGCCGTCAAGAGAGGCTACCCAACCCATCAGCAAAGTCGCGAGCTGTCGTCACTCTTTTGTTCAGAACGTCCCAGATGGGCTTTGCGCTGAAGCACTACTTCCAATGGGCCTTGAGCCACGCCGCCAGCGTGTTTGGCATGGTATGCGCGCCATCAAGTTGAATAAATCCCGGCGTCCCGGGCTGGAACGTCAGCTGCATGGTGAGAATAACTGCCTCTGAACAGGTAATTGTCCCCACTGCTTTGCTGATGTCATCCAATGACGTGCCGCGGACCCGGGATTTATATTTAAGCAGCCGTTTGGCTGCCCCAGACCCAAACTTGCTATCGCCCACCATCAGTCGACCGGCCCGATAAAATCCGTAGCTCGCTGTCTTTCGAATGATATCAGCGTTCCTTTTGATCTCATCCTTATAAAACTCGACCTCTGCCTCCCTGTATTTATGCCACGGAAAACGGAAGGGCTGACCATCCGTCAGATACGCATACCGACCCGGAGAAATTTCCTGCTTAATTTCCTCTAAAAGGAAACCGCCGTGACGTGTCACCCCTTTACTCGTCGTGATGTCGGTGGCGCTGGAAGCTGCGGTTTTTACGCCCTTGCCATGCACAGCGTGCTTGCTGTCATAGATCAAGACGACATGGCCCGGCCATTTGGTGCTCACGATAACATCGCCAGTATCAAACAATCGCTTTTCCTTTCATTCCCCTCAACCGACATTCCCCATGTAGCAAGTAAAACCCTTTGTTATTAAGCTGCCGCAGTCTTGTGCCCCGATCAAGCTTCTTGGGTCGGCTGTACCCTGGTTCAGACCTATGACGTGCGAAATGAGCATGATTTGTGGCTGCGGCGGCCGGCTGGATCGGTGTGTTGATCGGGTCGACATTTATTTGGATGGACCAGTCGAGCCGGGTTCCTTTGGATTTGTCGCCAACGCCATCATGACGAAGCCGGCGGCAGCTCGATCCAAGCTCCCAAACTGACCAGTGTAATGATGAGCAACCTTTTCTTGCTGACGGGCGCGCAGATGGACCGGCTTCGGCCGTTTTCTCCCAAGAGCCACGGCAAGCCGCGGGTCGATGACAACCGTGTTCTGAGCGGGATTCTTCATCAACCACAATGGGTCAAGCTGGCGCGACGCGCCTGCTGCTTAGGGTCCGCACAAGACGATTTACAGCCGCTGGACGCGTTGGAGCGGGCCGGGCATCTTTGCTCGGATGAAGGTCGGGCTGGCTGCAGAACACGGCAACGAGAAGACCGTGATGATCGACGCAACATACCTCAAGACACACCGAACGGTGACCAGCATGGTGGTCCAAAAAGGGAGGCGTGGTCGCCTGATCGTTCGGAGCAAGGGTGGCATGAATACCAAACTGCACGCCATATGTGACGGGGACGACCGATCGACCTGTTCGTCACCGCCGGACAAGTGAGATGGAATGGTTGTCACCCTCCCCGGAAGGCATCGCAATGTGCCAAGGTCGTGGTGTTGAAAGCTACACAACGTAGAGGACGACAGTGTGAAGGATAAGATGATTGGCGTCGATCTGGCAAAGAGAGTTGTCTAGGGTCACGGTTCCCATCGGGCAGGAGAAGTCCAGTTCCGCAAGAAGCTGGCGCGATCGCAGTTATCAATGTTCATGGCCAAGCTAGAGCCCTGCCTTGTCGTTTTCGAAGCTTGTGGCAGCGCACATTACTGGTCTCGCGATATGGAAGCGCTTGGTCACGAGCCCAAGCTAATTGTCCCACAAAACGGCGCCCTTTCGTTAAAAGTGAAAACAACGATGCTGCTGATGCCGAAGCAATTTTGATCGCGGCACGTCGGCTTCAGACCATGGCTGGTGTCGCACCGAGACCCTGCAGGGTGACTTGCCGCGCTGACATCCGCGCCTCAGTTGACGATCTGGGTGAAATTTGCGCCAACGATCTCTTGAGGCAAAAGGTGGATCAGTCCGGGTCCGCTTTCTGCACCCACCTGCTGCCACCTGCCGAAATGGCCCCGACGCACCTCTGCCGGGTCTCCAGCCATGAAATTGTGCAGTTTCCGCCCCTTGAGGACCACGTCATAGAATCTGCGCAGATCGGCTTCCGTCAAAAGTGAAAAGCTGTCCATCCCGTTCGGCAAGAACACATCCACTTCTTCCTTGAAGGAATTCACAGCTTTCTCCTGACTGCCGTGGAGCACCATCGGAACGCCCATGCGGGCGTTCAGCATGTTCTGGACGTCAATGAACTTTTGCCCCCGAAAATTGGGGATTTCCTGCGCCTTTTGCTCAGGCGTTTTCTCGGCATCGGAGGTTGCGCCGGGTGTTTTGCCGCTGCGGTTCATATGTGACCAAGGGCTGCTTGCGTGCTGTTCGGAGACCACAATGTTCACGCCGGGATTGTCGGCAGGCACAACCGCAAACAGGTCATAATCGCCGTGGATATAGGATGCGTACAACACGCCGCGACCGGTGTCCTTCATCAATGCGCCAAAGCGCTCGGTTCCTGGGCGGGTGTCTGTGAAAAACGGTTGCCCGGACGGCAGGTGCGCACGTGATGGGGTTTTTTCGTCTTCCCAATAGAGCTCGTCGCAATGGCGCCCGGAGGCCTCGAATTTTTTCCATTCCTTAAGCGCTGAGCCCAGCTTGTCAGGACTGGCATATGCGGATGCCATTCCCGGTGCGTGCGGGTTGACAACCAGACCTGCGACCTTGGACGTCCATTTCGTCTCTTCAATATAGACATTGTTCTGCGCAGTCTTGGCCTTGGTGTCGGGGCCTTTTGGAATGAACCGGGGCTGGCCGATGTAATTGATCGATTCCGGGTTCGACCTGCGGACCAGAATGAACACGTGGAACCACCAGGCCGTGTAGGCAAAGGCCAGTTGATCCTGCCGCCGCATGACTCGGTCTGCGTCGGGGGCATGGGTGCGCAATGTCGGCGCGATTTGCTGGCCCTGCAGGGCCTTTGTGTGGTCATAGGTGCCAGCGGCGGCCATTCGGGGCATAATATAATCCCTTCCAAATCTGGTTGGAGGGTCCTAACGCCACACGTTCATCGAACAATCAGACTGCGTGGCTTTGAATACGGCCCGCCAATGCTTCAAAATGCGCTATCGTTTACGCTACGTCACATGACATGATCAGGCAAGTTTTCCGATCTCTGCTCCGGATCGGCTGCCACCAGCCGCAGTCTGCGGCCAAAAGCTTCGTTCAAGCCCGGCATTTCCTGCTTGCGCCGCTCAAGTCACACCACTAAGACGCGGTGGATTTTGACCGCCGCGGACGCCTCCGCGGCCCCTATGCAATGGATAAGGACGACATGCAGGTCACCGAAACCCTCAATGAAGGCCTCAAGCGCAGCTATTCGATCACCGTCTCGGCGGACGAGCTCGATGCGAAGGTCAATGAAAAGCTGAAAGAAGCGCAGCCCGAAATCGAAATGAAAGGCTTCCGCAAAGGCAAGGTGCCGATGCCGCTTCTCAAGAAGCAGTTTGGCCAGCGCCTTCTGGGCGAAGCGATGCAAGAAACCATCGACGGCGCGATGGCGAAGCATTTCGAAGACAGCGGCGACCGTCCCGCGCTCCAGCCTGAGGTCAAGATGACCAATGAGGACTGGAAAGAAGGCGACGATATCGAAGTCTCCATGTCCTATGAAAAACTGCCCGAGATGCCCGAGATCGATCTGTCCTCGCTGAGCCTCGAACGTCTGGTGGTCAAGGCGGGCGACGCCGAGGTCGACGAAGCGCTGAAGAACCTTGCGGAGAGCGCGCAGAACTTCAAGGACCGCAAGAAAGGCTCCAAGGCGAAAGAGGGCGATCAGGTTGTGATCGACTTCCTTGGCAAGGTTGACGGTGAAGCGTTTGATGGTGGTGCGGCAGAGGACTACCCGCTGGTGCTGGGCTCCGGCTCCTTCATCCCGGGCTTCGAAGAGCAACTGGTCGGTGTGAAAGCTGGCGAAGAGAAAAACGTCGAAGTGACCTTCCCGGAAGAATACGGTGCAGAAAACCTTGCCGGTAAGGCGGCGGTCTTTGAATGCACCATCAAGGCTGTCAAAGAGCCGGTCGCTGCGGAAATCGACGACGAGCTGGCAACGAAGTTCGGTGCCGAGGACCTTGCCGCGCTCAAGACCCAGATCGCCGAGCGCCTGGAGGCTGAGTATGCCGGTGCTGCACGTCAGGTGATGAAGCGCGGTCTTCTCGATCAGTTGGACGAGAAGGTCTCGGTTGACCTGCCACCGTCGCTCGTCGAAGCAGAAGCCAAGCAGATCGCCCATCAGCTGTGGCACGAGGAAAACCCGGACGTGGAAGGTCACGACCACCCCGAGATCGAGCCGACCGATGAGCACAACAAGCTGGCAGAGCGCCGTGTGAAGCTGGGACTTCTCCTTGCTGAACTGGGTCAGAAAGCCGAGGTCGAAGTGACCGATGCGGAAATGACCCAGGCGATCATGAACCAGGCGCGTCAGTATCCCGGTCAGGAGCGCGCGTTCTTCGATTTCGTGCGCCAGAACCAGCAGATGCAGCAGCAGCTGCGCGCGCCGATCTTTGAAGACAAGGTTGTCGATCACGTCGCCGAGCAGGCCAGTGTGACCGAGAAAGAGGTCTCGAAGGAAGAGCTGGAAAAGGCTGTCGAGGCGCTCGACGACGAATAAGACCCGTCTGGGTTTAAAATTGCAAAGGCCGCCCCGTTGGGCGGCCTTTTCTGTTTCAGGATCGGATCGGCTGCGCCGCTCCGAACGGGGTGGGGGCGCTGCCCCCGTCCGCCTGCGGCGGACTCCCCCGAAGTATTTGGCAACCGAAGAAAGTGGGGGCGGTCAGAGCGTCATCCGGAAAAGCGCAAACCCATCGGCATTGGTGCCGGCTTCTTCGAGGCTCATGTCCTTCAGACTGTTTGCGTATTTTGCGCCTGCGGGACCGGTTTCGAAAATGACGCTTGTGTTCTCCATCGGGGCAAAGCGCCAGTTGAAATCGGCCTTGGGGTCAATGGTGCCCTGTTCGACGATATACCGGACAATCACGTCTCGGTTGGTGTCCGGACCTTCGAACACGGTGGTGTCTCCGGTGCCCGGGAAGCTTCCGCCGCCGCCTGCGCGGTAATTGTTGGTGGCGATGATGAACTCCTGCTTTGGATCGATCGGCGCGCCGTCATAGGTGAGGTTCACGATGCGGCTTGCCTCGGCATTGATCAGCGCGCCGTCGCGGTCGAATTTCGAGGGCTGGCTGAGGTCGATTTGATAGTTGACCCCGTCGATCACGTCGAAATTGTAGCTCGGGAAGCTGGGGTTCAGCAGGGGAGCGTCGGTTGATCCGGGCGCCACCTGATTGAACATGCCCGCCGAGCGTTCCAGCCAGTCCTTGACCTGCGCGCCGGTGACCCGCACGGCGCGCACGGTGTTGGGGTAGAGATAGAGGTCGGCCACGTTTTTGATCGCGACATCACCCACGGGCACGTCAGTGTAATATTCCGGCCCACCACGTCCCCCGGCTTTGAACGGGGCGGCAGCCGAGAGGATCGGCAAGCCATCGTGTTCCGTGCCCTGCATCATCTGTTTAATGTACCAGGTCTGGGCGTTTGACACGATCTGGACCGACGGGTCGTCCGCGACCAGTGCGAAATAGCTGTGCAGGGGGGCGGCTGTCTTGCCGACGGCGCGGCGGACATAGGCGAGTGTGTCCTCGTGATCCTGTTGCGTCGCTTCGAGCACGGGTTGGTAATCGCCGACCAGAGCTGTGACCGAACGGTCTTCGTTGCGTTTGGAGATCGGCCGCGCTTCGGACTGGTGGGACAGCACGCGCCAGCCACTGCCATCACGTTCGAGCATCAGGTCCACCAGCCCCATATGACTGCCCCAGAAGCCGCCCATAACGCCGGGTTTGCCGTTGATCGTGCCTGCGTTTGTGTCGAGGCCGGGCAGGCCGTCATAGGTGGAGGAGGGAAAGACAAGGTGCGAATGTCCTGTCAGGATGACGTCGATGCCATCAATGCCGGCGAGCGGAATGGAGGCGTTTTCCATCATGTCCTCGGCCTCAGCGGCGCCGATGCCGGAATGGGACAGGGCGATGACAATGTCGGCGCCGTCCTCGCGCATCTGGGGCACATAGGCGCGGGCGGCCTCTAGAATATCGCGGGCGATCACGCTTCCTTCGAGATGACGGCGGTCCCAGGTCATGATCTGCGGCGGCACAAAGCCGATAAGGCCGATGCGGATCGGATGGGTGTTGCCGGCGCCGTCTGTCAGGTCGCGATCGAGGATGACATAGGGCGGCACCAAAGTCTTGTCGTCGCGCGTGGTTGCGCCGACGTCCTTGACGACATTGGCGGACACCACCGGAAACTCTGCGCCGGCCACCGCTTTCATCAGGAAGTCGAGCCCGTAATTGAACTCGTGATTGCCCAGGGTCGAGCCCTCAAAGCCCAGCACATTCATCGCGGTGATGATCGGGTGCATATCACCCTCTTTCATCCCGCGCTCATAGGCGATGTAGTCGCCCATCGGGTTGCCTTGCAGAAAATCACCATTGTCGAGCAAGAGGGAGTTGGTGGCCTCGGACCGGATGTTCTGCACGATGCTGGCAACGCGGCTCAGACCCACCGTGTCTGTTGGGCGGTCGCCGTAATAGTCGTACGGGTGCACATGGACGTGCAGGTCTGTGGTTTCCATGATTCGCAGATGCGCCTGATTGGCGTTGGCGCGCACCGAAAATGGGTGCAGGGCGAGAAAGCCTGCGGTGCTTGCCAAGAAACCGCGACGGTTGAGCGTCAGAGCCATGATCGTGTCTCCCTGATTTGGCTGGTTCTGCGTCAAGGCTAGGCCCAAACCATCACAAGCGGGTAGCGTTTTCGTGGCATGGGCATGAAACCGCCACAGAGTGAAGCCGCTCAGATCGCTCAGAGGTGGAGGTCGCCGGAAAAACTGGCGTATTGCGCGATATCCTCGGGGAGGTCGGTGATGCCAAGGCCGGGCGCAGCGCTGAGAGACAGTGTGCTGCGATTCACAGCACCGTGCCACGGATCGAAGGCATCCCGCAGCGGGTTGGGATTCACATCCACTTCCAACAGGCCGTCGCCACCCGCCGCTGCGAGCAGATGCGCCGACGCAATCAGGCCAATGCCGCCGCCGAGGAAATGCGGACAATACCGTATCCCGGCATTTCGGATGGCCTGCGCGACAGGCCAGCAGCCACTGAAACCGCCCCATTTGGCGATATCGGGTTGCAGCACGCCGAAGACATCAGTGGCGATGGCATCGGCGAAACCGCCGGTGCCGGCGATGTTCTCGCCGCCTGCAAGCGGAAACGGAGTTTGATCTGCGAGCGCGCGCCAATGGGTGAGGGGTGCGTCGGCGGGCAGGGGCTCTTCCAGCCAGCCAAGGGGCAGGTCGGCGCAGGTGGCGACACATCGTTCGGCCTCTGGCAGGGCCCAGGCCTGGTTGGCATCAGCGCAGAGGGTTTCACCAGAACTGAGGGTCGCAATAAGCTGGGTCAGGAGGGCTGTGTCTCGGGTCAGGTCGAAGCCGATCTTCACCTTGAAGGCCGAAAACCCGGCCTCGCGGCTCTGGGCAATCCGGGTTTCGGCCTGCGCGATGGCGATGCCACTCGCATAACACGGGACGGAGTCTTCGGCTTCGGAGTTCAGGAATTGTGCCACCGGCACGCCTGCACGGCGCGCCTCAAGGTCGGTCATGGCGGTATCGAGCCCGGCGATCACCTGCCGGAACGGCCCCCATTCACCGCATTGAAGGGCGCGGATATGGGTCTTGTCGGTGAGTTGGGTGAAAAGGTCGGTCGCACTGTCGAATGTCTGGCCCAGCAGCAGATCGGCCATATCCTCGACAACCAACCGGGCGCGGTGCTCGGCTCCGGCGGCGGGCCAGTTGGCAAAGATCTCGCCCCAGCCGAAAGCTCCGTCGCGGGCTTCGAGACGCACAAACACGGCAGGCCTGTTGTGCATGACGCCAAAGGACGTCGCCACCGGTGCCTTGATCGGCACGCGATAGGCCGTGACGGTGACGCGGGTGAGGGTGATCGACATGCGTGCAAGACAGCAGGTCGCACGGCAATTGGCAAGACGGAGCGGCCAGCGACCATGGCGCATGGCGTTGACATCCTTGAGCGTGGCCCGAGGATTTCCATGACGGCACGTCCTCGTGTCTTTCGCCCGAGGAGATCAATATGTTCACTTTGGTTCCTGCATAGAACCGGAAAAAGAGGTGACGTCACCTGAGTTTGGACATCTTCTCTCTTTGGCAAAGCGGCGCCACCCGCTTTGGACCTGTGCCGCAAAGGGCCTTCGAGACGCGTCTCTCATGGTCAGGACGCAGAATGCGCCCGCAGAGAGATGAGTGTCGCTTTGAGTGCCCCACCATCGGGTGGGAAGGATGTCGGATCCGATGGCGGGGGTTATCCGGGTGGAGGGTTAAGAGGTCGAAAACGGAGCGTTCGTTGGGGCACGGGCGGCAGGAAGTTTTGCAGAAAGTCGTGAAGCTTGGCTGAGAGGGATGAGGCAGACCCGACTGAAGTCCCTTCGGGATTTGTGATACTCTTCACGAAGATTTTGAATAAAAAGGAGTTTCACGATGTCCCAGGGCCAAGAGACCAGCCGCGTCGCAATATTAACCGGGGCCAGCGGTGGTCTTGGCTCGGCAACGGCGCGCGCACTTTCGCAATAGGGGTTTCGCCTCGTGTTGATGTCACGCAGTGGCTGCAAGAAGATCGCCGCGGAAGTCGGCGGTATTGGCGTCGCAGGCTCCGTCCTTGATGACGCTGATGTAGCCAAGGCCGTCAACACCGCCATCGAAGCCTTCGGGCGCTTGGATGCCGCTGTTTTTGGCGCAGGCCGCCACAGCGAAGTCATGAAGAATTTCGATTTGCCGACCCCACCCGCTGCGACGCGTGACAGCTTTGGCTACGATCCAAAATACCAGAGGGATATATTCGACATCCCGTGGCCCGCGTGGCACGACGACTTTGAAATGATGGTCCTTGCTCCGATGAGACTTGCTAAAGCAGCGCTCCCGCATCTTGTGGCATCTGGCAATGGATCATTCGTCGCGATCTCGGGGATAGAGGCGGCACAACCGCGAGTACCATTTCCGCTGGGGCCGACGAGACTGGCGTTGCAGGGGTTCATCAAGTTGCTCGCAGACAGGTATGGCCCCGACGGTGTGCGCTTCAACTCGATTGCGCCAGGACTGATGGAAAGTGCTGAGACAGAGTTTCATCCGGAATGGGCGACAACTGTGCCACTGGGACGCGTTGGCAAAAACTCCGAGATTGGCGACGCCATCGCCTTTCTGGTTTCTGATGCATCGAGTTACATAACCGGTCAGTGCCTCACCGCCGACGGAGGTGTGAACCGGCCGCTTGGGCTCTGAAAATCGTTTCAAGCCACTCCTGGAGAATAGCTGTCTCGTTCGGGGTTTTTGCAGACATGAAACGTAACAAAAAAAGCCCCGCCGCATGGGCGGGGCTTTCTTTATTGGTCTGAAAGCGGACTCAGTCGTCCAGCTTCTCGTCCAACTCGGCTTTTTCCTGAACGGCCGGCTGGTCGGTCTGCTGCTCGACTTCAGTTTCCAGCTCGTCGAGCTGGGCCGCGCCGATGTCGTCGAAGAGTTCCTGAATCTCAAACTCGGCTTGTGCTTCTTCCTCGGCGGCCAGTTCCTGAATGGACTTGCCCGATGCCTGAAGTTCGGCTTCTTCCGGGGAACGCGCGACATTGAGTTCGATGGTGACCACCACCTCGGGGTGCAGGTGCACTTCAACCTCGTGCAGACCCAGCACCTTGATCGGGGTGCGGATGATGACCTGCTTGCGGTCGATGGTGAAGCCTTCCTCGGTGGCAACATCAGCCGCGTCGCGGGTGGTGACGGAGCCATAGAGGTTGCCACCATCGGAGGCCTGGCGAATCACGACGAACTGCTGTCCGCCAAGACGGTCAGCCAGTGCTTCGGCCTCTTTCTTGGTTTCGAGGTTCTGTGCTTCGAGCTGCGCTTTCTGGTTTTCGAACGACGCGATGTTCTCTTTCGAGGCGGTCAGCGCCTTGCCCTGCAGCAACAGGTAGTTGCGTGCGTAGCCGGGTTTGACGTCAACGACATCACCCATCTGGCCAAGCTTGGCGACGCGTTCGAGAAGGATAACTTGCATGTCAGTCTCTCCTTACTTCACTGCGTAGGGCAGCAGGGCGAGGAAGCGGGCGCGCTTGATAGCGCGGGCCAGTTCACGCTGTTTCTTTGCGGACACGGCTGTGATGCGCGATGGCACGATCTTGCCACGCTCAGAGATGTAGCGCTGCAGCAGCTTGGTGTCTTTGTAGTCGATCTTAGGTGCGTTGTCGCCCGAGAAGGGGCACACCTTGCGACGGCGGAAAAATGGTTTTGTAGCCATTGTTTAGTGTCCTTTCTTCAGGCGATCAATTGCGGCGCTCGCGGCGGTCGCCACGCTCGTCCCGCTTTTGCATCTGGACCGACGGACCTTCTTCGTGGGCCTCGACCTTGATCGTCAGAACACGCATCACGTCGTCATGCAGACGCATCAGGCGCTCCATCTCCTGCACGGCTTCTGCCGGTGCATCGGTGCGCAGATAGGCATAGTGGCCCTTGCGGTTCTTGTTGATCTTGTAGGCCATCGTCTTGACGCCCCAGTATTCCTGATCGACGAGCTTGCCGCCGTTGTCAGAAAGAACTGTGCCGAAATGTTCGATGAGGCCTTCAGCCTGCGCGTTGGACAAATCCTGACGCGAAATAAAAACATGCTCGTAAAGCGGCATGTGCTCTCCATTTCTGTTCTGGCGCATTTCAAAGGACAGGCTCTGACCTTTCGCTCCTGCCCACGAGAGACTGCGCGGTAAACTTCGTCTTGCGAAAGGAGCGCTCCGTATACACGGATTGGCCCCGGGATCAAGCGTCAGTCCCAGTCTCTGGCCGAGAAGCCCAAAGATGCGTTGCGCGCGGAAAGCTGCGGTATTCCAACAATGCGTTTTTGTAGCGGGACGCACCCAGGTCTCAGGCTGGCAGGCAAGGTCAAATCGTATTCCGGTCGCTCAATCCGCCACCAATTCACGGACGGCATCTGCAAGGGTAGGCAGCTTCGCAAAGTTATCGGCGGCCTCTTTGGCGGCCCGCTTTCTTTTTGGATCGCCCAGAATGTCCAGGATCTTCGCGCCAAGCACCTCGACCTCGTGCTCGTGGATGGTTGTGCTCAGGCCAACCGCTTCCAGGCACCGGGCGTTGTCGGGCTGATCCGCAAACATCGGCACGATGATCATCGGGACGCCTGCTTCCAACCCTCCAAGAACGGTTCCGGAACCGCCGTGACACACCATCACCTCGGCGAATGCGAGAACCTCTGCCTGATCCACAAAATCCCTCACGACCACGTTGTCGGGGACGTTCTCGATCAGATCAGGCGGAGCGTCTTTGCCAGTGGTGACAAGAACTGTGATTGGCAGGTCAGCGACAGCTTTCACGCTTGCATCAAAAATCTGTCTGGAGCGGCCTTCGTTGGCCGTCACTGTCCCGAAGGTCATGTAGATCAGCGGCGTGTCTTGATCCGGCAGCCAGTCGGGGCGATCTGTCACGGGCGTTCTCGCCGCCGCAGAGTTTCGGAATCTATAAGGCGGTCGCGTGTTTATCCTTACCGTATCGTCGAGAACGCCGGGATGCGCGCTGAAGGCCAGTTCATCTCTGATGTATCCGTCTTTGCTTGCAGGCAATGACACACTGGACAGGAGTGCATCGATTTCTGCGGTGTAATTGGACGCAATGGATTCCTCGGATTCTCCGTTTACGATCTCGAAGCGGACATGGCGAATGTTCAGCCTTTTGGCGGCGATCAATCCCGCAAACTCGGTCGACTCTCGCAGTATCAGATCGGGGCGCCATAGCTCCAACTCCTCCAAAAGTCCGGGAATTGCGGAACGCGGGGCGAGGTCCATGAAGAAGTGAGACATGAAAAACTTGCCTGTGTCTTCACGTGGCACCATCTGAACGCGGTGCTTCAGATCGTCAAACGCCTGTTCGCTGCACTGTGTCATCACCAGATGATCGAGTCCACGCTTGCTGATTTCCGGACCAAGTTCAGAAACGGCAGCCACGCGCACGTCATGGCCTGTCTTCTTTAACGCCTGCGTGATCGGCAGCAGCGGCATGAAATGACTGACCAGGAAGTTAGACGTTACGAGAATGCACGACACCGTGATTTCCTTTGACCCAAGCGCCGACTTTCTGCAGGCCCCTCAATGCTAACGGGCTTTGTGAGGGTTGTCCCGAAACGTTTTCGGTGATGTGAGTTTTAAAACCAAACGCATCTCACGGAGAGCGGGATTGTGCGTGTCAATCTACGCGCCATGCCCATTAGCATCTTGAATGATTTCCCGGGAATACCCCGGTTCGGTCCATCCGTCGCCGTGAATTTGGCTCTTTTTCTCAGCAGACTGGGTCCAGTTGTAGACGGTCGTTCGTTTGAGGGGACACAAGATGGTTCATTACGATGACAGCTATGTTCGTGGTGCCACCACAGTCAGCAGAGTGCTCCGGCGAGTCTTTGGGATTGCGTGTCTGATTGCCGTTCCCGGGATCTGGATTGCCGTGCAAGGCGCATTGCCCGAGGCGCGGATCATGGGGCTGGGCCTGTCGGTTATTGTGATGGGTCTGGCGGGGTTGTGCCTCTTTGGCCGCTGAGTGTTCATTCCGACACAGGATCTGTTGAGTTTCAACGAATTGAGACTGTGCGGCATCGCAGCAATTTGTCAGTCATCGTAATTTTGAAAACAGGACTGACACATGAAAAAGACACTTCTCGCAGCCGCGCTGGTCGCGTTTCCGTTCGCCGCGCAGGCTGAACCTGAAGCCTATGTGCTGGATGCAAGCCACAGCCAAATCCTCTTCTCCTACAACCACCTCGGATATTCCACGACCTGGGGCATGTTCTCGGGGTTCGAAGGTGATATTCAGTTCGATCAGGAAGACCCGGCCAATTCCTCGGTGAAGGTGTCCTTCCCGGTGCGGTCGATGTTCACCGGCTGGGAAGGTCGTTTCGAACACTTCATGTCCGCCGATTTCTTCGGTGCGGCAGAAGATGAAATGGTCACCTTCACATCGACCGCCATCGACGTGACGGGAGAGAGCACTGCCAATATCACAGGCGATCTGACACTGAACGGTGTCACCAAGCCGGTGACGCTGGCGGCGACGCTGAACCAGACGGGCGATCACCCGATGGAAGGCAAGCCCTGGGCCGGGTTCAATGCGACCACCACGCTTGTCCGCAGCGAGTTCGAGCTGGGCATGTTTGCCCCGTATGTAAGCGATGAGGTCGAGGTACAGATCTCCATTGAAGCAATGAAGGTCACCGATACTGACTCCTGATCCACAACGACTGATCTAAAGAAAACCCCGGGCATATTGCCCGGGGTTTTTTTGTTGGTTTTCGCAATCTGCAATCATGCAGGTGAATATTTGCTTTAGCTGCTGGGCACCGCGCCGCGCTCGGCGGTCAGATCGACCGAAACGTTGACTTCAAAGCCCAGCTGGCCCGCGTCGGTCATGCCTTGCCCGATCTCAAAGTTGCGCCGGTCCAGAACCGCGCTGCCCTGCATTTGAGCCAGATTGCCATCGACAGTCAGATCAAACGGCAAAGAAATCGGCTGCGCCAATCCGCGCAGAGTGAGTGTCCCGTCTGCGGTGTAGCCATCCGCAGTTTTCAGAATGTCCGCGCTGAAGCGTGCCGTCGGAAACTCGGCGCTGGCAAAATAGTCGGGTCCCATCGCCTGCTGCGTGACTGAACCAAGGGTCAGCGAGGTGATGGCGATCTCGACATCAACGCGTCCGGAAATTCCGTCTGTGCGGGTTTCATCGAATTGGATGTCGGCGGTCCAGTCTTCGAAACGTCCCGAGACATCAGCACCCATCTGTCGGACCGTGATGCCCAGAGTGCCGTCGGTCACAACCCATTCGCTGTCTACCTCGGCCAATTCTGGCGCCGGCGCGGCAATTGCGTCACCCTTCTGGTAGACACCCAGCATGGAGCCGACACCCAAGGCCGCGGCCCAGACCAGTACGGCCAATACCGGAGGAACAAAACCCGGCCGGTGAGGCTGCGGTCCGGCGATCTTGGCTGTCCGGCCCGGCAACATACGGGCCAGTGTCCCATCCTTGTCGATCACGGTGTGTTTGATCGCTCCGGCGATGTGAAGGAGGAGAGATATGACGAGCACACGTTCGAAAACAAGGTGCAACCCGGCTGCGGTTTCAGCAACACGGAGGTTCTCTGGCACCAGCGGAAGGTTCTGTCCGAGCGGCCACCAGATCGGTGCAAACCCCTCTGTGGCCGCGTGATGCACCCATCCTGACAGGGGCACAAGGAGCAGTGATCCGTAAAGCAACCAATGGACGATTTCGGCAAGCAGCGTCTCGACCTTCCTGTTCGGGTGCAGAGCCGTCGGTTTTGGTTGGCTCAACGCCCAGGCAATCCGGGCGAGGGCGACAAAAAACAGGGTGACGCCAATCGTCTTGTGCAATGAAAACAGCCATGCCTTGTCTGACAGTTGCTCGGCAGTGTCATACGGCATGTCGTTGGCAATGATCCCCAGCGGGATCACCGTGAGGATGCCAAGGGCGGTCAGCCAGTGGAACGTTTTTGCGACCGAGCCGTAGCTTTCAGGTGTGTTTGCGGTGGGCATGAGACGCCTCCAGTCAATGAACGTGTGCCTCGTCAGCTATCGCCTGGTAAGCGCGACGCAATCTTCGTGAATGCACAGATTGAGTGCGCCAGCGTTGCGTCGCTGCGGCACGGGCTGTAATGGCATGTGAAACAAGTCAGGAGGGGGCCGTGAGCCGAGCATTTCTTTTTCCCGGACAAGGGGCGCAAACCATAGGGATGGGCAAGGATCTTGCGGATGCCTATCCAACGGCCCGCGCGGTGTTCGAAGAGGTGGACGAGGCATTGGGCGAGACGCTCAGTGCGGTGATCTGGGACGGTGACATTGAAACACTGACGCTGACCGCCAATGCGCAACCGGCGCTGATGGCAACCTCCATCGCCGCAATGCGGGCGTTGGAGGCAGAAGGGGTTGGAGTTGAAACCGGCGCTTTTGTCGCCGGGCATTCATTGGGAGAATACTCTGCGCTCACCGCTGCTGGCGCTCTGTCGGTCACGGATGCGGCGCGGCTCTTGCGGGCGCGGGGCACTGCGATGCAAGACGCGGTTCCGGTGGGCGTTGGCGCAATGGCGGCGATCCTCGGATTGGGACTGGAGGATGTGCGCAAGGTGGCCGATGCGGCGGCGCAGGGCGAGGTGTGTGCCGCGGCCAATGACAACGATCCTGGGCAGGTGGTTGTATCCGGCCACAAGGCTGCCGTCGAACGCGCGGTCAATCTGGCGAAAGAGGCCGGCGCAAAACGGGCTGTGCTTCTGCCGGTCAGCGCTCCGTTCCATTGCGCCCTGATGGCCCCTGCGGCCGAAGCGATGGCGGAGGCGCTGGGCAATGTCACGATCAACACACCGGCCGTTCCGGTGGTTGCAAATGTCAGAGCAGATGCGGTGAGTGACCCCGAAACCATCCGGGGCCTGTTGGTCGAACAGATCACAGGTGCTGTCCGCTGGCGCGAATCCGTAAACTGGATGGTGGCGCAGGGCGTCGACGAATTTTGGGAGATTGGCGCAGGTAAGGCGCTGATTGGCATGGTGCGTAGGATAGACCGTTCTTGCGCCACACGCACGGTCGGAACTGCGGCGGATGTGCAGGCAGCAACGCAAGACGCCTAAGCAACCCAGAATTTTATGGCCAAGCCCGAGAATCTTCGTACGAAGATTCTCGGCGCCTCAGGTTAAAACGAGATGAAAAGGGACCAAGACATGTTCGATCTGACAGGAAAAACCGCGCTGATCACCGGCGCATCGGGTGGCATTGGTGGCGAGATCGCCAAGGCGCTACATGCAGCCGGGGCTACTGTCGGTTTGTCCGGCACCCGCACCGAACCTCTCGAGGCACTGGCGGCGGAACTCGGTGACGGCGTGCATGTGCTTCCCTGCAACCTTAGCGATGCTGAGGCTGTGGCGGCCTTGCCGAAACAGGCAGCGGACGCGATGGGAAGCATCGACATCCTGGTGAACAACGCAGGCATTACCCGCGACAACCTGTTCATGCGCATGTCGGAAGACGAGTGGCAGTCGGTGATCGATGTGAACCTTACGGCCACCTTCAAGCTCTGCAAAGGCGTGTTGCGCGGTATGATGAAGGCGCGTTGGGGCCGCATCGTGAACATTTCCTCTGTCGTTGGGGCCACCGGCAACCCGGGTCAGGGGAACTATGCTGCGGCCAAGGCAGGCATGGTCGGAATGTCGAAATCACTGGCCTATGAGGTCGCCAGCCGGGGCATCACCGTGAACGCCGTGGCGCCCGGTTTCATCGAAACTGCGATGACCGACAAGCTGACCGATGACCAGAAATCCGCCATCCTGACACAGATTCCCTCGGGACGGATGGGCACCCCGGAAGAGATCGCAGCTGCGGTTCTTTACCTGTCGAGCCCAGAGGCGGCCTATGTTACGGGAACCACGCTTCATGTGAATGGTGGCATGGCAATGCTCTGATTTTACGGGGGAAAGCGGTGCTTTGCAGGTGCAGAAACCACTGATAGGCGTACTTTTTTCCCCGAAATATCTTTGTGTTGAAAGCGTTTGCCATCGCGGTCCCATGTGCTATAGCGGCGCAGGTTTTGGACCAGCCCATATTCGGGGCAGTTCCGGTCTGTCGCGCCTCAAGCGGGACGTAAACCGCCGCCCGTCAGGGCAAGATCAATTCCGCCCGGGCGAGGGCTAACCCGGCCATCGCGCCGACGAAACTGTGAGGAAGAAAACATGAGCGACGTCGCAGATCGCGTTAAGAAGATTGTTGTCGAGCACCTTGGTGTGGAAGAAGACAAAGTTGTTGAGAATGCGTCCTTCATCGACGATCTTGGCGCAGACAGCCTCGACACCGTCGAACTGGTGATGGCTTTCGAAGAAGAGTTCGGCATTGAAATCCCGGACGACGCGGCCGAAACCATCCAAACCTTCGGCGATGCGGTGAAGTTCATCAAAGACGCGCAATAAGCGTCTCACCTTTCGGATTTGCGAAAAACGCGCTCTGGATCAGGGCGCGTTTTTCATTTTTTCGGACCCAAGTCTGACGTGCATCACGCCCCGACTGAGCGTTGCGGGTGCTGACGAACTGTCTTCCAGGGGAGCCTCTTAAATCTGAACCTCTCCCTCGATTTCCATCGCAAAACCCAACGGTAATCCCGATACGCCAATTGCCGACCGGGCATGGCGGCCGATATCGGGTCCGAATACCGCAATAATCAGATCGCTGAAGCCATTCACAACCAGGTGTTGTTCCGTGTAACCCGGCGCAGAGGCAACCATGCCAAAGACGCGTGTCCACCCGACTATTCTGGACAGGTCACCGATCTCTGCCTTGATATTGGCAAGGACGGACAGACCTATATCGCGTGCCTCGGAATAGGCGTGTTCAGTGTCGTAATCCTTGCCGACCAATCCGAACGGCCCTGCAATACTTCCGTCCATGGCGTTTTTCGGGCTTCCCGAAAAAAGCAGTCGGTTGCCTCGCACATTCACGAAAGTAAATGGCAAGTGCACACCTTCGGGCGGTTTGGTGGCTGCTGGGAGGTGTAATCCCAAGTCCTGAAGCCTCTGTTCTGGCGAAACCATGCAATATCTCCCTGAGTCCGTTTATCCATCGTACCATTGCAACGAGTGTCTCGCGAGACCACGATCGACGTCGTCCCTGCCTCGCTGTTCTTTGGCGAAACGTTCAGTGTAAATAGCCAGCGATCGGGGCCGCCTGATCAGGCCTGTTTCTCCATTGCCTTTGCCGCATCCCAAAGCGCATCCATCTCGGCGAGATCGCTGTCTTTTGGGGTCCGGCCCTGCGCTGACAAGGCCGCCTCGATACTTTCGAACCGCCGGGTGAACTTGGCATTTGCCGCCCGCAACGCGGATTCGGGATCAAGTCCCATATGGCGGCCGAGGTTCACCATGACAAACAGCAGATCGCCGAATTCTTCGAACCGTTCGGTCTCGTTCTGAACCTCGCGCAACTCCTGCGCTTCTTCTACGATCTTGTCCAAGACCTCGTCTGTGGAGGGCCAATCAAACCCGACGCGCGCCGCGCGGTTCTGCAGTTTCAAAGCCCGCGTCAGGGCAGGCAGGCCCTTGGCCACACCATCCAAAACGCCGGTTTCCTGCTTGTCTGCGCGCTCGGCCGCTTTGATTTTTTCCCAGTCCTGAACCTGCTGTTCGGCAGATTTGTCCCGGCTCTCGTCGCCGAACACATGCGGATGCCGTG
The DNA here is from genome assembly GCA_003149565.1 of Marivita sp. XM-24bin2. Classification (GTDB taxonomy): domain Bacteria; phylum Pseudomonadota; class Alphaproteobacteria; order Rhodobacterales; family Rhodobacteraceae; genus Marivita. The sequence goes on along the minus strand of QCWH01000041.1, from coordinate 18,936 downwards.
CCACCATCTTGTCGCTGATCGCGTTGGCCACGTCGTCAAAGCTGAACATGCCCGCTTCTTCGGCCATCTGCGTATGATAGACCGATTGCAGCAACAAATCGCCAAGCTCGCCCTTCAACTCGTCCCATGCTTCACGTTCGATGGCATCGGCCACCTCATAGGCCTCTTCGATCGTGTAGGGCGCAATTGACGCGAAGTCCTGTTCGATGTCCCAGGGGCAGCCGGTTTCGGGGTCCCGCAGGCGGCGCATGATTTCCAGCAGCCGGGGCATGCCCCCCTTGGGATCATGGATCAGGTCATCTCGCATTGCAGGTCTCCGTGCTTCGGGATTAGATGCAGGGATGCGGCATCAGCGCGAGGGAGTCCAGTCGTGGCCATTGTGAACCGGATCGGTGAGTTCGCCGAAGACATGAAGACATGGCGGCGGCACCTGCACATGCATCCCGAGCTGGACCTTGACTGCCACGAAACGGCAGCCTTCGTGGTCGACCGGCTGAAAGAGTTCGGCGTGGACGAAATTCACGCCGGTATTGCGCGCAGCGGTGTGGTTGCGCTGATCCGAGGCCAGGGTGATGGCCCTGTGACCGGTTTGCGTGCCGATATGGATGCACTGCCGATGGAGGAAGCCACCGGGGCCGAATGGGCGTCGACCATCCCCGGAAAGATGCACGCCTGCGGACATGACGGCCATACGACGATGCTGCTGGGGGCAGCGCGCTACCTGGCGGAGACGCGCAAGTTCAAAGGAACGGTAGCTTTGATCTTTCAGCCTGCCGAAGAAACGGTTGGCGGCGGGCGGATCATGGTTGAGGAAGGCATCATGGACCGGTTTGGTATCGAGGAGGTCTATGCCTTGCACACCGATCCATTTGGCGAAGAAGGCCAGCTTCGCACCACGCCCGGCCCGATCATGGCGGCAGTGGATGACTTTCATATAACCGTGCGCGGTGTCGGCGGGCATGGCGCTTATCCATCGGCCTGCAAAGACCCGATGCCCTGCGCCTTGGCCATCGGGCAGGCTTTGCAGACCATTGTCTCGCGCAACACCGATCCTCTTTTGCCGCTGGTGGTGTCGCTGACGATGATATCGGGCGGGACCGCGACGAACATAATCCCCGAAGCCGTGAATCTTTCCGGCACTGTGCGCAGCTTCGATCCCGATCTGCGTGACATGGTCGAACGGCGCATCTCCGAGATCGCCGAGGGGCAGGCGGCCAGCTATGGCGTAGCGGTCGAGGTCAACTACGTTCGAAACTACCCGGCCACGGTCAATCACGAGGCACAGGCCGAATTTGCAGGCCGTGTGGCGCAAGAGGTGGTGGGAGAGGCCAAAACCATTACCGACTTGCGGCCGGAAATGGGGGCCGAGGATTTCTCTTACATGCTGGAAGCCCGACCCGGTGCATTTCTATTTCTCGGGCAGGGAATTGGACCGTCCTGCCACCACCCGGCCTTTGATTTCAACGACGAGGTGGCAACCATTGGTGCATCCTTTTTCGCACGCCTCATCGAAACCCGGCACGGGGTGTAGGCATGGCGCTTGAGGAGGCAAAAACCCAGATCGACCACGCCTTTACGCGCGATGACCTGAAAGGCGCGAGTTTTGAAAACGTCTTCGGCGGCGCGCCGTCTTTCCTGCGCCGGAAATATACCAAGGACCTGCGCGGTGTTGATGTGGCCGTAACGGGTGTCCCATTTGATCAGGCCGTGACCAACCGCACCGGCACACGCCTTGGCCCGCGCGCGATCCGCGAGGCCTCTTTGTTGCAACCTTGCGATGCGCCCTACGGTTGGGGCTACAACGTGCTCGAAGAGTTTGCGATTGCGGATTACGGCGATGTTGCCTTCGACTATGCCAAGACGTCGGAATTTCCCGAAACGCTGAAGGCGCACATTGCCGGGATTCTGGCAACCGACACCGCGACGGTGACACTTGGGGGCGATCACTACATCACTCTGCCCATCCTTGAGGCCTATGCCGAAAAATACGGACCGCTCAGCCTTTTGCAGTTCGACGCCCATACCGACACCTGGGCCGATGACGATATGGAGCGGATCGACCACGGGACCTTCCTTTACAAAGCGGTCAAGCTTGGACTGGTCGACCCCGCGCGCTCGGTTCAGGTGGGGATTCGCACCGACAACCCCGATACGCTCGGTTTCAACATCATCGATGCGCGCGAGATGCACCGCATCGGACCCGAGGCCGTGGCCGAGCAGATTTGCGAGGTCCTCAAGGATTACCCGACCTATCTCACCTTCGACATCGACTGTCTGGACCCGGCCTTTGCCCCCGGCACGGGCACGCCGGTCTGGGGTGGCCCGTCCAGCGCGGACGTCGCGGTGATACTGCGAAATATCGCCGGGATCGAATTGATGGGGGGCGATGTGGTTGAAGTCAGCCCGCCATTCGATACTACGGGCGCAACAGCGATTGCGGGTGCCCATGTCGCGACAGAGATTCTGTCGCTCTGGGGCTGGACCCGCCGCGCCTGAAGGTCTGTACAAGTGATCAACGGGCAGGTGCCCCATTGAGGCAAGGATAAGGACGTCGTGAAAGTGTTTTTCTGGGCGGTGATCTTGATCATACTGGGTGGACTGGCCTGGATCAGGCTGGCGCCGTCAGACCCGGCGGTCTGGCATGTCGATCCCAAAGTGACCGCAGACCAAGACCTCGCAGGTGGTGTGCGTCGTCGCATCCCCGCCGAGGAAGGCACCTTTGCCGAGCTGGACCGCATCATCCTCGCCACCCCGCGCACCGAGGTGCTGGCGGGCAGCGTTGAAGAGGGCAAGGTGACTTACATCACCCGCTCGCAATGGATGGGCTTTCCCGACTACACGACGGTGATGAAAAACGAAGACGTGCTCGAGCTTTTCGCCCGTCTGCGGTTCGGCCAGTCCGACATGGGTGTAAACAAGGCCCGTGTGGACGGCTGGCTGGAGCGTTTGGGTCAATAGACCTTGACCCCCCGCCACGCATCCACCAAACCCTGCACATGATCCCCGAAGACCGCCTGCACCAGATCACATCGCGTTTCGAATACCTTGAGGCACAGATGGCCGAGGGGTCGGGCGACATTGCCGCCATCGGCAAGGAATATGCGGATCTCCGCCCGGTGGTGGATCAGATCAATGACTGGAAACAGGTCCGGTCCGACATCGCCGATGCCGAAGCGATGCTGGACGACCCGGAAATGCGCGAACTGGCGCAAGAGGAGCTACCCGCCCTCAAAGCGCGCCTGCCCGAGGTCGAGCATGCGTTGCAACTGGCGCTCTTGCCAAAAGACAAGGCCGACGCACGCCCCGCGATGCTGGAAATCCGCCCGGGCACTGGCGGCGAAGAGGCAGCGCTCTTCGCCGGCGATCTCCTGCGCATGTACCAGCGCTACTCGGAAGGGCGGGGCTGGCGGTTCGAAATCATCGAGGAACAGTCGACCGAGCTTGGCGGCATCAAGGAAGTTGTTGCCAACATCACCGGCGACAATGTCTTTGCCCGGCTCAAGTTCGAATCCGGCGTGCACCGCGTCCAGCGTGTGCCTGAAACCGAAAGCGGCGGGCGCATCCACACCTCTGCCGCGACAGTCGCCGTTCTGCCCGAAGCCGAGGACGTGGATATTCAGATCAACGCCAATGATCTGCGGATCGACACGATGCGCAGTTCCGGCGCCGGCGGGCAACACGTCAACACCACCGATTCGGCCGTACGGATCACGCACCTTCCGACAGGTATTGTCGTCACCAGTTCCGAGAAATCCCAGCACCGCAATCGCGAGATCGCAATGCAGGTCTTGCGCACACGCCTTTTTGACATGGAGCGGCAAAAGGCCGATGACGAACGCTCGGCCAATCGCAAGTCTCAGGTCGGCAGTGGCGACCGCTCGGAACGCGTTCGCACCTACAACTTCCCGCAGGGGCGCCTCACCGACCACCGGATCGGCTTGACGCTCTACAAGCTCGATGCGGTGATGGCGGGTGATCTGGATGAAATCATCGATGCGCTGACGGCTGACGCGCAGGCCACTCTGCTGGCCGAGATGGGGGCATGACCGGAACCGAGGCGCTCATCCGGGCCATTGCACAGCTGCGCGAGGCGGGTATCGACGATCCCGCCCGAGACGCCCGCCGGTTGCTGGCGCATGTGCTCAACATTGCTTCGGGCCGTCTGACCCTCGTTCTGCCCGACCCGATCCCTGAAGCCCGGGTCGCTGCATTCGACAAACTCATCACACGCCGTCTTTCACGCGAACCGGTGTCCCATCTGATTGGCACGCGCGCGTTCTATGGCCGTACATTCAAGGTCACACCGGCTGTCCTTGATCCCCGGCCGGAAACGGAAACGCTGATACAGCACGCGCTTGCCGCCGATGCAGGTGCGATTCTCGACCTTGGGACAGGGTCTGGGTGCATCCTTCTCACCCTGTTGGCCGAACAGCCGCGATCGCGTGGCTGGGGCACCGATCTAAGCGCCGCGGCATTGACCGTTGCCCGAGAGAATGCCGAAGCTCTGGGGGTGCGGGATCGCGTCACGTTGGGGCAGGGGGCTTGGTTCGATGCCGTGCCCCCGGATACGTGCTTTGACCTGATCGTGTCGAATCCGCCTTACATCGCGCTTGATGAAATGGCGGCACTCGCCCCCGAGCTACGGTACGAACCACGTCTCGCGCTGACTGACGAGGCGGACGGGCTGACCGCCTACCGCGCCATCACGGCCAGTGCCCCGTCCCATCTCGTCACGGGAGGACGTCTTATGGTGGAAATCGGCCCCGCTCAGGGAGAGGAGGTCAGCGCGCTGTTTCACGCCGCAGGTTTCACCGATATCACCGTCCTGACCGATCTCGATGGCCGCGACCGGGTGGTTTCTGGCGTAATCCTGCCGCAAAGTGACAGCTGAATGGCGGATTCACCGGATTTTGAGTCAAATTCTACTTGTAAGCGGCCCTCGGACATGATTACTCAGAGACACCGCAGCGGTCGAGGCAGGTTTGCACCCCTCTCGCGCGATTGTAAGCCCAAACATGGATGCCATTGCACAGGACCCGCGCACAAAGCGCACACAGCAATCGCAAAGCAGCTGACAGAAGGCTGGAAAGTAACAAATGCGTTCTTCTAATAAACGTTCGCGGAATAAAAATAACCGCAACCGGAGCAATTCCGTCGCAAACGTCGTCAATCGCGTCTTCGACAGCTCAGGCCCTGAAGGCAAGGTGCGCGGTACGCCGCAACAGATTATCGACAAATACAACCAACTGGCCCGTGACGCGCAGCTCAGCAATGATCGCGTGAATGCTGAGAATTTCCAGCAGCACGCAGAGCATTACATGCGCCTGCTGAGCGAAGCTCAGCGCGAGCAGGAAGCCCGTCGCGAGCAGCAGGAGCGCGAGAATCGCGAGCGCCAGCAGCAGCGGGATGCCGAACGCCAGTCGCGCGGAGATCAGGACGATGCACCACAGACGTCGAGCGATGCGTCCGAGGCACAGCAGCCTGATGTGATCGACACATCCAGTGACAACGGTGACACTGGTCTGGTTGAAACTCCCGAGGCCAAGGCCGAGGAAAAGCCCAAGAAACCACGTGCCCCGCGCAAACCGCGCAAGAAGCCCGAGCCGAAAGAGGCGAAGGCAGAGGCTGAGGCTGAGGAGACACCGTCAGAGCAATCTACGCCTGACGCTGCAGAATAAGATAAGTCGGGGGTTGCCCCGGCTCCTTTCGTTCTGACCTCAAGCCAACTGGCGAGCCAACGCACAGAACCCTTCGACGGATACCCGCTCTGCCCGTTCGGTGGGCGCGATGCCAACGGCGTTCAGGTGCTCCTCAATCTTGGGGGACAGCGCCTTGAGCGATGCGCGCAGCATCTTGCGGCGCTGGTTGAACGCAGCGGCGACCACGCGTTCAAGCACTTTCGGGTCCGCCTCGAACCTCGGCGCGGGCAGGGCGCGCAGATGGAC
>QCWH01000041.1:0-12271 GCA_003149565.1 Marivita sp. XM-24bin2 | reverse complement strand
GGTGGCAGATGCATCGCGATCTGCGCGTCGCAGCGCCATTGTGCAAGCACAGCGAGCCGGCCATAGGCCTTTGATCCCGGCTGCGCGACGATCCGTTCGGCCACCTCTTTCTGAAACATCAGGGTCAGACTGTCCCAGACAGGCGGCCACTGCGCAGGCGTCAACCACCGCACCAGCAACTCGGTGCCGACATTGTAGGGCAGGTTGGCACAGATCGCGATGGGCGGCGTCAGATGCGCCAGCGCATCGATCTGCAGCGCGTCTCCTTCGATCACCTCCAGCCGATCCGGGTAGGCCGTTGCAATTTCGGCCAGCGCTGGCAGACAGCGTGCGTCTTTCTCAACTGCCAGCACCTTGCGCGCACCCTCGGCCAGCAATCCCCGCGTCAAGCCACCGGGACCGGGACCCACCTCCAGAACATCCATACCGGACAGATCACCGGCCTGCCGCGCAATCTTGGCCGTCAGGTTCAGGTCCAGCAGAAAGTTCTGCCCCAACGCTTTCTTCGCGCTCAACCCGTGGGTCGCGATGACCTCACGCAACGGGGGCAATCCGTCAATCGCAGCCATGCATGCCTCCAGCCCGGGCAAACCGCCCTGGCTTCTTCTTTTTAAAAATATGCAAATGCCGTCCCATCAATCGGCGCAATCGTCAGACGGTTGCATGTGCCAACCGCCACGCCAGCCTAAGCGCCTCGATGGTCGACGATGGATTGGCGTGCCCGGTTCCCGCAATGTCAAATGCCGTGCCGTGGTCGGGCGAGGTTCGAATGATCGGCAGGCCAAGCGTCACGTTCACACCCCTGTCGAAATCCAGCGTCTTGATGGGAATCAACGCCTGATCGTGATACATGCAGATCGCCGCATCATAGGTAGCGCGCGCGGCGGCGTGAAACATCGTATCCGCGCTCATTGGCCCTTCGATACGCAAGCCTTCCTTGCGAAGCGCGTCCAGCACAGGCGCGATGAGCGTTTGCTCTTCATGTCCTATCTTGCCACCTTCCCCGGCATGCGGGTTCAGACCGGCGACAGCCAAACGTGGCGCGGGAATGCCGAACTGTGAGACGAGCGCTGCATGGGTGATGCGGATGCGTGTTTCCAGAAGCTCAGGCGTGAGCGCTGCGGTGACCTCTGAAAGCGGGATATGAATGGTCGCCGGAACCACCCGCAATTGCGGTCCGGCCAGCATCATCACCACATCCGGCGTGTCGCACAGATGCGCCAGAAACTCGGTATGTCCGGGAAAGCCGAACCCGGCCCCGTCCTGAAGCGCCTGTTTGTGGATCGGCAGGGTGCAGATGCCACTCACCTTGCCGGATGAGGCCAAAGCCACGGCCCGCTCGATCACCGCGACCACACCCTTGGCCTGTGCGGATTGCGCAAGTCCGGGTGTGCGCGGCCCTTCGAACCGGTGCGGCAAAACAGCAAGGGCTGATCCGCCCAAAACAACTTCGTCGGGGGCGGCGATCTCTACCCAATCCGTACCTGCTGGCAAATGCGCGGGATCGCCGATCAGGAAAAACGGCACCTCTTTGCGCAGGGCATCCCAGGCCATAACGGCCAGTTCGGGGCCAATGCCGGCAGGTTCCCCGATGGTCAGGGCAATCGGCGCTGCGCTCATTGGGTCACGATGCGGGCGTCGGCACGCAGCTGCGACAGGTAGCTTTCGGCAAGCGAATTGAGCCGCTGGTTGCGCAGGCCGAGCGCGAACTGATCCCGGTCCAGATCTTCGCTGATTTCACCGGTACGCCCGCAGAGCATCAGGAACATCAGCGTCTGCCCGTTCGACCGGGTCAACGCGGTTGATACCTCGCCTGGGTCGAGCTTGGACAGCTCGAACGCAATGTCGGTCGGGATCTCGGCAGGCGGCAGGGCCTGTCGCTCGAGCACCTCTTCCGGTTGTCCCTTGGCGACACCGTAAAGATCATCGCAGCGGTCAACCTGACTTGCCAGGACGCGCGCCTGTGCAAGTGTCGCCTCAGAGCGGCCACCTGGCATGTAATACGCCGCATATTCGATGGCAGAGTAGGTGGGGGGCGTGTAGCCAACCTCTTCGATGCCCCGCAGCTGGAAGAGCGCAATGGCGTCGGTGATCGGGATCGGATCCGTCACCTCGCCCGGCGCAAGACCGATCACCAGGGGCCGCAGCACCGGTGGCAGGTCTTCAAGGTTCTGCCAGGGCAAACGACCTCCGGCCTGACGGGTGGCTGTTGCGGAAAACTGCCGTGCCGCTTGTGAAAACGCCGCCTCCGAGGTGGTCTGGCTGATCCGCTCGGCGCGTTCACGTACCGCTTCGGCCTGCTGTGGCGGGGCAGGCATGATAATTTCGGACAAAAGCACTCGCACGGACGAGCCGCCCGAGGCGCCAAGCGCACGGTCAATCTCGGCTTCCGACAGGTTGACCCGTCCGCCAAATCGCGCTTGCACCAACAGCCGCCAGCTGAGGCCAGCCCGGACAAAGTCGCGGAAGGTCTGGGCGGCAACGCCCGCGCCCTCAAGCGCCTGAATGAACTCCTCCCGGCTCAGATTGGCGCGGCCGGCAAATTCGGTCATGCCGTCCAGCACTTCTTCCTCGGAAGGTACGATCCCGGCAGCGTTTGCGGCCTGAATGCGCAGGCGGTCGTCGATCAACTGTTCACGGGCCAGCTCTTCGATATTGCCCGGCGCGCGCAGCACCGTCAGCATACGCTCTCGCTGCTCCAGCTCGTAGGCGGTCACGACGCTGTCATTGATCTTGATAACCGGAGCAAAAAGATTCTGCGCATCTGCGGGACCCGGTCCAAGGGCCAGCGCCACACCAAGGGCCAGTGCACTCAGTTTGCGAATGGATGTGCTCAATAGCTGCATGAACGGCGGTACTCCTTGCCGCTGCCGCCCGTGCTGAAGCCAGTCAGCGCGACGGTCAGGCCGAAATCGGTAGATGGTTCAAGGTTAGTGGAAGAGGCAAAGTTGCGCGAGACCGAAAAGTCCACCGAAACACATTCGTTGCGGTATTCTGCGCCAACCCCTGCTTTGAGGAATTGCCCTTCTGCGATGTCGTAGCGGGTGCTGCCCGTGGCAGTCCAATTGCGGTCGATATTGTAGCGCCCGTTGAGCCGCCATTGAGACTGAGCGTCGTCGCGGTCTTCCTTCCTGTCGGTGGTCAACAGGATATAGGACGCCCCCAAAGAATAGCGCTCTTTCGTGAGATTGGTGCGCATCTCGGCTTTGGTGAAGCGGGTCATGTCGCTGTCATACAACCCACGCGCCAAAAGCTGAATGCCGGTGCGGTGTGAAAACTGGCCCGCAATCAACCAGTCCGACGCTGCGCTGTCCTGACCAGAGGACCGGGAAAAGGCGGTGTCCACCTCATCTCGCCAGACGCGGCCCAGCGTGAAGGCCGCGCGCCAACCTTCGGGGTCTTCACGCATCCAGCGCAGTCCCGCAGCACCGATCAACCCCCGTTCGCGACGATCCGGGGCGGGAAACCGCGACAGGCTCAGCAGATTACCCTCGTCGAATTCGACGCGCGTGCTTTCGTCATTGGGGACGCCGGAACGCGCACCCCCGATCCAGCCGACCTGTGCCAATGGCTCTACCATGACACGCCCGCCGTTTGCGGTCCGTTTGATCCAGGGCCAGCGCAGTTCCACCGACGCGGCAGGCGTGACTTCGGTGAAATCTCCTGCAGCCTCTGCATCCTGTTCGACAATGAAATGGTCGGCCCAAAGCTGCGCGAGCACACCTGCGCGGATGCCGCCAGGCAAGGTCCAGCGGTCACGCCAGCTCAGATCGAGATTGGCGCGCGCCACGTCGCGGCCATCCACAACGCTGTCGGCGTCGCCGCCATCGATATCGGTGTCGGAGTAGCGGTAGTGACCGTGCAGCTGAAACCCCAAGCGGACCTCGCCGCCAAGCGGTTTGGGAAAGAAACGCCGATTGTAGCGCAGATCGCCAATGATCGTCGGCTGCGTGGCGTTGTTTTCACCGTCTGTCAGGCTTTCGTAATGGATCAGCCCCAGAGAAAAGAAGCTGTCTCTCTGTGTGCGTGCCAAGGTCAGAGCGCTGTCCAGACGGTCTTTCTTGAACTCACTGTTATAGTCGTTCAGATACGCCTCGTCGCTCACCGCCTCGATATCGAACGACAAACGAAAGCCGCGCGGGAGGCGAAACGCGCCTTCGGCAAAGAACAGACCGCGTGCCACGCCACTGTCGAGACTGTCGCGGCTGATCGCGCCATTGACGGTGATGTCGCCTGTGCGAAACGCCTGCCGGTAGCGCAGCTCAAGCGTTCGGGTGACCGGCGAGACATAGGGCGTCAGCGTCAGGTCTGCATGATCTCCAAGCGGGATAAAGTAGGGCAGTTTGATGCCAAAACCCAAAAGGCTCGACGTCTTGAGTTCCGGGATCAGGAATCCGCGCGCCCGTTCCAGGGTAGGGTCCGGCAGGCGCATGCGGGGGATGTAGAACACCGGCACACCCAGCACCCGCAGTTGGGCATTGTCGAAATAAATCTGGCGTTCATTGGCGTCATGCACGACGCGCGTGGCGCGGATGGCCCAGAGCGGTGGCCGGTCGCTGCCGCAAACCTGACAGGAGGTCGCTGCGACCTGGCTCATAGCCGTGTAACGCCCCTGAACCCGTGCCGCACGTGCGGCCGCGATCTGCAATTGTTCGTCCAGCACAAAGCGCGCGCTTTCCAGCAGACCGTTTTCGAAACCCTGATCCAGATCTGCCTGTGTCGCGGTCAGAACGTCGCCATTGGGCTGGGTGATCCGAATCGGACCCTGAATTTGCAGACTGTCCGAGGTGCGGTCATAGATGATCGACGATGCGGTAAGCCGTGTGCCTTCGTGCAGTGCTTCCACATTGCCCGTCGCGACGAGCGTGTCGCCCCCCTGTTCGACCAGAACCTGATCAGCCAGCAGGATCACATCGCCCGACTGCGCGCGTGCACTGACTGCCGCAAACGTCAAAGCCATCACTCCAGCAATCAGGACCCGCAGCATCAGCCATCCTCCCGATGCAGGATCAGACCAAGCGCCAGAAGCACTGATGCCAAGGGCGGGATCCACGCCGCGGCAAGTGGATTCAACTGCCCGTTTTCACCCAGAATTTGCGCGAAGTTCCGCACATAATACAATGAAAAGCCAAGTAAAACAGCCGACAGAACCGCAATTCCGGTGCCACCCATCCGACTGTGGCGCATGGTGAAGGCAGCACCGATCAACACCATCGAAATCAGGAAGACGGGCCGCGCCAGCTCCATCTGCAGCCATACTGCATGCCGTCGCGCTGAAAAGCCGGCATCCTCCAGATCAGTGATAAAGCCCTGCAGTTCCCAGACCGAGATGGCCGATGGCCGCCCGAACCGGTCGCGGATGCTGTCTTCGGTGAGCGTGGACGACACAATCAGCGTGTCGTGAAGCACGGCATTGGTCTCGGGATTCACGCCCGCCACCAAAGGCCAGACCTTCGCGGTGCGCAACTCCCATGCGCCATCGACGAGCTCGGCCTCTTCCGCCTCGATCCGCCGCACTGGCCCGCCGCCTTCGGCATAGGCCACGAACATCACGTCAAACAGGACCGTTCCGTTGGGATTGGCCCGCGCCGCGCGTATCACCGTCTGCCCGCGCGGATCCGACTGGCGCAGCCACAGCCCCTCGGCCCCGATGGACAGCGCCGAGGTTCCGCCATTGCGATAGGTTTCGCGCAGATCGGAATAAGCTTTCGACGTCGCCGCCACGATCGGGTTTCCCATCGCGACGGCAAGCCCGCCGATCACCGCCGCCACCACAATCGGCCCCACAAGCGCCGTCAGGCCGGACCGGCCCGCCGCACGGGCGACGACCAGCTCTGAAGACCGCGCCAGCGCCACAAACAGCGCGATGGAGGACAGGATCATCACCAGGGGCAGGATCTGATACATGCCTTCAGGCGTGTTCAGCAGCGTCAGCTTCATGACCTCGGCAAAGCTCACCGAATTGTCGAGACGGCGGATCTGTTCCACCAGATCGAGAAGCACCTGAAACAGAAAGAAAATCCCGAAGATCGCCAAAAAGGTCCACAAAAACCGGCGCGCGAAATAAAGATGCAGCGTCATGCTGACACCTCGTTCACGGCAGCGCCACGCGGCTGCCGGAACGGGCGCGCGGCCAGATGCAACACAGCAGCGGCCAGCGCCAAACCGACGACCGAGGGCAGGTAGACCAGTGGCCAGAGAGCCGCGTTGTTGCGGGTCGGGTCTGTTACCGCACTTTCCACCAGCTTGATGATCACCAAGAGGAAAATCGCCACCACAATCTGTCGGCCCACGCCAAAGCGGCTGAAGCTTCCGGTCAACAAGGTCGAAAAGCCGATCAACGCGGCCACCAGACTCAAAAGCGCCTGCTGGAAACGGCCATGAAGCTCTTCGTTGATCCGCGCCAGAGGCACATTGACCAGCTTTGCCATCTCCTCTGGCCGGGTGATCATATCCCATGTCGGCAGATGCCGGGGCCGCAGGTTAAGATTCCGGTTTTGCACGATCAGGGTGCTGATATCATACGTAAAATCCTGAAAGATCGTTGTGGACAGCGCCCGCGTTTCGGTGTTCAGGGTCTGCGCCAGCCCACTCACCATGACGAGCCTTGGGCCTTCTTCGGCCTGAACCACGTATGCGCTCTCGGCGGTGTAGGTCACCTCGCGGTCTTCGCGCCGCCGGTCCGACAGGTAAACATCCCGCAATTCGCCCTCAGGAGTAATTTCCCGGATGAAAAACGTAACACCAGGGCCGGGATGCAGAAACGTCCCCTCGCGCAGAAGCCGCGCGCTGACCGAGCCCGAGATCTCGACCTCGCGCTGCTTCAACTGCGCCATCGAGGCGGGGACAAGGAAATGCGTCAGCGCCGACAGCATCAGCGCCACGATCAGACCGAACAACAGAACCGGGCGGGACAACCGCCACGGGCTGTACCCGGTCGCCTGCACCACGGTCAGCTCGGAATCGCCCATCAGGCGGTTTGTGACATAGACAGCCGCAGCAAACGCTGCCATCGGCAGGACCAAAGCGATCACGCCGGGCAGGCTCAGCGCCGTGAATTCGAGAAAGACGCCCGCTGAATGACCATCTGCGATCAGCCGGTCGAACAGAACAACCGCACGGTTCACCCAATAGACCGCGACCAGCACAAGCGAGAAGAACCCAAAGAGGACCATGAGTTGCGACAGCATATATCTGTCGAATCTTGGCACAGCGGACCCCTTCACACGACATAGAGTGGGCCGGGATGGCCCAATACCCTAGGGTTTGCGGGAAAACCCGCCTCTGGTCAACCGCGCGCACCGGCGCTACCCCTATACCCAAACCAACTGATGGAGCAGAAAATGGCGGAACTCCGCGCACTATCCTTCACGCCGGTCGATCTTGACACGCTGGCAACCGTCGAGGGCCGCATCGCGGTCTTTGTTACCCCGGATCTCAAGCTCAGCGCTGGGGCACGACGGCTCAATCGTCTGACCAAGGGCGCTCTGGCGCGTGCCACCGGGTCTGAGGCGTGGGACAAGCTGGGCGAGGGTAAGTCGATGTCTCTCGCGTGGCCGGCGGGCGTGCAGGCCGAGGCGGTCGATCTGGTCAAGCTGCCGCGCCGTCCCGCGCCCGAACTGGCGCGCAAGGCGGGGGCCGCGATGGCTGTTGCGGCTGGGTCATCGGCAATGACGGTGCTGGTCGAAGGCACCACACGTGTCGAAGAAATCGCTTTGGGCGTGGTCCTGCGCGGCTACGGTTTTGATGATCACAAGAGCAAGAAAGGTGATCCGCTTGGTGCAGCCACCTTCATGTGCGCTAAACCGGATGAGGCTGAGGCTGCTGCCGCGCCACGGCTTGCGGTCGCCGAAGGTGTGCATTTCACCCGCGATCTGGTCAACGAACCGGCAAACGTGCTTACCACGACCGAATTCGCCAAGCGGCTGGAAGGGCTGAGTGAACTGGGCGTCGAGGTTGAGGTGCTGGAAGAGAAAGCACTGGCAAAACTCGGCATGGGCGCGCTGCTGTGTGTCGGGCAGGGGTCAGACAGCCCGTCCAAGGTGGTCATCATGCGTTGGAAAGGCGGCGCGAAGGATGACGCTCCGCTGGCGCTGGTCGGCAAAGGGGTGGTCTTCGACACCGGTGGCATCTCGCTCAAACCCGCAGCTGGTATGGAAGATATGACGATGGACATGGGCGGCGCAGGCGTTGTCTCTGGCGTGATGCATGCCGTGGCCAAACGTAAGGCCAAGGCGAATGTTGTCGGGCTCGTCGGCCTCGTAGAGAACATGCCGTCGGGCAATGCAGTGCGCCCGGGCGATGTTGTGACCTCGATGAAGGGTGATACCATCGAAGTGATCAACACCGATGCCGAAGGGCGTCTGGTGCTCTGCGATGTCATGTGGCACGCGCAGGAGGCCGAGACGCCCGCTGCGATGATCGACCTCGCCACGCTGACAGGGGCGTGTATCATCGCGCTTGGTCACGAGAATGCCGCCGTCTACTCCAATGACGAGTCCTTTGCGGGCGCTTTCCTCAAAGCTGCCGAGACCGAAAATGAAGGCGCATGGCGGATGCCTTTGGGACAGGCCTATGATGATATGCTGAAATCGCCTGTGGCCGACATGAAGAACATTGGTGGCCGCCCTGCAGGGTCGATCACCGCAGCCCAGTTCCTCAAACGCTTCGTCAAGGATGACATGCCGTGGATCCACATCGATATAGCAGGTGTGGCCCATGTGAAATCCGATCTGGATCTGTCCCCCAAGGGTGCGACCGGCTGGGGTGTACGGGCACTGGACCGCCTGATCGCCGACAAGTTCGAGGCGCGGGACTGAACCCGTGGGCGCGGCCTATTTCTACCACCTGACGCAAAAGCCGCTCGAGGCGACCTTGCCCATGCTTCTGGGCAAGGCGCTTGGCGCCGGCTGGCGCGTTGCGGTGCGGGGAACCGATGCTGCGCGGATGGATTGGCTGGACCAGAAACTGTGGTTGGGACCAGAGGAGGGGTTTCTGCCACATGGGCTGGCCGGTGGGCCACATGACGCGGCTCAGCCGGTACTGCTGACCGTGGCTCATGAGGCGGCAAATGATCCGCAATGCCTGATGACCGTGGACGGGGCCGAGGTGGCGCCCGATGAGGTGCAGCGTCTGGAACGGGTCTGCATCCTCTTCGATGGCAATGACCCCGCAGCGGTCGATGTTGCCCGAGGCCAATGGCGGAACCTGACGGGTGCGGGATGTTCGGCGCAGTACTGGTCCGAGGAATCAGGGCGTTGGGAAAAGAAAGCCGAGGCCTGATTATCGCCTGTTAACAAAATGTTAAACGGTCAGATGTTTTGACCCAATGTTTCGCGTGCGAAACATTGGGCCCGCTCCGGACCTATTCACCATGCCCCATTGTGAGCCCCGTCGCTTTGTCCTACGCTTTGCGTCAAACCTGACCTTGAGGGAGGAAAGCAGGCGATGAGCAAGAGCTTCGACATGATCGTGATCGGCGCAGGCCCTGGCGGCTATGTCGCCGCCATCCGGGGCGCGCAGCTGGGGTTGTCCGTCGCCATTGTCGAACGTGAACATCTGGGCGGCATCTGCCTGAACTGGGGCTGCATCCCGACCAAGGCCATGCTGCGCACCTCCGAGGTGTTCCACCTCATGCACCGCGCCAAAGAGTTCGGTCTGAAGGCCGATGGCATCGGCTATGATCTTGACGCCGTTGTCAAACGTTCGCGCGGCATTGCGAAACAGCTCAATTCCGGGGTGGGGCATCTTCTGAAGAAGAACAAGGTCACGGTGGTGATGGGTGAGGCGACGATCCCCGCCAGGGGCAAGGTGCAGGCGAAGACCGACAAGGGCACCGAAGACCTGAGCGCCAAGAATATCGTCATCGCCACCGGTGCCCGCGCGCGCGAACTGCCGGGGCTCGAGGCGGATGGCGATCTTGTCTGGACCTACAAACACGCGCTTGTGCCGACCCGGATGCCGAAAAAGCTGCTGGTGATCGGGTCCGGAGCCATCGGGATCGAGTTTGCCAGCTTCTACAACACGCTGGGTGCCGACACGACCGTGGTCGAGGTGATGGATCGCATCCTGCCTGTCGAAGATGCAGAGATCAGCGGTTTCGCAAAGAAACAGTTCGAACAGCAGGGCATGACCATCCGCGAAAAGGCGATGGTCACACAGCTTGA
Organism: Marivita sp. XM-24bin2; assembly: GCA_003149565.1. Classification (GTDB taxonomy): domain Bacteria; phylum Pseudomonadota; class Alphaproteobacteria; order Rhodobacterales; family Rhodobacteraceae; genus Marivita. The sequence goes on along the minus strand of QCWH01000041.1, from coordinate 2,105 downwards.
CCGTGGCAAGGGCAAAGTCACCGCGCATATCGAGGTGGGCGGCAAGGCGACGAAAGAGGAGTTCGACACCGTCATCTCTGCGGTCGGCATTGTCGGCAACACCGAAGGTCTGGGGCTTGAAGCTTTGGGCGTGAAGGTGGACCGCACCCATGTCGTGACAGACCCTCATTGTCGCACCGGGGTTGAAGGCGTCTTTGCCATCGGAGACATCGCCGGCGCGCCGTGGCTTGCGCACAAGGCCAGCCATGAGGGTGTGATGGTGGCCGAACTGATTGCCGGCGGGCATCCGCATGCCGTGGAGCCGGACAGCATCGCGGGCTGCACCTATTGCCAGCCGCAGGTGGCCAGCGTTGGCCTGACCGAGGCGCAGGCCAGAGAGAAGGGCTTTGACGTGAAGGTCGGGCGCTTCCCGTTTATCGGCAACGGCAAGGCGATTGCGCTCGGGGAACCCGAAGGCCTGATCAAGACGGTGTTCGATGCGAAAACCGGCGCGCTTTTGGGGGCGCATATGGTAGGCGCGGAAGTGACCGAATTGATCCAGGGTTATGTGGTGGGACGGCAGTTGGAGACCACCGAGGAAGACCTGATGCAAACCGTCTTCCCGCATCCGACCTTGTCAGAGATGATGCACGAGGCGGTGCTCGACGCCTGGGGCCGGGCGATCCATTTCTGACGTTTCGCGTTTTGGCGGCGGGCGTGCTTCAGCGGACCCATAGTCTGGGCCAGTGCCCAGCCTACGGTCAGGCGGTCGGCTCTTGCGGTGGTTGCATATGCTTGGCAGCAGAGACTGTTGCCCGCGTCAGCAAGCGGATCAGTCGGAAGCAAAACTGGCCAATCCCTGTGAAAAACATAACGACCCCGGCAAGGATCAGGATCACCCCCAGAGCGGGCACCACGATTGAGGTCCAATCGCCGTTTAAGGACGGTGCAAGTAGCACATTAAACGCACCTATGACCGAGCCGACACTCGCAAGCAGGACACCAAAAACTGTTTTTAGAACACTTCTGAGCACCGCGCATTTCCTCCGGTCCGATCTGATCGTCGATCTATTGAAGATGATCAAACCGGCGGAATTTTGTTGGATTGTGGGCAAAACCTAGGACACGCCGGCGTGAGTTGCGCCATTGCGATCCCGGCCGGAGTTTAGGTTCGTACGCCTGTTGAGATGTGAACACCCTGATGCTGACGTGGTGCCATATCTTTGTGTCTTGAAACTGTCAGCGGACCGAACCGGTTTGAAATGTATCGCTGAAGAGGTCACTCTTCACTTACCGTGAATACACAGAGTTTTGGGGCAAAGATTGGGTCACTTTGACGGGGAAAGCCGCGTGTGTCGTCGTGGCCGGGCAGCCTGAAATGGCGTGTATGGTTGACTTATCTTTCGGCCCACGTGGTCAGACGTGCTGCCCGCCATTCACCTCTATCTCGGTGCCTGTCACATACCCGCTTTGGCCTGAGCACAGGAAATAGATCACGTCCGCCACTTCGGCGGGCTGGCCCAGCCGGCGCATCGGCAGCTTCTCGACGATCTTGTCGGTGCCTTCGCTCAGGATGCTGGTTTCGACCTCGCCTGGGGCAATCGCATTCACCCGAACCCCTAAAGGCCCGAAATCATGAGCCATTTCCCGCGTTAACGCTGCGAGCGCTGCCTTGGACGTGGCGTAGGCCGCGCCAGCAAACGGGTGCACCCGCGACCCGGCGATCGACGTCACATTGACGATCGCGCCCTGAGCCTTTGCCAATTCGTCTTTTAACCCGCGACCGAGCACCACGGATGCGAAGAAATTCACATGGAACACCTTGCCCCAGTCGCGCAAATCGGTGTCGAGCGTGCTGAGCCGCTCTCCTTCGGGGCCTTTGGGAGAGATCCCGGCATTGTTGACCAGCGCATCGAGCCGCCCGCCATCAAGTCGCTCCTTGACGGTGCGGACGGCTTCCATCGTCTGTTGCGGATCGCTGAGATCGACCTGGATGTGATTGCGTTCCCCGCCGGGCCAGGGGCAGTTGGGTGAAAACGCCTGGCGCGAACAGCTGATCACGCGCCAGCCTTCGGCGGCGAATTTCTTGACGGTGGCGTGGCCGATGCCCCGGCTGGCGCCGGTGA
>QCWH01000040.1 GCA_003149565.1 Marivita sp. XM-24bin2 | reverse complement strand
GGTCTTGTCACTCATGGGGTATCCTCCTCTTTGGTCAGACAAAACCGCCCCCGCCGGGAAATGGCAAGGGCGGCTTAGGTCGCACTCACATTTGTTCCGCGATCAGATCGCGAGGTATTCGGCGCGCAATGCGTCGTTTTCCAGAACCTCCTCGGCGGTGCCATCAAAGACGATGGAACCCGTGTCGAGAATAATGGCGCGGTCTGCCAGTTGCAGGGCGCGCACCGCGTTCTGTTCAACGAGGATGGTGGTCATCCCCTGTTCCTTGATCACTCGAAGCGTCTTTTCGATCTCGTCCACGATGACCGGTGCCAGACCTTCATAAGGCTCGTCCAGCAGCAACACCTTGATGTCGCGTGCCAAGGCCCGGGCGATTGACAGCATCTGCTGTTCACCACCCGAAAGCGTGACACCTTCCTGCTTGCGCCGTTCGCCGAGGCGGGGGAAGAGATCGTACAGGCGTTCGATCGACCAACCGATGGGCGGAGCGATCTGAGCCAGTTGCAGGTTCTCTTCAACCGTCAGGCCGGGAATGATGCAGCGGTCTTCGGGCACAAGGCCCAAGCCGACAGCTGCAGCGTCATAGGATTTCATGTTGTGCAAGGGCTGGTGGTCCAACCAGATCTCGCCGTGGTTCACCTGTGGACTGTCCATCCGCGCAATAGAGCGCAGCGTCGTGGTTTTGCCCGCACCGTTGCGACCCAGAAGCGCGAGAATCTCGCCCTCGTGGACGTTAAAAGAGATGCCCTGCACGATGTAGCTTTCGCCGTAGTACGAGTGCATGTCCCACACAGAGAGGAAGGCGGGAGCCGTTTCGGCCGCGTTGCGGTTCTTCGAAAAATCGGGTCTGACGTTCATGTGTCTGTCCTTTCGACAACGCGGGCGTTACGCCGCTTCGCCCAGATAGGCTTCTTTCACCTTCGGATGACCCTTGATGTTCTCGGGTGTGTCCTCGACCAGCGGGGTGCCTTGCGCGAGAACGGTGATCCGTTCCGCGAGCGAGAACACCACATGCATGTCGTGTTCGATGATCGCGATGGTGATGTTGCGCTTTTCCTTGATCTCCTTGAGAAGATCGATGGTGTTGTTGGTGTCCGCACGCGCCATACCGGCCGTTGGCTCGTCTAGCAGGAGGAGCTTGGGGTTCTGCACCAGACACATTGCCATTTCGAGGCGGCGCTTGTCACCGCGTGACATAGAGGCCGAATGCATGTCGCGCTTGTCGATCATGTTCACCTCTTCCAGCATGCTCTCTGCCTGATCGCGCAGTTCCGCTTCGCTAATCACCGATCGGATACCATGCAGAGCGAACGACCCGTCGCGTCTTGCAAAGCAGGGGATCAGCATGTTTTCCATCACCGTCAGATCACCAAAAATCTCGGGTGTCTGGAACACGCGCGAAATGCCCATCTGGTTGATCTCGAACGGGGTGCGGCCCAGCACGCTTTGTCCGTCGAACATGACTGACCCGGTGTCCGGGATCAGTTTGCCGACAAGACAATTGAGCAGGGTGGATTTCCCGGCCCCGTTCGGGCCGATGATCGCGTGGCAGCTGTTCTCGGCTACGCTGAGATTTACCTTGCCAAGGGCCTGCAGGCCACCAAACCGTTTATTGACGTCTTTGACTTCAAGAATGCCCATCTGTCCGTCTCCTTATTCTGCAGGTTCGGTGGACGCGGATTTCGGGTTATCCGCTTTTTTGCGACCGAAGAGATTGGCCAGTTTCTGACCACCTTCAACGAGGCCACCGGGCAGGAAGATCACGACCAGCATGAACACGATGCCAAGCGTCAGGTGCCAACCTTTGCCGATGAACGGATAGATCATCGTCACAACCAGGTCTTCAAGACCGTCAGGGAGGAAGGCGAACCACCCGTGGAGGATGTCCGAGTTGATCTTGGAAATGATGTTTTCCATGTATTTGATCATACCCGCACCCAGAACCGGTCCGATTAGGGTTCCGACGCCGCCAAGGATTGTCATCAGAACAACCTCTCCCGAAGCGGTCCAGAACATCCGCTCGGCACCGGCGAGAGGGTCCATCGAGGCCATCAGGCCACCGGCAAGACCGGCATACATGCCAGAGATCACAAAGGCCGCCAGGGTGTAGGGCCGCGGGTTCACGCCAGTGTAGTTCAGACGTTGCTGGTTCGATTTGATCGCTCGGAGCATCATGCCGAACGGTGACCGGAAGATGCGGATCGACAGATAGAAGGCGATCAGCATGATGACAGCGCAGAAGTAGTAGCCGAAGTTGAAGGTAAACACCCAGCTGCCCATCACCATCTCAAAGCTGTCGCGCATCTCCAGCCCGAACAGTCCGGGAACCGGAATGTTGCCCTCTGATGCGCTCGCGCTTTCCAGAATACGGGGATCATCCAGTGCCAGTTGCAGACCGGTTTCACCGCCCGTGATCGGAGTGAGAACCGAATATGCCAGAGCGAAGGACATCTGAGCGAACGCCAGCGTCAGGATCGAGAAGTAGATGCCCGAGCGCCGCAGGCTGACATAACCGATGATCAGGGCAAACGCGCCAGCTGTGATAACCGCAAGCACGATGGCCGGTAGCACGTTCATGCTAAGCAGTTTGAACATCCAGACCGCTGCGTAAGACCCCACACCGAGGAAGGCAGCGTGACCAAAGCTGAGATAGCCGGTCAGGCCGAACAGGATGTTGAAGCCGATTGCGAAGATTCCGAAGATCACGAAGCGCTGCATCAGGTCAGGGTAGCCCGCGTTGAACTGAGCCATCGCTGACCCCTCGGGGAACGGGTTGAGCAGGAATGGGGCAAACGCCACCAGACCTGCAACGATCAGCAGGAGGGATGCGTCTTTTTTGTTCAGTCCGAACATGGATCAGTCCTCCATCACGCCTTTGCGACCCATCAGGCCACGTGGACGTGTCAGTAGAATTACGATGGCGACAAGGTAGATGATCACCTGATTGATGCCGGGGATGATGTCGATAACTTCCCGCATGGAGGCAAAGCTTTCGAGAATACCGAGCAGGAAACCTGCAAGCACGGCGCCCGGAAGCGACCCCATTCCGCCGACAACCACCACAACGAAGCTCAGAACAAGGAAGTCCATGCCCATGTGATAGTTTGGAGAGTTGATCGGTGTGTACATCACACCGGCGAGGCCCGCGACCGCAGCAGCCAAACCGAACATGATGGTGAATCGTTTGTCGATATTGATGCCCAAGAGCCCGACAGTTTCCCGGTCGGCCATACCAGCGCGGACAACCATCCCGAAGGTGGTGAACTGAAGGAAGGCGAACACGGCGCCAATGATAATGGCTGCGAAGGCGAAATAGACGAGGCGCCAGTAGGGATAGATGATTGTGTTTGGCTCAAAGCCGATCAGCGCGCCGAAATCGAACGACCCTGTGAACGCTTCTGGCGCGGGTGTCGGGATCGGGTTTGCGCCGTAGTAATACTTGATGATTTCCTGCAGCACGATTGCCAGGCCGAATGTCACGAGGATCTGGTCAGCATGCGGACGCTTGTAGAAGTGCTTGATCAGGCCACGCTCCATGATCACACCAACAAGGATCATGATCGGAATCGCGAACAGGATCGAAAGCGGTACCGCCCAGTCGATGATGCTGGAGCCCAAAGCTTCGCCGAAGATGTCGAACACATACGGGACGTCGCGCGTAGCCGGGTTTCCAAGGAAGTCGACCTGGCCCGGGATGGCAACCTCGTGACTGAGGCTGAGAAGCCGCGACAGTGTCACAGCACAGAAGGCACCGATCATGAACAACGCGCCGTGCGCGAAGTTCACCACGCCCAGCGTGCCGAAGATGAGTGTGAGGCCAAGCGCGATCAGCGCGTAGGCCGAGCCCTTGTCGAGCCCGTTGAGAATTTGCAGGATTATGGCGTCCATTGCCCCACCCTTTGCGGTCAGAAGTGTGGAAGTGCAGGCAGCCCGTAACAGCAACGGGCTGAGAGAGAAGTGAGGCGGGCCGGTTGGCCCACCTCGGAAGACAGCGGCTTATGCGCCGTTGTTGCAGGAGCCCAGAGCACCGCCAGCGAACTGCGGGTGATCTGGTGCGTAGGTGACCTGATCCACCGGGGTGACTTCCACGATTTCGAGGAGGTCGAATTCGGAGGACGGGTTTTCCTTACCCTTCACAACCAGAACGTCTTTGAAGCACTGGTGATCGTCGGCGCGGTACAGCGTCTTGCCGTTGCCCATGCCGTCGAACTCGAAGCCTTCGAGCGCTTCGACAACTGCGCACGGTGCGAACGAACCAGCACGTTCCACCGCATCTGCGTAGAGCAGGGCCTGAACGTAGCAGGTATGTGCTGCCTGCGACGGCGGGAAGCCGTACTTTGTGCCGAAGGACTGAACGAATGCCTTGGAGCCTTCGTCCTGCAGCGACCAGTGCCAGTTTGTCGAACCGAAGATGCCCTTAACGTTGGCACCGGCACCCTTCGCCATCAGGCGCGAGTAGAGCGGAACGATGATCTGGAAGTCTTTGCCGTTGACCTGCTTGTCACGCAGACCGAACTGAACGGCGTTGGTCAGCGAGTTCACCATGTTTCCGCCGTAGTGGTTCAGAACCAGCGTATCGGCTCCGGACTGCAGAACAGGCGCGATGTAGGACGAGAAGTCTGTCTGGGTGAGCGGTGTTTTCACAGCCGCAACGGTTTCCCAGCCCATTGCTTCGGTCGAGGACTTGATCGCTTCCTCGGTGGTGTAACCCCAGTTGTAGTCTGCGGTCAGGTGATATGCCTTACGGTCGGTGCCGTAGTTGGCTGCAAGCACAGGCGCGAGCGCCGCACCGGACATGTACGAGTTGAAGAAGTGGCGGAAACCGTTGGCCCGCTTGTCCTTACCCGTTGTGTCGTTGGAGTGTGTCAGGCCAGCCATGAAGATGACGCCTGCTTCCTGGCAGAGCGCCTGAACCGCCACGGCCACACCCGAGGACGAACCGCCTGTGATCATCACCGCGCCGTCTTTTTCGATCATCGACTTCGCCGAGGCGCGCGCTGCGTCAGACTTGGTCTGCGTGTCGCCGGTTACGTACTCGACTTTCTTGCCAAGGATACCGTTGCCCTGAAGCGCCTTTGACGAGAAGGTGTTCAGCATGCCGCCGTCGCCTTCGCCGTTCAGGTGTTCAACGGCCAGCTCGTAGGCGCGAAGTTCGTCTGCACCCTCGTCTGCGTAGGGGCCGGACTGAGGTACGTTGAAACCCAGCGTAACGGTCGAGCCTGTCGGTGCGTTGGTAAAGCCTTCGTGGCCCGCTGCGGACAGGTAGGTCGGCAGAGCAAGACCCGCCCCTGCTACAGCACCGGTCTTGAGCACGCCGCGACGTGTCAGGTTGCCTTTGGACATATAATCCTCCCAATGTCTTTAAGGGTTTGGCGGGGATCCTCCGACCGCCAACACCGCACATATGTGCAAATCGATTATCGGCTATGCATGGAAAACATAGCAATAAGCGCTTTGCCCCAAACGCTTTTTCTGTCAAAAAATGAACAACGCGCCGCAGAAATCTGTAAATTTCTTTTTTCCGCAGTGCAGAAACAGGTTGATTCAGCACGGGAAATTGACATGCCCCGAGACACTCTGACAGGAAGTCGAATCCGCGAGCGACGGGTGATGGCGGGCATGAAGCAATCTGAACTGGCGAAACGGGCCGATATTTCGCCGTCCTACCTGAATTTGATTGAACACAACCGTCGCAGAATCGGTGGCAAGTTGCTGGTCGATATTGCCCACGCGCTTGGCGTTGAGCCCGGCTCGTTGACTGAGGGGGCAGAAACCGCTTTGCTCACAACTTTGCGCGAAGCGGCAAGCGGCGCAGACATGCCAGAGGCGGAGTTTGCGCGCGTCGAGGAATTCGCGGGGCGTTTTCCGGGATGGGCGGGTCTGCTTGCCGACACCCAGCGCAAGGTGGAAGCCTTGCAAGGCAGCGTTGAGGCGCTGACCGATCGCCTGACGCATGACCCCCATCTTGCAGCGTCACTGCACGAGATGCTGTCAACCGTAACGGCGATCCGGTCTGCCGCGTCAATTCTCGTGGAGCCCGGGGATATCGAACCGGAATGGCAACGCCGCTTCAATCGCAATATCTACGAAGACAGTGCGCGGCTGGCCGACACCAGCCGGAGCCTGGCGCAATATCTTGAAGAAGCGGATTCTGACGCCTCGGAAACCAATGCACCGCAAGACGAACTTGATGCGGTGTTCCAGCGATACGGGTTTCACCTGCCTGCGCTTGAAACACGCGAGGCTGATGTCGACGCAGTGACGGAAACCCTGGGGCAGGATTTGTCCCAGGCGGCACGTTGGTTGTTGCGGCGTGTCTTGGTCCGATATCGCTCGGATGCTAGAAAAATGCCGCTGGGGGCGTGCGCAGATGTTGTTGCGGTCTCAGGACATGATCCCTTTGCGTTTGCTGAAAGGTTTGACTATGATCTGACATCTGCAATGCGGCGGTTGGCGCATCTGCCCGAAGATATCTTGCCGGACGCGGTCGGGCTTGCCATTTGCGATGGCTCCGGCGTGACAACGTTCAGAAAGCCGTTGCCTGAATTTCCATTGCCGCGCTTGGGTGCCGGCTGCGCGCTCTGGCCCCTTTACCGCGCGCTGGCTCGGCCCATGATGGTACATGTGGATGTGATGGAGCAATCCGCGCGAGCCGCCGCTCGGCATCGGGGCATAGCGATCTCGCAACCCATTGGGCCTGTTCGGCCGCACGAGGACGTTCTCTTCGAAAGCCACATGTTAATTGTGCCTGAGCCTAAGCGAGACACCGCAGAGCCGATCCGTCAGGTTGGTTTGACGTGCCGTATCTGTCCTCACGCCTCCTGCACCGCGCGGCGCGAGCCGTCGATTATGGTCACATCTTAAACTCGGAAGCTTTGACACATTGCCCGCACTTCGTAATAGTTTATGCAAGCTGGCCAAAAATAACGGCAAAAGCCGATCAGCTTCTTGCGGCACGGGGGAGGGCGCATGTCGAAACAGGTTTTGTTGATCGAAGATGAACCTAACATCATTGAGGCGATCTCGTTCATTCTGTCGCGTGACGGATGGAGTGTGAAGACCCACTCCAATGGTGCGGATGCGGTCGAAATCGTGAAAGAACGAAAGCCTGATGTCGTCATTCTTGACGTGATGCTGCCAGGCAAGAGTGGCTACGATATTCTAAGGGAGCTGCGCGAAGACCCTGAAAACAGCGCGCTGCCTGTTCTGATGCTGACGGCGCGAGGTCAGACAAAAGACCGGGAAATTGCCGAGCGCGCAGGTTGCGATGCGTTTATGACCAAGCCCTTCTCCAATGCGGATGTGCTTGAAACCGTGCGCGCCCTTGCCGCCAAATGACAGAGCCTGAGAGCAGGCTTGGGGCGCCGACTGTTTTTCATGAACGGCGCACCTACCGCAGACGCCGGATTATGGATGCTGCCTGTGTTTCGCCTCTTTTGACGCTGATCCTTTGGATGATACCAATGATCTGGCCACAGACCGGCGATGGAACGGTCAGCAGCGCAACTGCGCTGATTTACATTTTCCTCGTCTGGGCTGGTATCATCGTTTTGACATGGGGCCTGTCGCGCCTCTTGGCGGATGAGGTCGACGACGCGTCGAACGCTGACACATGAGCACCCTCAACCTGCTTGTCGCGGTCTGCACGGCCTATGTCTGTTTCCTTTTTCTCGTGGCATTCGTTGCAGATCGGCTGGCGCTGCAAGGCAAGAAAGCCTGGTTGCGCTCTCCTCTGATCTACACGCTGTCCCTGTCGATCTACTGTACCGCCTGGACGTTTTACGGAGCCGTCGGCTCTGCAGCGCGCAACGGGTTCGAATATCTGACGATCTATCTTGGGCCAACATTGGTGATGATCAGCTGGTGGTGGCTCTTGCGCAAGCTGATCCGCATAGGGCGCACACAAAAGATCACGTCAATCGCGGATTTGATTTCATCGCGCTACGGGAAATCCAGTTTGCTGGCGGCAGGTGTCACCATCCTCGCTGTGATCGGCACGACGCCTTATATCGCTTTGCAACTCCAATCGGTGACGCTGTCTTTTTCGGTCTTCGCGGGCCAAACAGGGGGTATTGATCCGCAGGACAAAGCTGGGCTTGCCTTATGGTTGTCGCTGGGCCTTGCGGTGTTCACGGTTCTTTTCGGAACGCGGAACCTCGATGCGAAGGAGCGGCATGACGGTGTTGTCATGGCCATTGCCGTTGAGGCAGTGGTCAAGCTCGTGGCTCTGTTGTCGGTGGGAATATTTGTGGTCTGGGGTGTGTCGGGAGGTTTGACCGAGGCGCTCGCCCGAATTGACGCGTCGGAGTTCGGTGAATGGCACACCGACCGGGGGCGCTGGGCTGGCTTGATTTTCCTCTCCGCCGCAGCGTTTTTGTGTCTGCCGCGTACCTTTCAGGTCTTGGTAGTGGAAAACGACGACGAGAGTCACTTGCGAACTGCCAGTTGGGCCTTTCCCTTATATCTCTGTCTGATCAGCCTTTTTGTCGTTCCGATCGCGGTGGTGGGCCTCGACGTGATGCCGGAAGGGGCAAACCCGGACCTGTTTGTTCTGACTGTCCCGCTCGCCCTGGGCGAAAACGGCCTTGCGATGCTGTCTTTTCTGGGGGGCTTCAGCTCTGCAACCTCGATGGTGATCGTGGCGGCTATCGCCTTGTCGACGATGGTTTCAAACCACATCGTCATGCCGATCTGGCTGCAACTGCGCCCCAGTGGTGCGTCGGTGTCCGGCGATGTGCGCAACGCGGTGCTGATGGCGCGGCGGATTTCCATCGTTGGTGTCGTCATGCTCGGTTACCTCTACTACCGTATGTCAAGCGGAGGTGAGGCGCTGGCGTCCATCGGTCTTGTTGCATTCTGCGGCTTGGCACAGGTGTTGCCAGCGTTTCTTGGGGGTATGTTCTGGCGCGGAGCAACGCGTCTTGGCGCGATTGCCGGGCTGACAGCCGGTTTCGCGATCTGGCTCTATACGCTCTACCTGCCAAGCTTTGGTGTCGGAACGATCCTGCCAGTGTCGATTGTTGAAAACGGGCTCTTTGGTCTGTCCTGGCTCAAGCCCGACGCGCTGTTCGGCATCCGCGGTATGGATCAACTCATGCACGCTCTTTTTTGGAGCATGGTTTTCAACGTCGTCTCCTTTGTCGTGGTGTCTCTTGTGACGTTTCCATCGCCGCTCGAACGGCTCCAGGCGGCGCAATTCGTCAACATCTTTGATCACTCGGCAAGTGCGCGCAGTTGGTCCGGCGGAACGGCCCAGACAGAAGACCTGATGGTCATGGCGCAACGGATCCTCGGGGCCGGTGAGGCACAGGCGCTTTTCCTGCGTCATGCCAGACGGCAGGGTGTGCGTGGCAATCTACCGGCTCCGACTCCCGATTTCCTCGAAGCGCTCGAGCGGGAGCTCGCCAGTTCTGTCGGTGCTGCCACAGCGCATGCAATGGTGGGGCAGATCACCGGTGGCATGGCGATTTCAGTTGAAGACCTGATGGCTGTTGCCGATGAAACCGCGCAGATGCTCGAATACTCGGCGCGACTCAAGGAGCAGTCCGAAGAGTTGAGCCGAACGGCGCTGGAATTGCGTAACGCAAACCAGAAACTGACACGGCTCTCGATCCAGAAAGACGCGTTTCTCAGTCAGATCAGCCACGAACTTCGTACACCGATGACATCGATCCGGGCGTTCTCAGAGATCTTGCGCGACACGGACCAGATGACCCCGGACGAGCAATCCCGTTATGCGTCGATCATCCACGACGAGGCACAACGTTTGACACGGCTTCTGGACGATCTTCTGGACCTGAGCGTTGTGGAAAATGGACAGGTAAACCTGAACCTGCGCGAAGGCACGCTTCGGGACGCGTTGGATCGTGCGGTGTCGTCGGCTGCCATTGGCGAAGATGGCGTGCGCCTCGAGATCGAGCGTAATCCGGCAAAAGAAGAGATCCTGTTGCACACCGATCTTGATCGTCTCAGTCAGGTCTTCATCAATCTGATTGCCAACGCTCGGAAATATTGCGACGCCACAAGCCCTCGGCTTCTGATCCGCGTGATGCAGGATGCGGACAGGGTCGTGGTCGATTTTCAGGACAATGGCTCCGGTATTGCGCCCGAGGCTGTTGATATGATTTTCGAGAAATTCGCACGGGTCAGCGATCAAAAGGCAGGCGGCGCGGGGCTGGGTCTCGCAATTTGCCGACAGGTCATGACGCGTCTCGGGGGATCAGTGGACTATGTGCCTGCCGCACGGGGTGCGACATTTCGGGTCGTTCTGCCATATCGCACCGCGCTGGCGGCACAATAAAACCACTGCTTCATCATCGCTAAGCGCTTGGTAACCAATTCGGTCGATAAAAGACGGGAAGGCCCAAGGGGGATGCCGCAGCGACATGACCGACACCGCCGCAGACACAGTCCTGCATCGCAAAGCACAGGCACAACGCAAGTCGCTTGGTGGCGGTCATGTTACAGCGTCCCGCGCGCTCGGACGTGCCTTGTCAATTGCGGCGGACGCGCTTTGGGCACTCGGTTTCGCAACCCGCGCGACATTCGATGAGAACCTTCCGACAGATCGAGCCATGTCCCGTCTCGGGCGGGATCAATTGCTGGTACTTCTTGAAAATGACGACGCCCCTGCTGCGCTCGCCGCGTTCGACCGGGAGATCGTCACTGGGTTGACGGATATTCAGACATTCGGCCGTGTCACCCAGTTCCCATGTGGCGAACGCGCCTTCACCGCGACGGATGCAGCGATGACCGCCCCATTGCTGGATGCCGCGCTGCCACGATTTGCGTCCATGCTGGCGGGCCAGCCAGAAATGGCGCACCTTCAAGGCTACCGGTTTGGCGCACTGGTCGAAGATGCTCAACTTGCGAGCCTCTCGCTTGATTTCGAGCGGTATCAGGTGATCGTGTTCGAGGTGAACTTGGCGCAAGAAACAAGGATGGGATCTGTCGTGTTTCTGTTTCCAGAGCCGGTCGTCGTGATCGAGGAGGAAAGCTCCGTGCCGGGAAAACACGCGGCGGCGCTGAAAATGGTGCCGGCGGCGATGAATGCCGTTCTGACCCGCATTCACCTCTCTTTGGACCGCGCCCAGGCGCTACGCCCCGGTGACGTGCTACCACTCTCACCGCGAGCAACATCGTCTGCTGCTTTGACGCTGCCTTGCGGCCATATCGTGTCCCGTGGGACGCTTGGTCAAATGAACGGCTTTCGGGCGATCCGGATCGGGCAGGGCGATTCATCTTTACACAAACCCGAAGCCCGGCCAACGGCAGAAGAATCGCCAAAGGACACTCCTGAAGCGGCCGATACTGCTGTCCCGATGGTGGTCTCATCACCCAGCGATGTTAAGGGGGGTTCGTTTGATCTGGCGCTCGACGACATTGCCGCCGGGCTGCCAGACGTATCTGAGTCTAGCAAGCGCTAGGCTTGCTCAGCAGCAATCGCAGCAAGGGTTGGGCGCAGCCCGGACAGATCGTAGCCCGCTTTCGCAACCGCGTCGAGGATATCGTCTGCGCTCTGCTGACCCGCCTGGCTCAATGCCCAGATGATGGAACAGCGCGTGCCAGAGGCGCAATAGGCAAGCACAGGCCCCTCTGAGGCGTCTACCAATGCTGCCTGTTGCGCTACCCGATCAGGCGTCATGGTTTGGTGCGTGATCGGCAACACTTCAAAACGAAGCCCAGCAGCCTCCATCGCGACACGCATCGTGTCGGACTGATGTGATGGGGGCACTTCTGCATCCGGGCGGTTGCAGATTACGGTGGTCACACCCGCCGCTTTGATTGCGGCGGCGTCTTCGGGGTCGATCTGCGGCGATACGCTGTAGCGTTGAGAGATTTGGCGAATATCCATGATCTTGATCTACTGCGCTGTTGCGGGCCTGTCCAGCCAGCTGCGCAGGCTGGGCATGGCGCTCATCCCAGCGATCATTGCGCCGAGGAACACAAGCCCTTCAATGCCACCATAGCTGAGCGAGGCAATCGCCGGTCCCGGGCACAGGCCCACAAGCCCCCAGCCCATACCGAAGAGCACCGAGCCCAGCACAAGGTTCCGGCCCAGCTTGGGGTCAGGCGGTGGCGGCATGGCGTCACCGGTCAGGGCAAAGCGTCGCTTCGCCGCAACACGCCATGCGATGGCCATCGGTATGATGGCACCGCCCATCACGAACGCAAGGGTCGGGTCCCAATTGCCAAAGATGTCCAACCAACCCTGCACCTTACGGGTGTCGGTCATTCCAGAGGTAAACAGCCCGGCTCCGAACAGGCCGCCTGCAAGAAGAGCAAAGATATTGCGCATCAGATGATTCCCAACAGGTGGCGGAACAGGACAACGGTCAGACCGCCCGCCAAGATATAGAACACGGTTGCAACAATGCCGCGCAACGACAGGCGTGACATTCCACAGACGCCGTGCCCTGACGTACAGCCATTCGCCAGACGAGAGCCAACGCCCACAAGAAGGCCTGCGGCAATCAACAGACCAAAGTTGCTGGTTGCGTGTGTTTCTTTCGGTCCGAACAGCGCAAACAGCACCACCGGGACCAATGCCAGACCAGCAAGAAAGCTGATCCGTTCCCACATCGTGCTTTGCCCACTGCCATCGACGAGACCACCGATGATACCGCTTGCGCCCATGATGCGGCCATTGGCCAGCAGATACACTGCGCCACCAGAGCCAATCAGCAAGCCGCCAATCAGCCCGTAAATCCAATCCGGGTTCATAGTCTTAAAATCCGTTTACAGGAACTTTGAGGAATACCTTGCCGTCATCATCCGCCGGGGGCATCTGCCCCGCGCGCATGTTGACCTGCAAAGACGGGATGATCAGCTTCGGCATGGCCAGTGTCGCATCGCGCGCATCACGCATTTCGACAAAGCGTTCTTTCGTGGCGTCGCCGCCGACATGCACGTTCTTTGCCTTCTGCTCGCCGACAGTGGTCTCCCACGCGTAATCTTCACGGCCCGGCGCTTTGTAATCGTGACCGACAAAGATGCGGGTGTCATCCGGCAGCGCGAGAATTTTCTGCACCGAGTCATAGAGCTGCTCGGAAGAGCCTCCCGGAAAGTCGCAGCGCGCCGTGCCGAAGTCCGGCATGAAGAGCGTATCTCCGACAAACGCGGCATCGCCGACCACGTAAGTCAGGCAGGCCGGCGTGTGGCCCGGCGTGTGCAGCACATCCGCCCGCATCTGTCCGATATGAAAGCTGTCGCCCTCGACAAAGAGCTTGTCGAACTGGCTGCCGTCACGCTGAAATTCGGTGCCTTCGTTAAAGACCTTGCCGAACGTGTCCTGCACCACCTGAATGCGGTCGCCGATGCCGATCTTGCCGCCTAATGCGTCTTGAAGATAGGGCGCGGCGCTCAGGTGGTCGGCATGGACATGGGTTTCAAGCAACCATTGGACGTCAAGACCATGTTCCTTGACGAAGGCAATGATCGCGTCTGCGGATTTCGTGTCCGTCCGGCCCGAGGAATAGTCAAAGTCCAGGACACTATCGACAATTGCGCAGGCGCTGCCCGCTGGGTCCTGCACCACGTATGAAATCGTGTTTGTCGCGTCGTCAAAAAAACCTGTGACCTTTGCTGTCATATCTCAGTCCTCCATGCTCGAGTAAACATATATAGAAAATTGAATACGTAGCAAGGGGGTGCAGTCGAAAAATTTTACGTCACGCGCAGCTTTTCTGCCAAGGACAAGTTCAGATCGGCTGCACAGAGCCGCCGCCTGTGGGATCCGACAGGTACGCCAAAACGTCATTTTTCCCGATCACCCCGATCGGCACGCCATTATCGACAACCGCCAGATCGGTCGTGCTGTTGACCAGCGTTGTCATCACTTCTTGTACACGGGCATCTGCATCGACAGGTGGGGCGTTGTCCTCTGCTTTTCCGGCGCGCATCACATCCCGGGCGCGCAAGACGCCAAGTGGGTTCATGTGTTTGACAAAATCCGCAACGTATTCGTTCGACGGATTGCGGAAGATCTCTTGCGGCGTGCCGCACTGAACAATCCGTCCGCCTTCCATGATGGCGATCCGGTTGCCGATCTTGAACGCTTCATCGAGGTCGTGGCTGACAAAGATGATCGTGCGTTTGAGACGTTGTTGTAGCTCTAGCAACTCGTCCTGAAGCTTGGTCCGGATCAACGGATCCAAGGCCGAAAACGGCTCGTCCATCAAAAGGATCGGCGCATCCGTCGCAAACGCGCGCGCCAGCCCGACGCGTTGCTGCATTCCGCCAGACAGCTCGGCCACCTTTCGGTCGGCCCAGTCCGCAAGGCCCACAAGCGCCAGCTGCTGTTCCACCCGCTCTTTCCGCTCGGCTTTGGATTGCCCGCCCAGTTCGAGACCCAGTCCGACATTCTCGCGCACCGACCGCCACGGCAGCAGGCCGAATTGCTGAAAGACCATCGCGACATGGCGCAAACGAATGTCGCGCAGGACGTCCGCACTCGCATGGGTCACATCCACCAGACCAGAACCGTCGTGCACGCGCACGCATCCACGCGCCACCGGGTTCAGCCCGTTCACCGCGCGGAGCAACGTGGACTTGCCCGATCCCGACAGACCCATCAGAACGAGGATCTCGCCCTCGGCCACATCAAGCGAACAGTCATGCACGCCAAGCACCTGTCCGGTCTCTCGCTGGATCTGCGCGCGGTCCTGGCCGGCATCCATCAGTGGAAGGGCGGATTTTGGCTTCTCTCCGAACACGATGGACACATTGTCGAATTCAACGCGTGTGTTGCTCATTTCTGGCGCTCCATCCGCAGCATGCGGTCGAGGATGATGGCCACCACAACAATCACGAAGCCGCTTTCAAATCCGCGCGCGGTGTTTACCTGATTGAGCGCGCGTACCACCGGCACGCCAAGCCCGTCCGCGCCCACAAGCGCCGCGATCACCACCATCGACAGGGACAGCATAATGGTCTGGTTCAGCCCGGTCATGATTTGCGGCAGCGCCGAAGGCAATTCGACCTTCCACAGCAATTGCGATTTCGTGGCGCCAAAAGCCTCTGCCGCTTCGATCAGGGGCAGGGGCGTCGAGCTGACGCCCAGATGGGTCAGGCGGATCGGCGCGGGCAGCACGAAGATCACCGTGGCGATCAGTCCCGGCACCATGCCGATGCCGAAAAACACGATTGCCGGAATGAGATAAACAAAGGTTGGCAGCGTCTGCATCAGGTCTAGAACCGGCCGCATCCACGCATAAAGCTTTGGCCTGTGGGCCACTGCGATGCCGATTGGCACGCCTACACCCATACACACCACGCAGGCCGACAGAACCAGTGTCAGGCTTTCCGTCGTTTCTTCCCAGTAGCCTTGATTGATAATGAACAGGAACCCGACGGCCACGAACAGCGCGACTTTCCAGCTGCGCTGGAGGTAATAGGTCAGCGCCACGAAAAGCGCGATGATCACCAGCGGATGTGGCGTCTGCAGCAGCCACAGAAAGCCGTCAATCATTGCTTCCAGCCCATCCGAGAGCGCATCAAAGAAAAAGGCGCCATTGCTTTCAAGCCAGTCGAAGGCATCTCCGGCGATCTGACCGACGGGGATCTTGTTCTCTGTCAACCATTCCATGCGGGCGTCCTGTAGGTCTTGAAGAAAGGGCGGCCCGTGGCCGCCCCTGTGTGGTTTTGATTACTGAAGGGCTGCCTTGACCGCAGCGACGGCATCGCCGCCATCTTTGGTCGTCACGCCGTCCAGCCATGCCATGTAGGCATCCGGATTGGCCCGCAGCCATGCTGTAGCGGCATCGCGCGCCTCTTCACCATCATTCAGGATCGCGCCCATGATTTCGTTTTCCATCGCAAGGCTGAATTCGAGATTGTTCAGCAGCGCCCCGACATTCGGGCAAGCCTCCACAAAACCCGCACTGGTGTTGGTGTAAACGGTCGCACCGCCAAGGTTCGGGCCGAACCAGTCATCGCCGCCTTCGAGATAGGTCATCTCGAAATTCGCATTCATCGGGTGCGGCTCCCAGCCCAGAAACACAACCGGCTCGCCGCGATCATCTGCGCGCGCGACCTGTGCCAGCATCCCCTGTTCTGAGCTTTCGACAACTTCGAACCCTTCAAGGCCAAACGCATTCGCTTCGATCATATCCATGATCAGGCGGTTTCCGTCATTGCCGGGCTCGATGCCGTAAATCTCACCATCCAGCGCATCCATCTGGGCGGCGATGCTGTCAAAGCTGGTTATGCCAAGATCGGCACCGGCTTTGTTTGTGGCCAGTGTATATTTTGCGCCTTCCAGGTTTGCGCGGACGGTGTCGACGGTGCCCGCCTCGCGATAAGGTGCAATGTCGGCTTCCATTGTCGGCATCCAGTTTCCAAGGAACACATCCACATCGCCTTCCGCGAGCGCAGTGTAGGTGACGGGCACCGACAGCACCTTGATGTCGGTCTCATATCCCAGCGCGTCCAACACAACGGTTGTCGCTGCTGTCGTTGCAGTGATGTCGGTCCAGCCGACGTCCGAGAATGTGACGCTGTCGCAGTCAGCCGTGGCGGCGCCTGCGGCACAAATCGCAAGTACGGAAAGTGAGGATTTCATCATGTCTCAAGTCTCCCTGTCAGTAGGTGTTTGTTTTTGTTGATTGACGAGTCAATTAAAAACGCCATACGGTCCCGCACGTCAAACACTTAATTTATCGGAGTCGAACGTGCCGAAGCTCGGGATGGAGCCTATACGCCGCGAGGCGTTGGTAAAAGCGACGATTGCGGAGATCGGGCAGGCAGGGTCACTCGACGTGACCGTGGCCCAGATCGCGCGACGCGCTGGCATGTCCTCGGCGCTGGCGCATCACTACTTTGGCGGTAAAGACCAGATTTTCCTTGCCGCGATGCGCCATACACTGAGCCTCTATGGTGCTGAAGTGCGCGGCGCTCTGGCAATGGCCCAGGGGCCCCGTGCCCGAACCGAAGCCATTATCCGCGCTGGCTTTACCCGGTCCAACTTCCGTCGCGAAGTTGTTGCCGCTTGGCTGAATTTTTACGTTCTGGCTCAATCGGATGATCAGGCGCGCAGGCTGTTGGATGTGTATCAGCGGCGTCTGCATTCGAACCTTCTGTACAATCTGCGCGCTTTGATCGGGCCGCGCGCATCCGAGGCTGCAGTGCGGATCGCCGGTCTGATTGATGGCCTCTACCTGCGCGAAGCGCTCAGCAAAGACATCCCGTCTGGGGATGAGGCCACACGACAGGTTTTGACACTGCTCAATCACGAAATCGCCCAAGCTGACAGGGAGCCGACACCATGAGCTATGACACTCAGCCGAAAGCCAGCCACTTTATCGACGGTGCCTATATCGAGGACACGGCTGGTGTTCCGATCCCGGTGATTTATCCCGCTACGGGTGAGCAGGTGGCGACGGTCTATGCTGCCACGCAGGCAATCATCGACAAGGCGCTCGCCGCCGCACACCGCGCACAAAAGGCCTGGGCCGCGATGTCCGGCACTGAACGTGGCCGTATCCTGCGTCGCGCTGCAGACATGATGCGCGAGCGCAATCACGACCTGTCCGTGCTCGAAACCTATGACACCGGTAAACCCTATCAGGAAACCATCGCTGTCGACGCAACCAGTGGTGCGGATGCCTTGGAATATTTCGGTGGTCTCGCCGGTAGCTTGACCGGCGAGCACATCCAGCTTGGCGAAGATTGGGTTTACACCCGTCGCGAACCTTTGGGTGTGTGTGTCGGCATTGGAGCCTGGAACTACCCGACCCAGATCGCGTGCTGGAAAGGCGCACCGGCGCTGGCCTGCGGCAATGCAATGGTGTTCAAGCCGTCCGAGACAACACCGCTATGTGCTCTCAAGGTGGCCGAAATCCTGCACGAGGCGGGCCTGCCCGCCGGTATCTACAACGTGGTTCAGGGATTAGGCGAAGTCGGGGCGTCGCTCGTAACGGACCCGCGTGTCGCCAAGGTATCTCTGACCGGTTCTGTACCAACTGGTAAAAAAGTCTATGCCGCTGCTGCCGAGCAGATGAAGCATGTGACAATGGAACTTGGCGGCAAATCTCCTTTGCTGATTTTTGACGATGCAGATCTGGAAAATGCCGTCGGTGGGGCCATCCTGGGCAATTTCTATTCCTCGGGTCAGGTTTGTTCGAACGGGACGCGGGTATTTGTGCAGAAGGGTATTAAGGAAGCGTTTCTAAAACGGCTGACAGAACGCCTTTCTACCGCTGTGATCGGTGATCCGTTGGATGAAGCCACCAATTTCGGTCCTATGGTTTCCGAGAAACAGATGAAAATCGTCCTCGATTATATTGAGAAAGGCGAAAATGAAGGCGCGCGGCTCGTCACTGGCGGCAAGCGCCTGGAGCGGGAGGGTTTCTACCTGCAACCGACTGTTTTTGCAGATGTCCAAGACGATATGACCATCGCGCGGGAAGAGATTTTCGGCCCGGTCATGGCGGTGCTTGATTTCGAAACTGAAGTTGAGGCGATAACCCGCGCAAATGCCACGGAATTTGGCCTTTCAGCGGGTGTCTTCACCCGTGACCTGTCGCGTGCCCACCGTGTCATTGCTCAGCTCGAAGCGGGCAGCTGCTTTATCAACTCCTATAATGATGCTCCGGTCGAAGCGCCGTTCGGCGGCACCAAGATGTCGGGTGTCGGGCGCGAAAATTCCAAGGCGGCGATCAATCACTACAGCGAGCTGAAATCCGTTTATGTCCGCATGGGCGACGTTGAAGCTCCTTTCTAAGGCTCTGATATGAAAGCTGATTATGTCATCGTGGGCGCAGGCTCTGCCGGCTGCGCCATGGCGTACCGTCTGTCCGAGGCGGGCAAATCCGTGATCGTCATCGAACACGGCGGCACAGATGCCGGGCCGTTCATTCAGATGCCTGGTGCACTTAGCTATCCGATGAACATGAAGCGCTATGACTGGGGGTATCGGACCGAGCCGGAACCACATCTTGGGGGGCGCCGCCTCGTCTGCCCGCGTGGCAAGGTGATTGGCGGGTCGTCGTCGATCAATGGCATGATATATGTGCGCGGGCATGCGCGCGACTATGACCATTGGCGCGATCAGGGTGCTGCCGGTTGGGGATATGCCGATGTCCTGCCTTATTTTCAAAGGCTTGAGAGCTGGCATTCAGGCGGTCACGGCGGCGATCCGGACTGGCGCGGCAAAGATGGGCCGCTACATGTGACACGCGGGGCACGCACCAATCCACTGACGCAAGCCTTCGTCGAGGCGGGTGCGCAGGCGGGATATGGCATCACGGGCGATTACAACGGGCACCGACAGGAGGGCGTCGGGCCTTTTGACATGACAGTGTGGGAGGGTGAGCGGTGGTCCGCGGCGAAGGCGTATCTTAGACCCGCAATGAAGCAAAAAAATTGCAGCCTTGTCAGAGGGTTAGCGCGGCGTGTTGTGATCGAAAACGGCCGTGCGGTTGCGGTTGAAATCGAACAGGGCGGACAGATCACCCAAATCGCTGCGAATGGTGAAGTGATACTTGCAGCATCGGCCATTAACTCACCGAAATTATTGATGCTTTCCGGAATTGGCCCGGCGGCTCACTTGCGCGCGCATGGGATTGAGGTGGTTGCTGATCGCCCGGGTGTCGGCCAGAACTTGCAGGACCATCTTGAGGTCTATGTTCAGGCGGCGGCAAGCCAGCCGGTGAGCCTCTACAAATACTGGAACCTGCTGGGTAAAGCTTATGTTGGTGCGCGCTGGTTGCTGACGAAAACTGGGCCTGGAGCGTCTAACCAGTTTGAAAGTGCTGGATTTATTCGCTCTCGGGCGGGTGTGGAGTATCCGGATTTGCAGATCCATTTCCTGCCCATCGCGGTGCGGTATGACGGGCAGACAGCGGCTGAGGGGCATGGGTTCCAGGCGCATATCGGGCCGATGCGGTCGCCCTCGCGGGGGGCGGTTACGTTAACGTCTTCAGATCCGAAATCGGACCCCCGCATCTTTTTCAACTACATGAGCCACGAGCAGGATTGGGCAGATTTCCGGCAGGGTATTCGGCTGGTACGGGACATCTTTGCTCAAGACGCATTCAAGCCGTTCTACAGTCATGAAATCCAGCCGGGTGATGCAGCGCAAAGTGATGAAATGCTTGACGATTTCATTCGCGATCACGCCGAGAGCGCCTATCATCCCTGTGGGACCTGCAAGATGGGCGCAAAGGAGGATCCGATGTCGGTTGTCGATCCGGAAACCCGCGTGATCGGGGTCGATGGACTGCGCGTCGCCGACAGTTCGATTTTTCCCCGGATCACCAACGGAAACCTTAATGCACCATCGATTTTGGTGGGTGAAAAGGCGTCGGATCACATTCTGGGCAAGACGCCTCTTCCATCGGACAATCGCCAGCCTTGGATTCATCCCGAATGGGAGACCGCGCAGCGTTGAACAGGACGGTTCGTACGCTTGAGATGTACGGTTTGTATGCGTCAGTTTTCCGAGTGAGCGGTTCTGTTTTGTGGATCGAAATACTGGGTTTGTTCGATTTTTTATATCATTGGGGCAAGGCTTTCTTAACGCCTGCCGACTACTTTCCTGACATCGGCACCGCATTCCGGAACTCGCGGCCCAAAGGTCCCCAGGTTGTGATGCTGAGAATGAGGACGCCGGATGCGGCTACGATGAAAGGAACAGATAACGCAGTATCGCGAGAGAGTACGGAGCCAGACAGGTTCACCAATGCGCCGGACAGGATCAGGCCAATGGGCATCATGCCCCATGCCAGCAATCTGTAAACACTGTTGACGCGCCCAAGCAGGGCATCCGGTATTGTGCGCTGGCGGTAAGACACCGAAACGGTGTTCCAGACTAGACCAGAGAATTGAAAGGCAGCGAGGATTATTGCGACAGACACAGCATTCGGTGCGAAAGGTATCGCAATGAAGGCAAATGCTGAAAACAGCTGCGTCCATTTGGCGGTGCGTCCCGGCCCAAACCGACGCACGATTGTATCGGCAACCAGCCCGCCGGCGATGCCGCCAGCCGCGGCGAAGGCTAAGATGAGGCCATAAGACCGCGCACCGAGCCCGAGGACCTCTTGCGCGTAGAGGACCAGAGCGATCATCACCATCTGGTCAAACAGGTTCCAGAAGCCGGTTACAACCGCAAGAAGCCGGAGGAGAGGCGCGTTGCGCAAATAGGTCAGGCCCTCACGCAGTTCGGACTTCCAGTTGCGTGTGGCACGTTTGCCCGGAGAGAAGCTGCCTTGAAGGCCAAGGATCATCAGGGCTGCTAGAGCGAAGGCCACTGTATTTCCCGCGAAGGGGAGCCAAACGATATAGGCGATCAGAACCGCACCGAGGGCAGGGCCGATCAGCGCGTTTCCCACAAGCTCCACACTCCATAGCTGTCCGTTGGCTGATTCCAACCGGTCATGAGGCACCAGGGCAGGCAGCATGGTCTGGGCTGCATTGTCTCGAAAGACCTCGGCTGTGCCAATGGCCAAGGCCGAAACCAGCAGCGTCGCGAACAAGCCCGGCTGAGCGATGCCATCATGGGACGGCGTGGCAAGGGGCAATGATAGAGCAACCGCAAGAGTGGCCCCGCCAAAGGCGACAGCGCGGACAATATCCATCGCAAAGATCAAATGCTTGCGGTTGACCCGGTCCGTGACAAGCCCGGCAGGAAGAGCAAAGACAACCCATGGCAGGCGCAACGCGACCGGCATCAGAGAAATGAGGAACGGATCCCGTGTGAGCAGGGTCGCGACCCAAGCCCAGACAACAACGGCTATGCCATCAGCCAGATTTGTGATGCCGCTGGCTAGAATGAAACGCGGCAAGTGTGAGCGAGAGGGCGTGGGCATTGGCTGTGGAAACTCGGTAAGGTTGTGTCTAGCGAGGAGAACGCGCGTTGATTGAGGAGTGCAAGCGCTTAATTCTTGTACATAGCTGGAAACTGATGTCGCGGACTCCGCGTTGGTGATCCAACCTTCTGTAACCTGCATTGAGGATGGCGTATCACAGCCGGATGACCGACTCGCTCTCTGACATGATTGCCTGTCCCAAGTGCGACGCGCTGCACCGTGTTCCTCTGTTGGACAAGGGTGCCGAGGCCAAATGTGTGCGCTGCGGAACCGTTTTGATGGCACCCCGCGATGGTGCGATGACGCGGATTGTGATGCTGTCGCTGACCGCGCTGATCCTGATGATTGCGGCGGTGTTTTTCCCCTTTCTCAAACTCAGCGTTCAGGGGCTTGGCCGTGAAAGCTCGGTTTTTGACGCGATACTTTCCTTTTCGGATGGGCTGATGCTGCCGCTGTCCTTTGCGGTCGCGGCCTTGATTGTGGTCTTGCCGATGATGCGATTCATCGCCTTGATCTATGTGTTTGCACCAATGGCGCTTGGCTGGGCACCGGCGCGACATGCAAAAGCGGTTTACAAGCTCGCCGAAACGGTGCGGCCCTGGGCAATGGCCGAAATTTTCATAATTGGTGTGGCGGTGGCTTTGGTGAAAGTGGCGGGACTTGCGCAGGTCACTTTGGGTCCGGCCTTCTGGGCCTTCGTGGGACTGGTGATCGTGACCGTTCTTAAAGACAACTTCATGTGTCGGGTGACTGTATGGCAAACGCTGAACACGCGCAGCCCGTCCTGACCGCGCGCGCGGCGGGCCTCGTGGGCTGTGGCGAATGCGGCCATGTATACCCCATGGGGACAGAAGCGTGCTCTGTCTGCGGCACGGAGTTGATCAGCCGTGACATGGCCAGCCTGCAACGGGTGTGGGCGTGGTTGTTCGCCGGGTTGGTTGTCTATGTTCCAGCCAATGTGTACCCGATGCTGCGCACCACAACGCTGGGCCGCACAAAGGAAAGTACAATCGTTGGCGGCGTGTTTGATTTGATCCATCATGGATCGATCGGCGTGGCGTTGATCGTGTTTGTCGCATCGGTGGTCATCCCGGTCAGCAAGTTCATCGCCATCGCCTATCTCGCGATGCGCGTTCACAAACGCAAACCGGGAACTTCAAGCCATTTTCACCTTTATGAGTTTGTCGAATTCATTGGCCGATGGTCGATGATCGATGTGTTTGTGGTGGCCATCCTCTCGGCTCTCGTGCAGTTGAATTTCGTGGCGACGATCAATCCCGGAATCGCCGCCGTCAGCTTTGCGCTTTCGGTTGCATTCACCATGATTTCGGCCAATAGCTTCGATCCCAAGTTGATTTGGGACGCGCCTGAAGGAAAACCGGTTTGAGCGATCCTACTCCTGCCGAGATGACTGTCTCTCCACCGCGCAAGTCGGTGTTTCGGAACCTGTCGATCGTCTGGCTGGTGCCATTGCTTGCGCTGGGCGTGTCCCTTGGTATTGCATGGCAAAGCTTTGCGGATCGCGGCACATTGATCGAGATTTCGTTCGACAATGCGTCTGGTGTGCTGTCTGGCGAGACCACCCTGCGGTACCGCGATGTTGTGGTGGGCACTGTTGAGGACGTACGCTTCAGCGACGATCTGGGGCGGGTTCTTGTGTATGTGCGCGTGGACAATGATGTTGCGCCCTTCATCGACGAGGAAGCGACGTTCTGGGTTGTCCGGCCTGAAGTGTCCGCACGCGGGATCAGTGGGCTGTCTACTGTGCTCTCGGGTGTCTACATCGAAGGCGCGTGGGACAATGTCGCCGGAGCGCTGGCTTATGAGTTTCAAGGAGCCGATACACCGCCGCTGAACCAGCCGGGCCGACCGGGGCAGCGGATCACGCTGGCAACAGATGACGGGACGACGATCTCGTACGGCTCGCCAGTGTTGTATCGCGGGGTTGAGGTCGGGCGGCTGGAGACGCCGCGTTTGTCGGCGGATGGCCGTACGGTTCTGGTTGATGCTTTTATTGATGCGCCACATGATCAGCGGCTGACGCAGGCGACCCGGTTTTGGGACACGTCCGGATTTGAGCTGTCCTTTGGCGCGTCGGGGTTTTCGGTGGATTTCGATTCACTTGCGTCGCTTGTCACAGGGGGCGTTGTGTTCGACGATGTTTACGAGAACGGCGAACCGCTGCCGCAGGGGTATGTCTTTACGCTCTACGAGACCGAAGAGGATGCCCGCCGCAACACCCTTGTGCGGGGGCCATCACGGGGTGTGCCGTTTGCGATTGAGTTTTCGGAGTCCGTGAACGGATTGGAAGCCGGTGACGATGTCACCTATCAGGGGCTTGAGGTGGGCGTTGTCACAGAGCTGCGTTCGAGGGTAATCGAAACGGCGCTGGGGCCGGAATTGTCTCTGTTGGTCAATGTGTCGATCGACCCCCAGCGGATGGGTTTGCCTGCCGGGTCGAGCCGTGAAGAAACGGTCGAGTTCTTCCGGTTTGCCGTCGAGACGGGCATGCGGGCGCGGCTGGCCACCGAAAGCCTGCTGAGCAGCGATCTGCGCATCGAGTTGGTGGTGCTGGACAATGCGCCGTTCGCCCGGCTGAGCGAACCGGACGGTGAACCGCCACGCCTGCCGAGCATCGAGTCGAATCTGTCGGATTTCACGGCCACGGCGGAAGGTGTGCTGGAGAGGATCAATGCGCTGCCCATCGAAGAGGTGATGCAGCAGGCGATCAGCTTGATGGAAGCGTTTGAGCAGTTGGCGCGGAATGAGGACCTGCAGCGTGTGCCCGGCTCAACGGTTGCGCTTCTGGATGACACGCGTGCGCTTGTCGGGAGCGAGGCCATCCAAGCCATTCCGGCGCAGCTTGAAGCAGCCGTCAACGATCTGACGGCCTTGGTGGCCGACGTGCGGGAGGGCGGTGCAGTGGAGTCGCTGAACAGCGCTTTGGCGCGGCTTGATGAGGCGATGGTCGGCATCAACACGGCGTCGCAATCAGCACCGGCACTGGCAGAAAACCTCGCCAAGCTGACGGAAGAGGACATCCCCGCAGTGCTGGCCGAATTGCAGGGCGTTGCGCAGACAGCGCAGGACCTGGAACTGGACGAGCTGGTTGCCAGCGCCACGGCAACGCTCAATCGGATTGATGCGCTGATCGCGCAGGAGGCGGTGCAATCGATCCCGGGAGCCGTGACGGCAGCGATCGAGGATGTGCGCACCATCGTGGCGGATGTGAGAGCCGAAGGCGCCGTGCAGGCGTTGGGCTCATCGCTGCGCAATCTTGACCGCGCGATGGCGGACATAAGCGTCGCGTCGCAGGATGCACCGGCGCTGACGGAAAGTCTGCGCCGGATCATGGAAGGTGACATTCCTGAATTGCTGGCCGAGCTTGAAAGTGTTGCGCAGACGGCGAATGAACTGGAGCTGCAGGCGCTTGTGGACAGTGCGAGCGGCACGCTGAGCCGGGTCGATGCTCTTGTCGGGTCGCAGGAGACGCTGGAATTGCCCGGTACGATCAACGATGCGCTGACCGAGATGCGCTTGGCGCTGACCGAACTGCGCGAGGGCGGGGTGGTCGAGAACCTGAATGCGACGCTGCAATCGGCCTCGGATGCTGCCGGGTCCGTGGCAGAGTCGGTCGAGGACCTGCCACAGCTGACCGCACGGCTGGAACGGCTTGTTGCCGAGACCGAGACCGTGGTGCAGTCTTACGGAGAGCGGTCGGATTTCAACACGCAGACGCTGTCGGCGTTGCGGGAAGTGCAGAACGCCGCACGCGCGATCTCTGATCTGGCACGCGAGATAGAACGCAGCCCCAACTCCCTGATCTTTGGGCGCTGAGGAAGGATGACGAAGATGACCCATTTCACCTGGCGGAGTTTCGTCCTTGCACTGGCGCTGCCGCTTGCGGCCTGCGGATCAGCGGACAACGCGCGCTATCTGATCGACGCGCCAGTGCCCGCCACAGCCGAAACGCGGGTGTCGGTGCGCAGCGTCGAGCTGCGCGACGTGTCTTTGCCAGATCATGCCGCGGGCACCTCGATTTTTGTGCGTGATGCGGATGGGGCTTTGCGCCCGTTGGGCGAAGCGGAATGGGCCGATGATCCGGAACGTGCGGTAACAGGAACGCTGGCGCAGCTTTTGGATGCGCGCAGCACAGCCACTGTTGCGGCCGAACCTTGGCCTCTGCGCGATGGACCGTCGGCGCGGCTTGACGTTCGGGTGGACAAGATGCTGGCCAATGCGTCTGGTGTGTTCGAGATCACCGGTCAGGCCGCTGTCAGTGCTGTTGCTGGCCAACCGCGCGAGCGGGTGGAGCGCTTTGCTGTTTCTGCGCCCATCACCGAAGTTTCAGCGACCGGGATCACCGATGCGCAGGCGCGTGCGCTTGCTGTGCTTGCCGACGAATTGATCGGTCTGTTGCGCTAGAGCAGATGCCTTTGACACCCAAAACGCTGCCCGACCTCCTGGATCACGGGTTCGACACGGTCATTGACGTGCGAAGCCCGGCCGAGTTTGCCGAAGATCACGTGCCGGACGCCATCAATCTGCCGGTTCTCGACAACGAAGAGCGGGCTAGGGTGGGCACGATCTACAAACAGGTCAGCCCGTTTGACGCGCGCAAGATCGGGGCGGCATTGGTGTTTCGCAATGCCGCTAACCATATCGAAACCTCTTTGTCCCACCATGAAGGGGGCTGGCGACCCTTGGTCTATTGCTGGCGCGGCGGGCAGCGGTCGGGTTCGTTTGCGTGGCTGTTGCGGGAAATCGGCTGGCGGTCCGATGTGGTGCAGGGCGGCTACAAAACGTACCGGCGGTTGGTTGTGGACATGCTGCACAACCGTCCCTTGCCGTTCCGCTTTGTGCAGCTCGGTGGCTATACCGGTACCGCCAAGACAGAGCTTTTGCCGCTCCTGGCAGCGCGCGGCGTGCAGGTGATCGACCTTGAAGGTCTGGCAAATCATCGGGGGTCGCTCTTGGGGTCGCTCGGGGAACAGCCGTCGCAAAAGGCGTTTGAAAGCGCGCTGGCGGGCATTCTCTGTCGTCTTGATCCTGCGCGGCCGGTACTCGTTGAGGCGGAGAGCAGCAAGATCGGGCAGATCCTTTTGCCGCCCTCGCTGTGGGACGGCATGAAGGTTGCGCCCTGGATCGAAGTATCGGCACCTCTGGAGGCGCGGACGGAATACCTGCTGCGGGCCTATGACGACATTCTGTCGGACCGGCAGACGCTGCACGCGCGGCTGGCCCCGCTCAGGGCGCATCGGGGTGAGGCACTTGTCGCGCAGTGGATCGGTCTGAGCACGGCAGGAGACAAACGAGCGCTGACCCGATCGCTGATGCAGGATCATTACGATTTGGCCTACGCCAAGTCGATGAAGGCGATGGCCCCCCATGTTATTGCGCAGGTCGCGGCAGAGGGTTTGACGCCTGCGCATCTGGAGCAGGTCGCAGCACAGGTCGAAGAGGCGCTTCAGACGATGGAGATCTGACCAATCGGACCGACCTGCAGATGGCCGATGATGGCGCTGTCGGGGTGGCCGTTTTGATGCAAGGTCTCGATCAGGATGCCCGCTTGATCCGCCGGAACCGCTGCCAGAAGCCCGCCTCCGGTTTGTGGGTCAAACAGAAGGCGACTGTGCGGGCTGTCCTCGATATTTGAAAATCCGGCGCGATTGTTCGCGTATAGCGAAGAATGTTCGCCGCGCTCCGTCAGGGCGAGCGCGCCGGGAAGGAGAGGGATCGCATCGAGCGTCAATGTGGCTGACAGGCCAGAGGCCAAGCATATGTTCTGCGTGTGCCCGGCGAGGCCGAACCCGGTAAGATCGGTCATCGCCTGCGCCGCGTCGCGCAGAAGATGCGCGGCGGTTTTCTGGCCCTGCTGCATGGCCTGAAGTGCGTCGGCAACATGTTCTCCGCGCGCCTTGCCGGACATCAGGGCTGCCATGATAACTCCGGTCCCGATGGGTTTGGTCAGGATCAGAGCCGAGCCATCCTGTGCACCACCAAGAGTGACAGGATCGCGGTCGAGCAGTCCTGTGACAGAGAGGCCGATGGTAAATTCGTCCCCCAAGGTGGAATGGCCGCCGACGATATCGGCACCGGCGTCCTGCAGGATGGATTGGGCCGAGGTGAGAATCTCGGTTAATGTGCGTTCGGCCAGCGTTTCGGACAGGCGCGGCAGGGTGATGGACAGAGTCGCCGCCTGCGGATCGGCGCCCATTGCCCAGATGTCGCCCAGCGCGTGATGCGTGGCGATGCGGGCCATCACCGCGGGATCGGACCAGAAGCTGCGCAGATGGTCGGTGGTTAAGACCTGCCGCGCGCCGCCTGTGTTAAGCAACGCCGCATCGTCGCCGGGCAGCGGCGTGATGTCGTCGCGCTGGGCGGGTTTCAGCGTGGCAAGCGAATGTGACAGCGCATCGCGGCCCAGCTTTGCGCCGCACCCGCCGCAGAGCGGTTTCGGGCCCATCGCCTTTTGCACACCTTTGGCGCGGGGATAGGGCAGTGGCGGCTTGGGCATCCTGGGCAGGTCATCGAACTGGTTCATGAACTTGCGGTCGATGCGATCCTTCCAATCCCAGACCCAGGAGCCAGAGAAGGCGAGGCCGAAGCGGTCACCCAGCGCCGACTTTTTCCCGAGCGAGATAAGCTTCAGGTAATCTTTCTGTGGCACATAGGACTTGAGCGGCCCACCCGACAGAGAGGAGGCGAGGTTGTGAAATAGAACCGGCGCTTGCCGCACGGCATAAACGCCTGCCTTGGGCCGGGGGGCGTGGGACATGTGTGCGCAATCGCCCACGGCAAAGATGCGCGCGTCGCTGGTTTGCAGGCGGTCATTGACGGTCAGAAAGCCGTCATGGGTGGTCAGACCCGTTTCCGCCAGCCACGGATAGGGGCGTGCACCTGCTGCGCCGGTGATGAAGTCGGCCTCGATGGTTGAGCCGTGCTTCAGGTGAATGGCGTTGGCGGTGAGATGTGTGATTTCCGCATTTTCATGCAGCGTGACGTTTTGATCGCGGAGCGCGGCGCGAAGCCGGTCGGCGCTTTTGGACGGTAAAGCTGACAGCGCGGTTGAATTGTCGATCAGATGGATCTCGGAGGCGCGGTTGCGCTTGGACAGTGCGTGCGACATTGCCATCGCCAATTCAACGCCCGCGACGCCGCCACCGATAATGGCGACGCTGGTTGGGCCCTCGCCTGTGCGATAGGCGTCCCATTTGGCGGCGAAGGGACCAAGCGGTTTGGCGGGGATGGCGTGTTCGGCGAAACCGGGCAATGATGGCATGTCCGATGTGATGCCGACATCCACGGAGGCGGTATCGAACCCGATGGCTGGATGTGTGTCGATTTCGATTGCGCTGCTGTTGGGGTCAATGCCGATGACCGATCCGATGATCAGGCGCGCATTTGCGGCCTGAGCCAAGCGGACAAGGTCGATGTCCAATTGCTCGCGGCTGTAGTGCCCCGCGACAAATCCCGGCAGCATACCTGAATAAGGGGCGGTCGGGCCGGGGTTGATCAGTGTCAGGCGCGCACCGGGCAAGGGCTTCATCGCCCATTTGCGCAGCACCAGCGCATGCGTATGGCCGCCACCAATAAGAACCAAGTCCTGAGTTAGGGGCAGTGGGGGCTGGTGCATGGAGCTGTCCTTTGGTGATCCGGGTTCGCTTAACACGATCCGTCCCCAGCGCCCATGCGACGGGCGGTCAACTTTAGTCATCCTCTTGCGATCAGCCCGCTGGAGTTTCTGGCTTGGGCGGGCAGTCGCACGCCAGTTACAGAGTGCGGCCGCGTCGGGGACCATTTGTGCGTCATGTGGCCTGGGCATGCGGTCGGATGTGGTAGGCAGTCCGAGCAGCGCTGGGTGTCAGGGTTTAAGCGTAACGTGCTGACCGGACGAAACGCATGTCTCTGGTTCGAGAGAATGAAACGCTGATACTCACTTGCCGATGGGCGGCGGTGCGAGCCGGTGAATGTTGTGGGCTATGGTGCGCGTTCTCCGCCGAATGCCAACCGCAGTTCAGCCTTCACCAAGTCCCAAGCAACTGCGCTTTGGGCAGGGAAGTGTTGCGAGCACTCAACTCTCATAGCGTGTCTGTCCCCGCCGGTTCGCATCTACGGGCAGTGTCACATGCAGAGGTTGGTGCGCACGCTGGGGGCAGGCGGTGCGGGGGCAGACATGGCAGCTTGTCCCGATCTGGGCAAAAAGGGTTCTGTCTTCCATGTTGAAGCGCTGGGCATATACAACCTGATGCGCCTGATCGAGGTCGCAGCCGATCGCGACGACAAGGCGGCGGTCTTGCAGACGTTGGCCGACAAGCGGCCTGTCCGAGGTGCGCGACACTGTAAAGAAACGGCCGCCATCGGGCGTTTCGACAAACTGAGGCAGCAGCTGTCCCGGGACCTGAAACGCGCCGTGGATATCCCAGACGGGGCAGGCACCGCCCTCTTCGGCAAGGGTGATGGTGGTGGCGTTGAAGCGTTTGGACACATTGCCGGCGCGGTCGACTCGCAGAAAAAAGAACGGGATGCCGCGCTGTCCATCGCGTTGCAGCGTGGTGAGTCGTTGGCAGACCATTTCGAAACTGACACCAAAGCCCGAGATGATGCGGTCGATGTCGTAGCGCGTGGCCTCAGCCAGAATGAGAAACTCCGTGTACGGCATGAGAAGTGCAGCGGCGAAGTAATTGGTCAATTCCACCGTGAGTCGTGCGCGGCCCGCTTCTTCGCTGATGCCGCTGGCCGTGACGTAGCTTTGCACGGTTTCGCGTGCCTCCAGAAGGCCGATCACATGGGCCAACTGAAACACCCGGTTTGGGTGATCGAGCGCTTCTGACAGATGTACGATGCCATCGGTCTCGCGGAAGAGCCGCAGAGCTCCGGGCATTTCCGAGAGCTTCTGCACGGTGGACGTGACCCCATGCTCGAGCCGAAGATGCCGTTTGAGCAGGGCATACATATCATCGTGGGTGCCCCCAAGCCGGGCGCGCAGGTCTTCGGCCTGCCGTTCGAGCGGGTCGAAGTGATTTTCGTGCGCGCGGAAGACGTCATGAATGGCGGTTTCGGGGGTTTTCAGACGCAGATCATTGCCATCCGTTTGCCCGGCGATGCGGCGAAACTGCTCGGCCATCGCGCGATGCGCCTGGTTCAATTGCAGGAAACGGTCGACAAGGGTTGGTGCGTGGTCCAATGCCGCGCGCAGTTCGGTGAGATCGGGCGGATCATCGCCAAAGATCGGATCGCGCACAGCAGCGCGCAGATCAGCAAGCTTTGTGGCCTCGGTATTGGTGACAAGGCTGCGCATGTCGACGCCATAGGCTTCTGTCAGTGCGACGAGAACCTGCACCGAAAGGCTGCGCTGGTTGTTTTCCAGCAGGTTCACATAAGCCGGTGAGATGCCGAGGCGCTGGGCCATCTCAGCCTGCGTGTGCTTCATTTGGCGGCGTAACTGCCGCAATTGTGGGCCAATAAACGTCTTGCTCATGTTTACAACATTACAAATAATTAGTTTGTGATGGCAAGAATTAACATTTTGACCGCATTAAACGTGAAATTATATTTCGTCACGATATCTATTCCCCAAGTCCGATGGAGGAGTGGCGGCGCGAGCGGCTGACGGGAGCGGGCTTTTAGGATTGGGAGGATATTACATGATCTACAAAATGACACGTCGTGCAGCCCTTGCTGGTGTTGCGTCCATCGCGATGATTGCGGCCGGGGCCACATCGGCGCTGGCGGAGAATTGGAAGCCGCAAAAGCCGGTTGAAATGGTTATCATGGCCGGGCAGGGCGGCGGTGCAGACCGTCTGGCGCGCCTGTTCCAGTCGATCATTCAGAAAGAAAAGCTGTCTTCGATGCCAATCCTTCCGGTGAACAAGGGGGGCGGCTCGGGCGCGGAAGCGCTGCGTTATCTGAAGGACAACGCTGGCGACGCCCACAAGATCATGGCGACGCTCAACAGCTATTACACGACGCCGCTGCGCACCGATATCGGTGTGGATATCGAAGAGTTTACGCCGATTGCCCGCATGGCCCTTGATACGTTCGTGCTGTGGGTCAACGCCGACAGCGACATTCAGACGATGGACGACTGGGTCGCTGCCGTGAAAGCCTCGGGTGGCGAGTGGAAAATGGGTGGCACCGGCACCGGTCAGGAAGACAGCCTTGTGACTGCGATGCTGGAAAAAGAATTCGACATCAAGGTGACCTACGTGCCCTTCAAAGGGGGCGGTGATGTGGCCAAGAACCTTGTTGGCGGTCATATCGACAGCACCGTGAACAACCCGTCCGAGCAAATGGGTTTCTGGCAGGCCGGCAAATCCCGCCCGATCGCAGCGTTCACGCCAGAGCGGCTTGAGGTGTTCCCTGACGTGCCGACAGCGCGCGAACTGGGCCATGACATCGTCTACTGGATGCAGCGGTCTTTCGTGGCACCCAAGGACATGCCGGCTGAGGCGGTCACCTACTATACCGAGATGTTCCAGAAGCTTGCCGAGACCGAAGAGTGGCAGACCTACACCAAGGACAAGGCACTCATCGCGGACTTCCTGACCGGGGATGAGCTTCAGGCCTACTTCATCGAAGAGCGTGACAAGCACGCCGCCATCCTTGCTGACATGGAAGGCGACGGTTCTTCGTAAGCCGGCCTTGTTGAGAGCCAAAGAGAGTGGCCGGGGGGCATTTTCCCCCGGCCCTTTTTGACCATCCGGATAGGGTGATCCGGACAGACCATACAACACTGGGGAGACTGCGATGCTTGTTGCGGACAGAGTGATCGCCATCGCCATCATGGCGTTATCCGCTTATTTCATGTGGCATGCCACGGCTTTGCCGATCGGGTGGAATGGCATGACAGGTGGACCGGGAGGCGGAGCCTTTCCGTTCTGGTTGTCGTTGATCATGTTGCTGTCGGCGGGAGGCGTTCTGGTTCGGAGCCTTGGACAGGAAAAGTCGTCTCAGCATTTCTTTGACAGCCAGATGCTGCGCAGCGTGATCGCGGTTGTGATCGCGCTTTTTGTGACCATCGCACTTATTCCTTTGGTGGGTGCCTATGTTGCCCTGCCGCTTTTCATCTTCTGGTACCTGAAGATTTACGGCCGTCATGGCTGGTTGCTGACCGGTATCCTGACTTTGGGCACGCCGGTGTTCCTGTTCTTCTTCTTTGAAGCGACATTGAAGATCCTGTTGCCAAAAGGGGTGACAGAGCCGTTGTTCTTCCCGCTTTACGCAATGTTCTTCTGATCGGAGGCTGAGACATGGATACTCTTGCACTTCTCGCGGACGGTTTTGCGACCTCTCTTTCTCCGCTCAATCTCATGATCGTGTTGCTTGGCGTGACCGCCGGGCTGTTTATCGGGGCCATGCCAGGGCTTGGCTCGGTCAACGGGGTGGCGATTGTGTTGCCTCTGACCTTTATCGTGCCGCCAAGCTCGGCGATCATTCTACTTTGCGCCATCTATTACGGGGCGATGTATGGGGGGGCGATTTCATCAATCCTGCTGGGCATCCCCGGGGCTTCAACAGCGGTGGCGACCACGTTTGATGGCAGGCCTCTGGCGCAGCAGGGCAAGGCTGGTCTGGCCCTGATCGCCGCTGCAGTGGCGTCGTTCATCGGCGGTACAATCTCGGTCGTGTTGTTCACACTATTTGCGGTGCCGCTGGCTGATCTGGCTTTGGCCTTTGGTCCGGCCGAGGAATTTGCGTTGGTGCTGATGGCCTTCACCACCTTTGTTGGGCTTGGTGGTGACGACAAGCTGAAGACCATCATCATGATCTGCCTTGGCCTTGTGCTGAGCACCGTCGGGCTTGACCTCATTTCCGGACAGCCGCGTCTGATCTTTGGCGATCTGCCCGGGTTCTACTCTGGCATCAGCTTCCTCGTTCTGGCCATTGGGGTCTACGGCATCGGGGAAATCCTCTACACAATCGAAAGCTCGCGCACCGCGCCGCAAGTGACACCCGCGCGGATCACTTTGCGGGATCTGGTGGATGGCATTCGGACCATGAACCGGATGTGGCGGACGATGAGCCTTGGATCGTTCCTCGGGTTCTTCGTGGGTATGCTGCCCGCTGCGGGCGCGACACCGGCGGCTTTGATGGCCTATGGCATTGCGCGCTCGACGTCCAAAACGCCTGCAAGCTTTGGCAAGGGCAATCTCGAAGGCGTTGCCGCGCCGGAAACCGCGAACAACGCCGCATCGACCGGGTCGCTTTTGCCGATGTTGACCTTGGGTATTCCCGGCTCACCGACGACAGCGCTGCTGCTTGGCGGCATGGTGATGTGGGGACTTATGCCGGGGCCGATGCTGTTTATCGAACAGCCAGAGTTCGTCTGGGGGCTGATCTCGTCTCTCTACACGGCCAACTTCGCCGCCGTTGCAATCAATATCGCGCTGATCCCGCTCTTTGTCTGGGCTTTGCGGATGCCGTTTACCGTACTTTGCGCGCTGGTCATGGTGCTGTGCATCGTTGGTGGCTTCGCACCAAGCCAGAAAATGCACGACGTCTGGCTGATCGCCGGCTTTGGTGTCGCGGGCTATCTCCTGCGCAAGGCAGACTATCCGCTGGCACCGCTGGTTCTGGCCCTCGTGCTGGGTCCGTTGATGGAAAAAAGCTTCCGTCAGACATTGATTGCGGAGCAGGGCAACATCTTTGCGTTTGTCGAAAGACCGCTGTCAGGGACATTTATTGCGCTCGCAGCGCTTTTCTTTGTGCTCCCGCTCGTTAAGTATCTGCGCAAGGGTGGCGCTCGGAGCATTGCTCCGGCGGAATAAACTGAAAACAGACTGACTAAGAAGGGACAGGGCAATGGCTACAAACGTCAAGGCACTGCTGGAGGGACACGCGTCTGATGCAAAGGCATTGGGGGCACCGGGACGGGACTGGCTCAGCTATGGCGGGCTTCGGGACTTGTCGGCGGAGGTGAGCGCAAGCCTGCGGGGCTTTGGGATCGGGCCGAGCGACCGGGTGGCGATCGTGCTGCCGAACGGGCCGGAAATGGCGGCGGCCTTTGTGACCATCGCCCAGGCGGCGACCACGGCCCCGCTGAACCCGGCCTATCGCGAGGATGAGTACAAGTTTTACCTTGAGGACCTTGGAGCCAAGGCGATTGTCCTGGCGGACGGCTATGATGGCCCGGCATTGGCTGCGGCGCAGTCCTTGGGCCTGATGGTGCTGCGTACGGTTGTGGCCGAAGGCGCGCCCGCCGGATCGTTCACTTTGTCGGCGGATGGCGCGATAGGTGATGCCCTGCCTGCCAGCGATCCGACGGATGACGACGTTGCGCTTATTCTGCACACGTCCGGCACTACGTCGCGGCCCAAGATCGTGCCGCTCTTGCAGTCGAACGTGGCCGCGTCGGCACATAACATCGCGGCGTCGCTGAATTTGACGGCAGAGGATCGCTGCCTCAACGTTATGCCGTTGTTCCACATTCACGGTCTGATTGCCGCGGTGTCGGCATCTTTGTCCGTGGGCGCGTCGATCTGGTGCGCGCCGGGATTTGACGCGCTGCGCTTCTTTGGCTGGATGCGCGATGCGACGCCCACATGGTACACCGCTGTGCCGACCATGCATCAGGCCATCCTGACGCGCGCGGGCCGCAACGCGGATGTGATCGCGGAGGT
Source organism: Marivita sp. XM-24bin2 (assembly GCA_003149565.1). GTDB lineage: Bacteria > Pseudomonadota > Alphaproteobacteria > Rhodobacterales > Rhodobacteraceae > Marivita. Next base: position 2,243 of record QCWH01000040.1, on the reverse strand, counting down.
GCCGCTGCGCTTCCTGCGGTCGTCCTCGGCGTCTTTGCCGGCACAGGTGATGGAGCAGTTGCGCGAGACCTTCAACGCACCGGTGATCGAGGCTTATGGCATGACCGAAGCCGCGCACCAGATGTGCTGCAACCCGTTCGACCGGCAGAAGCCCGGTGCGGTGGGTGTGGCCGCTGGCCCCGAAGTGCGCGTGGCGCATGAGACCGAGAACCGGCTGATCGACGGCACCGGCGAGGTCGTGATTTCCGGCCCGAACGTGACACCGGGCTACGAGAGCAACCCCGATGCAAACGCAAAGAACTTTTTTGAGGCCGATGGCAAGCGCTGGTTCCGCACCGGCGATCAGGGCGCGTTTGACGAGGACGGGTTCCTGCATCTCACCGGGCGATTGAAGGAAATCATCAATCGCGGCGGCGAGAAGGTCTCGCCGCTCGAGGTGGATGGCGTTCTTCTGGATCACCCGGCGATTGCGCAGGTGGTGACGTTTGCCTTGCCGCATCCGAAACTGGGTGAAGAGGTGGCCGCTGCAGTTGTGCTGAAGGACGGCACCGAGGCGACCGACCGTGAGATCCGCGATTTCGCGGCAAGCCGCATGGCGGATTTCAAGGTGCCGCGCAAGGTGATCATTCTTGACGAGATTCCCAAAGGCGCCACCGGGAAGATGCAGCGCATCGGTCTGGCCGAGAAGCTGGGGCTTGTGGAGCCGGCTTGATCTCAGGTCCGCGTGAAGTGCCGGGTGGCTCCTGCGGGAGCCTCCGGCGGGTGTTTTTTGCAAGATGAAGGAGGAGCGGTTCGCAGACCATCAGCGAATCGTTTTGGGGTGAGCAATGAAGATTTGCGTATTCGGAGCGGGCGCCATCGGCGGCTATATGGGTGTGAAGCTGGCCCAGGCCGGGGCAGATGTGAGCCTTGTGGCACGCGGGCCGCATCTTGCGGCGATGAAAGCCAACGGATTGAAGCTGATCGAAGAGGGTGGCGAGGAGACGGTTGTCTCGGTGACCGCCTCGGACAATCCGGCCGACCTTGGAGTTCAGGATTACATCATCGTCACGCTCAAGGCGCATTCGGTGCCGCCGATTGTCGACAAGATGCAGCCACTCATCGGGCCGAACACCACGATCGTGTCTGGCGTGAACGGGGTGCCGTGGTGGTATTTCCACAAGATCGGTGGCGAACATGAAGGCACGCGGTTGGAGTCGGTCGATCCGGGCAATGCGCAATGGGACGGTTTCGGGCCGGACCGGGTGCTGGGCTGCGTTGTCTATCCGGCCGCGGAAGTGATCGAGCCGGGCGTGGTCAAGCATATCGAGGGCAACCGCTTTTCATTGGGGGAGCCGGACGGGTCGAAGTCGGAGCGCGCGACGGCGTTGTCGCAGGCCTTGAGCTCGGCCGGGCTCAAGGCACCGGTGCGGCCGCGTCTGCGGGACGAGATTTGGGTGAAGCTTTGGGGCAACCTGTCGTTCAATCCGATTTCGGCGCTGACCCATGCGACGCTGGATGTGCTTTGTACCGATCCGGGCACGCGTTCGGTGGCAAAGGGCATGATGCTTGAGGCGCAGGAGATTGCCGAGGCGCTGGGGGTGAAGTTCCCGATTGATGTGGAGCGGCGGATCGACGGCGGGGCAGCTGTCGGCGCGCACCGGACGTCAATGCTGCAGGATCTGGATCAGGGCCGTCCAATGGAGATCGACGCGTTGGTCGGATCAGTGCAGGAATTGGGCCGCGTGGTGGGCGTGCCAACACCGACAATCGATACGGTGCTGGCGCTGGTGCAGTTGCGGGCGCGGACGGCCGGGCTTTATTCGTAAGCGGCAGTCACGATCACTTCGACTTTAAGCTCGGGGCGGGCCAATTTGGCCTCCCCACAGGCGCGGGCGGGGGCGTGGCCTTCGGGTACCCACGCATCCCAGACCGCATTCATTTCAGCGAAATCGGCCATGTCGGCAACCCAGATGATGGCTTGCAGGATCTGTTCGCGGGATGATCCGGCCTGTTTCAGAAGCGCATCGACGCGGGCGAGGCAGTCCTGCGTCTGTTCGGTGACGCTGTCTCCTGCGCCCACCTGGCCACAGAGATAGACGGTGCCGTTGTGTTTGACGATCTTGCTCATCCGCTGGCCGATTTCCTGGCGTTCGATCATGGGGTGTCTCCTGTTTGAAGTTTGCGCTGACACTTGCTGTTGGCGGGCGGATTGTCCAGCACGCTTGGGACAGATGAGGGGAGAGATCATAGGTCCGACACAC